>JANXTF010000064.1 GCA_025352565.1 Rhodospirillales bacterium | reverse complement strand
TGCGGGATGGCGTTACCCGCCGAACGCTGAAATCCCGGTCTGCGCGCGCCCGA
The DNA here is from genome assembly GCA_025352565.1 of Rhodospirillales bacterium. Classification (GTDB taxonomy): domain Bacteria; phylum Pseudomonadota; class Alphaproteobacteria; order Acetobacterales; family Acetobacteraceae; genus JANXTF01. The sequence goes on along the minus strand of JANXTF010000064.1, from coordinate 8,123 downwards.
GGATCAGCGCATGTACGTCGTGCGTTCCCTCGTAGGTGTTGACCGTCTCCAGGTTCATGACATGGCGGATGACATGGTACTCATCGACGATGCCGTTGCCGCCGTGCATATCGCGGGCGACACGGGCAATATCCAAAGCCTTGCCGCAGTTGTTGCGCTTCAGCAGGCTGATCATCTCAGGTGCGGCGTCGTGATCGTCCATGAGGCGACCGAGCCGGAGGACGGCGTGAAGGCCGAGGGTGATCTCGGTTTGCATGTCGGCCAGCTTTTTCTGCACGAGTTGAGTCGCGGCCAGCGGGCGGCCGAACATCATGCGTTGCAGGGTGTAGTCGCGCGCCGCGTGCCAGCAGAACTCGGCGGCACCCAGGGCGCCCCAGGCGATGCCGTAGCGGGCGTTGTTCAGGCAGGAGAACGGGCCGCGCAGCCCCTTGACGTTGGGCAGCATGTTCTCATCCGGAACGAATACGTCCTGCATCATGATCATGCCGGTGACGGACGCGCGCAGCGAGAATTTGCCCTCGATTTTGGGCTGCGTCAGGCCGGCCATGCCGCGTTCCAGGATGTAGCCGCGAATGTCGCCGGCATCATCCTTGGCCCAGACGATCAAAACATCGGCGATCGGGGCGTTGGTGATCCAGGTTTTTGACCCGTTGAGCAGAACGCCGCCATCGACCTTCTTCGCACGCGTACGCATGGACGCCGGATCGGAACCGGCATCCGGTTCGGTCAGGCCGAAGCAGCCGACGAATTCCCCCGACCGCAGTTTGGGCAGGTATTTCTGGCGTTGGTCCTCTGACCCGAAGGCGTGAATCGGATACATCACCAGCGAGGACTGGACGGAGAACGCTGAGCGGTAGCCGGAATCGACGCGCTCCACCTCACGGGAAATCAGGCCGTAGCTGACGTAGTTGACGCCGGCGCAGCCATAGCCTTCGAGTGTGGCACCCAGGAAACCCATCTCCCCGAATTCGTTCATGATTTCGCGGTCGAATTTCTCCAACCGGTTGGCCATTAAAATGCGGGGGAACAGCTTCTCCTGGCAGAAATCGCGCGCGGTGTCGCGGATGGCGCGTTCGTCTTCGGACAACGCGCTGTCGATGCGCAGCGCGTCATCCCATGCGAAGGGCGAGAAATGGTTGGCTGGGCGGAAGGCGGCGTCGTTCATGCGTCGGTCTCTCTGGTCTCCGCCTTTTGCGGCGGGTGGGTTCTGAGGAACATGAAGGCTGGCACGTCATCGCCAAAGCCAACCACGGACGGGCCGAGGTCGTCGTCGCGGCGGTAGCGTTCGCGGCGCCCATCATCGCGGCGAGGTTCGTCGCGGCGTGTATCGTCGCGGCGTGTATCGTCGCGGCGGGGTTCATCGCGCCGTGTGTCGTCGCGGCGCGTTTCGGTGCGCCGTGTGTCGTCGCGCCGGGGTTCGTCGCGACGCGATTCCTCGCGTCGGGGGGCATCGCGCCTGGTGTCGTCCCGTTTGGGTTCGGACCGTCGCGGTTGTTCGCGTTGAGGCTGCTCGTCCCGGGGTTCCTCATGGCGAGACGGACGCTCCGCGATGACGGCCAGTTCCGGCTGAGGATCGTTTTCCGGGTGGGGACGTTCCGCACGCGCCGGCCGTTTGCGTTCGGCACGCGGCTTTTCCGGCTTTTCAGCGGCGTCCTTCGGTTTTGCCTTCGGTGCGGGGGCAACCTTCGCGACGGCGGGCTTCTTCGGTTCCGCCGGCTTGCGGCCACGACGCTTGCGGCCGTCCTTCTCGGACCAATCCACCGGGTCCAGGCCTTCGACGGTCACTGGCGGAATCGGATGGCCGATCAGCTTTTCGATCTGCTCCACGGCATAGCGGTCGTCTGGGGCGGCGATGGTGAACGCGCGGCCCTCCAGCCCCGCGCGCCCGGTGCGGCCGATGCGGTGGACGTAATCCTCGGCATGGATCGGCACGTCGAAGTTGAACACATGCGACAGGCCGCCGATGTCGATGCCGCGGGCTGCTACATCGCTGCACACCAGCAGGCGCAGTTCGTTGGCCTTGAATTTCTCCAGCGTCGCGAACCGCACCGTCTGCGCCAGATCGCCATGCAGCGCGCCGGCATCGAAATGGTGCTTTGTCAGCGATTTATACAGAATATCGACATCGACCTTGCGGTTGCAAAAGATCAGCGCGTTCTGCACGTTCTGGCTGCGGATCAGCCGGCGCAGTGCCTCCCGCTTGTCGTGTTCGGCCACCAGCGCCAGGCCCTCGGTGATCGTCGCGGCAACCGACGCGGCGCGTGAGACGGCGATTTCCTTCGGGTTTTGCAGGAAGGCGTTAACCAGCCGTCGGATTTCCGGACCCATCGTGGCGGAGAAGAACAAAGTTTGCCGCGTGGACGGCAGCATCGATACGATCCGCTCCACGTCGGGAATGAATCCCATGTCGAGCATGCGATCGGCTTCGTCGATCACCAGCAGCTTGGTGTCGGACAACAGGATGGTGCCGCGATCGAACATATCCAGCAGACGGCCCGGCGTGGCGATCAGCACATCGACGCCGCGGTTCAGAATTTCCTTCTGATCGGACACGCTCTCACCGCCGATGATCAGGGCGTGCGTCAGCTTCAGGTATTTGCCGTACTGAACGAAGTTCTCGGCGACCTGCAAGGCGAGTTCGCGCGTCGGCTCCAGGATCAGGCTGCGCGGCATACGGGCGCGGGCGCGCGATCCTGACAGGATGTCCAGCATCGGCAGGGTGAAGCTGGCGGTCTTGCCCGTTCCGGTTTGGGCGGTGCCCATGACGTCGCGACCCATCAGGACGTAGGGGATCGCCTGCTCCTGGATTGGCGTGGGATGGCGGTAGCCCATGTCGTCGATGGCACGCAGCACTTCCGCGGAGAGGCCGAGGTCGGCGAACACGGTGCGGACCACTTCCGGCGGTGGGCCTTCGGCAATGGCGATGCCGGACGATTTTTCATCCGGGTCGCGCGGGTAGCCGTCATCGTCATGAGTGACGGCCGCCGCGTCTTCGGCCACCGGCTGCGGTTCGGTAGCGGGTTCAGCGGAAAATAAATCATGCCGGAGGGGTTCGGCGGCCACCGCCTCAGCAACCCGGGTAGTAGCGACCGGGTTTGCCGCAGCCTCTGGCGTAGAGGCAATACCATCCGGGCCAGCGGCTTCGACCGGAACAGGAACTTCGACCGGGACGGGGGCTTCGACCGGAACGGGGGCTTCGACCGGGACGGGCTCCGGCGCAATGACTTCGGCTGCGACGGCTTCGTGGACAACAGTCTCGGGGGCGACCGGCACATCGGGAACAGAAGGCACAGCAGCGACCGCGGCATCCTTAGCCTCGGTGGCGGCTGGTTTCGCGACGAACAGGTCCGCGACCTGCGGCTCCGCGTCAGTCTGTTCCCGTGTAGCGGTCGTTATTTCGGTCAAATCCGGTCCAGTCGATTGCATGGGTACGATTTTTGGTTAGGTCATTCCGGAAGGCGCAATGAGCGCACCAGTCAGCCAAGCCGGTCAGCCAAACGCGAGTCCGGCACGCGAAGGGCCCTGCATCCGCTCGCGCGCTGGGCGGGGTATCGGGACTACGACGGCAAAAGTCAAGGTTCGCCAACCCGTAAAGACAGGGCAATCGTATTTGGAATTTCGGTGCATCCGGCGTGCTGCAATTTGCGCTCAAGAAGTATTTTCAACCGCAGATAAACGCTGATCGGTGCTCCAGAGGCGACTCAAAGTGCGCTTTGAGGTTAAGTGTCACCGCACCAGCGGCATATCTGCGGTTGAAAATGCTTGCTTCGATGGGTCCAATCAAGAGCCGTCTTCAGGTCAGCGTTCAAGTGCGATTGCCCTACCTACAAAGAGAAGCGCGCGAAGGATTCGATCACGCAAGAGGCATTCTATTAGGAAACCGCCGGGGATGCCAATCATTTGGATGGGTCCCCAGAAGTTCTCATTTTGGCGTTCGCGACCGCAAACACCTTCCGCCTCAGCGTGCGGTCAAGGCGTTTAAATCTATCCGGCTGCCACGCGTGCGCCGCCGAGACCCGGGGCGGCCATGAACTCCGTCACCTTCGCAGCGTCAAAACCGAGTACGTCGAGCAGGATTTCCTCGGTGTGTTCACCCAGCAAGGGCGAGCGGGTCACCTCGGAAATGCTGTCGGACATCTTGATCGGATTGCCGACCGACAGGTATTTGCCACGGGTCGGATGATCCACCTCGACCACCGTGCCGGTTGCGCGGAGCGATTGGTCCTCGGCGATTTCCTTCATTGACAGGATCGGGCCGCACGGAATGTCGTAGACGTTGAGGATATCCATCGCCTCGAACTTGGTCTTGGTCTTGGTCCATTCCTCCACCGTTGCAAAGATCGCCTTCAGGTGCGGCAGGCGCGCCGCCGCGGTTGCATACTCCTTGTGGGTGATCCACTCCTCGCGGCCGATCACCTTGCAGATGGCCGGCCACACCGGCGCCTGCGTGATGAAATAGATGTACGCGTTCGGATCGGTTTCCCAGCCCTTGCATTTCAGGATCGAGCCGGGCTGGCCGCCGCCGGAGGCATTGCCGGCACGCGGCACCGTCTCGCCGAACGGCGTGTCCGGATACTGCGGATATTCCTTCATGATGCCGGTGCGGTCGAGCCGCTGCTGGTCGCGCAGCTTGACGCGGCAGAGGTTGAGCACGCTGTCCTGCATCGCCGCCAGCACTTTCTGGCCGCGGCCGGTGGTGTTGCGCTGGTACAGTGCGGCGACGATGCCAAGGGCGAGATGCAGGCCGGTGCCGCTGTCGCCGATCTGGGCGCCGGTGACCATCGGCGGGCCGTCGTCGAAACCGGTGGTCGAGGCCGAGCCGCCGGCGCATTGCGCGACGTTTTCATAGACCTTGCAATCCTCGTAGGGGCCGGGACCGAAGCCCTTGACCGAGGCCACCACCATGCGCGGATTGAGTTCATTGATGCGTTCCCAGGAAAACCCCATCCGGTCGAGCGCACCGGGTGCAAAGTTTTCCACCAGGACGTCGCACTGCTTGATCAGCGTTTCCAGCACTTCCTTGCCCTTGGGATTCTTGGTGTCGAGCGTAATCGAACGCTTGTTATGATTTAGCATCGTAAAGTACAGACTGTCGGCGTCGGGCACGTCCCGCAGCTGCGCGCGGGTTGCGTCGCCCTCGCCGGCACGCTCCACCTTGATGACGTCGGCGCCGAACCATGCCAGTAACTGCGTGCAGGTGGGACCGGATTGAACATGCGTAAAATCGAGGATCTTGACGCCGTCTAGTGCTTTACTCATTTATTGCCTCCGTTTGATTAACATCTATTATCCCTGCCGAGGGCGACCTTGTATATCCTGCGTAACGTCGCGCCGCCGGTCGAGCACAAGAAATCGTCACCCCTACCGAGGATCGCCACGTGAAATTGAAATGGCTGCTGAGCATTTTCCCCGCTCCGGGCGCGACCGATCGCTTCGAACGCATGCGCGCTTGCACCGGCGCGCTGTTCGGCCTGGTGCTGTGCGGCTCGTGCAGCCTGTTATTGCTGAGCACAGTACCGGGCGCGATCTGGCTGATCGCACCGATGGGCGCCTCGGCGGTACTGCTGTTTGCGTTGCCGGCCAGCCCGCTGGCGCAACCCTGGTCGATCATGGGCGGCAACGTGGTGGCCGCCCTGATCGGCGTGACCTGCGCAAAACTGATCGGCACGCCCTTGCTGGCCGCATCGATTGCGGGTGCGGCGACGATCGCTGCGATGTTCGCCCTGCGCTGCCTGCATCCGCCCAGCGGCTCCATTGCACTGACGGCAGTGCTTGGCGGGCCGGCGGTTCTTGGCCTGGGATATGATTTTGTCGTCATTCCCGTCGCGCTCAATTCCCTGCTGCTGCTGGCAACTGCCCTGTTCTTCAACAACGCGACCGGGCGCCGTTATCCGCACCTCATGCAGTCGGCTGCGACGAACGTCCACCACACGAGAGACCCGTTGCCCACCGAGCGGCTGGGCATGATTCCCGAAGACCTCGACATCGTCCTGGCGCGCTACAACCAGGTGCTCGACATCAGCCGCGACGACCTCGAATCGATCCTGCTGGAGACCGAGCGCCAGGTCTACCAGCGCCGCTTCGGCGTGACCCATTGCGCCGACATCATGTCGCGCGACGTCATCAGCGTCCATTTCGGCACCGAATTGCAGACCGCATGGGACATGCTGCACCTGCATCGCCTGCCGGCGCTGCCCGTGGTCGACCGCGGCATGCGGGTCATCGGCATCATCACCAAGGCCGATTTCATCACGCATGCGAACCTGCAAAAGCATGCCGGCTTCGCCAAACGTCTCAAGGCCTTCCTGCAGCCGATCCGCCACTCCCATTCGATCAAGCCGGAAGTCGTCGGCCAGGTCATGCACAAGGACGCGCAGGTGGCGCAGGCGCAGCAGCCGATCATCGAACTGGTGACGATCATGTCGGATGCGGGTGTCCATGCAATGCCGGTCATCGACGAAAACCGCAAGCTCGTCGGCATGATCACGCAGTCGGACATGGTCGCTGCCCTCTACGAGAGCAACATGCAGGCCGCCGCCAATGCGCCGGCCATGGCGCTGCTCGCCGCCGAGAACTGAACGTCCTTCGACGGACGACTGTTCAATCGGTCGGCTGCCTGACCGGGGCCGACAAGTTTCGGCGCAACCCGGGCGCTGAACGGAAAGTGCTTAGCTGCAGGCCTGGGTGCAACTGCGATACTGCACGTCACAGACTTGCAAACGTTCGAAGCGCCGGTCGCGAAAAGCTTGCGCCTCAGTGGGACGCAACTGCTGCGATTCGGGACGCACTTCCCTGCTCGCGGTAGCGTAGCGGTTGTTGTTCTGACTCATTGACAATACCGGGTTGGTGTCCTGATGGGTAGCATGCTCCACCTGCGCACGGCAGTCCTGGCGCGCCGAAACACAGACCGGTTTGCACAAGGCCGCGCCAGAGACAGCTTTGGTGTCGTCCGAGGCATGTGATGTCTGGACTAAACATGTCAGCAGCACGAAGAAACCGGCAAATCGCATCATAAAAAATTCCTAATGTAGCGGCTCAAGCTTGAAAGTGACCGTGCCCGCACTCTACCCGCAACGGCGTTTAACAAATTTAACGCACATGACGGCGCGGCCCCGTCCGGGCTGGTTGCAAAGGCGCTTGCAATCGACGGTGTCTGCGCGCATGCAATTGCGGTGCACTAGGCGTTTCGTCAATTGCTTTACTTTACGTTGAATGCATGGGGTCGGCAATCGCGGCGCTCCAATGTTTGACGATCTTTGCCCTCGACAAGGTCAGGTAGCCTTGCATGACTGACCGCGATGCAGCGCCAGACGCATCCGGAATGCCGATTCCCGCCTTCTTGCATGGCCCAAATGCAGACGGCGCCCGATCCGGGCGCCGTCTTCGTCAGTGCGGCCTCAGGCCGCCGTCGTCAGATCACTTCTTTTGCATGCATCTCCGCGATCTGCTCTTTCGTGTAGCCCAGTTCGGCCAGCACTTCGTCGGAGTGCTCGCCCAGCAGCGGCGAGCCGGTGATCTCCGGCGTCATGCCCGAGAACTTGATCGGGCTGCCGACCGTCAGGTAGGTGCCGCGGGTCTTGTGCTTGACTTCGGTGATGGTGCCGCTGGCACGCAGCGATTCGTCTGCCAGGATTTCCTTCATCGTCAGCACCGGCGAGCAAGGGATGTCGAACTTGCGCAGTACATCCACGGCCTCGAACTTGGTCTTGTCCTTCAACCAGTCCTCGATCGTGGCGAAGATCTCGGTGATGTGCGGCTGGCGTGCCTTCGGCGTCATGTATGCCGGGTCGGTCTTCCACTCCGGCTTGCCGATGGCGTCGGCGATCGGACCCCAGGCATGGCCCTGCACGGTGAAATAGATATAGGCGTTCGGATCGGTCTCCCAGCCCTTGCATTTCAGGATCCAGCCCGGCTGGCCGCCGCCGCCGGCATTGCCGCCGCGCGGCACGACGCCGTCCTTGAAGGCGTCCATCTCATGCGGATACTGCGGATATTCTTCCAGGTAGCCCAGGCGGTCCAGGCGCTGCTGGTCGCGCAGCTTGACGCGGCACAGGTTGATGACGCTGTCCTGCATCGACACGGCGACCTTCTGTCCCTTGCCGCTCTGCTGGCGGCCGATGATG
>JANXTF010000055.1 GCA_025352565.1 Rhodospirillales bacterium | reverse complement strand
GGGGGGAATTCGGGCGGCGGTTTCACTGCCGGTCTAGGGGGCCGTCGCGAGTGCCGATTCGGGCTCATGCATCAGTTCAACTGCGGGGTGGGATGCGCCCGGCATCCCACCCCAGGGCAGCGTCTCAGTCTGATTGTCTGCGAAGGGCGGAATGCTATGTTAGAAGGCAGGTGCCCTGGTGTCTGCTGAGCGCCCATGTCGGCTCAGGCGGCTCTTCAACCAGCTTCCCAGAAGTGGACACGGCAACCTCGATTTTCTGGGCAAAATTCCCTGACGCCCGGGTAGCGAGCGTCAGGTTTGGACCACTGGCCCCCGTCGGGATTGGCAGTGTCTGGCTGTTTAGCCTGGTGCGAAATTCAAGAATTATGAGACGCACCGAGGCCGGGCAAGCCCCTTCGAACAAGCGCCAACCCGAGCAGCGCAACTGTCGTAAATCCGCCCCCGGCCAAGAAGGTGGCCTGCGGGCCGAAACTGTCCCAGAGCGCTCCGGCGAGGGCGCTGGCGACCAGCGCGGCGAGACCACCCATCAGATTGAACAGGCCATAGGCCGTGCCGCGGAGCTCAGGCGGCGCTGTGTCGGCGATGAGTGTCGCCAGCAATCCTTGCGTGAACCCCATGTGCAGGCCCCAGAGGATGATGCCAACCGTCACGCCCGCAAGACCGCCAGAGAGCGCCAACGCAACATCAGCAGCTATGAGAAGCGCGAAGCCGATCATCAGCATGGTCATGCGGTTGAAGCGGTCAGACAGCACGCCCGCCGGATAGGCTGCGAGCGCGTAGACGACATTCATCGCCACCAGAACCAGAGCGATGAGGACAAGCGGCAGGCCCAGCGCCTGTGCCCTCAGAATCAGGAACGCCTCGCTGAAGCGTGCCAGCGAGAACACCGTTGCAAAGCCCACGACCCACCAATAGGGCGACCCGAGCTGCTTCAGTTCGGCACGGCTCAAGGGCGAGCGCACCTTGCGCAGCCCTTCCGGCCGCGCTGGTTCATGCACGGCGAAGAGGATCAGCGCGAGCGACAGAAATGCCGGAATGACGGCGACCCAGAACACCGCCCGAAAATTGCTGGCCGTCAGCCACATCAGACCGATGGCAAGTGCTGGCCCGAGAAACGCGCCGACCGTATCGAGCGACTGCCGCAGTCCGAAACTCGCACCGCGCAGATGCTCAGGCGCAATATCCGCCACCAGCGCGTCGCGAGGTGCGCCCCGGATACCTTTGCCGATTCGGTCTATGAAGCGTGCCGCAATCAGCCAGCCCACCGACGATGCGAGCGGGAAAATCGGTTTGGTGAAAGCGGCAAGCCCATAGCCAATGACCGCTAGGCTTGCGTTTACCGAGCCAGTCGGAGAGCACGCCCGAGAATACCTTGACGATTGAAGCCGTCGCTTCGGCGATGCCCTCGATAATGCCAACCGTCACCATCGCCGTGGCCAGCACGGTTACGAGATAGGCCGGTAGCAACGCATGGATCATCTCGGATGAGATGTCCATGAGCAGCGAGACAAAGCCGAGCGCCCAGATACCGGGGGGAATGTCGCGCAGGCGAGAAGCTCGTATCACGGTTTCAGACATAAGCGAGGATCGCATATTGAACGAACCGCACAAAGGACAGGTAGTGCCTGCGCAGAAATCATGACTTACGCCTCCTTGAATTTCAGCAATCGCAGCGCGTTCATCGTAACCAGCACGGTTGCGCCGGTATCCGCGAGGATTGCCGGCCAGAGGCCGGTGAGGCCGGCAATAGTTGTGACGAGGAACACGGCCTTGAGGCCAAGGGCGATCGTGATGTTCTGATGGATGTTGCGCATGGCGCGCTTCGAGAGGGCGACCATGGCGGCCACGTCGCTGACGCGCCCATGCAGCACCGCGGCATCGGCGGTTTCAAGGGCGATATCGGTGCCGCTACCCATGGCAATCCCTACGTCGGCCGCAGCCAGTGCCGGCGCGTCATTGATCCCGTCGCCGATTTTGGCGACGGCCACGTCGTCACCCCCGGCTTTCAGTTCCTGCACAATGCGCTGCTTGTCGGCGGGCAGCAGCTCGGCACGCACCTCGATACCCAATTGTTTGCCAACCGCCTCGGCAGTGCGGCGGTTGTCGCCCGTCAACATGATGGTGCGAATGCCGGCGTCCGTCAGGGCTTTCAAACCCGCCTTGGCATCCGCGCGCGGTTCGTCACGCATAGCGATGACGCCGGCCGGCATGCCGTCCGCGACCAACACCGCCACGGATTTTCCGTCGGCATTCAATGCCTCGATGCGGCCTATCTGTTCCGGCGTGAGTGCCGCGCGTTCGCCCGCAGCGGCGGCAGAGCCAAGAAACAACGTAACGCCCTCGGCGCGGCCCGTGACGCCCTTGCCGCCCACTGCTTCACCGCCCTCGGCCGCCGGGACAACGATGTTGTCGGCTTTGGCACGCGCCAGGATGGCGGTTGCAAGCGGGTGGCTGGAGCCGGTTTCGAGCGCCGCCGCAAGGCGCAGCACATCGGCTTCGGCGCGGCCGAAGCCGATCACATCCGTGACCTTGGGCTTGCCTTCGGTCAATGTTCCGGTTTTATCGAACGCTGCCACGGTAATCCGGCCGACGTTTTCCAGCACAGCGCCACCTTTCAGCAGCAAGCCACGCCGGGCACCGGCCGAGAGCGAGGCAGCAATGGCCGCCGGCGTTGAAATGACGAGGGCACAGGGGCAGCCGATCAGGAGGATGGCGAGACCTTTGTAAACCCACTCACCCCACGCCGCGCCAAACAGCAGCGGCGGCATACTGGCGACGAGCGCCGCAACGGCGACCACGCCCGGCGTGTAGTGGCGGGAGAAACGGTCAATGAACCGCTCGGTCGGCGCTTTGCTCTCTTGCGCCTCCTCGACCAGCTTGACGACGCGGGCAATCGTGTTGTCGGCAGCTGCGGCCGTGACGCGGATGCGCAGCGCCGCATCGCCGTTGATGGTGCCGGCGAACACCGCGTCATCGACGCGCTTGCGGTTCGGCGTGCTCTCGCCTGTCACGGGCGCTTCGTCGATGGCGCTTTCACCTGACACGATTACCCCGTCCGCAGAAATGCGATCACCCGGTCGCACAAGGATGACAGCGCCCACGGCAACGGACTCAGCTGGCACTTCCTCGGTGCGCCCATCGGTTTCGACCAAGGCGGTTTTTGGCACGAGAGCTGTCAGGCCCTGAATGCTGGCGCGGGCGCGGCCGGCCGCGACGCCTTCCAGCAACTCGCCGACTAGAAACAGGAACACGACCGTCGCGGCCTCCTCGCCTGCGTTGATGACGACGGCACCCACGGCGGCAATCGTCATCAGCATTTCAATTGAGAATGGCGTGCCTGCCCGCGCTGCCATGAAGGCACGCCGCGCAATTGGCACGAGGCCGACCGACATTGCGGCGACGAACGCCCAAGGGGCGATGGCCGGCACCAGCTTGCCGACGCCGTAGGCGACGATGAGGGCGATACCAGCGGCGGCGGTTAGCTTGGCCTTCGGGGATTGCCACCACGGGCCGGCTGTCGGGCCGTGGTCATGACCGTGCAGTTCAGGCTCGCGATCATGTCCGGCATGATCGTGCTTTGCGTCAGCCGGACGCCCCGCGCGGGTTGGCCGGTCTGCAGGCGTAATGCCATAGCCGAGACCGGTCACGGCGCGTTCGAGCTGGGTCAGGTCGCTTTGGCCGTTATGGCGCACGGTTATGGTGCCAGCCGTAGCCGAAACCGACACTTCCTCGATCCCCGGCAACCGCCGCACGGCTGTGTCGATTTTGGCGGCACATCCCATGCAATCCATGCCGTCGACCCGATACCGGGTCTGCGTCGCTGCGTCTGCCATCGCGGATAACCCTCTTGAACCATTCTCTCGGAGGCTACATCCTCTAGCGACTAGAGGAGCAATGGCTATGGGCGAAAAAGTTTCAATCGGGGAGGCATCGCGCCGTTGCGGCGTGAAAGTGCCGACGATCCGCTATTACGAGCAAATTGGCTTGCTGCCGGCACCGCCGCGCACCGAGGCCAATCGGAGGACGTTCGATCCCGGCTATTTGCGGCGTCTGGCGTTCATCCGCCACGCCCGTGAATTGGGGTTCGAGATCGACGCCATCCGCACGTTGCTCACCTTGCAAGACGATCCACACCAGCCTTGCGCCACGGCCGACGCCATCGCGCGCGCCCGTTTCGCGGAGGTGGAGCAACGTATCGACAGCCTTAACGCCTTGAAGGCCGAACTCGGCGTGATGATCGAGAGCTGCCGCCACGGCAAGGTTGGCGACTGCCGCGTGATCGAAGTCCTGGCGGATCACAGCCAATGCACGCGGCCGCATCACTGATCGGGGCGAACACCCCTGCGGGCGAAGCGGCAGCCGCCGGTGGCGAGCGGGTTAACGCCCGCCGCAGCGCACCAGCGGATAGGAGAACTCCGCGCATCCCGGAAACGCAATCTCGTTCTCGCCCCGCCGCTGCACATGCAGCACGTTGCTGGCCTCGCACCCGAAGCCCACCGGCGCGGCCGGCCCGGTGATGCCCATCAGCCCGGCTGCCTTGCCGCCGCCCGGGGCGCCCGGCACGAAGCGGAAATTGGTCACGCCGGGATCGGTGCGCGCGGTCTCGATCACGCGCTGGGTGTAGGTCGGCTCGGTCAGCGTCGCACGCAGCACCACGTCGCGCGTGAACACCACCACCGGCTGCCCGAAGCAGGCCTCGGCCGTCATCGTGCTGGAGACCGGGAACAGACCGCCCGTCCAGGTTCCGAACAGCCACGCATGCGGCGGCTGGGCGCCCTGAGCCCGCGCCCCGGCGGGGAATCCCAGCGTGGATATTCCCAGCGTGGATATTCCCAGCGTGGGCAATGCAAGCGCGAGCGCGGTCAGGCAGGCGAGAATGCGGCGCATCGAAACCTCGGCGATAAACACGCCGTAGCATAGCCGCCGACCGGGCCGGGAGGCCAGCCTTACGCCGGCTTTTCGGCGCCCGCCTGCGCCTTTAGCCCGGCGGCGGCGATGCCGGCCAGGGCGCAGATCTCGTCATTGTCCGACGTGTCCCCCGAAATCCCGACCGCGCCGATCACCTCGCCCTCGGCGTCGATCACCAGCACGCCGCTCGGCACCGGCACCACGCGGCCGCCGCTGGCCGCCGCGATCGCGTTGATGAAGGCGGGCGCCGACACCGCCCGCGCCGCCAGCTCGCGCGAGCCGAACCCCATGCCGAGCGCGCCCCAGGCTTTGCCGAACGCGATGTCGAAACGCAATATGCCGGAGCGGTCCTCGCGCTTGAACGCCGTCAGGTGGCCGCCCGCGTCGAGCACGGCCACCGTCAGCGGCGCGAACTTCTTCTCGCGCCCCTTGAGCAATGCGGCGGTAACGATGGTGTCGGCGATTGAAAGCGTCATGCGTGACATGGGTGGATTCCTGCAAGTTGAACCGTCCGGCTAACACAGCCTCGCCCCGGCGCAAACCCGCGCCGGCGTTTCCCCCTTTCGATCATCAATTCGCCTTGTAATGGACCAGATTGCTTTGTCACGGATCAGACCGGCACGCGTTCGTCAGCCCTCTGCCGCGCCCCCGAAATACAGTCCCGATACGACTGCGCGTCCTGCCTGAATCGCTACTTGCGAACCCTCCGACGTTAGTGCATATCCATGGTGGTGTGCAGTAGCAGGCCCGCGAGGGCCACGCTTCATCGCAATTTCAGTGCCTGTGCGCCGCCACCCACCCGGCCGCGCCAAAGCAGATAGCGAGAACAATTCATCCATGCCTCAGACACTCAGATTTAATACGCCATCCGAGGACCAGACAGGGTCCGACGTCGCCGAGGCCGAAGCGGCCCGGCAGAACGAAGCCAACCAGGACGAAGCCAACATGCGGCGTGCGCTCGGCATGCTCGGGGGCGCCCCGCGCCAGCAGCAGCCGCAACCCAACCTCACGCGCGACCGGCGCCCCGCTCCGGCCGCGCTGTCGGCGCCGCGCCGTCATCGTTTCGTGCAGGATGGGGACGTGCCGGTCACCGTCGTCCGCACCCGCGCCGACCATAGCGGCGAGATGGCAGCCGCTTCCGCCACCTCGCCCGTCAACCGGCTGGACAGCCTGCAGGCGAATTTCGCCACCGAGCATGCCGCGCGCGAACGCGCCGAGCGCGCGCTGGAGGAGGCGCAGGCCGTCATCCGCGACCTGCGCACCAAGCTTGCCCACATGGAGCTTGCCCGCCAGGAGGAGCTTGCCCGCCAGGAGGCCCTCGCCCTCCCCGCCACACCCGCGCCGCAAACTGCCCCAGCCTCTCCCGCCGAGTTGTCGGAAACCGTTCGCGTGGCCCGCGCCGCCAGGCGCGCGACGCTGCCGCGCCAGCCGCGCGCGGCGAAAGAGCCCGAGCCGGTCAAGTGGTGGGTCAAGCCCCGCGCCAAATCCACCAAGCCCGCGACCTGACCGGACGCTCCTTTCCCGCTCTTCTTGCGGCCCCGATGCACCGCCTCGATTGACTCCCATCTCCTGCTTGCGCAACGTCGAGGGGCAAACCCGGAGACACCGCCATGACCCCGACGATCCTGCTCAACCGACGCGCGACCCTCGGCGGTGTCGCTGCCCTCCTCGCCTTCCAGTTCGGCCCCGCCCCGGCGCTGGCAGCCACGCGCGGCGGACGAATGGTGTTCGGCCGCTACGCCGACAGCCTGTTCCTCGACCCCGTGCTGAACGACGCCAACGTCGACATCTGGGTGCTCACCAACCTCTACGACACGCTGTTGCTGCCCACGGCGGACGGGCAGGGGGTGCAACCCGGCCTGGCCACCGCGTACGAGATCGCCGACGCCGGCAGGACCGTGCTGCTCACGCTCCGCGAGGGCGTGAAATTCTCCGACGGCACGCCGCTCACGCCCGACGATGTCATCTTCTCGCTGGACCGCGCGCGCGACCCGAAAGCCGGCGCCTGGAACTCGCTTCTCGCCTCGATCGAAAAAGTCGAGAACGCGTCTGGCAAGATCGCCATCCGGCTGAAAAGCCCCGACGCCACCATCATCCCGGCGCTGGCCACCTTCAACAGCGCGATCCTCCCCCGCCGCGCCTTCGAGGCCACGGCCGGCGCCACCATGGAGGACAAGGCCAAGGCGTTCAGCGAAAAGCCGATCGGCACCGGCCCGTTCGTCATGGTCGAGTGGAAGCGCGGCTCGGTCATGAAGCTGAAGCGCAACCCGAGCCACTGGAAGACCGCCGAGGACGGCCAAAAGCTGCCCTACCTCGAAGAACTCGAATTCCAGATCATCCCCGACGACGCCACACGGTTGCTGAAACTGAAAGCCGGCGAGATCGACGGCACCGAGCTGGTGCCCTATGCCCGCGTCAAGGAACTGCAGGCCGATCCCACGCTGCGGATGGAGCTGTGGCCCAGCACGCGCGTGGCCTACCTCACCATGAACGTGCGTCCCACCTTGCGCGGCGCCGCCAATCCGCTCGCCAACGTCAAGGTGCGCCAGGCGCTCAACCACGCCATCAACAAGGACGCCGTCATTGCGGTGACCACGCTCGGCCTCGGCACGCCGATGCGCTCGTTCATGTCGTCGACCACGCCGCTGTTTTCGGCGTCGCCGCTGTATCCCTACGATCTCGCGAAAGCCAAGGGGCTGCTCGCGGAAGCCGGCATGGCGGGCGGCTTCGATCTCACCTGCCTCACGCTGTCGGGCAACCAGGACAACCTCAACAACCTGACCCTGGCACAGCAGATGTGGGCGCAAATCGGCGTGCGCCTCAAAATCGAACAGGTCGACAACGCCACGCTCACCGCCCGCTACCGCGCCGGCGACTTTCAGCTCCGCACCGCCGCCTGGACCAACGACATCTCCGATCCCGGCCAGATCACGTCCTATTTCGCCTATTTCCCCAACATCGGCAGCCTGCATTCCGGCTGGCAGGATGCGCGCGTGGACGAACTTTATCTGGCCAGCCAGAAGGAGATCGACCCGGCGAAACGTGCCGCGCAATACAAGGAAATTCAGGACACCTACAACGCGGCCGCGCCGATCGTGTACCTCTACGAAACACCGTACCCCGTCGCGTTCCGCGTCAAGGCCAAGGGCTTCGTGCAGATCCCGCTCGGCAACAACATCTTCGAGGCCGCCAGCATCGAGAAGTAGCCGCTTGAACCGGGCCGGCGCCATCGTCGGGCGCATCGCCCAGATCATCCCGACCTTCTTCCTGATCGGCGTGGTGGTGTTCGTGCTTGCCCGTCTGCTCCCCGGCGACGCGGTCAGCGCCATGCTCGGCGACCGCGCCACCGACGAGGCGGTGCGGCGCATCACCCACCAGCTTGGCCTCGACCGATCCATGGTCGCACAATTCCTGACGTTCATCGGCCAGGCGGCGCAGGGCCATTTCGGCCAAAGTCTCGCCTTCCGCGTGCCGGTCGCGTCGCTGATCTCCGAGCGCCTGCCGGTGACGTTGCTGCTAACGCTGATGGCGACGCTGATCGCGATGTGCATGGCGCTGCCGCTCGCGTTCGTCGCGGCGATGAACGCCAATCGCTGGCCCGACATCCTGATCCGCGCGGTGTTCCAGGTCGGCCTGTCCTCGCCGGTGTTCTATGTCGGCCTCGTGCTGCTCACCGTGTTCGCGGCCGGCCTGCGGCTGTTTCCGGTGGGCGGCTACGGCGAAGGCCTCCCCGCCCATCTGTATCACCTGTTCCTCCCCGCGCTGACGCTCGCCCTCAGCTTCTCCGCCGTCATCATGCGGACCTTGCGCGGCTCGATCCTCGCCGTGCTGCGCGCCGAATTCGTCGATTTCGCCCGCGCGAAAGGCCTCTCTGCCCGCGTCATCCTGCTGCGTCACGTGTTGCGCAGCGCCGCCATCACCACCGTCACGCTGGTGGGTCTGCATATCGGCTCGCTGCTCGGCGGCGCCGTCATCACCGAAAGCGTCTTCGCCGTCCCCGGCGTCGGCCGCCTCATGGTCGACAGCATCTTCTCGCGCGACTACCCCGTCATCCAGGCCCTCACCTTGGTTCTCGCCGTCCTGGTCTCCCTCACCTTCCTTGCCACCGACCTCCTGCACGGCTGGCTCGATCCGAGGGCCGGCGTATGACCCATTTTCCTTCCCCCTCCCCACCCCGGCCTAAGCCATGAGACTGCCTTTTCCGCTCATCGCGGGCCTTGGCATCCTCGTCCTCCTCCTGCTCTGCGCCCTTCTGCCCGGCGCCATCGCCCCCTACGATCCGCTCGCCTTCGACTACACCGCCATGCTCGCCGCCCCCGGCCGCGCCCATCTGTTCGGCACCGACCAGTTCGGCCGCGACCTGCTCTCGCGCACCATCCACGCCACCCGCATCGACCTCCAGATCGCGCTGTTCGCCACCATCGGGCCGCTGCTGATCGGCGGCGCCATCGGCCTGCTCGTCGGCTGGTTCGGTGGCCTTGCGGACACGCTGGTCGGCCGCCTGATCGACCTCGTGCAGACCTTCCCGTTCCTCGTGCTGGTAATCGCCATCGTGGCCGTCCTCGGTCCGGGCCTCGAGAACATGTACGTCGCGGTGGCCATCGTCGGCTGGGTGTTCTACGCCCGCCTCATGCGCGGCGAGGTGCTGGTTCAGAAGCACGCCGACTACATCGCGGCCGCCCGCGCGCTCGGCTATTCGCAGCCGCGCCTGATGCTGCGCCACATCCTGCCAAACGCCATCCGCCCGGTGCTGATCTACCTCGTCACCGACATGGCGCTCGCCATCCTGCTCGGCTCCAGCCTCGGCTATCTCGGCCTTGGCGCGCAGCCGCCCACGCCCGAATGGGGCGTGCTGATCGCCGACGGCAAGAACTTCTTCACCACCGCCCCCTGGATGAGCCTGTTTCCCGGCCTCGCCATCGTGCTCACCGGCCTCGGCTTCAGCCTCACCGGCGACGGCCTGGCCGACCTTATGGACGTGCGCCGATGACCCCGCTGCTGCCGATGACCCCGCTGCTGGAGGTGCGCGACCTCGCCATCACCTTCGCGCCCGCCGCCCGGGTGGTGGACGGCGTCGATTTCCGCATCATGCCGGGCGAGGTTCTGGGCCTCGTCGGCGAATCCGGCTCCGGCAAAAGCGTCACGCTGCGCGCGCTGCTGCGCCTGCTGCACGGTGCGCGCGTCGAGGGACACGTGCTCTGGAAAGGCCGCGACGTGCTCGCCATGCCCGACGCGGAGCTGCGGGCGATGCGGGGCAGGGGGATGGCCGCCGTGTTCCAGGAACCCACCGCCGCGCTGAACCCCGTGCTCCCCATCGGCCTGCAGATCGACGAATCGCTTGCCGCCCACACCGACCTGTCAGGTGCGGCCCGCCGCCGCCGCGCCATCGAGCTGCTTGGCGAGGTCGGCATCGCCGACGCCGCGCGCCGCCTCGGCGCCTATCCCCACGAACTCTCCGGCGGCCAGCGCCAGCGCGCCATGATCGCCATCGCACTCGCCGCCGGCCCCGAACTCCTGCTGGCCGACGAGCCCACCACGGCACTCGACGTCACCATCCAGGACCAGATCCTCGCTTTGCTGCTCCGTCTCGTCGCCGACCGGCACATGGGCCTGCTGCTGGTCACCCACGATCTCGGCGTGGTCGCCGAAACCTGCGACCGCATGGTCGTGCTCTACGCCGGGCGCGTCGCCGAGGCCGGCAGTGTCGCCGACCTGCTCCGCCAGCCCCGCCACGCCTACACCGACGCGCTGCTCCGCTCCATGCCGGGGGAGGGGGAGGCCCGCACCCGCCTGTCGCCCATCCCCGGCATGGCGCCCAAACTCGGCCGCCCGCTCGATGCCTGTGCCTTCGTGCCCCGCTGCTCCTATGCAAGCCCCGAATGCTCGGCCCATCGGCCGCCCATGGTCGCCGTCGAACCCCGCCGGCTCAGCGCCTGCATCGCCTGGAACCGCCTCCCCGCGCGCGTCGCCGCATGACCCCGGCGCTGCTCGAAGTCGAACACCTCTCCAAGCGCTTTCCCCTGCGCCGCACCGCGTTCGACGCCTTGCGCGGCCACCCGCGCCCCATCCTGCAAGCCGTCAACGACGTCAGCCTCTCGGTCGCGCGCGGCGAGGCGCTCGGCATCGTCGGCGAATCCGGCTGCGGCAAATCCACCCTCGCGCGCTGCCTCGTCCGCCTGCACGATCCCGACAGCGGCACCATCCGCTACGACGGCGCCGACGTGCTCGCCCTCGCGGGCGCGGCCCGCCGCGCCTTCAACCGCCGCGTCCAGATGGTGTTCCAGGACCCCTACGGCTCGCTGAACCCCCGCATGACCATCCACGACGCGCTGGCCGAAGCCCTCCGCGTCCACGCGGTCGTGCCGCCCGCCGCCATCCCCGCCCGCGTCGCCGAACTGCTCGCCCTCGTCCACCTGCCCCCAGATGCCGCCACCCGCCGCCCCCATGCCTTCTCCGGCGGCCAGCGCCAGCGCATCGGCATCGCCCGCGCACTCGCCGTCGAGCCCGCCATCATCGTGGCCGACGAGCCGGTCTCCGCGCTCGACGTCTCGGTCCAGGCGCAGATCGTCAACCTGTTCCTCGAACTGCAGGAGCGCCTCGGCCTCACCCTGTTGTTCATCACCCATGATTTGCGCCTGGTGCGCCACGTCACCCACCGCGTCGCGGTGATGTATCTTGGCCGCATCGTGGAGATTGGCCCCACCCCGGCGCTGTTCGCCGCCCCGCGCCACCCCTATACGCAAGCCCTGCTCGCGGCCGCCCCCCGCCTCGTCGCCCCCAGCCTCGTCGCCCCCAGCCTCGTCGGTGGCCGCCGCCGACGCGAGGCCGCCACCAGGGGCGAACTCCCCGGCGGCGCCGCCATTCCCGCCGGCTGCGCCTTCCACCCACGCTGCCCCGTCGCCGTCGAACGCTGCCGGCGCGAGCTGCCTTCCCTCACCCCACGCGGCACCCCATGGCCTGTCGCGTGCCACCTCGCAGGAGACCCCGCATGACCGACCGCATCCTTATCTGGGGCGCCGGCGCCATCGGCGGCACCATCGGCGCCTATCTCGGACGCCACGGCCACGACATCACCTACGTCGATACCGCGGCGGACCACGTCGAAGCCATCCGCGCCCACGGCCTCCGCATCACCGGACCCATTGCCAGCTTCGCCGTGCCGGCGCCCGCCTTCACCCCCGCCGAGCTGGTCGGCACATGGGACCAGATCTGGCTCGCGGTGAAAGCCCACCACACCGAGGAAGCCTGTCATGCCCTGGCACCCCACCTGACGGAAAACGGCTTCGTCCTCTCGCTCCAGAACGGCATGTGCGAAAACCTCATCGCCGGCATCGTCGGCCGCCCGCGCACGATCGGCGCGTTCGTCAATTTCAGCGCCGACTACATGGCTCCGGGCGAGATCATGTTCGGCGGCCGGGGTGCGGTCGTGCTCGGCGAACTCGACGGCGCCGACACGGCCCGGCTGCGCCATCTCCACGCCACCCTGCTCGCCTTCGAACCAGCCGCCATCATGACCGACGACATCTGGTCCTACCTCTGGGGCAAGCTCGGCTATGGGGCCATGCTGTTCGCCCAGGCCACCGGCCAGCTCGGCATCGCCGACTGTCTGGCCCGCCCCGAACTCCTCCCGCTCTGGCGCGGCCTCGCCGGCGAAGCCTTCCGCGTCGCCGTCGCACAAGGCGTCACCCCGCGCGGCTTCAACGGCTTCGATCCCGCCGCCTTCGCCCCGGGCGCCACGCAAGCCCAGGCCGCCGCCAGCGTCGCCGCGATGGTCGCCTTCAACCGCCCCAACGCCAAAACCCATTCCGGCGTGTGGCGCGACCTCGCGGTCCGCCGCCGCCGCACCGAGATCGACGTCCAGATCGCCCCCATCAGCACCATTGGCGCAGGCCACGGCATCGCCACCCCCACCATCGACCGCCTCGTGGCGATGATCCACGAGATCGAGGCCGGCATCCGGCCCATGACCGACGATAACCTGCTGGAGCTTAAAGGATCATGAACATCCGCTTCGACAACCAGGTGGTCGCCGTCAGCGGCGCCGGCCACGGCATCGGCCACACCATCGCCGAAACCTTTGCCCGTCTCGGCGCCCGCGTGCATGGCTGCGACCTCGCCGTCGGCGGCGCGAACCTCGCGACGCTCGACCTCGCCGACCGCGAAGCCGCCGCCGCCTGGATCGCCGGCATCGAGCAGACATCCGGCCGCGCCATCGACATCCTCGTCAACAATGCCGGCGGCGTGGCGGGCCAGGTCGGTAAACCCATCGAGACCGTCACCGACGAGGAGTGGGACCGCATCTTCGCCATCAACGTCGGCGCCGCATTCGCGCTCAGCCGCGCCGCCGCCCCGGCCATGAAACGCGCGGGCCACGGGAGGATCGTCACCATCAGCTCGGGCGCCGGCCTGCAAGCCTCGCTCACCGGCATCCAGGCCTATTGCAGCGCCAAGCACGCGGTGGTCGGCCTCACCCGCCAGCTGGCGCATGAACTCGGCCCCTTCGGCATCACGGTCAACAGCGTCGCCCCAGGCCTCATCCCCAGCAACCCGACCAGCGCCGCCCAGTGGGACAGCTACGGACCCGACGGGCGGCGCGCCATGGTCGACCGCATCGCGATGAAGCGCCTCGGCACCACGCAGGACATCGCCAACGCGGTGGTGTTCTTCGCCTCCGATCTGGCCAGCTTCGTCAACGGGCAAATCCTCTCGGTCGATGGCGGGCGTTAGCGCGCATCCCCTGACGCCCGGGTATCGAACGTCAGGTTCGCGCCACTAGCGATACGCGTTCGCGGTCCCCAGAAAGCCCCGCACATATCGCGCCACGCCATCCTCCAACGCCGTGAACTGGCCGGCGTACCCCGCCTCCCGCAGCCGTGCCATCGGCGCCTCGGTGAACGACTGATACGCCCCGCGCAATTTCTCCGGCATGTCGATGAACTCCACCCGGTCCGCGACCCCCGACGCCTCGCACACCGCGCGGGCCAATTCGCGATAGGTCCGCGCCCGCCCGGTTCCCAGGTTGAACAATCCGCTCGCCGCCGGATGGTCCATCAGCCACAGCAGCACGGCAACGACGTCGTCCACCCAGATGAAATCCCGCCGCTGCGCCCCGTCCGCCAGCCCCGGCCGATCCGAGCGGAACAACCTCGGCGCCCCGCCCGCCACGATGTCGTCATGCTTCACCTTCACCACCGAGATCATCGACCCCTTGTGGTATTCGTTCGGTCCGTAGACGTTGAAGAACTTCAATCCCACCCATTGCGGCGGCCGCTTGCCGCCCGCCGCCAGCATCCGCCGCACCTGCAGGTCGAAGGCGTGCTTCGACCAGCCATACAGGTTCAACGGCCGCAGCCGCTCCAGCCCCTCCAGCCCGTCCTCGAAGCCCTGCGTCCCATCGCCATAGGTCGCCGCCGACGACGCGTACACGAACCGCACGCCGCGCATGGCGCACCAATGCCAAAGCCGCATCGACAGCGCCACATTGCTCGACCACACCAGATCGCCGTCCACCGCTGTGGTGGCGCTGATCGCGCCCAGGTGGAACACCATCTCGATCGGCGGATGCCCCGCCAGGAATTCGTCCAACTCGTCCGGCGACACCACATGTGCGGGCGGATGCGCGGCGAGGTTGCGCCACTTGCCCTCGCTGCGCAGCCGATCCACCACCACCGTCTCATGCCCGCGCGCCACCAGCGCCGCATGCAGGTTCGATCCGATGAAGCCCGCACCTCCGGTGATCAGGATCATGGCGTGGTCCGCTCGGGTACCTTCATGCGCCCGGTACCTTCATGCGCCGGGCAAGTTCATGCGTTGGATGATCCCGGTCGTGCTGTGCCCGGCCTCCAGGTCGATCAGCACCACCTCGCCGCCATGCGCCCGCACGAACGCCCCGCCCACCACCTGATCCACCGTGTAATCCGCCCCCTTGAACAGCCGGTCCGGCGCCAGCGCCTCGATCAACCCGATCGGCGTGTCCTCGTCGAACAGCACCACGAGATCCACCGCCCCAATCGACGCCATCACCGTCGCCCGCGCCGCCTCGTTCTGCACCGGCCGCGTCGGTCCCTTCAGCCGCGCCACCGACGCATCGGTGTTGAGCCCCACCACCTGCCGGTCGCACCGCGCCCGCGCCTTGTGCAACAGCCGGACATGTCCCGGATGGATCAGGTCGAAGCACCCGTTGGTGAACCCCACCCGCAGGCCCTGCGCCCGCCACGCCGCCACCTCCCGCGCCGCGTCCGCCAGCCCCGCCACCTTGTGGTCGATCGCCAGCACCTCGGCCCGGTGCAGCGCCGCGCGCAGCTCCGCGGCACTCACCGTCGCGGTGCCCAGCTTGCCGACCGCGATCCCCGCCGCCACGTTCGCCACCCGCGCGGACTCCGCGAGGTCGGCGCCGCCCGCGAGGCTCACCGCGAACGCCGCGACCAGCGTGTCCCCCGCACCCGACACGTCCGACACCTCCCGCGCCTCCGTCGGCAGATGCAGCGGCGCCGCGTCGCGCCGGATCAGCGTCAGCCCCTTCGCCGACCGCGTGACCAGCACCGCCTCCGCCCCGCTGGCCGCGAGCGCCAGCACCCCCGCCGCCTCGGCCGCCGCGTCGTCGGCTACGGCGAGGCCGGTGGCGGTCGCCACCTCCATCTCGTTCGGCGTCAGCACGCCCACCCCACGATACACCGAGAGATCCGCCCGCTTGGGGTCTGCGACCACCAGCCTGCCATGACGCCGGGCCAGCGCGATGGCCGGCCCGAGCACCGCGTCGCACAGCACGCCCTTCGCGTAATCCGACAGCACCACCACATCCGCCCGCGCCATCGCCCCCTCGAACGCCGCCAGCAACCCGGCCACCGCCTCCGCCCCGAGCGGCGCGGTGTCCTCCTCGTCGAGCCGCAGCAATTGATGCGCCCCGGACATGAAGCGAGTCTTAACGGTGGTCGCCCGCCCCGCCACCGTCACCGCCGCGAATTCGAGCCGCCCGCCCGGGGTGTCGCCCCCCAAGGCGCGGGCCGCCGCCAGCATCTCCCGCGCGGCCCCATCCGCGCCGACCACCCCCACCAGGATCGCCCGCGCCCCCAGCGCCACGATGTTGGCGGCCACGTTCCCCGCCCCCCCGAGCACCGCGCGTGCGCC
This sequence comes from Rhodospirillales bacterium, assembly GCA_025352565.1. Lineage (GTDB taxonomy): Bacteria > Pseudomonadota > Alphaproteobacteria > Acetobacterales > Acetobacteraceae > JANXTF01. The sequence continues at coordinate 15,357 of JANXTF010000055.1, read as the reverse complement.
CTCGTGCCGCAGCACCGGGATCGGCGCCTCCGGCGAGATGCGGCGCACATGGCCGGACACGTAGCGGTCGAGCATGATGTCGCCGAGGATGAGGATGGTGAGGGAGGGAAGCCGGGACGGGCTCATCGCGATCGGCGGTGTTCTGGCGATAAGGCAACGGCTTCCAGGAACCGCAGCGCCCAGTCCACGATTTCGTCCGGCGCGTTCAGGGGGAGCGAGGCGGGCAAGCGGAGCATGGAGGACGGGGCGGGCAAGGCGGGCAGCGGGCCGTCGGCCGCCACCGCCACGATGTCGGCGCGGCCGGGCCACAGCGGCGCATGGCCGAGAGAGGGTCGGAACACCTCGATCTTGGGATGCGGATTCGCCTTGAAGCCTTCCACAAGCACCAGATCGACTGGCGAAAGCCGCGCGAGCAACTCGGGCAACGCGGGCTCCGGCCCGTCATTCTCGTGCAGCAGCGCCCAGCGCGTGGCACTTCCCACCAGCACCTCGCGGGCGCCGGCCGCGCGGTGGCGGTAGCTGTCCTTGCCGGGCTGGTCGAGGTCGAAGCCGTGATGGGCGTGCTTGATGGTCGACACGCTGAGGCCGCGCGCGCGGAACAGCGGAATCATTGCCGTCAGCAGCGTGGTCTTGCCGCTGCCCGACCACCCGGTCAGGCCCAGAAGCCTCACGTCGGCGGCGCCGTCGTGGCGTGGCGGATCCCGGCGGTCAGATAATCCCAGCCGGTGATGATCGTCAGGATCGCCGCCCCCCACAGCAGCACCTCGCCGATGACGGTACTAGGCAGCCAATCGAGCCCGATCCAGGCGGCCCCGCTGTCGCCCGCCAGCAGGAAGCCCAGCGCGCCCATCTGGAAGGTGGTTTTCCACTTCGCGAGCTTCGTCACCGGCAGGCCGACGCGGATGCCGGCGAGGTATTCCCGCAGGCCGCTCACCAATATCTCGCGCAGCAGGATGACGATGGCGGGATACAGGCCCCACGGGCTCATGCGCTGCATCCCGGCCAGCATCATCAGCGACGCGCCCACCAGCAGCTTGTCGGCGATCGGGTCGAGCATGCGGCCGAAGCCGGAGGTCTGGTGCCACGTGCGGGCCAGGTGGCCGTCGAAGTAATCGGTCACGCCCGCAACCGCGAACACCGCGCAGGCCGCGAAATCCGCGCCTGGCGTGCTCGCGGCCACCAGTCCCACCAGCAGCGGAATGGCGGCGATGCGCGAGAGCGTCAGCAGGTTGGGCAGGTCAGTCAGCATGCCGAACCACATTAGCCGTATTCGGGCTCATACGCCCAGGTACCGCGACAACATGTCAGGGTCGGCGGCGAGTGCCGCTGGATCGCCGTCATAGGCGACCTCGCCCTTCACCAGCACGGTCGCACGATCGACCAGGCTCAGCACGGCGGTGACGGTGCGGTCGACCATCAATGTGGCGATGCCGTCGGCGCGGATCAGCGCGATGGTGCGCCAGATCTCGTCGCGGATCAGCGGGGCGAGGCCTTCGGTCGCCTCGTCGAGGATCAGCAGGCGCGGGCTGGTCATCAGCGCGCGGCCGATGGCCAGCATCTGCTGCTCGCCGCCGGAAAGCTGCCCGCCGCGATGGGCGATGCGCTGCGCCAGCCGGGGAAACACCGTCAGCACCCGGTCGAGCGGCCAGGGCCTGGCGCCGTCCGCCCCGGCGCGCGCGGCGAGCAGCAGGTTCTCGCGCACCGAGAGGGAGGCGAACACGCCCCGCCCCTCGGGCACCACGGCGATGCCCGCCCCGGCGCGCTGATGCGGCCTGCGGCCGGCCGCGTCCTGCCCGTCGATCAGCACGGTGCCCGCGCGGGGCGCCACCAGCCCCATCAGCGTGCGGATCAGCGTGGTCTTGCCCATGCCGTTGCGGCCCATCAGCCCGACCGCGTGGCCGGGGTGGATGGCCAGATCGACGCCGCGCAGGACGTGGCTGGCGCCGTAATAGGTGTGCAGCCCGGCGGCCGACAGGATCGGCGTCATGCCGCGTGGCCGAGATAGGCGTCGCGCACGCGGGCCGACCCACGGATATGGGCGGGGGTGCCCTCGTCCAGCACCAGGCCGTCAACCATGACGGTCAGCGTGTCGGCGACCGCGAACACCACGTCCATGTCGTGCTCGATCAGCAACACGGCATGGTCGGTGGCGAGCGCGCGCAGCAGGGTCGCGATCCGCTCGGCCTCCTCGGCCCCCATGCCCGCGAGCGGTTCGTCGAGCAGCAGCACCGTGGGGTCGGTGGCGAGCACCATGGCGATCTCGAGTTGGCGCAACTGGCCGTGGCTGAGGATGGCGGCGTCGCGGCTGGCGTGGCCGCCCAGGCCGACCCGTTCGAGGGCGGCGGCGGCGCGGCGGAGCCCGGCTTCGCTGCCTGCGAACCGGAACAGGTGGCGCGCCCTGGTGCCGCGGATCTGGGCGGCGAGGCGGACGTTCTCCATCGCCGTCATGTCGCGCAGCACGTTGGTGCGCTGGAACGAGCGGCCGATGCCGGCACGCGCGAAGCGCCAGTTCGGCCAGCCCGTCGCGTCCTCGCCGCCGATCCGGATGGTGCCGGAAGTGGGCGGCAACTCGCCGGACAGCAGGTTCACCAGCGTGCTCTTGCCCGCGCCGTTCGGCCCGATCACGGCGTGCAGGCAGCCGCGTCGCAATGCCACGGACACGCCGCCCACGGCCGCGAGGCCGCCGAAGCGGCGCACCAGATTGGCGGCTTCGAGCAGGCCGGTCATCGGCGGAGCGCGCCGAGGCCGCGCGGAAATGCCAGGACGACCAGAAGAATGACCGCGCCCTCGACCAGATGCTGGCGTTCGGTAACCAGCCCCGCCGCCTCGCCGAGGGCGGCGAACGCCAGGGCGCCGATGATCGGGCCATGCAGCCAGCCGGCGCCGCCCAGCACGATGGCCAGCAGCGCCAGGGCCGAGCGGTGCCAGCCGAGCAACTCGGGGCTGACGAACGCCTCCGTCATCGCCCATTGGTGCCCGGCGATCCCCGCCAGCGCGCCGGCAAGCGTGAAGGCGGCGAGCTTGTACCAATGCGTCGGCATCCCCAGCGCGCGCATCCGGTGCTCATTGGCGCGGATGCCGAGCAAAGCGCGGCCGAACAGGGTGCGGAACAGCACGGCGATCCCCGCATACATCGCCACCAGCATGCCGAGGTTGAGCCATAGCAGCACAGCAGGGCGCTGTCGGCGCGGGATGTCCCACACCAGGCCGAACATCCCGAAATCCGGCCGCGTGATGAACACGCCGTCGGCGCCGCCGCCGAGTTTGGTGTCGTGGAACACGAAGAACAGCATCTGGCCGAACGCCAGCGTGGTCATCAGGAAGAAAAAGCCCTTGGTCCGCAACGCGAGCGCGCCCACGCCGAGTGCCGCGATGCCGCCGGCGAACGCGGCCGCGGCCAGCGTCGCCACGATGGCGGTGGGGGAAGCCGAAGTCAGCCACCAGACCGCGTAGGCGCCGACGCCGAAAAACGCCGCGTGGCCGAGACTCACCATGCCGCCGCCGCCGACCAGGAGTTGCAGGCTGAGCGCGAACAGCGCCGCCACCAGCGCGCTCGACGCGAAGCCGATATAGTACGGCGAGGCGAACAGCGGCATGCAGGCCAGCGCCAGCGCCAAGGCCGCCAGGGCCAGATGCCCCGCCCGTCCGGCGATCAGCATCGGCTCACGCGCGCGCCGCGGCGAACAGCCCCGCCGGCCGCCACAGCAGCACGGCCGCCATCAGCACATAGATCGCCGCGCCGGCGCCGACCGGCATAAACACCTTGCTGAGCGTGTCGACCAGCCCGACCAGCAGCGCCGCCCAGAAGGCCCCCGCGACCGAGCCGAGGCCGCCCACCACCACCACCACGAACGACACGATCAGGAATCCGTCGCCCATGTTGGGATAGACCGAGTAGAGCGGGGCGGCGAGGGCGCCGCCCAGCATCGCGAGCGCCGTGCCGGCGCCGAACACCAGCATGTGGACGCGCCGCGCATCCATGCCGAGCAGATCGACCATCTCGGGCTTCTCGGCGGCGGCCCGGATCGCGGCGCCGGCGCGGGTGCGCTCGATCGTGGCGAACATGAGCATCGCCACCACAAGGCAGGCCGCGAGCACGGCGAGGCGGTAGGCCGAATAGGCGAAGCCGGCCGCGATCGGGACCGGGACGTCGAGGAACGCGGGAATGGCGACGCTGTGGAAATCGTTGCCGGCGATCGCCGAGCGGCCTTCCTCGAACAGCAGGATGAGGGCGAAGGTGAGCAGCACCTGGTCGAGATGGGCGCGGTGGTAGAAGCGGCGGAACAGGAAGCGTTCGAGCAGCACGCCCAGCGCCGTGCCGCCGATGAGCGCCAGCGGGATGGCAAGCCACAGCCCGAACCCCGCATTGGCCACCATGAAGGTGACGTAGGCGCCGACCATGAACAGGCTGCCATGGGCGAGGTTGATCACGCCCAGCACGCCGAAGATGAGCGTGAGCCCGCTGCTGATGAGAAACAGCAGCAGGCCGTACTGGAGGCCGTTCAGGATCTGGACGAGCAGGGCGGCGGCGGTCATGTGGACGCTTTCATCGACCGGCGCGCGGCCTCCTGCCCCGGCAAGCCGGGGGGATCACGTCAGCTTGCAGCCCGTGCCCGGGTCCGCCAGCGCCTCGGCGGCGATGCCGATCATGCGGTTCTCGCCGCTTTTGGCCTCGCGCAGATAGATGTTCTGGATCGGGTTGTGGCCGGCCGAAAGGGTGAAGGCGCCGCGCGGGCTGTCGATGCGGGCGGCGCGCATCGCGGCGAACAGCTGCTTGTCGGCATCCATGTCGCCCTTGACCGCGTCCACGCCCACCGCGAGCAACTGCGCCGCGTCGTAGCCCTGCACCGCATACACGTCCGCATCGCGCCCGGCCTTTTCACGAAAGGCTTTGCGGAACGCGATGTTCCTGGGGTTGTCGAGCCCGTCGGCGTAATGCAGCGCGGTGCGGATACCCTCGGCGGCGGCACCCTGGGCCGCCAGCGTGCCCTCGGTAAGGAAACCCGAGCCGCAGAGCGGGAACTTGTCGCGCAAACCCGCCGCCGCGTAGTCGCGCACGAACTGCACCGCGCCGCCGCCGGCGAAGAACGCCCCCACCGCCTGCACGCCGAGGCCAGGGACCTGCGCCAGCAGCGGCTGGAAGTTGGTCTCGGGGAACGGCAGCGTGAGCAACTGCGTCAACTCGGCCCCCCCGGCCTTCAACCCGTCCCGAAAACCCTCGCCGGATTCCTTGCCGGCCGCGTAGTCCCACGTGATCCAGGCGGCCTTTTTCACGCCGGTCTTTGCCAGGGCCAGCCCCATGCCGTAGGCCGGCTGCCAGTTGCTGAACGAGGTGCGGAACACGCTTTCGGAGCATAATTCGCGCGCCGCCGCCACATTGCCGGCATTGGGGATGATGAGCGGGACGCCCTTCTCGCGCGCGGCCTGCACCAGCGCCATCACCACGCCCGAATGCACCGTGCCGACCAGCACGTCCGCCTTGTCGCGGGCGAGGAGGCGGTTGACGTTTTGCGGGGCCGCGGCCGGGTCGGACTGGTCGTCGAGCTTGATGATCGTCACCGGCCGGCCGCCCAACTGGCCGCCGCGCTCGGCCAGATGCAGCTCGAAGGCGGTGGTGATGTTCTCGCCGAGCTGCGCGAAGGTGCCCGAATAGGGCAGCATCAGGCCGACCCGCAGCGGCGTGCCCTTGCCTTGCGCGCGGACGGTTCCCGCAAATGCGGCCGCCGCGGCGAGGCCCGCGAGGGTGCGTCGGGTGAGCAGGGCGGCGGTGTCGGTCATCGGATGTTCCTCCGGGGGCGCCGCGCTTCGCTGCGAGGTCGCGTTGCACGACCGGTTAGCACAGGCACGCGCCCGGTTGAAGACGCTTGCGGGGGTGGGATGTGTGGACATCATATTGAAAATCTACACAGAAGGTTTTCCATGCCGCTGAACATCCGCGACGAGGAGGTCAACGAGCTTGCGTCGCGGCTGGCGGCGCGTCGCCATCGCCGGCCAGGACGCGGAGGTTGCCCTCGACGCCGCTGCCCGCTACGGCACGGGGTGGGGCCACCCGGCTCAGCTCAATCTGGGTGACTGCTTCGCCTATGCGGTAGCCGCACGGCACGGCGCGGCCCTGCTGTTCATGGGCGACGGGTTCAACCGCACCGATATCCGCTCCGCGACGTAGCTATCCCCGCAGCCCGGCCTCCCGCAGCCCCGCTTCCTGAAGCAGCGGCAGCACGGCCGCGATGAAATACGGCAGCTCGCGCTCGAAGTTCACGAAGCTGACCGTGGTGCCCGCGAAGCCCGCCGCGCTGATGCGGACCATCTCGGCCGCGATATGGGCGGGCGTGCCCACCAGCGGATAGGTGCCGGCGCCGCCGACGAAGCGTTTGCGGTGCAGGCGATACACTTCGGGGTCGTGCGACGAGGAGTGTTTCTCCTTGGCGCCCATGTAGTGATCGACGCTGACGGTGTCCTCGTTGGCGACCGCGTAATGCTCGTAATAGGCCTCCGCCTCCGCCTGCGTGGGGCGGCAGACGACGTGGCAGGTGGTGTAGACGCCCACCACACGGCCTTCGCGCGCCGCGCGCGCCGATATGTCGGTGATCTGCTCTCGGCCTTTGTCGATGTCGGCGAAGGTGGTGAACAGGAAATCGGCGGCCTTGGCGGCGAAGTCGCGCCCCGGCGGCGAGAAGGCGGCGTTGAGCGTGATCGGGCGCGGGCGCTGCACGGGCGCGGGCCGGCCCGAGACGCCGCGCAACTTGTAGTACGTGCCGTCGAAATCGAACGGCCCTTCATCGGCATGGATGCGGCGCAGGATCTCGAACCATTCGAGGCCCTGGTCGTAGCGCTGCTCGACCGGGGTGAGGCCGAACATGGCGAATTCCTCCGGGCTCCAGCCGCACACGATGTTGAGCCCGGCGCGGCCGTGGCTCGCCTGGTCGACCGTCGCCAGCGCCTTGGCGGCGAACACCGGATGCACCATCGGCACATGCACGGTGGAGAACAGCGCGATGTTTTCCGTGACCCCGGCCAGGGCGGCCGCGAAGGTGAGGGTCTCGTAGCTGTGCTCGCGCGAGTTCATCTCGCCGCCGAAGCCTTTCCAGCGCGCGATCGGCAGGAAGAACTCGATGCCCGCGCGGTCGGCCATCTGGGCCACCCGCACCACGCCGTCCCAGTCGGCGGGCCAGCGTTCGGGCACCCGGGTGAGCGTGAGGCCGCCATCCGCGTTGGCCGAGAAGATGCCCAGCTTGAAGCGGTTGGGGCCGTGCATGGGATGGGTCATGTGCGTGGCCGCGCCCCGGCGCCGTCATTGCCGCGTTGCCAGGCGGCGGCTCGCAACGACGGGAAAAACGTCATGGCTTCAGCGGCTTGTGCGCGCGGTCGAGCAGGCGGCGCAGCAGGCCCTTCGGGCGGTCGGGATCGGCGGCCTTGGCTGCCTTCTCGCGCGCGCGCGCCTCCTCGGCGGCATCCCGCTCCTTGGCGGCGAGCCATTTGTCGAGGCTCATCCCCGCCTTGGCGGCGCGTTTGGCCTCATACGCGCGCTGCGCCTCGGTCATCGTCTTCGCGGTCAACTGTGCCATGGACGACTATGTGCCCCATGGAAGGCCACGTGCCTAGGACTTCACGAATGGGCAATTGCCCTGCGCCATCGGCCGGAACGCCTCGTCGCCCGGGACGGTGGCGACCAGGTCGTAGAGATCCCACTTGCCCTTTGAATCCTCGGGCTTCTTGAAGCGCATCAGATACATGTCATGCACCATCCGCCCATCCTCGCGCACGCGGCCCGTCTGCGTGAAGAAGTCCCGCACCGGCGTCGCGCGCATCCGGGCGACCACGGCGGCCGAATCGGTGGTGCCGGCGTCGCGCACCGCCTTGAGGTAGTGCGAGATCGCGGAATACACGCCCGCCTGATAGGCCGTCGGCATCGCGTGGCGCTCGGCCTCGAACCGGCGCGCGAAGGCGCGGCTGGCATCGTTCAGGTCCCAGTACCAGCTTTCGGTGAACAGCATCCCCTGCAGCACCTGCAGCCCGATCGCCGGCACGTCGGTGATGGTGACCTGGAGCGCCGTCACCGTCTTGCCCGATTGCGGTAGCCCGAACTCGACCGCCTGCTTGGCGGTGTTGGCGAAATCCGAGCCCGCGTTGGCGTAGGCGACCACACGGGCCTGCGAGGCCCGCGCGGCGATCAGATACGAGGAGAAATCCGTGGTGTTGAACGGCGCCAGCACCGAGCCCACCACCTCGCCGCCGCCGGCCCTGATGGCGTTGGTGGCGTCGCGCTGCAACGCCTGGCCGAACGAGTAGTCGGCGGTGATGAAGAACCAGCTTTTCAGCCCCAGCGCCAGCAGCGCGCGGGCGGTGGCGTTGGAACTCGCATAGGTGTCGTAGGTCCAGTGGATGCCGGTGGGCGAGCATTCCTTGCCGGTGAGGTCCGACGAGCCGGAGCCCGAGATGAGGAAGATCTTGCGCCGCTCCCGCGTGACGCCCTGGATGGCCAGCCCGACCGCGGAGTTGACCCCCTCGGCGATCATGTCCACGCCCTTCTGATCGAGCCATTCGCGCGCGATGGAGGCGCCGATGTCGGGCTTGTTCTGATGGTCGGCGGCGATCACCTCGATGGGCCGGCCGAGAATGCTGCCCCCGAAATCCTGCACCGCCATGCGGGCGGCGAGCACGGAGCCCGGCCCGTTCCCGTCGGCATACTGGCCGCCCATGTCGGTGAGCACGCCGATGCGAAGCGTCTTCTCGTCGGCTTTGGCGTGCACGGAGGCGACGGCGAGGGCGGCGGCGAGGGCGAGGGCGGCGCGTTTCATTGGACGGGTTCCCGGAGCGTTTTGCCGGGGAGTATGGGGGAGGCGGGACGGATCGGGTAGGGGCTGCCACGCCGCCGGGAACCACGCACCATCCGGTTCATGTATTCGGCGCGTGTGCCTTGAGGCCCGCATAGGCGGGTGCCGGACCGATCGCGTTCATGTCGACCTCGACGAGGGTCGGCCCCGGTGTCGCGATGGCACGGCCGACAATGTCGCCGAACGCATCGGCGCGTTCCACGCGCCACGCGGGAAGACCGGCGAGGTCCGCGAGCCGCAGGAGATCGGGCCCTTTCAGCGCGGCGTAGAAGCGGCGCCCGCCCGCAAGCGCGTCCTGGATGTGCCCGATGGCGGCGTATCCGCCGTCGTTCATCACGATAATGCAGAGTTCGGCCTGTTCCTGCACCGCGGTCCACAGTTCGGTCATGTTGAGGGCGAAGCCGCCGTCGCCGACCATGGCGACGGCCTTGCGGCCGGTACCCGCCACCGCGAGCGCGGCGCCGATGCCGAACGGCAGCCCGGGGCCGATCGCCGCGCCGACCGGATGGATGGCATTCCCAGGCGCATGGACGGAAATGAGGCGGTGGCCCCAGGTGCTGGCGGCAACGGTCGCATCGCGCACCCAGACCGCATCGCGGGGCAACACTTTCTGGAGTTGCGCGGGGAAGTCGGCATACGGCCCCAGCGACTCCCGGTAGCTGGCAACGGCCTTGCGCCGCGTGCCGACAAGATCGTCTCCGAAGCGCGGATCGATCGCCATGCGTCCCGCGAGGCGTTTCCGCAGCCCATCGAGCGTCAACGCCGCATCGCCGCATACGAACAGGGCGGAGGGATAGGTGCGTCCGAAGGCGCGCGCATCGACATCGACCTGGATCAACGTCTTGGGCAACTTCAACCGGAAATCCGACGTCTCGTGCCCGCGCAGCCGCGAGCCGACCACCACCATGGCATCGACGGTTTCATAGAATGCCTCGATTTCCGGAGCGCCAATTCCGCTGAGCGCCCCGAATGTCCGCACATGGTCCTCGGGCACGATCCCGCGTCCGTTCAGCGAACTGACCGAGCCGAAGCCCAGTTCCAGCAGCCGCAGCGCCTCGGGGCCCGCATGGCGCGCGCCGTTTCCCAGCCACAGCATGGGGCGCCTCGCCCGCAACAGGCGCTCCGCGACCGCATCCAGTTCCGCCTCCGACGGCGGCAAGGGCGGCCGGATCGGCAAACGCAGCCGGTCGAGCGCCGCCGGTCTCTCGATGGCCGCACGCTGCACGTCGATCGGGATCTCGACGGTGACCGGCCCGGTCGGCGCCGACAGGGCATCGGCGGCGGCGGCGAGCAGAACGCCGAACGCCTCCCGGGCGGTGCGTATGCGATAGGATGCCTTGCCGGCCGCGACCAGCATCGCGGTCTGGCCGGGAACGTCATGGACGGTGCCCATGTCGCGGTCGAGATATTCCACCGCCGTCTGCCCGGTGATGTGTAAGAGCGGCGATCCCGCGAATTTTGCTTCCACGAGGGCAGGCACCGCGTTCGCGGCGGCGGGGCCGGTGCTGGTGATCAGGACGCCGAGGCCCCCGGCGGCGCGGGCGTAGGCATCGGCCATGTGGCCGCCGCCCATTTCTCCGCGCACGCCGACGAAGCGGATGGCGTTGCGGCGTCCGATCGCATCCAGCAGCGGAATGTTATGGACCGACACGATGCCGAACGCCGTTCGCACGCCACAAGCCGACAGGAACTCCGCGACCAGATCGCCGACCGTGTATTGCATCGTTCCCGCCCGCCTCAGGTGCCAGAATCTGGTATCGTGTTCTTCGCGGCGCACCTACCGCTTGACATCGAACCTTACCTATCAGTAGCCTTGTTTTACTTCAAGAGTAGGTTCAGCGACTGCGTGTTGGTTTCTGACGTGGTTGGATGGACACAATGTTCGTCCGCCTCCGCCGGCGACCCGTTCGGTAACGGAGGAAGCGTCATGAAAATCAACCGCCGGCTCCTGCTTGCCGGCGCCGGCGCTCTGTGCGGCCTTCCCCGCGGGACTTTGGCGCAATCGGGTAGCGGAAACATCCGCCTGGTCGTGGGATTTCCGCCCGGCGGATCGGGAGACGTGTTTGCGCGGATCACCTCGAACGGCCTCGCGGAGCAACTGAACCGGACGGTTATCGTGGATAATCGGGCCGGGGCCGGTGGTCTCACCGCCGCGGAGTATGTCATTCGCGCGCCCACGGACGGCTCCACGCTTATCCTCCATACCGGATCGTCGGCGATCACCTCGCCGATCTCGAAGCTGGTGCCGCCGTACAATCCGGTAACGGACTTCGCGTGGATAGCCCACCTGTCGACCGCGCCGTTCGTCATTGCCATAAATCCAAATATCCCGGCGACCGACCTCAGGACTTTCATTGCCTACGCCAAATCCAGGAAGGGCGATCTGACCTACGGCAGCGCCGGCGTCGGAACCACGATACACCTGGCCGCGGAGGTGTTCGACGACCTTGCGGGATTCAAGGCCACCCATGTCCCGTACCGCGGCAGCGCGCCGGCGATCATCGACGTGATGTCGGGCAGCGTGGCGTTCGTGTTGGAGACGGTCGGCACCCTGCTGCCGTATCACAGGGCGGGAACGTTGCGCATCCTGGCGATTTTCGCGGACCAGCGCGCCGGGATCGCGCCCGAAATCCCGACCGCCAGGGAAAGCGGAATCGACCTCGTCAGCGGCACGCCGAATCTGCTCGCGGCGCCGCCCAAAACACCGCCGCCGATCATCGACCGGCTTGCCGCCGCAATCCGCAATGTGATGGCGCGGAAGGCCTTGCAGGAGCAGCTGCTCAAGCAGGGCATCCAGCCCATTACCGATTCCGGCCCGGACGCTGCCAAGGCGTACGTGGCCGCCGAGATTGCCCGGCTGACGCCGGTCGTCCAGAGGCTGGGGATTGCGACATGAGCCCGCCGATGCCGCGGGCAATCCTTGGCGTGCGCGACACCGCGGTTTGAAAACCTTGAATCCGCCGCCCGCAAATCACTGTCGGCAATGACCGACGGCCCGTCATCCTGGGCGCATGACCTGGCGGCCGGCTGCGTCCTCGCGGGCGTGGGCGTGGGCGCCATCGTCGTGGGACAGTCGTACGGCATCGGCACGCTCCAACGCATGGAGCCGGGGTTTTTCCCGGTGGCGCTGGGCGTCATTCTCATCGGCATCGGCCTTGGGCTGGCGGTCAGCGCGCTGAAGCTGCGCGCCAGGCAAGGCCACGCCACAACCCCGCTGTTCGACGTGCCGGACTGGCGGGGCTGGCTCTTCATTGTCGGAGGCGTGCTGTCCTTCCTGGTTTTCAGCACCTACGGGGGCCTCCTGCCCGGAGCGTTCGCGTGCGTCTTCATTTCCGCGATGGGCGACCGCACCACGACCTGGTCGCGGGCTCTCGTGCTCGCGGGTTGCGTGGCGGTGGCGGGGTCGATCTTCTTTGCCTACGTGCTCAAGGTGCAGATGCCACTTTTCACCTGGGGACCAGCATGATCTCCACCGCCTTGTCCGACCTGTGGTTCGGGTTCGGGATCGCCCTCCTGCCGCAAAACCTGTTATGGTGTTTTATCGGTGTCCTGATCGGCAACATCGTCGGCGTGCTGCCCGGAATGGGGGTTCTCGCCGCGATCTCGATACTTTTGCCGCTCACCTATTCGCTGCCCCCGGTGGCGGCGATCCTGATGCTCGCCGGCATTTACTACGGCGCCCAATACGGCGGCGCGATCTGCGCCATTCTGCTCAACCTGCCGTGCCACCCTCCTCATGCGGTCACCTGCCTCGACGGGTTTCCGCTCACGCAGCAGGGCAAGGCGGGCACCGCCCTCGGCATCACGATGCTGGCCTCGTTTTTCGGCGCGTCCTTCGGCATCATGGAAATGATCTTTTTCGCCCCGGTGCTGGTGCGGCTCGCGATCCAGTTCGGATCGACCGAGATCTTCTCGCTGATGCTGCTCGGCCTGCTCGCCGGCTCGACGCTGGCCAAGGGGTCGCCCCTGAAAGGCGTGGGCATGACCGTGCTCGGCCTTCTGCTGAGCGTGGTCGGAACCGACGTGACCACCGGCGTGCCGCGCTTCACCTTCGGGATTCTGCAATTGACCGACGGGGTGGAACTGGTGGCCTTGGCGCTGGGGCTGTTCGGCATCGCCGAATTCCTCAAGAGCGTGAACCGAACGCTGCCGGTCGCGACCGGGAACGCGACGATACGATTGAAGGACATGCGGCCGAGCCGGAGCGAACTGCGACAGGCGGCCTTTCCCATACTGCGCGGGACTCTCGTGGGCAGTCTGTGCGCGCTCATTCCCGGCACCGGACCGACCATCGCCTCGTTCGTGGCTTACGCGACCGAGAAGAAGCTGGCCAAGGATCCCAGCCGGTTCGGCCGCGGCGCGATTGAGGGCGTCGCCGCCCCGGAAGCCTCGACGCACTCCTCGGTTCAGGGCGACTTCATCCCCACGATGAGCCTGGGAATCCCGGGCGACTCCGTGATGGCTCTGTTGCTCGGCGCGTTGCTGATCCAGGGCATCGCGCCCGGGCCGCAGCTGATCAAGGAGCATCCGGACATCTTCTGGGGCCTGATCGCCAGCTTCTGGATCGGCAACATCATGCTGCTGGTGCTGAACGTGCCGATGATCGGCATCTGGGTCAAACTGCTGAAAATCCCCTATCGGTATCTGTATCCCAGTGCCTTGTTCTTCATCTGCATCGGCGTGTTCAGCACCAACAACGACCTCTTCCAGGTCGGCGAGACGCTCGTGATCGGGATTATCGGATATGGCTTCGTGGCGCTGCGGTTCGAGCCCGCGCCGATCCTGCTGGGGTTCATCCTGGGGTCGCGGCTGGAGGAAAACTTTCGGCGCAGCATGCTGATCTCGCATGGCGATCTGATGATCTTCATCGACCGCCCCATCAGCGCCGGTTTCATCCTGCTAAGCGTCGTGCTAATCCTGGCACAGGTTTACTTCCGGGTGCTGCGCAGGAAGCCGCCGCTGATCCGCGTGCCCACGGACGAAGGGGCGTTCGAGTGATCGATTACGGGCGCCCGCGCCCGCGCACGGTATGCCACGGCAGGCGCCGTTATCAACAGTCAGCCCCGCCATCGAACGGGATACCGGAGGCAGCCTTGCCCTTGAACCTGACACGCCGCGCGGCGCTCGCGCTGCCGCTCATCGCTGCGTTGCCGCGATCCGGATTTGCCCAGGCCGGATTTGCCCAGGCCGGGTTCGCCCAGGAGGGCGAGTGGCGGCCCGCGCGAACCGTGCGGATGATCGTCCCGCAAGGCGCTGGCGGCACCACCGATGTCATGGCCAGGCTGCTATCCGCGCATCTGCAGCAACGCTGGGGGCAATCCGTCATCGTCGACAACAAGGCCGGGGCCGGGGGCGTCATCGGCACGCAGGAAGCCATCCGCGCGGCGGCGGACGGCTACACCATCCTGATGGGCAATGTCGGCGCACAGGCCATCGCCTACCAGTTGATGCGCAGCCTGCCGTACAAGCCCGACGACCTGACGCCGGTCGCCGGCATGATCGACGGGCCCAATGCCCTCATCGTGAACAGCGCGATCGCGGCGAACACGGTTCCCGAGTTCGTCGCGTATCTGAAGAAAACGCCGAACGTCAGCTTCGGCACGCCTGGGATCGGCACGACGCCGCATCTGGCGGCCGTGTGGTTTAACAAGCTCGCCGGAACCGAGAGCGTGGCGCTGCATTACCGGGGCTCCGGCCCGGCGATGATCGACCTCTACGCCGGCGCCACGCAGTACAGCTTCGATGCCCTGGTGAACTCGATCGAGGCGATCCGCTCCGGCCGGGTGAAGGTGCTTGGCGTGACCGGGACGGAGCGGTATCCGTTGCTCCCCGATGTTCCGACCATTCGCGAGACGATGCCGGCCCTGTCGGGTTTCGTCAGCAACAGCTGGGTCGGCCTCTTTCTGCGCACGGGCGTATCCGCCGCCGCGATCCAAAGCCTGCATGCCGGCGTGCAAAGCCTGCTGAACCAACCCGACATGAATGCCCGCTTCCTCGCCCTGGGCGGGGTTCCGATCAGGAAGTCGCAGCCGGAATTCGCCAGCTACGTCCGCGAGGAAACCGCGAAATGGACCGCCGTGATCAGCAGCGCCGGATTATCCGGCAACCTCTGACAAGTGCCGCCCCTCGGACTGCCTGGTCCGGCTGTTTGGCTTGGCCAAGGCGGCTGCCCCGGTGCAGCCATCGGCATGGCCGATCGGCGGGCCGATCCGCACCGGGGCCGGTTGGTCGCGCGAGGGGCCGGTGTGTGGGTTCGGCTCCAGCCGCTGGACAAGGCGCGGGTGTCTCAACCAGGATGATCGAGTAAGTGTCCTCTCTGATTGGGGTTATTGGGGTTATTGGGGTCAAGCGGTATCTGCGGCTCACTGCTCCAGTTTTCGATTTTTCCGGTGGGTTGATCGTGTTCAGTCGCGCCCGTAGCCGCGTGGCGGTTCGATTTCGGCGAGATTGGTGAGGTCGAGATCGACGATAGCTTCGAGCGCCTCGGCTGTGCTGCTGTCTCGCAAGCTTTCCGGAAGCTGGG
>JANXTF010000037.1 GCA_025352565.1 Rhodospirillales bacterium | reverse complement strand
CGGGGGATGTCCCCCGCACGGCGCGCCCAGGTCGGTTCAGTTCGTCGGATCGGACGGCGACGGCACGCCGCCCGAGGTCAGGGCTCGAACAGGAGCCAGATGCCGTCGCTGGCCACGGTGACGGCCACGCCCTCGGCGACGCGGAAGCTGCGGACTTCCTCCTCGGTTTCGTCGTCGTTGACCTTCAGCAGGTCATCGAGGCGCGTGACTGCGAGGCCGAGGCCGGCGAGGTAAGGAAGGATGTGCAGCGGGTCGTCGCCCTCCCGCAGGGCGAGCGCGAAGCTCACCCTGGTGATGTCCGGCGGCGGTCCATCCGGGTCGGCGTAGCGCCCGACCACCGTGGCGAGGCTTTCTTGAGCGGTATCCATGGGCGCCTCCTTGCGGATGCGGCCCACGCCCTGGTCGGGCGTGGGCCGCCTGTTTGCGGGATCGCTCGAGGGTGAGCAGCGCCATGACATCCGATTGACCGCGCGGGCTGCCGCGCGCGGGGGAGGGGGCCGTGGCCGACCCGCCGCACGCAAGGGGCCGGCGGGCCGGAGCGCGCGCGGCCGCGCGGCCGCATATCCGCGCGTTTCCGCGAACAGGCGATTGGGCGTCCGTGCGACGCCCGATCACCCGGAGGAGACAGACAGTGAAGATACTCGTGATCGCCGCCGCCAAGGGCGGGGTGGGCAAGACGACCCTCGCGGCGGCCCTCGCCGTGGCCGCACTCGCGGGGTGGCCGCCCGGCGCGGTGGCGCTGCTCGACATGGACCCGCAGGGGTCGCTGACCGCGTGGTGGAACGCCAGGAGGCCGGAGCACCCCCGCCTCTACACGTTGGCAGGGATGACCCTGGCCGAGCTGCTGCGGCAGCTGGAGCTTGAGGGCGTCGAGGTGCTGGTCGTCGACTGCCCGCCGGGCTTCACCAGCGTCCAGCTGGAGGCCATCGCCATCGCCGACCTGGTCCTGGTGCCGACGCAGCCCAGCGCGCTCGACCTCGCCGCGATCGAGACCACGGCCGGCATGGCGGAGCGCGCGGGGCGCGTCTACCGCTTCGTGCTGAACCGGGCCGTGTTCCGCAGCCGCCTGGCCGGCGCGGCGGTGGGCGAGCTGCGTCGCCTCGGCCGCCTGCTGTGCGCGCCCGTCCACCAGCGGGTCGCCATCCCGGCGGCGATGGGGGCGGGGCTCACGGTGCTCGAGACCGAGCCGACCGGCGCGGCGGCGCGCGAGCTCACCGCGGTGTGGCACGCGGCGAGCGCGCTGCTGGAGGCGCCGAGAGGGCGAGGGCCTCGCGGGCGGGGCAAGGCGCGATGAGCAGGTCGACGAAGCCGACCGCGGCGCTCGCCTGTCGGAAGGGCGAGGCGTCGCCCCCGGCCGAGCCGCGGGTGCGTCGCGCCAGCAAGGAGGGCAGGCGCGTCGGCGCGACGCTGCCGACCGAGACCTTCGTGGCGTTCAAGGCCTATGTGGCGCGCGCCGGGTTGACGGGCGAGCAGGCCATCCTTGCCGCCATCCTGCGCCTGCTGGAGGACTCGTGATCGGCGATGACGGGTGTTGGAAGCCTGCTCAGCAGGGTAGCTGCATGAGCGACAGGCCGGCGGGTGGCCGGAGGTATGCACCTGCGCAAGCCCCCCCCCGAACGGCAAGCTGCCCGCGGAACCGTAGGCTGGACGGGCTCGCCAGGTAGCCGTCCCACTGCGACCAGATCATCCGGGCGTCGCGCCAGGCATCCGGCACGCGGTCAATGTCGTGGACCATGGCCGGGCGGAATAGCATGGCGGCGCGGCGGACGAAGCCCGCCATGTGCTCCCGGTAGACCCGGTGCGGCCGGCGATACCGGTCGACGATGTCGAAGCGCCCCGTCCGCTTCAGGTGCCGGCGCTGGTACTCGGGCACGTAGATGGCGAGGCCAGGCCGGCCGGGCGCCGGCATCGCCGGGTTCCCGGTGGCGCGGAGCACCTCCATCGCGTAGGCGTCGAGCAGCAGCGTCCGCCCCGTGCGCAAGCAGGCGCGGTACAGGCTGACGACCCGGTCGATGTTTTGCGCCGAGGCGCATAGGCCGACGAACCCGTCGGCCCGCAGGGCCTCGACGAAGGCGGCCTCGATCTCGACCTCGTGCGGGAACCGCTGCCCGGGCCTCAGCCGGCCCAGGCTAGACCCCTCCATCAGCATTGCGTGCACCGGGCGCGGCGGCCTGGCAACCAGGCGCTCGAACAGCGCCGCCTTGCGCCCGTGCGCCCGGAGGTCGCCCGAGTAGAACAGCCGCCGCCCGCCAGCTTCCACCAGCAGGGCGTAGGCGTCGTAGCCGGAGTGATCCATCAAGAAGGGTGTTATTCTGAACGGCCCAATCTGGAGGGGGTGCCCATCCACCAACACCAGCCCGCCCGCGGCCTCGCCGACCGGCGTCGCACCAGGCACGAAGGCCGCCGCGGCGTTCAGGATACGCCGCGCGGCGGCGCCCATGACGACCGGCACCGAAAGCCCAGCGTACGGGACCAGCCCCCAGTGATCCGCGTGCCCATGCGAGAGGATTAGCGCCAGCAAACTACCGCCGCTCGTGCTCAGACCTTCGACCTGCGGCAGCAGGGTAGCCGGCGGGGTGTCGCCGGCGTCCAGTGGCAAGCCCAGGTCGAGCAGGATGCGGTACCCCGCACAGGACAGCTCGATGCATGTCCCGCCAATCTGCCGGGTGCCGCGGTGCACGCAGGCGCGGAACGGGTCGGTGGTCCTCACCTACTTAGCCGCCGTGGCGAGGGCGAGTGTGGATCGACGACGGTTTCTCATCATAGCTATTCACATCAGCCACAGAGAACTTCACGGGCACGCCCGAAAAAAGCGCGAACGGGTCTGTTTCGCTAACAGTGTTGCCGAGCCGCAACAGGCTTGGTCGCCCGCCGCGCTCTACCGTGCAGCACGAGGCTGTTCTAACGTCGCCTCTGACCCCCCACTCTTGCAGGGTCATCTGATAGTGGACGTCGGCGGCTGGGCTGGTTGCCCCGCGACGGCTGTAGCATTCCGCAGGAGCACAGGCCGTGCTGCAACACAACGGGTTCTCCTCCTGTGTTCCGTCGACGGGCACGTTGCACACCGTGTAGGAAGCCATTCTCTAAGAGTCCTCTCTGATTGGGGTTATTGGGGTCAAGCGGTATCTGCGGCTCACTGCTCCAGTTTTCGATTTTTCCGGTGGGTTGATCGTGTTCAGTCGCGCCCGTAGCCGCGTGGCGGTTCGATTTCGGCGAGATTGGT
>JANXTF010000006.1 GCA_025352565.1 Rhodospirillales bacterium | reverse complement strand
ATCCGAAAGAGATTGCTGACACCTACGAAGAGGTGAAACTCGACGAACAGGAAGTGGAAAAGTATGTCAAAGACCGAGAGCGCAGTATCGGCGCAGGAGCAAGGCGAGCCGGGAAGCGATTCCGTCTTTGATTTCCTCTACCACGACGTTCGACGGGTTGGGTCATTCCTCGCGCAGTTTGATGACGCTGGGCACTTACAGCAGGTAACGCAATCTGACGGGGCAACTCGTAGCTCGAAACGAGGATGGAAAGCAGCGGCAGGAGGCTCTTTGCCCGGTGTGGGAAGCGCAAATATCTCCGCAGAGCGGGGGCCAGAAAAAGGCGGTTTTCAAGCGTCCGAGCGGGTATACGATCCTCTGTGGACGAATGCGCGAACGCTGCTCGATTTCCTTAACGAGCGCGAGATGCTTAAACGCACGTTGATAGGGGCCGGGATAGGTCAGTTCGTTCTAGTATCCGGCACGTTGCTCATTCTGGATTTGCCAATGCTGAAAAGTGCATGGGGCAGTCCGGCTATCCAAAAGCTCATGAAGGACGGCGCAAGGGCGCAGACTGTTGCAACGGGCAATCGTCACGAAAGGCGAGGGCAAGCTGCTGCCCCTGTCTCCAAGTCTCCCGAGATCGAGTTGATCGTTGCTGTCCTTTCTATGATGCCGCACGTGTTGCAATGTAGACTATTAGAGTCCGTCCGAAAACTTCTTGAGTCATACGAATCGGATGTGATTCAAGGAAGGCCGCTCCGTTCCTGCGGGAGATATTCGCCGATGGCGGCTATCAGGGGCCGATTTTCGAGCGCGGCGCCGGTCAATTCCTGACGCGGGCGCAGGTCGAGATCGTCAAGCGCTCCGATACCGCAAAGGGCTTCGTCGTGCTGCCCCGCCGATGGGTGGTCGAGCGCACGTTCGCCTGGCTCAACCGCTGCCGCCGCCTTGCCAAAGATTTCGAAAACCGCACCCGTAACGCACTTGCATTCCTGCAACTCGCGTCAATCAGGTTGATGACGCGGAAGCTCTGCAATCGCTGAATGAGTTTTCGGACGGACTCTAAAACTTTTCTCTACCTCAAAATATTCCTCACCATAGCTATAGCCAAATTCTCGCATCATGTCATCACAATCTGCGTGCACATCCTGTAGGCGAGAGTCAGGAAGACTCAAAGCATCCAACGATTCGATTTTTCCAATGACCTCACCTGTCTGCTGTGGACGATCCGACCGCAGCGACGCTTCGAACCGCCAAGCGATCCTGGAGTCCAGTTTTAGAAACCGTGCAATCTCGCCGCCGACTTTCTCGGGCTCACGCGCCATTTCTAAATGCTCGATCTCCAGTGCGCAGTCCCCGAGCGGGCCTCGCACCGCAAGCCAGGCCTGCAGCACCGCCGCCCAATCCTGATAATGATACTCCAGCGGCTCGTTCGGGAATTTCCGGATGCGCGACGCGATGTTCTCCACCACGCGCCGCTTCACGAACACGAACTTCGCATTCGGCCAAATCTCGCGCATCAGCGGTGCCGCGCGCACCGCTTCGACAGTGGGCGTTTTGTCCACCCAGTAGCCACTCGGAAACAGGCTCCGCGTCAACTGCACGAAGCTCCGGCGGATGGCACGGTCGAACGTCACCGCAGGAACCCGTTCCAGCAGCGTGTCCTCGCCCTCCGGGGTGCGCTTCACCTCGTAAAACCGACGAACGGCCGCGAGAAGCTCACCCGCGAGCGGCAGCAAATGTCCCTCGCCAAATCCCTCGTAAACCCCGCATTTGATAAGCGCGAGCGCCAAGGCACTGGTGCCTGAGCGGGCAGGGCCGAGAATGAACACCGGGTGCTGTGTCAGGTCCGCCATGGGCATGAGCCGGTTGGATGCCTCGTTGCCCGTTTCCTCCGGCTTCGCGGTGAGCGCGGGAAGTGTCTGTTCCTCGCTCTCGGACCGGGCATACACCTGGATCAGGCCGATCGCATTTTCATCGAGACGTGCCGGAAAGCTGAGTGCGAACCCATGGTCCCCGCCCGCGATGCCGGCCGCGAGAAGGTCGTGGCGGGCCTGGCCGGCCAGTCCCGACGCGATCTCCACCCCGCCCGACATGACCGAAATCATGAGATGCGCGTTCGGCCGGGCCGGATCGAAGGCCCATCCACGAAGCCCGTCCGCCGTCGCCGCCTCGACAAATCCTCTTATGGTCATGGTCTTGTTCTCGGTCCCGGCCAGCTGGCTTGGTCAGCCAACGCTCCGGCGCCCCGCCCGGATGCACTCAAGCTGTCATTTCCAATGCTTCAGCGGCGTAAATCCCACAATAAAGCGCGCTCATCGCATCGCGGTCCACCGGCAGCGTGATGCCGGCGCTCAGCCGCGCCCAAAGCCCCGCCTCGCCGCTTGCCCGCCGCAGCGTCGTTGCCAGCGATCGGGCATCGCCCAAATCGAACAGCAGCCCATCCACCTCGTGGCGGATGCGCTCCGCCGGGCCGCCCACGTTGGACGCGATCACCGGGCGGCGGAACATCCAGGCTTCCGAGATCACCAGGCCGAAAATCTCCCACCAGGTGGAGGGCACCACGCACCAATCCACCCGCGCCATCCGCGGGCCGATCTGGTCCACGTGGTAGGAGCCGTTGAAGAATACGATCCGCTCCTCGAACGGCCGCGCCTCCTCCTCCGCCATGAACAGCTCGATCTCGGTGCGCCGTGCTTCCGAGGCATATTTCAGGTTATCGCCGTTGATCTCGAAGGTGAAATCCGTGAACCCTTCCGCCCGCAGCCGCCGCACCGCCTGCAAAATCACCCACACGCCCTTGTTGTCCACCAATTGGCCGAAGAAGCCGAAGCGGTTGCGCGGCTGGCGTTCCTCGGCCGGATGCACCCCGCCGCTATAGTCCGGCTGCCCGTTGGTGACGTGGCTGATCCTCTCGGCCGGGAGGCCCCAGCGCGTGTAGAAATCGATCATGAACCGGCTCGGCACGGTGAACGCATCCACCACCGAAAGATGCCGCTTCACCCATAATTCGCGCATGAAGAACTGGTCGGGTCCGCGTTCCGGGAAGCACTGGTGGCACCGCACCGGCGAGGCGTGGGTACACAGGCTCTTGTCGAAGGTCCGCACCATCTGGCCATCGGCCGCGCAGATCGACAGGAACTCGTGGAACGTGAACACGATCCGCACATCCGGCAGCACCCGCCGTGTCAGCGTCAGCAGGTCCAGGCCGAGCACCAGAAAATGGTGGAAATGCACCACGTCCGGCCGGATCAGCCGCAGGAAATCCGCGAAGCTCTCCAGCAGCAACGGGCTGGAGGTCTTGTGCCACCAGTAATCGTAGCCCTCGGTGAGGAACAGGAACTCGCCGTCCCGCCCGTCGAAGCCGGTGATGCGGGCGCCCGCCTTGTAGAAAGCCCGCTGGCTCGGATCCACGCCGGCCATGAAAAACGGCTCGATGTCAGGGCGCGCCTTCAGCCCCTTGAACAGCTCATAGGTGATCTGCTGCGCCCCACCCCGGTGCAGTTCCGGGTGGAACACACTGATCAACAGAACCCTCAGAGCGCGCGCGCCGGCCGTGTCTTCGTGCTCGCGGGCCTGGCCGGTGCCGGCGTCAGTGTCGGCGCCGGTGTCGGTTTCGGCGGAGACGGCGGGGTTTGCCGCTGCGCGGTGGCCGGTGCGGCCGAAAGCTGCACCCGCGGTGCGAACAGCGGATGGGTCGGCGTCTGCCCGATCAAATTTTCTTTGATCGTCGACGACCAGTTTTTCGAGAATAGCCATCGGTTGACCAGCGAGCCTCCCTCATGCGGCGGAAGGCGAGTCGAACCCTTCCCCTCCAAATGCCACATCTTCAGATCATGCACCCATGGCGGCGTGCCTTTGTCGATGCTCTTGAGACACAAATCCGCGTCTTCGTAATGCCCGAACACGTAATCCTCGGTGAACCCGCCCAGCGCCTCGAACCAGGCGCGGTCCGCCGAGATGAATGCCCCGGTCACCGCCGGCACCGGCCGCGGGCGGGTGAACTGGTCGGACCAGCTCGGCGTGCCTTTGCCGTAATGCTCCACCCGGACCATCGGGCAGACCCTCGGGTGGCCACTGGCCATGGACAGGCCGGTGTCGATGTCGAAATACATGCCCCCATGCATCAATGATCCGTCGTCGTAATACAGCGTCGTGCCGAACAGCCGGGTCTCGGAGGCGGGATGGCTGGCGATGAGATCGGTATGCTTGCGGGCCCATTCCAGGTCGCGCGGAAACACGTCGGGGTTCAACGCCACCACGCGGCTGCTCAGCGAGGCGCGCACGGCGGCATTGTTGGCGCCGCCAAAACCGGCGTTGCCCGGCAGCACCACAATCGTCTGGTCGATGCCATAAATCAGCGACGCGCTCCGCGCCTCCCGCAGCAGCGTCTCCGCAAGCTCCGGGCTGTTCGAGACGAAAATGAACTCATAGTCCTCGATGCCCGGCAGCCCGGAATACAGGCAGCTCTGCACGAACTGGAATTCGGCCTTCCCGTACAGGCAGACGATCAGCGAAGCGCGCGGCTTGCGCGACTTGCGCCCGAACCGTTCCACATAGGGCGTCGCCAGAATATGCGAGGTGATGAACTTGTTGAACCGGACCATCTGCCCGCCAAGTCCGCCATCGAGGCAGGCAACGCCCTCGACATGGCTGTTGCCGAAGAACGACGCGCTGCCGAGGTAGGTCAACACGATGTTGCGCATCTCGATATCGTCGAGTTGGCCCGGCGAGATGTCGAACAGCGCGGTCGCGCCGCTGCGCAAGCGGATCTCGGCAAGGCAGGGGCCTGCGGATTTCATCGGCTTGTCGAAGAAGAGGAAGCCGAAATAACCATAGGGATGGGCCGAGTGGCTTCCGAGCGCCTCTTCCACATCCTGCCGCCGCACCCGCACCAGCTGCTCGCCGTCGATCAGCACGCGCCACTGCGGCGAAGTCAGCCGGATCGTATCGATTGGATCGACCGCATCGTCGATCCATCCAATCAACATCAGCCCGCCGCCTCGCGAATGCAGTATCCTCTCGCAGCAGTGCCGAATCTCGGTTTCCAGCCGCGCCGCGGTTCCGATCCCGGCGGTAGCGATCAGCCGGTTGCGCGGCTCGCGCGATCCGCCGGGGACGGCGCGGCCTTCCCTGTATCCATACGACACATAATGCAGATAACCCGACGGAACATGCCCGCGCTTTATGGCCTCGGCCACATCGGGGTTTAAACGAAGGTAGCCGCTCTCATCGAACGTGTCCTCGCTGACCTCCACACCGGGATCGAGATCGGTCTTACGACCCCGCGTCGCCGCGTGTTCGCTGAGGATTCGGGAAACTTCGTCGCTCAAGGTTCAACGCGCTCGGAGACGGTGAGGTGAATTTTCGAGTCCAATCAACTGCGTCGACCGCCGCGCGCATGCAATGCGAAATTCGGAAACGGCAGCCGACCCTCGCGAAAGCCCGACATCTCGAAATGCGCCTGCGCGGAGGGAAAGTCCTGACGTTCGATAGCTTCTTTAACGTCAGGATATGCGGAGACATACCAGTCCTCCTCGACCAACACGCGGTAAGGAAGACGATGCTCGTAATAGCCATGTTTCACGTAGTGCTGCTGCCCGCTCTCGACAAGTCCGCGCGTGATGGCTTCACGAACGTCGGGATGAGTCGCAAGATACCACCGTTCATCGAGATCAATGCTCTCAATGAAAGGTATCATCATTTCGAAAAAATAATACTTCTCGACAGCGAAGTAAGATGACGAATTTGACGGCACCAAAATTTTCTGATTTATCAACGTCGCATATGATTGGAGGCGAGCGATCTTATCGCTCTCCAAAGTTTGCTCTGACATATTCACCCTCTATCCAGACAGCCTGGAACGATTGTCACTCTACACCAATCCCTTGATGATACCAGGACCATAACCAGCCAAAAAACCGACAGCGCTCAGTGTCTGTCCACCAATCGCTCAACCCCGCCGCCGCCGCGAACATCCCCAGCCGCACCCGCAAATCCCGGGCCACGATGTCCATGATCCGCGGCTGGCCGCCATGGCTTTTCACCATCACGAATTTCCGCACGCCGGCCCGATGCACGCACTCGCCGATCTCGGTCCACATCGCAATCAGCGTCTCGGCGCGGAAGGTGAGCGTGCCCGGAAACGCCATATGCTCGTTGGATTTGCCGATCTGGCTGGTCGGCAGCACAAGCACGCCGTCCGGCATCAGGGGCATGGCGGCCTGCATCACCCCCTCGGCGATGAACGCGTCCGCCCCCACCGGCAGATGCCGCCCGTGCTGCTCGACGGCGGCCACCGGCAGCACCGGCACCGTGGCCTCGGGGTCGAGAAGCTGGAAATCCGACCAGGTCAGATCGCGCCAAAACCGCGCCATTACGCCGCATGTGTCAATGCCGGATGAATTCTCCCCAAAAGCGGCACAGCGTGCCATCGCCGTCGCCGCGCGCCAGCATCAGGCGCAGCAGGGCCGCCCCGGCCCGGTCGAAGCTGGGGGTCCCGCCCGGGCTCTGACTCAATGTTGGTGCAATTTGGGCGGATTGCGAGCGGCATACCGTTGAGGGATGTCGATCATGGGCCACGATCTGTCACCTGCGCCGTGCGGGCTGGTTATTGAGAGTGTCGAGGCGGAGGCGGACGTGCTCGTTATTTTGGCACGCCCAACGTCGGAGGCACCGCGCAGATCATGAAGATGATCATCGGCCGCGATGCCCTGCGTCGCGCCCGAGGCTGACGTCACGACCTGAGGTTACTCGGTCTCGAACCTGACCGCTTCGGGCAAGGCGGCGCGGTCGGTGCGAAAGCCATTGGAGGGATGGCCCGGGTCGGCGTAGCCGAACGACACGCCGCAGACCACTTGGCGGCCCGGCGGGATGTCGAAGTAGCGGCGGATGAACACCGAGTGTTCGCCCATCGCGCCCTGCGGCACGGCGGCAATGCCCAGGCTCTCGGCGGCCAGCAGCAGCATGCCGAGATAGATGCCGGTGTCGACCACCCCGTAAGCACCGAGCGCTTCGTCCGTTATGAGAATGGCCACGTGCGGAGCACCGAAGAAGCTGAAGTTGCGGAGCATCTGCCGGGCCGAGGCGACGCGGTCGCCCTGGGCGACGCCGACGCTTTCATAAAGCGCCCAGGCGGCTTGGCGTCGGCGCCGCCTGTAGGCGCCGTGATATTCCGCGGGGAATGCCAGGTCGGGTTCGTCCCGGCCCACTTCCGCCCGCGCCGCCAACGCCTCCCGGAACCGCTCCGTGGCCGCACCGCTGGTGACGATGGCGTGCCAGGGCTGGCTGTTGCAGCCGGACGGGGCAAGTTAAGCCAGGCCCAGCATCGTCTCGATCGTCGCTTGCGGTACCGGTTGTGGCAGGAAGCCACGGCAACTGAACCGCCCCTGCAACAGGCGGTGCAGGATGTCCGCGGCCGGGCCGAGCGGGCCCGGCGCCAGGAACGCCCGTGCGTTCTGTTTAAAATGGTCCATTGCGCTATCATCCCCCGGTCGTGGCACTTTGATGTGAACCCGCGGTGGAGGCAGAGTGAAGCACATCTTCACCCAGCACCTGCCACCCGCGTGCATCATGCGACACCGCAGCGGAGAACGCGCATGGATGCGCCGCTCCATCTTCGGCCAGCGCGTCGTTCATGGCGCGTTGCTGGTGGGGCTGATGTCCGCGGCGTCCACCATGGTCGCGGGGCGTTTCGGGCTCGGCGACGGGGCCGAGATCCTGGTGAGCCTGGGATATGACCGCATCCGCTTTACGGCACCGGTGTTCATCGGCGACACGGTGACGGTGCATTACCGGGTGAACGAGGCCGATTCGGTGCGGCGGCGCTACCATGCGGAGGTTACTGTCACCAACGAAAGTGGAGCGACGGTGGCGAGCGCGATCAATATCCTCGCATGGACGACAGATGCGGCGACAAAGGGCACGGAAGCGAAAAACACCGGCAGCATGCCGCCCGTGCCGTAGTGCCCCGCATCTCGCTATGACTGGCCATATCCGAATAATCGTCGGGATTAACCGGGAACGAACCCGGTGCTCGGGACAGCATAATGAGCCAATTGTCCGGTGTTGCTGCGCGAATTGTCCGCCCTCTCCCCCATTACGCGGTCGATCGGGGCAACCTCTGCCTATGGCGAGACCGGAAGCGGCTGGAGTTACCGCCGAAGGCTTTCGCGGTGTTGGATTACCTCGCCGCAACCCCGGTCGTCTCGTGAGCCTGGACGAAATACTGGATGAGGTTTGGCCGGATCGCTTCGTGCAGCCGGAGATCGTCAAGACCCATATCCGCACGCTGCGCCGTTTGCGGGAAGATGACGTGCGGCGCCCGCGCTTCATCGAGACGCGGCCCCGCAGCGGCTACCGCTTTGTGGGCGAACTGCCTGACCGGCAAGAAGCGCAGCCCCCGTCCACTCCCTGCCTGCTCTTGGGACGGAGCAATGAGCGTGCCGCGATCAAGAGGGCTCTGGACAAGGCCCGGACCGGGAAACGTGAGTACGTCGTCGTGACTGGGGAAGCCGGGCTTGGAAAGAGCGCGTTGTTGGACGCCGCAGCATCCGGGGTAAGGCTTGAACCAGACGTCGTGGTGGCAACTTCCTACGGCGTGACGACTCGCGGATTTCGGGAGCCGCCCGGCCTTTCCATCGCCTTGTTGCAGGACCTCGCCCGGCAATTCGACCCATCCGTTCTGACCGCCGCCCTGGCGGCTCATGCCCCGCATTGGGCACGTTATCTTGCCCCGGGTCCCGAAGCGTCCTTGGATGAGCCCCAGCGAGGTTGGTGGCTTCAGCAGATGGCCCGGGAAGCCTGCGCCCTGGTCGAGTGTTTGGCCACCCATTCGACGATTCTGCTCGCGGTGGACGACCTTCAGTGGGCTGACCCCGATACGTCGGACCTGCTCGTCAGCCTCGCCTCGAGACGTTACCCGGCGCATCTCCTGGTTGTCACAACGTTCCGGCAGATTCAATTCACTGCGCCCTGCCCAATCCGCGCGGCCGTGCATGGCCTGATCCGGCAAGGAAGGGCGCAGGAACTGGCCTTGCCACCACTCGATTACAGCGAGCGTATCGCCGTGCTGCAGCAGAGCGTCGATGAGGCGGCGAAGTGCCGTGAACTGGCAATGGAAAGCGGCGGCAACCCACGGCTGCTGCAAACACTTGCGGCGTTTGCCAACGACGCCGGGGGTGACGTCGCTCGACCGGCGAATACCACGAAGCTGATGTCGCAGGTGGACGACATTCCTCCGGCCATGCAACAGGTTTTGGAGGCTGGAAGCATCGCCGGCCCCCGCTTCTGCGCCTGGGCAGTCGCCAAAATCCTGGGCGCGGAGCAGGACTTGGTCGAGGACTTGCTGTCGCGGGGACCACGAGGAAGTGTGTGCTGCCCGCGACGGAGTAGGGGCAGACGCGATATGGGTGGCTGGTGTCCCGACCTTCGAATCGGCCGAAACCCGGCGCTGATCCCGACCCGGCGCCGCCCGTTCGGGACGCCGTGCCCGGCGAGAATTACGACGAGCGGCGCATTGCCTCGCCTGAACTGCTCCCGTCAGATGACCCGTTGCCTCACGTGATGGGCTCCCCACCGGTGTTACAAGGCGATCTGATTAGCGTTGAACAGCCCTGGGGACACGGACGTCACGATTGTTCGAGGTGCCCCCAAGTTGCGCGACAGGCCCGCTATATCTGGTCAGGAAGGCGCGGGAGCGCCCAGGCTGGCGGGCGGCTGGCTGTCCAGCAGTCGGTAGCCCACGCCCGGCTCGGTCCTGATCAGCCGCGCGCCTGCCGGCCCGAGCTTCTGACGCAGGTGGCCGACGTAAACGCGCAGGTACTGCACGTCGCCCCCGTGAGCCGCGCCCCATACGGCCGTCAGCAGGTGCCGATGCGTCAGCACCCGGCCCGCGTTGCGGGCCATGAGCGCAATCAGCTGATACTCGCGCGGGCTGAAGGCGACGGTCGTGCCACCCACGGACACAAGCCGCCGGGCCAGGTCAACCTCGACCCCGTCCGCCCGAAACACCTCCGCCGCGCCCTCTTGCTGTCGTCCGTGGCGGAGGGCCGCGCGGATGCGGGCCAGCAGCTCGCCGACGCTGAACGGCTTCTCCACGTAGTCGTCGGCGCCGGCGTCGAGCGCGGTGATCTTCTCCACATCCCGGTCCCGGGCGGACACCACCACGACGGGTACCCGGCTGAAGGCGCGCAGCCGGGCCAGCGCCTCGTGCCCGTCCATGTCGGGCAGGCCAAGGTCCAGCAGCACGGCGTCGGGCGCGCGGGACGCGGCCAGGCGCAGCCCCTCGGCCGCAGTGTCGGCGCGCGCGACGGCGTAGCCCGCGGCCTCCAGCGCCGGGCGTAGAAAGCGGTGGATCTGCGGCTCGTCGTCCACCACCAGGATCAGGGCGCCCGTCATGCCGCCATTAGGACGTCATCATGGGGCTGCCGGCAGGCGAACTGTCACCATTGTGCCGGGTGCGCCGTCCCGCGGCAGGTCCGGGCGCGGGCTGGCGGCCTCGATACTGCCGCCCATCGCTTCCACCATGCTGCGGGCGATGGCCAGGCCCAGCCCGGTGCCTGGCGCCACCCGGTCCCCGCGCCGGGCACGGTAGAAGCTGTCGAAGACGTGCGGCAGGTCCGCGGCGGGGATGCCCACGCCTTCGTCGGCGACGGCGATTGCCACCTCCGCCCGGCCCCCGGCGCCGCGGCCCGCACCCACGCGCACGACCGTGCGGGCGCCCGCGGCGGCGTATTTAGCTGCGTTGTCCAGCAGGTTGACCAGCACCTGCTCCAGCAGCGCCGCGTCGGCCAGCACGAGCGGCGGGGGGTCCGGCAGGGCCACGCCGGCGTGCAGCGCGCCCGGCACCCGGACCACCGCGGCCTCGATCACTCCCGCCACGTCCACCGCGGCCAGGCGCGGGCGGACCTCGCCGCTCTCCAGCCGGGTCAGGTCCATGATGTTGGACAGGAAACGGGCCATGCGCGCCGTGTCCTCCTCGATGGACAGCAGCAGGTCGGCGCGCACGGCGGGGGCCAAGCCCTGCCAGGAGCCCCGCAGCGTTTCGGCGGCGCCCCGGATACCGGTCAACGGCGTCCGCAGGTCGTGGCTGAGCGAGTTGAGCAGCGCGGTCCGCAGCCGCCCTGTCTCCTCCATCGCCGCGGCGCGGGCGGACTCACCGGCCAGGTGCACCCGCTCCAGCGCGATGGCCGCCTGGTCCGCCAGGGCCTCCAGCGCCTGGACGGCCGGCGGGTCGAAGCCCGTGCCGCCAGCCGGTGCCCGCACGCCCAACACGCCGCCCCCGCCGCGCACGGTCCGCATCGGCAGGAAACGCCAACTGGCGGACGGCAGGGTCGAGGTGCCGCACCCGGTTTCCACGTCGTGCGCCGCAGCCCAGCG
This sequence comes from Rhodospirillales bacterium, assembly GCA_025352565.1. GTDB lineage: Bacteria > Pseudomonadota > Alphaproteobacteria > Acetobacterales > Acetobacteraceae > JANXTF01. Next base: position 24,851 of record JANXTF010000006.1, on the reverse strand, counting down.
CGCGGCGGCCCAGGCGCCCTCGTCCAGGGTGTCCAAATGCGGCTCGGCGGCGCGCAGCACCACGTCCTCCCCGTCGCGGACCAGCACCGCGCCCTGGCCGGCGATGCCCGCGGCCTGGCGCGCAACTTCCCGCAACAGGTCCGGCTCCGTCGCCGGCTCCCCCAAGCGGCGGCTGAACGCGCCAACCCGGCGCAAGCTGTCTATGCGCGCCTGCCCCGCCCGCGCCTCTGCCCGGACGCGGCCCGCCAGCAGCCCGGTCATCGCCGCCACCAGCAAGAACACGACCGCGGCCGTCGCGTCCCGGGCGTTGGCGATGGTCACCGTATAGATCGGCGGGATGAAGAAAAAATCCCAGGCCAGGAAGGCCGCCACCGCCGCATACAGCGCCACCAGCAGCCCGCGCAGGCTGGCAGCAGCCACCACCACGGCCAGGAACACCATGCCCATCGCCTCCGGCGGCATAGCGTCGCCCGCCAGCAGCCCGCCGCTGGTCACCGCGGCGACCAGGCCCGTCGCCACCGCCCACCCCACCCAATCATGCGGGACTGGCGCCACCGTACGCCGGGGCCGCGCCAGGGCCGGCGACGGCACGACGTGCAGGGCGTACTCAGGCGCGCGGCGCAGCAGTTCCAGGCTCAAGGACCGGCCCAGCAGGCGCCGCCACCACGGCAGGCGCGCCCGCCCGATCACAATGTGGGTCGCGTTGCGCGCCCGCGCGACGTCCAGGGCAACGCCGGCCAGGTCGGCACCGGACCGCGTCTCGACCTCCGCACCCAGCCCCTGAGCCATCGCCAGCGACGGCCGGCTGTCCGGCGCGGCGGCGGGGTGCTCAACGTGCAGCACCGTCCAAGGCGCGTGCAGCGCGTCGGCCAGGCGCTTGGCATGGCGCACCACAGCCTCCCCGGACGCATCCGGGCCGACCAGCGCCAGCACGCGGCCACCAGCAGGCCAGGGACCGGACACGCCGGATTGGCGCATCCACTTCCGCACATCCTCGTCCACGTGCTCCGCCGCCTTGCGCAGCGCGATCTCCCGCAGGGCGGCGAGGTTGCCCTCCTTGAAGTAGCCGTCCAGCGCGCGCCGCGCGGTGTCGGCGCGGTAGATGCGACCACTGGTCAGGCGCGCGCGCAGCTCGGCGGGGGGCACGTCTATCAGCTCAATCTCGTCGGCGCCCTCAAGCACGGCGTCCGGCAGGGTCTCGGTCACGCGGATGCCGGTGATACGGGCCACGTCGTCGTTCAGGCTTTCCAGGTGTTGCACGTTGAGCGTCGCCCACACCGTCAGCCCGGCCTCCACCAGCTCCTGCACGTCCTCCCACCGCTTGGCGTGGCGGCTGCCGGGGGCGTTGGTGTGGGCCAGCTCGTCCACCAACAGCAGGCCGGGGCGGCGTTGCAGCGCGGCGTCGAGGTCGAACTCCTGCAGAGTCTGGCTGCGGTAGGGCACCTCGCGCCGGGGCAGCAGGCAGAGGCCGCCCACCTGGGCTTCCGTCTCGGCGCGGCCATGCGTCTCGATGACGCCGGCCAGCACGTCCACGCCCTCAGCCTGGCGGCGGCGGGCCTGGGTCAGCATCTCCCACGTCTTGCCCACGCCCGGCGCCGCCCCCAGGAACACCTTGAGCCACCCGCGCCCTTCCCGGGCGGCGGCGGCGGCGATCAGGGCGTCCGGGTCTGGGCGAGTGTCGTCCATTGGCCCCTTTTACCGCGCGACAGCGTCCAACGCGATGTTGAGGCGCAGCACGTTCACCCGCGGCTCCCCGATCACACCCAGGAGCCGGCCTTCGGTGCTCTCGGCCAACAACGCCCGCACCCGCTCATCCGGCATTCCGCGCGCCGCGGCAATGCGGGCAACCTGCCGCAGGGCGTTGCCCGGCGTAACGTGCGGGTCCAGCCCCGATGCCGAGGTGGTTACGGCGTCTGCCGGCACGGGCGCCGGCCCTGCCGTCGCGATGTCGCCCTGCACCCGCTCCACGAGCGCCTTGCTCGTGGCGCCCATGTTGGACGCCAGGGAGGCCGCCGCATTGTAGGGCGCCGGCACCTGCTTGGTGCTGTCCGCCGGGTCAGCGTCCGTGGTGGCGGAGAGACGCCCGTGGAAGTACTTGTCCCCAGTGAACGCTTGGCCGATCAGCGACGAGCCAACCACCTTGCCGTCACGCTCGATCAGGCTGCCCCCAGCTTGGGTGGGCAGCACCGCTCCTCCCAGCTCCACGAAACCGAGGGGCACGGCCAGCCCGGTCAGGGCGGTGAACACGGCGATCAGCATGACCGCCGGGCGGATGGCGGACAGGAAGCCCAAAGGTGCCTCAGCGGGGCCAGGGCCATCTTGGCCCTGGGCTGTCGCGGGTACGGGAGAGATAATGTTCATGCGAACCCTAACAGGGAAAGGATCATGTCAATCAGCTTGATGCCGGCGAAGGGGGCCACCAGCCCACCCAGGCCATAGACCAGCAGGTTGCGCCGCAGCAGCGCCGCGGCGCCCAGCGGCCGGAAGCGCACGCCGCGCAACGCCAGCGGCACCAGGGCGACGATGATGAGGGCGTTGAAGATCACCGCCGACAGGATCGCGCTCTGCGGGCTGGCAAGACGCATGACGTTCAGCGTCCCCAGCTCCGGATAGGTGGCCACGAAGATCGCAGGCAGGATGGCGAAGTACTTGCTCACGTCGTTAGCGATGCTGAACGTGGTGAGGGACCCGCGGGTGATAAGCAGCTGCTTGCCGATCTCCACCACCTCGATCAGCTTGGTGGGGTCGCTGTCCAGGTCCACCATGTTGCCGGCCTCGCGCGCAGCTTGCGTGCCGGTCTGCATGGCCACGCCCACGTCGGCCTGGGCCAGCGCCGGAGCGTCGTTGGTGCCGTCACCGCACATGGCGACCAGCCGGCCCTCGGCCTGCACCTTGCGGATGTAATCCAGCTTGTCCTGCGGCGTAGCCTGCGCCAGGAAGTCGTCCACCCCGGCCTCCGTGGCAATGGCCGCCGCCGTCACCTTGTTGTCGCCCGTGATCATCACGGTGCGGATGCCCATGGCGCGGAGCTGGGCGAAGCGGTCGCGTATGCCGGGCTTCACGATGTCTTTCAGTTCGATCACGCCCATCAGACGGCCATCCAGCGCCACCGCCAGCGGCGTGCCGCCCGCCCGTGCGATGCGGTCCACGGCGGCGCTGAAGACTGCCGGCGGCTCGCCCCCAGCCAGCTTGAGCAGGGAGTCCACCGCGCCCTTGCGCCAAACTCGGCCATTGGCATCCAGGCCGGACACACGGGTGGTTGCACTGAACGGGATCGCCTCGGCGCCCGCCGGCGTGGCGGGCACCAGGCCGTGCCGGTCGCGCACCCAGGCCAGGATGGACCGGCCCTCGGGCGTATCGTCGCCCAGGGATGCCATGGCGGCGGCCTCGGCGATGGCCCGTTCGTCCACGCCGGGCACGCCCGTCAGCCCGGCGCACATCCGGTTGCCGAAGGTAATGGTGCCGGTCTTGTCCAGCAGCAGCGTGTCCACGTCGCCCGCGGCCTCCACGGCGCGGCCCGACGTGGCGACCACGTTGAACCGGACCAGCCGATCCATGCCGGCGATGCCGATGGCGGACAGCAGGCCGCCAATGGTGGTGGGGATCAGCGTCACCAGCAGTGCCGCCAGCACAGGCACGCCGAGGTCGGTGCCGGAGTACTTGGCCAGCCCCACCAGGGTCACGACCGCAATCAGGAAGATGATCGTGAGGCCTGCCAGCAGGATGTCGAGCGCGATCTCGTTCGGCGTCTTGCGGCGGCTTGCCCCTTCCACCAGGCCGATCATGCGGTCCAGGAAGGTGCTGCCGGGGTCGGCGGTGATGCGGACCACAAGCCAGTCCGACACCACCTGCGTGCCGCCGGTGACGGCGCTGCGGTCGCCGCCGGCCTCCCGAATGACGGGCGCGCTCTCGCCGGTGACGGCGCTTTCGTTGACGCTCGCCACGCCCTCGATGATCTCGCCGTCGCTGGGCATCAAGTCCCCCGCTTCGACAAGAACGACGCTGCCACGGCGCAGCGCGGAGGCCGGGGTGGCGGTGATGCGGGTGCGGTCGGCGGGGTTGGCCATCAGCTTGGCCACCGCGTCCGACCGGGCGCGGCGCAGGCTTTCGGCGCGGGCGCGGCCCCGGCCCTCGGCCACCGCCTCGGCGAAGGTCGCGAACAGCACCGTCAGCCACAGCCAGACGGCGATGGAGGCGGCGAAGGTCCAGGGCTGGCCGGTCATCGCGTTGCGTATGGCAAGCACCGTCACCAGCACCGCCACGATCTCGGTGACGAAGATGACGGGGTTGCGGATCAGACGCGCGGGATTCAGCTTGGCGAAGGCGTCCCGCGCGGCGCGGGCGATGATCGTGCTGTCGAACAGCGCGATGGTGTCAGCGGTCTGGACCATGGTCAGGGCCTCCTAGAACGTCTTGCCGGCGAGCATGGCGAAGTGCTCCGCCAGCGGGCCAAGCGACAGGGCGGGCAGGAACTGCAAGCCGCCCAGGATCAGGATCACGCCCACCAGCAGGCCGATGAACAGCGGCCCGTGCGTGGGGAAGGTGCCGGCGGAGGGCGGCAGCTTGGGCTTGGCCGCCAGGCTGCCCGCGATTGCCAGCACCGGCACCAGGAACGCGAACCGCCCTAGCAGCATGGCCACGCCTAGCCCCCAGTCCAGCAGGTCCGTGTCGGCGGAGATACCGGCGAAAGCGCTGCCGTTGTTGGCCGTGGCGGATGTCCAGGCGTACAACATCTGGCTCAGCCCGTGCGGCCCGGCGTTGGACAGCGACCCGGTGCCGCTCTCCGTCATTAGGCTCATCGCCGTGCCACCCAGGATGCACAGCGGCAGGATCAGCACCGCCAGCATCGCCAGCTTGATCTCGCGCGCCTGCACCTTCTTGCCCAAGTACTCCGGCGTGCGCCCCACCATCAGCCCGGCGACGAACACAGCCAGCAGCGCGAACACCAGGATGCCGTACAGCCCCGACCCGACGCCGCCGGGCACGACCTCCCCCAACTGCATCAGGAACAGGGTGACGAACCCGCCCAGCGGCGTGAAGCTGTCGTGCATGGCGTTTACCGCGCCGGTACTGGTGGCCGTGGCAGACGCCGCGAACAGCGACGACGCGGCAACGCCAAAGCGCACCTCCTTGCCCTCCATGTTGCCCGCCACCGCGTCCACACCCAGCGCGTGCAGCAGCGGGTTGCCCGCCGCCTCCGCCGCGTAGGTCAACCCGGCGAACACCGCCAGCAGCGACCCCATCACCCACATGAGCGCGAAGCCCTGGCGCCGGTCGCCGACGATGCGGCCGAATGCGACGGCCATCGAGAAGGGCAGTATCAGGAGGGACCAGTTCTCCAGCAGGTTGCTGAGCGCCGTCGGGTTCTCGAACGGATGCGCCGAGTTGGCGTTGAAAAAGCCGCCGCCGTTGGTGCCGACCAGCTTGATCGCCTCCTGGAAGGCGACGGGACCGAGGGCGATGGTCTGCTTGGCCCCCTCCAGCGTGGTCGCATCCACCGACCCCGCCAGGGTTTGAGGCACGCCCATCGCCAGCAGCAGCGAGGCAACCACAAGCGCGAGCGGCATCAGGATATACAGCATGGCCCGTGTCACGTCGGCCCACAGGTTGCCCAGCGTCCGCAGCCTGCTTGCCGCGAAGGCCCGCGACACGGCGCAGGCCGCGGCAATGCCGGTGGCGGCGGACAGGAAGTTGTGGACCGTAAGGCCCAGCATCTGCGCGCCATGGCTCAACGTCGACTCCCCGGCATAAGCCTGCCAGTTGGTGTTGGTGACGAAGCTGATGGCGGTGTTGAAGGCCAGACGCGGCGACATGCCGCTGAAGCCCTGCGGGTTGAACGGCAGGTAATACTGCCCGCGCAGGATGGCGTACAGCAGCAGGAAGTGCAGCGCGTTCAGCACCAACAGCGCCGCTACGTAGCCGCGCCAGCCCATGCCGTGCGCCGGGTTCACGCCGCATAGGGCATATATCCCGCGCTCCACCGGACCGAGCACGGGGGACAGCGCGCTGCGCCCGCCCTGCATGACGGCTGCGACGTAGCGGCCCAGCGGCACGGCCGCCAGGAACACGAGGATGAGTGCGAGCGCGACCTGCGCCCAACCGATGAGGGTCATGCTGGGCGCCCTAGAAGTCTTCGGGGCGCACGAGCGCCCAGACCAGGTAGAAGAACAGGCCGGCCGACACGGCCCCGCCGAGGATCAGGTCCAGCATGCCGCTAGATCCGCTCGCATAGCGCAGCGTAGCCAGCCATGAGCAGGATGCCGATGACGCCGAGCGTGGCGGCCAGGAGGTCAAGCATGGGGGTGCCCCTGTTGTTGTGATCGGCAACATGGGCGAAGCGGCGTAAAGGCTCGATCAGGTTCAGTGTGACTCAGCATAAAGGCCGCATAAAGCCGCTGCCGCGTCACGCCGCAGCAGTCTGATCCGTCTCACGCGACCGGGCGCGGCGCTGCTGCACGGATCGGGCCGGTAGCGCTGCAGGCGCGGCGGCGGGCAGCGCCGCCCGACCGCGGGCGAGCAGTGGCGGCGATCTACGAGAACATCTGCAGCGGCGGCGTCACCGACCGGCCTGGGCTTGCCCGCGCGCTCGACGCGCTTCGCGACGGCGACGCGCTCGTGGTCTGGAAACTCGACCGGATCGGTCGCTCGCTTGCCCATGTCGTCAATTTGGTCGGCACGCTCCAGAAGCGGGGGGCGGGCTGAAGGTGCTCACCGGCGGCATCGACACGACGAGCGCCACGGCGCGGCTGGTGTTCGGCATCTTCGCCACCCTGGTCACCCACTCGCCGCTGGTCATCGCAAGAGTCCACGCGTATCGCACGTTGCACTCTGAAGGGCCGTCCTCCAGGTGTGGGATTAAGGGACATCATCGGAACCTTGCCGAGACCCATCCCATCGCATCCCAGGAAGCATCCTCTTATGGCCGACCCTGTCATCGTCGTTACGCCGGAATACCAGCGAGGTTGGGACGCTGCTCTCCTGGCGGCTCGGTATTGGCATGAGGCAATGGCCAAAAAGGCGTTGAGCCAAGCCAAACGTGGTCGCTTCCCCAAGAACCTCGAACGAGAAGCAGAGGTTCATCAGAGATCGGCTGAGATGATTTCCATGCTGAGTCCGGACGACGTTTGAATCGAAGGTGCGGCCCGGCGGAAGCGGGCTTTGAAGCCTGCTTCCCGGCCGAAAGGCGCGAGCATCTCGGACTGCAAAGGATGCGAGCTATCGACCCTCTCGCGATCCAAGTTCTGCGGCACCGCGACAGCGGCAATGGATGCCCGCGAGGTCCTCGACCGGATCGGCGCGATTCGCGACCGGTTCGAGCGCCATGGTTACCGCCGCGTAGGTGCCGCACTGCCCCCAGGGGCCCTGGGGTGAACAGCAAGAAGTTGCGCCGCTTGATGCGCGAGTCCGACCTTCAGCCCAACCAGCTCTGGGTTGCCGTCCTCACATAATCGCCATCCCGGGCGGCTTCGAGGCGTCCTGGCAGCGCTGCTTCCACGATCCTTGCCCTCTGCGCCCGCCATGATAGCTTGACCACCAGCAACGGCCGGGCAACGGTCGGCAACGGGAGAAATCGATGTCCAGATCAGGGCTCATGCGCCGCATGCTTGCTGCAGGCTGCATCATGACTCTCGCACTCGCCGCCAGGCCCGCCGCCGCGGAAACCATCACCGTCACGCACTGGGGCGGTCAGTTCTACGGCGCCCCCTATGCCGTCGCCATGGAAAAGGGCTTCTTCAAGCAGCACGGCGTGGACGTCACCGGCATCCTCACCGCGCCGGGCGGCGGCACAGCCGTCCGCAACACCCTGGCCGGCGGCATCCCCTTCGGCGAGGTGTCGCTCGCCGCCGCCGTCCAAGCCATCAACACTGGCCAGAAGCTCGTCATCGTCTCCGCCGGCACCCAGAGCGTCGGCGACCAGGTTTGGGTCGCAAAGATGGGCTCCGATCTTCACGGCCTGAAAGATCTCGCGGGCAAGCGCATCGGCTACACCTCGCCCAACTCCGTCTCCAACATGATCATCCTGATGGCGCTCAAGGCCAATGGCATGACGGCCCAGCAGGTCAAGCTCGTGCCCGCCGGAGACCTCGGCGCCAACCTCTCCGCCGTCACCAGCGGCGCCGTGGATGCGGGCTTCAGTGACTCCCTGATCTACGGCCAGAACAAAAAGCTGGTGCAACCAGTCTTCTGGGTGAAGGACGCGATGTCCCCCAAAATGATGCAGACCGTCTGCATCACGACCGTCGAGTTCGCCAAGGACCACCCGGACATTGTCAGGGGCATCATCGCCGCCCGCAAGCAGGGCCTCGATTACGTCCGTGAACATCCCGACGAAGCCGCCGATATCCTCGCGCGCGACTACAGCAACCCGAACGCCGCCTTGTTCCGTAGCCACATGAAGGAGCTGATCGCCATCGACTACTGGAGCGACGGCCGCTTCGACTACGAAGGCATGAACCGCATGATCGAAGGACTGCAGATTACCGGGCAGCTCAAGGACACACCCGACTGGTCCAAGATGGTCAACACCACCTTCCTGCCTGCGGATCAGCGCGCCGCGCGCTGATGCCCCACGCCACCCTGCGCGGCGTAGTCAGACGCTTTGGCGGCAAACAGCCGGTCCACGCCCTCGGCCCCATCGACCTCGACCTCGCCGAGGGTGAGTTCTTCTCCGTCGTCGGCCCTTCCGGCTGCGGCAAATCAACCCTGCTCGACGTCCTCGCCGGTCTCGGCCGGCCTACCGAAGGCAGCGTCAGGTTCGAGGGCCGACCCGTACTCGGCGAGGTGCCAGAAGGCGTCGGTGTCGTCTTCCAGGAAGACTCGAGCTTCCCCTGGCTCACCGTCCGCGACAATGTCGGATTCGGCCTGCGCCGCGCCGTACTTCCGCAGGCCGAGATCCACAGCCGCATCGAGCACGCCATTCACTTCATGGGCCTCGCCCAGTTCTCCGCGCACTACCCCGCCCAGCTCTCCGGCGGCATGCGCCAGCGCGTCTGCATCGCCCGCACCCTCGTGCAGAAACCCCGCCTGATCCTGCTCGACGAACCCTTCGGCGCGCTTGACCAGCAGACCAGGCTACTCATGGGTGACGAGTTGCTCCGCCTTTGGCGCGAAACCGGCACCACCGTCCTGCTCATCACCCACGCCCTCGACGAGGCGGCGATGCTGTCCGATCGCGTCGGCGTCATGTCCGCCCGCCCCGGCCGTTTCATCGACCTCGTCGAAACAGGCTGGCCCCGCGACCGCGACAGCCGCGTCGTCTCGGACCCGCATTTCGGCGAACTCACCGCACGCCTCTGGACCTCGCTGCGCGCCGAATCCATGCGTGCCATGGGACGGTCCATATGAGCAGGTCCGCTGCCGTTTTTGGCGTCCGCGTCCTGCTCGTGGCCAGCCTCGTCATGCTGCTGGAGCTGCTCTGCCGAACGGGCATCGTCAACGCCATGTCAATTCTCCCGCCCAGCGAGATGGTCGCCGCCATGATGACCGTGCTCGCCTCCGGCGACGCGACGGAGGCCATGTTCCGCACCTTCTCCACCGTCGGCGCCGCCTTCGCCCTCTCTGTTGCGCTCGGCATCCTGATGGGCGCCCTCATCCATGACCTGCCCCGGCTGCGCCGCGCCATCGATCCTGTGCTCGCCTCCTACTATTCCGTCCCGACTTTCGTCTTCTATCCGCTCCTCGTGGCTCTTCTTGGCCTCAGCATGGCCCCGCTCGTCCTGCTGGGCGTCATGTCCGCCACGCCAGCCATGGTCGTCAGCACGCTCGCCGGACTCGACAGCGTGGCCCCCGTGCTGCGGCGGGTCGCGCGGGTTCAGCGCCTCGGCCCGGTCCGGACCTTGCTCAACGTGGTCCTCCCGGCCGCCGCCCCGGCGCTCTTCGGCGGCGTGAAACTCGCGCTCAGCTATGCCCTGATCGGCGTCATCGCCGGCGAGTTCATCCTCTCCGGCAGCGGGCTCGGCTACGCGATCTCATTCGCCTACCAGAGCTTCGACAACAGCGCGATGTACGGGCTGATGCTCTTTGTATTGCTGGTCGCCATGACAGCCAACGGCCTGCTTTACGTCTGGGAAGGTCGGCTCGCCCGCCGCCGCCAGCCCGGATGAGCGCCTTCTCCACCCCCACAGCGCGCCTCCAACGGACCGGTCTGCTCGACCCACTGCTGCTGACCGCCACCGCCCTCCTGCTCTGGCAGGCCGTCGGCAGCTGGACCGACGGAGTCGCCGTCACCGGGCCGGCCGCCACCTTCGCCTATGCCGGCCAACTCCTCCTCACCAGCCGCTTCTGGGAAAGCGTCGGCGCCACCGCCGGCGCCTTCGCCATGGCCTTCAGCCTCTCCGCCGTGGCTGGCCTGCTGCTCGGCCTCGTGCTCGGCCTGCGCCGCTTCGCCGGAGACGTCGCCGAGCCCCTTTTGGCCGGCTTCTACACTATCCCAAAAGTCACGCTCTATCCCGTGGTCCTGCTCGTCTTCGGTCTCGGCATCGGCGCCAAGGTCGCCTTCGGCGTCATGCACGGCCTGGTTCCCGTGACGCTTTTCACAGTGGCCGCCATCAAGACCCTTCCGCCCGTCCTGCCACGCACGGCGCGCGCGCTCCGCCTCTCCCCGGCGCAGACCATGCGCTGGGTGCTGGTCCCGGCCTGCGTTCCACAGATCGTCGCAGGCCTCCGCCTGGGCTTCTCCCTCAGCCTACTGGGCGTGTTGATCGGCGAGATGTTCTCCTCACAGCGCGGCCTCGGCTTCCTGCTCGTAAGCGGCCTGGCTCAGAACAACGTGAAGCTCTCCACCACCATCGTTCTCGTCATCGTGGTCTTCGCCATCGCATCCAATACCGCCATACTCCGCCTCAGCCGCCGGTTTGCGCCCTCGGCCTAGGTCCCACCGCCTAAAACCCTGTCCTGGCTGCCAGCCCAAGGGGAGCATTGCGCGGTCCAGGTGCCTGAAGCCGGGCTCAGGAGCCGGTCCCACCGCCACCGGGACGAGCCGTTCGCGGCGCGCGCCATAGCCCGCCGTTCTTTCCGCTGACCGATGAGCGCGCAGCGAGATGGGGGCTCCCGATGCAGACCAGCCAGCCCATCCGTCCAAACGTAACCGCGACTACCGCGTCGGCGGTCATTTCAATCCCTCAAATGAGGGCACGCCCTAATCGATGGCGAGCATTCTCAGCAGTGCTGACTTCAACATGACACCCGGCACCAGGCCGAGGTCGCGGGCAGCCCTGTTCACGTGGCTTATCACGCCGTTGTCCCACATGTCCTGGCTGTCGCCGATCCGCGCGGTTTCATGGCTGACGGTGCCGGCGGCGACGCCACGCTGGTCGAGCATCTCCAGCGCGGCCTTGCCTGCGCCCTCCTTGCCGACGCCCGCGTCATTGAAGAAGACGCTCGAGAGCGGAACCTCCATCGCGAACTCACCCGAGCTGACGCCGCCGTGGGAGGCAGACACGACATGGGACCCCTTGTCCTCGGCCGTGACCTTTGTGATCGAATCCATCACCACGACCCGGCCCTTGTCAGAGTGGGCCACAACCGCCTTTAGCATGTTCGCCTCCTTTGCCAGGCCGTCTCGGGCCTGTGGGTTATCGCGCTGCGGGCGGTCTGGCATGCGGACCCGCACCGAAGGAGCCTGCCTTATGCCCGCTGCAGCACGCCCGAACAGCATGGCTGCGTCGATAACCAATCGCCGCGACTGGGGTAACCCGAGATTTCCGCAGCTTGGTGTGAGCAGCGGTCACCTTCTGGACCGCGGACCGGCGAGAGCCGGGTCACCTTTGGCGGACCTGCGGAACTCAGCCGTGAGCCAATCCACGAGGGCGCGGGTGTCGGGCCGGGTGCGGAGATGGGGGGACACCCAAAGGACCAACTTGTGGGCGCCGGCAACGAAGCCGAATGGCGCCACGAGCTTACCCGACTGGACATAGTCCTGCACCAGAAACTTCGGCGCCATCGCGACGCCCAGGTCGCAAATGGCTGCCTGTATCTGGAGGTAGAAGTGCTCGTATTGGGTCAGATGCGGCAGCTTGAACGGACCATGCGGCTGTATGGTCATCCAGGTGTCCCATCCGTCCGCGCGCGTCTTGCTGGACAGCAGGATGCAACGCCCGAGGTCGCGCGGTCGTTCGATGCCGCTCGCCGCGAGATATTCGGGCGAACAGACGGGGCCGACCCATTCGTCGAGCAAGGGGCTGATCACGACATCCTTGGGAGGCGGAATCATGCTGTTCCGGATGGCGACGCTGATCTCGTCATGGACGAAGTCAACCCGCCCATAGTTGATGTTTAGCCGAAGTTCCACGTCGGGATGCGCGCTGTGGAAGGCCGCGATGCGCGGGATCAGCCAGTTCATCATGATCGTGGAGGAGCAGGACAGTGTCAAAGGACCGGGCTGCAACCGTTCGAGGCTGGTCGTGATGATGGTGAAGGCGCGCGACAGGTCCTGCGCCAAGTGCTCGCCATCCGGGGTCGCCCGGATCGTTCGGCTGCTGCGGTCGAGCAGGGGCACGCCAAACATCGTCTCGAGGCTCTTGGCGTGACGGCTCACCGCTCCATGCGTCACGAGCAGTTCCTCTGCGGCCGCCGACATGCTGCGTAGCCGCACGGTCGCCTCAAAGGCGCGAAGCGCGTTGAGTGACGGCCTCTTCGACATCACGTTCCGCTCCGACGCCGGGTCATCATACTTCCTCACACGACCGATACCGTCGCCTGGCCTTCGCCGGTAAGCTCTGCCGACACTTTCTGCCGAGCAGTCGCATGAGGCGAGGCCAGGGTCGGGCGGCGATCGGCAAAATTCTCGTGCATCCGGGATGCCGGCCGCCCAAGGGCGGGGCGCCAGGGGAGGGCAGAGCGGCCCACCGGGTGCGCGCAGCCCTTCGACTGCCGCCCCACACAAAGGTTTCCTCACAGTAGCCCGACATAAAGTCCCCTACCTCGTTTCCAGCACCGGCGCTAACCTAAACATCCTGGTCGAGCATACGCGACGATATGCAGGCCTATTGGGAGGGAGAGCGGCGCGCATGACGAACATCGCTTTGTTCGGAGCCGGCGGGAAAATGGGAACCCGCCTGACCACCAACCTGCAGGGAACGCGCTTCACCGTCCGCCACGTCGAAGTCAGCGAGACAGGGCGCGCCCTGCTTCGGAGCACGTTCGGCGTTGAGTGCGTGCCGCCCGACGAGGCCATCGGTGACGCGGACGCCGTGATACTGGCCGTTCCGGACGTTGCCATCGGCAAGGTGTCGTCGCAGGTCGTTCCCAAGCTGCGCCCCGGAACGATGGTCGTGATCCTCGACGCCGCGGCACCTTTCGCTGGACACCTGCCGGTCCGGGAGGACCTGACCTACTTCGTCACGCATCCCTGCCACCCGCCGATCTTCAACGACGAGACGGAAATGCACGCGAAGCGAGACTTCTTCGGGGGCCAGGCGGCACGCCAGCATATCGTATGCGCCTTGATGCAGGGGCCGGAAGCCGCCTATTCGCTGGGCGAGGAGATCGCCCGCGCGATCTACGCGCCCGTCATGCGCGCCCATCGGATCACCGTCGGGCAGATGGCCCTGCTGGAGCCTGGCCTGTCGGAAACCGTCGTGGCGTCGTTGCTCGATGTGATGCGGGAGGCGATGGAGGAAGTGATCGCCCAGGGCGTTCCGGCGGAGGCAGCGCGGGACTTCCTCCTGGGTCACCTCAACGTTCTGGCAGCCGTGATCTTCAAGGAGACGGACGGGGTGTTCTCCGATGCCTGCAACAAGGCCATCCAGTTCGGCAAGCCCGTCCTGATGCGCGACGACTGGAAGCGCGTGTTCGAGTTTTCGGAGATCGCCGATAGCATCCGCCGGATCACCTGACCGGCGGCGCGGGACGGTGCAGGTCGCAGGCTGCGTCCGGGGCGGTCTGGGCGCGTGCGGTGACGAGGTGGGACCGCTGAAGTCGTAAATCGCCGACGGTTCTCCGCCGGGCGCCAAAACAGCAAGATGGGATGGATGAAATGACGGACGAGACGGGTAAGCCTTCGGCCGCGGACCTGCTTCACGGAGCGGCGCAACTACACCGCCGCCAAATTCTGAAAAGCGCTCTCGCGGCCACGACCGCCGTAGCCACGGTGCTGCCGGCCCCGGCGGTGCTCGCACAGCTCAAGCCGTTCACCGGCACCACGATCAATGTGTCGTGCTGGAACTCCACCTATGCCCAACTCGTGAGCAACCATCTGGGCGAGTTTACGGAGCAGACCGGCATCAAGGTCGCATACGACCTGCCGGGCTTCCCGGTCTACAACCAGCGCGCCGACCTGGAACTGTCGACCAAGGGAAGTGCCTTTGACGTCCTGAACATCACCGCGATCTATACCGCCCGTTGGATCGGCGCCGGCTGGTTCACGCCCTTGCAGCCCTTTATCAGCGACTTGGCGAAGACGCCGGCCGACTGGGACTTCGCCGACCTCCTTCCTGGCGCGGTCAAGCCGATGCGCGATCGGAAGGGGGTAGTGCACGGCATCCCGTGGATCGCCGACATCAACATGGCCGGTGCGTCGCGCTTCGACCTGTTCCAGGCCTCCGGCGTCGGGATGCCCGATACTTTCGACGAAATGGAGCGGACGCTCGCCATCGTCAATAAGAAGGACAATATCCCGGCCTACATCACGGACAACCTGTACGGCTGGAGCTTCGTGCCTTTCATTCAGGGTTTTGGCGGTAACGTGTTCCGCAACCCGCCGGACGACCTTATGCCGACGCTTGACACTCCGGAGGTGGCGGAAGCAGCCGACTTCTTCACCCGGCTGCTCTCGAACTTTGGACCGGAAGGGGTGGCGAACTATACCTACGACCAGGTCGTGGAAAGTCTCAAGGCCGGTCGGGTGAACTACGCTACGCTGAACCAGGTCTGGCTCGCCCTTATGGCAGCCCCCGACAGCCAAGTCGCGAAGACGACGAGCTTCGGACTGTTTCCGAAAGGTCCAAAGGGACGCTTCCCCGGGATCGCTTCGCATGCCTGGGGCATACCGACGGGCGCCAAAAACAAGGACGCCGCCTGGGAGTTCATCAAGTGGTCGATGTCGAAGGAATTCCTGACCAAGCTTGTGAACCAGCACGCCCTGGCCTCCATCACGCGGCAATCGGTGATCTCCACGCCCCTCTACAAGCAGAAGATGACGTTCAATGGCTATGACCTGGGGCAGATTTTCATCGACACGCTGAAATACGCCGATCAGGGCCACATGGCATATCGGTCGGTGAACGTCTTCCCGCAGGTGAACATGCAGATCGTTCAGGCGATCAGCCGCGTCCTCTCGGGTCAGATGAAGTCGCGCGAGTCGTTCAAGCTGGCCCAGACCTATGCGATCGCCGACCTGAAGCGGGCCGGCGTCAAGCTTTGACGAGAGCACTCGTCCGAGCGGGGGGGGGCGGCGTCGGCGGGCGGAATCGGCAAGCACTCCTGTGTGGGTTGCTGCCGGCCCTGCTCATCCTGGCAGCGATCACGGTCATTCCGACCATCTACCTCATCGCCACGTCGCTCACCCCCCTCAACCTCACGCTGCCGGACTCCGCGTGGGACTTCAGCGATCCGACGTTGAACTATGTCGGCCTTTGGGATGACCCGCGCTTCATCACTTCCGTGTGGATTCAGGCCAAGCTGTCGGCCGGCACGGTCGTGCTGCAACTGCTGGTGGGCCTGCTCGTGGCGATGCTGGTGAACGGGCCAACGGCTATCAGGCGGTTCGCCCGGTCGATGTTCCTCATTCCCATGGTGCTGCCCCCGATCGTGGTCGGCATCATCTGGCGCGTGATCTTCACGGTCGACATCAGCCCCATGCACAGGGCGGCTGCGGCGCTCGGGATGCCGATCGCTTCGATCCTGACCAATCCGCACCTCGCGCTGTGGGCGATCGTCGTGGTGGAGACGTGGGAGTGGTTCCCCTTCACGATGCTGATGGTGCTGGCAGCGCTGCAGATGATCCCCAGCTCCCCGCTTGAGGCCGCCCGCATCGACGGCGCAAGCCGTTGGCAGACGTTCCGCTTCGTGGTCATGCCGTATCTTCGCCAGACCCTGATCGTCGTGGGGCTGTTCCGGCTGATCGACAGCATCAAGGCCTTCCCGCTGATCTTCATCCTGACCGACGGAGGGCCGGGCGACACGACCCAGGTGACGAACTACTACGCCTACCAGCAATCCTTCTCGTTTTCGCTGTGGGGCTACGGGAGCGCCATCGCGACCGCGATGGTCGCGGGGACCATGTTCCTCAGCTGGCTCGTCGCCCGGACTTTGGGGGTTGCCGATGTGGAAGTCAGCTAGACCGAAACCTGGGCCGAAACCCTGGTCGGCGCGCGTACGGCGCCGTGGACTGCTCGGAGATGCGGCCTCGCTGCTGCTCCTCGCCATCCTGACGTTTCCGTTCATCTGGCTCGTCCAGATGTCGTTCCGGCCAAACAAGGACATCTTCGGCTACTCGCTGTGGTTCACGCCGACCCTCGACCACTACGCGGCACTGTGGACCGGCACGTTCTCCTGGTCCTTCCTGAACAGCGCGATCGTCAGCCTGTCCTCGACCGCCTTGGCGCTCGTCATCGGCGTGCCGGCTGCCTTCGCGCTATCCCGCGGGCGCTTCCGGTCCTCGCGCTGGATCGCGCTCTGGATACTGACCACCCGCATGGCCCCGCCGGTTGCGTTCACGATCCCCTTCTTCCTGGCCTACCGGTATCTCGGGCTGATCGACACCCGGATCGGCCTGGTGGTGATCTATCTTACCTTCAACCTGGCGCTGGTGATCTGGATGATGCGCCCTTTCTTCGACGGCGTGCCGCGCGAACTGGAAGAGGCGGCCTGGATCGACGGGTGTTCGGTCTGGAAGGCGTTCCGGATCGTGACGCTGCCGCTTGCCGTTCCGGGTCTTGCGGCGACGGCCGTCCTCTGCTTCATCCTGTCCTGGAACGACTTCTTCTACGCGTTGGTGTTGACGCGAACGGCGGCATCGACAGCGCCGGTCGCGATCGTCAACTTCATCCAATATACCGGTTGGGAATGGGGCCGTATCGCTGCCGCCGGGACGCTCGTCATGCTCCCCGTCGTCCTGTTTTCGCTGTTGATGCGCAACTATCTTGTCGGCGGGCTAACTGCTGGCGGAACGAAGGAATAGCCATGGGCGGGACCGACACCTACGACTACATCGTTGTCGGAGGAGGTTCGGGCGGCTCCGCGGTGGCAGCCCGTCTTTCCGAGAACGCGCGCTTCAAGGTACTCCTTCTCGAAGCGGGCGAGGACGACAGGTGGCTCTGGTTCAACATCCCGCTCGGCGCGGGCTATGTGTGGCTCCGCAACCGTGGGATGTGGCGTTTCCATACGGAGCCCGAGCCCTTCATGGCCGGGCGGAACATGTTCTGGCCGCGCGGCCGGGTGCTTGGCGGCACGTCGACCATCAACGGCATGCTCTGGGTCCGGGGCGAGCCTGCGGAGTACGACCACTGGCGCGACCTCGGCAACGCGGGCTGGGGGCATTCCGACGTGCTCCCGTTCCTCAAGCGCATGGAGGCCGACCCGAAAGGTGATCCGGCGCTGCGGGGGCGCGACGGCCCCATCCCCATCACGCATCTCGGTCGGGAGACGCTCGCCGATGCCTTCCATGAGGCGTGCGTCCAGGCGGGAATACCGGCGACCGCGGACTACAACGGGCGCCAGTACGAGGGCGTCGGCTACTTGCAAAATAACACCCGGGCAGGGCTGCGCATGGGAGGGCGCGAGACCTACCTGCGCCAGGCACGCGGGCGCGAGAACCTGACCATCGCCACCGGCGCGCGTGCCCGGCGTATCCTGTTCGAGAAGAACCGGGCCACGTCCGTCGCCTACACGACCGGCGCAGGGGAGTGTGTGGCAGAGGCGCGGCACGAGATCATCCTGTGCGCCGGGGCGGTCCAAACCCCGCAGCTTTTGGAATTGTCCGGCATCGGCGACGAGGCGCTCCTGCGTCGGGTCGGCATCGGGGTGGTTCACCATCTTCCGGGTGTCGGTGAGAACTGCCGGGACCACCTCCACACCCGTATCTCGTACGAGTGCACGCGCCCGATCACGCTCAACGACATCATGCGCAGCCCCGTCCGCAAGGCGCTGATGGGCGCCCGCTTCGCCCTGACGCGGTCTGGCCACATGGCCGCCTGCACGACCCATATCCATGCGCTGGCGAAGACCGATCCGTCGCTGGACCGCCCGGACGTGAAGATCCAGATGCACAACCTGAGCGCCGCCGACCCCCGGCATCCGACCGAGATTCGGTTCGACGAATTCCCAGGTTTCGGAATCGGGAGCTTCGCCCTGCGACCCTACTCCACCGGTTCCATCCACATACGCTCCGCCGATCCGGACGAGCCGCCCGCGATCGTCGCGAACTACCTCGCCGACGAACGGGACCGGGCGACCAGCCTCGCGGCGCTGCGTCTGACACGACGGATCGCGGCGCAACCGGCGCTCGAGAAGCTGATCGTGCGCGAGGTTCGGCCGGGACCCGGGACCGTGAGCGACGAGGCGCTCCTGGACCATATCGCGAAGCTCGGCGCCACATCGTACCACCCGACCGGAACCTGCAAGATGGGGACCGACCCGATGGCTGTCGTGGATCACCGGTTGCGGGTGCATGGGGTCGACGGCCTGCGTATCGCCGATGCGTCGATCATGCCGACGATGGTGTCCTCCAACACCAACGCGCCGTCGTTCATGATCGGCGAACGATGCGCGCAATTCCTCTTCGAGGACGCGAAGTCGAACCTGCCAGCCGGCCTCCAGGCCTCCTTGCCCGGCTGAACCGCACTTTCGGTTCCGCTTTGACCGGGCACTGGACTCGGACCTGGTGCCGGATTGACGGCGAAGGCAGACCGTTCAGGTGGTCTGCAAGGTGTCGAAATGCTCAGGCGGGGGAGTCGCACCGACATTGCCCAAGGCGAGTTCGGCCGACGTCCGGTTGCGCTCCACAAAAGCGTTCTGATCATCCTTCGCCTGCCGGTCGACCGCCTCGGGGCTTAGCATGGACCGGAGCCGTGCCTCGAATTCCGCGACGACCTGCCCGTGGTCCCGGCTCGATGCGAGATCGTGGAGTTCGTCCGGGTCGGCCTCGATGTCGAACAGCTCGGCCGCCTGCCCTACATAGTGGTGATACTTGTAGCGCCCGCGTGCCAGCATGAAGGCGGCGCTCGGCGAGCCGATCGCGTGGTATTCGCTGAATGCCACGCGATCGGGGTCGTCGGCCTCGCGGGCGATGTCCAGGAGGGACCTGCCCGGTAGGGTCTTGTCCTCTTGATCCTGTGGGACGCCGGTGGCCGCGAGGATCGTCGGATAGAGATCGACCAGATTCACGTTGGTCGCGCAACGCCGTCCGGCTTCGATTCCCGGGCCGCGCAGGATGAGGGGGACGTTTACGGACTCGCGGTAGAAATTGTCTTTGTTCCAGAGGCCCCGGGCACCAAGATTGTCGCCGTGGTCGCTCGCGTAGATGACGAGAGTATTGGCGGCGAGGCCCGTCGCGTCGAGCTCCCGCAGCAGGCGGCCGATCTGGTCGTCGAGATACGTTATAAGGCCGAAATAGCAGGCGATGGCCAGCCGCCGCTGGTCGTCCGTGCCGAGCGTGGCGTCGTGGTCCCAGAACTTCGCCTTTCGGTCGATCCACGGGTGGCGCAGGTAGCCGTCCTGCGGCATCAGCTTGGGTAGCTTGATCGTGTCGATCGGGTAGAGGTCGAGATAGCGTTGCGGCACGATCAGCGGCATGTGCGGAGCGACGAGCCCGACGTTCAGCACCCAAGGCTTCTCGTCGGGGTGGCGGTGCCGCTCGCGCAGCCAGGATACGGCCAAGTCTGCCGTTGCCTGGTCGTACCGGTTGTAGTTGGAGAGGCCTTCGCCGATCTTGTCGAAGAGGGGGGAGTGACCGCGCGACTCCGGCAATGGGTCGCGCACGGCGGCCCAAATCGGCCCCACCCCGTCCGTGATATGCATCGGATGGTATTGCTTGTCGAAGCCTGCGGGGACGGTTGCGTTCTGGAAATGCAGTTTGCCGACCGACTCGACGCGCATGCCTGCGCCTTGCAGCCGGTGAGCCCAGCTCCGGACCCGTCCGTCGTACGCGATGCAATTGTCCCAGTAGCCGGTCTCGTGGGCATACCGTCCGGTCATCACACTGGCGCGGGCGGGCACACAGATCGGGCAGGGAGTATAGGCCCGATCAAAGGACGTGCCGCCGGCCGCGAGCTGGTCGAGGTTGGGGGTCCGGATGAAATCACACCCGTTCGCACCGAGGTAGCGCGGATCATGTTCATCCGAAAAAATGAACAGGACGTTCGAAGGCTCCATTGCTTTTCCTCCTGGCTTGGTTGGTTATTTGTTGCCGGCGAACCGGGATGTCGCGTTCGATCCTGCGATCCGTCTGGCGACGCTGGTCCAGCCAGTTTCTCGAGCGGCCCGTGGCGCAATGGCGTGATCCATCACGGGCGCCCCCCTGCCTTGGCCGCGCTGAAGAAGTCCGGGCCTCCGACCTGGCCCCCTTTGAGGGCGAGTTCGAGTCCGTCGATGCCCGAGGTGCCGTGGGAGAGGCACAGCGGCGAGCCGGGGTCGAGCGGCCCGATCGCGGTCAGCGCGTCGACGCCGAGCATCGCGACCGCCCGGCCGGAGGTGTCGCCGCCCGAGATCACCGCACGCCGCAAACCCGCCGTCGTCACGAGCTCCCGCAGCAGGCGCCCGAGACCTGTGCCCAGCCGGTCGTTCATGACATCTTCGGAAAGCCCGGCCCTCGAAGCCGCCTCGGCAAAGGCCGGGACGGCCGGGTCGTCCGGTCCCGACGCCGTGAAGACCAGAGGATCGCGGCCCTCGCCGATGGCCGCCATTGCGGACGAGGTCGCGTGTGCCAGCGCGCGTTCCCACGCTTCGGGATCGGTGACGGCGGCTGCATCGAGGCGGATCGCCGCGAAACCGTGTTTCTCCGCATGCGCGATCTGCCCGGCGGTCACCGGGGAGACCGACCCCGATACGCAGGCGATTCGGTCGACCGGACCGGCTCTGGGCAGGGCAGGCTCGGCGGGGAGGAGGCCGGCGGAACGCCAGTAGGCAACCAATGCCGCTTCGACGCCTTGCGAACCGAGTACAAAACGGGTCGCATCCGTTTCCCAGATGAGCCGCCCCGCCTCGACGAGCGTCTCGCGGTCGAGGACATCCAGCGATACAATCGCGGCACCTTCTTTCAGGGTCCGTGCGAGTTGGATGTCTGCCCTGCCGGCCTTCATCGCCACGAAGTCGACGAGGCCGACGCCCAGTTCCGTCTGCCTTGCGAGATGGCGGGTGAGATCTGCCTCGTCCATTGGCGTGGTCGGGTGCCGCGCCATCGTCGGATGGCGGTCGAGGCGGAAGGTCACGCCATTCGCGTTCGCGAAGAGGTGGCCGAAGGCCTGGAAGCGGCCCATGCCGGGGTCGCTGACCACCATCGGCGTCCACGATGGCTGGAAGATCCCAATCCCGATCTCAGCCGCCCGGCCGACGGAGCCGATATGGGGGGCCGAATCGAAGGTGGAGCAGACCTTGTAGTGGATGACGGGGGTGCCAAGAGAGCCGAGCAGGCGCAAGGGTGCCGGCAGGTTCGCGTCCATCCATTCGGGCGAGCGCGAGCGCGCGGTGCCGGCAATCCCCATTGCGCGGTAGCCGGAGAAGGCGGCGAGGCGCTCGGGTGCGGGCGTGTCGAGGAACAACACCGTTGGCAGGCCAGCGAAGGCCAGCACTTCCATGGCGGCCGACGAGCCCGTGAAGTCGTCGCCGTAGAAGGCGACGAGGGTGCCGGCGGGCAGCGGGCGCGGAGGGGTCATCCCGCCATTCCCAGCGCGCCCGCCAGGGCCGGGTGGGTGCGTGCGTGATCCGCGAGAGGAATGCCGCCCAAGGCCGCCTGCCAGGCCTCCCTCAACGCCCTGACGCCGGCCGATGGCCCATCCGGGTGGGCCATGATGCCGCCTCCCGCCGTCACGAGGAGGTCCGTCGAGCCGAGGCCGGCAAAGGTTCCGTGTGCCTGCCTGACGGTCTGGCCAGAGGAGAAGACGGGCATCGCCAGGCAGGGCTTGCCTTCGAACATCGGCTGCAGGCAGGTGCGGGCCGACTCGATCACGCTATCGTCCGGCTCAGAGAACTTGTTGGCGAGACCATTCACGTGCATGTGGTCGGCGCCCGCAAGCCGCCAGATTTTCTGCCAGGCTACGTATGACCAGCCGAGAAGCGGGTGCCGGCTCAGGGCGCCCCAGCCGTTGCGATGCGCATGGATGGGAAGGGTGCTGAACCGAGCGAGTTCGATGAAGCCGACGAGCCCGACAGAATTCAGGCTCGCCATAAGGCAGGTGGCGCCTTCGGCGACCAGAAGGTCATGCCTGTAGCGCATCTGATCGAGTTCACCCGTCAGATTGAAGGCGTACATGACCTTCTTGCCCGTGCGGTCGGCATGAGCGTTGATGACCCGCATCACGGCCCGTACCCGGTCGTCGAACGGGCAATGTGATCCGTCCGACTGAAGTTCGTCATCCTTGATGAAGTCGATTCCGCCGAGGCAGAGGGCCTCAACGAGACTTGCCGTCTCCTCTGGCCCGAAACCGACGCTGGGTTTGACGATGGTGCCGATCAACGGGCCGCTTGCGACGCCGGAAAGGCGCCGCGTGCCCTCGATTCCGAAACGCGGGCCGCCATAGGCATCGGCGAAGCTGCTGGGCAGACGGATGTCCAGGAGCCGCAAGCCGGTCAGGGGCTGCAGTTCGAACAGGTTGCCGGCCACCGTCGCGAGAAGATTGGGCAGCGAGCTCCCGAGGTTCTCCAACGGCCAGGACAGTGTCACCCGTGCCCGGCGGAGCCCTTCCCGCGTCACCCGCCCCGTTGTTGGAAGCGACGGCGTGGTGACAACGTCGCTGAGGGTTTCGAAAGCCTCGACGCGGGCCGCCGCGCGGGCCTTCAACTCGGCCGTTTCGCCCGGCACGGGCACGAACGTCCCGCTCGACTGTTCGCCGGCCATCATATCGACCACCCGGCGCGGGTCGATAGCGCTCTCGACGATGTAGTCCGCCTCGATCCTTCGCGGCGCGGAGGGCATCCGAAAAGGTGGTGTTCCGCCCGTCACAGGACCGGACCGTTCGGGAACGTCCCGGCTCGGAGGCGGAGGGAGTCCCCCCTCCTCACCAGAGCGCTGGCGGTTGCTCCGCCATCTACCCAGGCCACTCCGATCGGACAGCTACCAACTGATGGCATCGTTGTTCCCGGCATCGCTTTCTCGTGTGACTAGCTGCGGCATAACGTCTCATCGGCCTTGGCTCGGGCGATTGCCAGGCGCATGCCCCTGACGTGCCGTTCGTACGCGGCATCAGGCCAGGAGTCGAATTCATAATAGTCTCGTAGTAGTCAAGAAGAGGACCGTTACACCCTTTGCATCTCGCGTTCGATTAAGCGGACAGTCTACGGGAGCAAACCTGTCAGGGGCAGTCGAATTTCGCTCGGCCAACTGTGATGGAAATTCATAGTCGGGCCGAGTTGGGCCGCGTGACGCGGCGCGCGATCGATCGGTTGGGCCGACTGGTGCATCGAGTCCATGAAGGTCGTCCACGAAGGCGAATTCCCTCGGTCACGGCACGCGTTGGAAGCTCGGGTTCAACTGGTCATCGCAACGCCTGTGTGCGCCCGTTCCTCGCTGCCACGGGCTGTGCGGGTCGCGGAAGCAGACGTCCAGGCCGAGATCGACCCTCAGCTTTGCGTGTTGGCTCACATCTCGGCTCCTTGGTCCCAGGTCGGCGAACGTCGGAGTTGCTCGGGCAACGTGGAACATCGTGCGCGCAATGGCGTCGCGCACTGCATCGGCACCGTGCCCGGCGAGGGCTGGCCCGTTCTTCTCACGCGGTGTTGTCCCATGTCCCTCCATTGGCGGCAGGTGGTGTAGCATCGTACAGCGTGCCGTCCGTTCAACAAGAGTGCCTATCGCGGAGAGGTTAAGGCCGATGATCGGATGCCCTTCCCCGTGTCCTGGCGCCGCGCGATCCTCCGCCTCGGCCGGACGTTCGCCGATGAGGATCTCGGCGGTAACGAATGGCTTGCCCCGCCCCCGCGTGCGCCTCCGCGGCACCCGCAACGCGCGGCTGCCGCGGGCTCCATGCCAAACCCCATCGCCGGCTCCGGCGTCGCCCGTGACGTCGACCATTCCAAGGCACCGCCGGGCCGGCGACCGCAGCACCGCCAGCTGCAATCATGGCACCCGCAAGGCGATCCTGCACATAGGTATCGTAGCGCCAGGTTCGTTGCGAGTTTCGCAGCTTTCGGGCGACATGCCGCCCCTCCGCGTGCCACTGAGCGGTTGTCGCCCGGTGGTCAAGGTTGCCGCCACGCGTTGCACGCCCGGCAGACGGTCAAAACAGCCGCTTAAATCTGTCCACCGCCAGAGGCGCACTGTATCAGGAGGGCCGGTTTGGAAGCGATCTTACACACCGTGTTTCGTCTCCAGCCATTGACCCGCCCCGTAAACCTGCAGGCCGGCACTGTCGATCACCCCGCACAACGAACCGTCCGGCGCCAGCGCCGGTTGGATCACCGGCAGCTTCACCGCACGACGGCTGACTGTGGTGCGATCAGGCGCTGAAAACGTCAGTCCCATCAGCATGGCGACCGATTCGATCGGGCCTTCAGTCTGCCGCAACGGCAGTTCGAACGCGCTGCCCAACATCAGGCTGGGACCCGGACGCAGCCCGGCTTTAGAGTCCGTCCGAAAACTCATTCAGCGATTGCAGAGCTTTCGCGTCATCAACCTGATTGACGCGAGTTGCAGGAATGCAAGTGCGTTACGGGTGCGGTTTTCGAAATCTTTGGCAAGGCGGCGGCAGCGGTTGAGCCAG
>JANXTF010000147.1 GCA_025352565.1 Rhodospirillales bacterium | reverse complement strand
TCGTACGCCTTGAGGCGGATGCGGATATTCTGGTTGTCCATAACTCAGTCCTACCGGCTATGCGCCGATCCCTCTCTCAGTCGATTACGCTGCGATCTTCGCGACGACGCCGGCACCGACGGTGCGGCCGCCTTCACGGATGGCGAAGCGGAGGCCCTCGTCCATGGCGATCGGCTGGATCAGCTCGACTTCCATCGACACGTTGTCGCCCGGCATCACCATCTCGACACCCTCCGGAAGCGTCACGATCCCGGTGACGTCCGTGGTGCGGAAGTAAAACTGCGGGCGGTAGTTGGTGAAGAACGGCGTGTGACGGCCACCCTCTTCCTTGGTCAGGATGTAGCTCTCGGCGCTGAAATTCTTGTGCGGCATGATCGAGCCGGGCTTGGCCAGAACCTGGCCGCGCTCGACATCCTCACGCTTGGTGCCGCGCAGCAGCGCGCCCACGTTGTCGCCAGCCTCGCCCTGGTCGAGCAGCTTGCGGAACATCTCGACGCCGGTGACGATGGTCTTCACGGTGTCCTTCAGGCCGACGATTTCGACTTCCTCGCCCACCTTCACGATGCCGCGCTCGATGCGGCCGGTGACGACGGTGCCGCGACCCGAGATCGAGAACACGTCCTCGATCGGCATCAGGAACGGCTTATCCTTGGGGCGCTCAGGCTGCGGGATGTAGTTGTCGACCGCTTCCATCAGCTTCAGGATGGCCAACTCGCCCAGTTCCGGCTGCTTGTCCTCAAGCGCGCACACGGCCGAGCCGTGGATGATGGGGATGTCGTCGCCGGGGAACTGGTAGCTGGTCAGCAATTCGCGCACTTCCAGTTCGACCAATTCCAGCAGATCGGGGTCGGCAATGTCGCACTTGTTGAGGAACACCACGAGCGAAGGCACGCCGACCTGGCGGGCCAGCAGGATATGCTCGCGGGTTTGCGGCATCGGGCCGTCGGCGGCGGACACGACCAGGATCGCGCCGTCCATCTGGGCGGCCCCGGTGATCATGTTCTTCACGTAGTCAGCGTGGCCGGGGCAATCGACGTGGGCGTAATGGCGGTTCTTGGTCTCATACTCGACATGGGCGGTCGAGATGGTGATGCCGCGCGCGCGCTCCTCCGGAGCCTTGTCGATCTGGTCGTAAGCGGTGTAGGTCGCCCCGCCGCTCTTGGCCAGGATCTTGGTGATCGCGGCTGTCAGCGATGTCTTGCCATGATCGACGTGGCCGATCGTGCCGATGTTGCAGTGCGGCTTGTTCCGCTCGAATTTAGCTTTACCCATCGTCGTATTCTCCGTGCCCGCAACCGATGCGGGATTTGGGGGATATGCGTAGTCGGTAGATTTACCCGCGTCGAACGCTACCAGCGATAATGGCTGAACGCCTTATTGGCTTCGGCCATCCGATGCGTGTCTTCCCGCTTCTTCACCGCGGAGCCACGATTGTTCACGGCGTCCATCAGCTCGTTGCTGAGCCGATCCTCCATGGTGTGCTCGCCACGCTTGCGGGCGCTGTCGATCAGCCAGCGGATCGCGAGCGCCTGGCGGCGTTCGGTGCGAACCTCGACCGGAACTTGATACGTGGCGCCACCGACGCGGCGTGAACGCACCTCGACAGCCGGCTTCACGTTGTCCAGCGCCTCGTGGAACATCCGCACGGGATCGGCCGAGTTGCCGCCACGCTTCTTCATCACGTCGAGCGCACCATAGACGATGCCTTCGGCGGCCGATTTCTTGCCGTCATACATCAGCGCGTTCATGAAACGCGTGATGACGACGTCACCGAACTTCGCGTCCGGCAGGATTTCGCGCTTAACGGCGCGGCGACGGCGGCTCATGTCCCGGGTGCTCCTTACTTCGGCCGCTTTGCGCCATACAGCGAACGACGCTGACGGCGCTTCGGCAGGCCCTGCGTGTCGAGAACGCCGCGCAGGATGTGATAGCGAACGCCCGGAAGATCCTTCACGCGGCCGCCACGGATCAGGACCACGCTGTGCTCTTGCAGGTTGTGGCCTTCGCCAGGGATGTAGCTGACCACCTCGTAGCCATTGGTCAGGCGCACCTTGGCGACCTTGCGGAGGGCCGAATTCGGCTTCTTCGGCGTCGTCGTATAAACACGCGTGCAA
The DNA here is from genome assembly GCA_025352565.1 of Rhodospirillales bacterium. Taxonomy (GTDB): domain Bacteria; phylum Pseudomonadota; class Alphaproteobacteria; order Acetobacterales; family Acetobacteraceae; genus JANXTF01. The sequence goes on along the minus strand of JANXTF010000147.1, from coordinate 101,253 downwards.
ACGCCGCGCTTCTGCGGGCAGCCCTGGAGGGCCGGCACCTTGTTGCGCTTGGCCGCGGGCTCGCGCCCATTGGCGATCAGCTGGTTGATGGTCGGCATACGCCCTCTTTTCCGTCCTATGTCCGCCCGCGCTGTACGAAGACCGCCATCCACAAGCAAGCCCCGCACGGCATGGGAGATTCCCATGTGCGGGTTGGTCCTGACGCGTGGCCTGGGCAACCGGACGAAACCGGATGCGGCGCCACACGAATTGGGGCCTTGCGAACGACAGCCAGCCCGTTAGCGCGGGATCGACCGAGGGGCGCTATCTACGGGGGGTGGGGGTGGGAGTCAAGTGGTTCGGGGAAAGCGTGGTGCTGCGAGCACTATTCTCTCGTAAACGGATATGGCTCCAGAGGATGGCACCCTGGAGTAAATTTCGTTTTAATGACAGGATTCATAATTGGTGTGAGCGCGGTGTGACCGGCGTGGGCGAGGGCTTTCGCGCTAGGGTAAGGATCCGGATCCGGATCCTTATACCCAGGTCACTGGTTGGCCGGATGTCCAGGCGCCGCTCGATGCGATCCACGCGGTCACGCACCCGGTGAAACCTTATTCCAGATCAGCTTTCGCCTCGGCTCATGCGCCTGATCGCGCCGCAATCCCGCAAGCGACATTTCCATCCGGTTCAGGCGACGTCGAGCCGATCGACCAATCGCGCTATGTCGGCGCGGATTGCACGTGGAAGCTCCAGAGCGAGATTGTCACTCATACGGCCCCCTCAAATAGTCAGGCCGGCAGCGTTTCCGCTGCCGGCCCTGGCTTACCACAACTCACGAAGCCCTGTGTCAGTCCGCCGCCATGTCCCGCGAGCCCAGCGCCGGGATCTCGGTCGCCTCCAGCAGCCCGCGATTATGCTGGTCACGGCCCGCCGCGATGGTCCGCAGGCGGTTCATCACCGCCCCCGTGCCCGCCGGGATCAGGCGGCCCACGATCACGTTCTCCTTCAGGCCCAGCAGCGTATCGACCTTGCCCGCGGTCGCGGCCTCGGTCAGCACCCGCGTGGTCTCCTGGAAGGAAGCCGCGCTGATGAAGCTGTGGGTCTGCAGGCTGGCCTTGGTGATGCCCTGGAGCACGGGCATCGCCGTCGCCACGCGATCGCCGGCGTTCAAGCGCTTCCCGTTCTCCGCCTCGAACTCCAGACGGTCCACCTGCTCGCCGGTCAGATAGGTCGTGTCGCCGGGCTCCAGAATCTCGACCTTTTGCAACATCTGGCGAACGATCACCTCGATGTGCTTGTCGTTGATCTTCACGCCCTGGAGCCGGTACACGTCCTGGATCTCGTTGACGAGATAATCGGACAGGGCCGGCACGCCCAGCACCTTGAGGTTGTCGTGCGGCACGCGCGGGCCGTCGACCAGCGGGTCGCCCCGGCGGACGAAGTCGCCCTCCTGCACCGAGACGTGCTTGCCCTTCGGCACCAGATACTCGCTGCTCTCCTCCGTCTCGTCGTTCTTCACGATGATGCGGCGCTTGGCCTTGTAGTCCTTGCCGAACTCCACCCGGCCATCGTTCTCGGCGATGATTGCGTGATCTTTCGGGCGGCGGGCCTCGAACAGCTCGGCCACGCGGGGCAGACCGCCGGTGATGTCACGGGTCTTGCTGCCTTCGCGTGGGATGCGGGCCAGCACGTCGCCCGCCGCAACCTCGGCGCCGTTCTCGACCGAGAGGATCGAGTCGGGGGCCAGGAAGTAGCGTGCCTCGGTGCCGTTGGCCATGCGGATGACCTCGCCCTTGGCGTCCTTCAGCTGGAGCCGCGGACGCAGATCGACGCCGCGCGCCGCCTGCTTGTAGTCAACCACCACCTTGGAGGTGAGCCCGGTGACCTCGTCCATACGTTCGACGAGGGTGATGCTGTCCATCAGGTCGAGATACTCGACCCTACCGGCCTGCTCGGTGATGATCGGCAGCGTGTAGGGGTCCCACTCCGCCAGCTTCTGGAGGCGGGTGACGCGGGCGCCCTCCTCCACCAGCAGCCGCGCACCGTACGGTACGCGGAAGCGGGCGCGTTCGCGGCCCTTGTCGTCGGTCAGCACGATCTCGCAGTTGCGGGACAGCACGGTGGGCACGCCCTGGCTGTTCGCCACCACGTTGCGGTTGTTGATGGTGGCGATGCCGTCATGGCTCGCCTCCACCGCGCTCTGCTCGGCACCGCGCTGGGCGGCGCCGCCGATGTGGAAGGTGCGCATGGTCAGCTGGGTGCCGGGCTCGCCGATGGACTGGGCCGCGATGACGCCCACGGCCTCGCCGGTGTTGACCGGGGTGCCGCGCGCGAGGTCACGCCCGTAGCAATGGGCGCAGACGCCGATCTTCGCCTCGCAGGTCAACACGGAGCGGATCTTCACCGCCTCCACGCCGGCGACATCGACGCGCTCGGCGTCCTCCTCCTCGATCAGGTGGTTGTTCGGCAGGATCACGCTGTTGTTCGCCGGGTCGAGCACCTCCTCGGCCGTGGTGCGGCCCAGGATGCGCTCGGCGACCGAAGAGACCACCTCGCCGCCATCCATCACGGCCTTCACGGTCAGGCCGCGCTCGGTGCCGCAATCGTCCTCGACGATGATGCAGTCCTGCGCCACGTCCACCAGGCGCCGCGTGAGGTAGCCCGAGTTCGCGGTCTTCAGTGCCGTGTCCGCGAGACCCTTGCGGGCGCCGTGGGTGGAGTTGAAGTATTCGAGGACCGAGAGGCCTTCCTTGAAGTTGGCGATGATCGGCTGCTCGATGATCTCACCGGACGGCTTGGCCATCAGGCCGCGCATCCCGGCCAGCTGACGCATCTGCGCCGGCGATCCGCGTGCGCCCGAATGGCTCATCATCCACACCGAGTTGGTCTGCCGGCCGATCTCCTGCTTGGAGATCTCCTTCATCATGGCGCCCGCCACCTCGTCGGTGCAGCGCGACCAGGCGTCCACCACCTTGTTGTAACGCTCACCGGCAGTGATCAGGCCGTCCTGATACTGCTGCTCGAACTCGCGCACCTCGCCCTTGGTTTTCGCAATCATCTCCGGCTTGCTCTCCGGGATGATCATGTCGTCCTTGCCGAAGCTGATGCCCGCCTTGGCGGCCTGGGCGAAGCCGAGCCCCATCAGCCGGTCGGCGAAGATCACACACTCCTTCTGGCCGCAATGGCGATAGACCGCGTCGATCACGTCGGACACGTTCTTCTTCGTCAACTGGCGGTTGATGAGGCTGAACGGCACGTTGGCGTTGCGCGGCAGCACCTGGGCAATCAGCATCCGCCCGGCCGTGGTGACGACCTTCTGGATGATCTTTTTGCCCTCGGGGTCCACCGTGTGGAAGCGCGCACGGATCTTGTCGTGCAGGTGGATGGCCTTGGCGGCCAGCGCGTGCTCGATCTCGCCGATGGTGCCAAAGGCCGGGCCAGTCGCCTTGGTGACGTGGCCGTTGCCGTCACGCTCGTCCACATCGGGCGTGGCGCGGAACTCGGGCGTCTCCAGCGACAGGTAGTAGATGCCGAGCACGATGTCCTGGCTCGGCACGATGATCGGCTTGCCGTTGGCCGGGCTCAGGATGTTGTTCGTGCTCATGATAAGCACGCGCGCCTCCAGCTGCGCCTCGAGGCTCAGGGGCACGTGGACGGCCATCTGGTCGCCATCGAAATCGGCGTTAAAGGCGGTACACACCAGCGGATGCAGCTGGATCGCCTTGCCTTCGATCAGCACTGGCTCGAACGCCTGGATGCCCAGGCGATGCAGCGTGGGCGCGCGGTTAAGCATCACCGGATGTTCGCGGATCACTTCCTCAAGAATGTCCCACACCTCGGGACGCTCCTTCTCCACCATCCGCTTGGCGGCCTTGATGGTGGTGGCGTGGCCGTATTTTTCCAGCTTGGAGTAGATGAACGGCTTGAACAGCTCGAGCGCCATCTTCTTGGGCAGGCCGCATTGGTGCAGCTTCAGCTCCGGACCCACGACGATGACCGAGCGGCCGGAATAATCGACGCGCTTGCCCAGCAGGTTCTGGCGGAAGCGGCCCTGCTTGCCCTTCAGCATGTCGGACAGCGACTTCAGTGGGCGCTTGTTCGCACCCGTGATGGCGCGGCCACGGCGGCCGTTGTCGAACAGCGCGTCCACGCTCTCCTGCAACATGCGTTTCTCGTTGCGCACGATGATGTCCGGCGCGCGCAGTTCGATCAGGCGTTTGAGGCGGTTGTTGCGGTTGATGACGCGGCGATACAGGTCGTTCAGATCGGACGTGGCAAAGCGCCCGCCATCGAGCGGGACAAGGGGCCGCAGTTCGGGCGGGATGACCGGAACCACGTCCAGGATCATCCATTGCGGCTTGGCGCCGCTTTCGCCGAAGGCCTCCATCAGCTTGAGACGCTTGACCAGCTTCTTGCGCTTGGCCTCGGACGTCGTGTCCTTCAGGTCGGCACGCAGCTGCACCTTCTCGGCGTCGGTGTCGATCAGGTCGAGGATGTACTTGATCGCCTCGGCGCCGATGCCGGCGCGGAATGCGTCCTCGCCGAAATCGTCCTGCGCCTTCATCAGGCCGTCCTCGGTCAGCAACTGGTGCATCTTGAGGTCGGTCGTGCCGGGCTCGAGAACCACGTAGCTCTCGAAATAGAGGATCTTCTCAAGCTCCTTCAGAGTCAGATCGACCATGAGGCCGATGCGGCTCGGGAGCGACTTCAGGAACCAGATATGGGCGACCGGGCTGGCCAGTTCGATGTGGCCCATGCGCTCGCGGCGCACCTTGGCCAGCGTCACTTCCACGCCGCACTTCTCGCAGATGATGCCGCGGAACTTCATGCGCTTGTACTTGCCGCACAGGCACTCATAGTCCTTGATTGGCCCGAAGATGCGGGCGCAGAACAGACCGTCGCGCTCGGGCTTGAAGGTGCGGTAGTTGATCGTCTCGGGCTTCTTGATCTCGCCATAGGACCAGGAGCGGATCTGCTCCGGCGAGGCCATCTGGATCTTGATCTGGTCGAACGTCATGGTCTGGCCGGTCTGGCCCAGAATTTTCATCAGCTCGTTCATGCATCACCCTTTGAGGCGTTTCGGGTAGGCAATTCAGGCAAATCCATCATTGCGAGGAGCCGCTCGGCGACGAAGCAATCCAGGGGTGACGCACGGACCATGCCGTTGCCCTGGATTGCCGCGTCGCTGCGCCGCCCGCGATGACACGGAGAAATCAGGCTGGCCGCATGTCGAGTTCGACGTTGAGGCCGAGCGATTTCAGCTCCTTGACCAGCACGTTGAAGCTCTCGGGGATGCCGGCCTCGAAGGTGTCCTGCTCGCGCACGATCGCCTCGTAGACCTTGGTGCGGCCGGACACGTCGTCCGACTTCACCGTCAGCATCTCCTGCAGCGTGTAGGCGGCACCGTAGGCTTCCAGCGCCCACACCTCCATCTCGCCGAAGCGCTGTCCGCCGAACTGCGCCTTGCCGCCCAGCGGCTGCTGGGTAACGAGACTGTACGGACCGATCGAACGCGCGTGGATCTTGTCGTCCACGAGATGATGGAGCTTGAGCATGTAAATGTAGCCCACCGTCACCTTGCGCTCGAAATGTTCGCCGCTTCGGCCGTCGGTCAACACGACCTGGCCGGAGGTGTCGAGCCCGGCGCTGGTCAGCATGTCCTCGATGTCGGACATGCGGGCGCCGTCGAACACCGGGGTCGCGATCGGCACGCCCTTCTTGAGGTTGTCGCAGAGTTCCAACAACTGGCTCTCGTTCATCTGGGCGATCTCGTCGGCATAGACGCGGTCGCCGTAGACGCCCTTCAGCTTGTCCAGCAATTCCTGACGGGCAGCGCCCGTGCGGCGGTAATCCTCGACCAGTTCGCCAATCTGTTTGCCAAGGTTGGCGCAAGCCCACCCCAGATGGGTCTCGAGGATCTGGCCGACGTTCATGCGGCTCGGCACGCCCAGCGGGTTGAGCACGAGATCGACCGAGGTGCCGTCCTCGAGGAACGGCATGTCCTCGACCGGCACCACGCGCGAAACCACGCCCTTGTTGCCATGACGGCCGGCCATCTTGTCGCCGGGCTGCAGCTTGCGCTTCACCGCCACGAACACCTTGACCATCTTCATCACGCCCGGCGGCAGTTCGTCGCCGCGCTGCAGCTTCTCAACCTTGCCGTCGAAGCGCGCCACGAGGCGGGCGACCGCCGCATCGTATTCGCGCTTCAGCGTCTCGATCTCGGACATCACCGCGTCGTCCTGCACGCCGATGTGGCGCCAGGCGCCGCGCGGATGCTCGGCCAGGACTTCCTCGGTGAGCGTGGTTCCGGACTTGATGCCCTTGAAGCCACCGGCCGCCTTCCGGTCGAGCAGTTTCTCACGCAGACGAGCGAGGAACGAACGCTCCTGGATGGCCCGCTCGTCGTCGCGGTCCTTGGCCAGACGCTCGATCTCGGCGCGCTCGATCGCCATGGCGCGCTCGTCCTTGTCCACACCACGGCGGCTGAACACGCGGACGTCGACGATGGTGCCGGTGACGCCGGGCGGCAGCTTGAGCGAGGTGTCACGGACGTCGGAGGCCTTTTCGCCGAAGATGGCGCGAAGCAGCTTCTCCTCCGGCGTCATCGGGCTTTCGCCCTTCGGCGTAACCTTGCCGACCAGGATGTCGCCCGGATTCACCTCGGCACCGATATAGACGATGCCCGCCTCGTCCATGTTCTTCAGCGCTTCCTCGCCGACATTCGGGATGTCGCGCGTGATCTCCTCCTGGCCGAGCTTCGTGTCGCGCGCCATGACCTCGAACTCCTCGATGTGGATCGAGGTGAACACGTCGTCCCGGGCGATGCGCTCGGAGATCAGGATCGAGTCTTCGAAGTTGTAGCCGTTCCACGGCATGAACGCGCAGAGCACGTTCCGGCCGAGCGCCAGCTCGCCCAGTTCCGTCGAGGGACCGTCGGCGATGATGTCCCCGGTGGTGACGCGGTCGCCCACGCGCACCAGCGGACGCTGGTTGATGCAGGTGGACTGGTTGCTGCGCATGAACGTGCGCAGGCGGTAAATGTCGACGCCCTTGATCGTGCCGTCCTCGGCGGTGGCGCGCACCACGATGCGGGCACCGTCGATCTGGTCCACCACGCCGGGGCGGCGAGCGACGATGGTGGCACCGCTGTCACGCGCGACGGCGGCCTCCATGCCGGTGCCCACGAGCGGAGCATCGGCGCGGATCAGCGGCACCGCCTGACGCTGCATGTTCGAGCCCATCAGCGCGCGGTTCGCGTCGTCGTTCTCAAGGAACGGGATCAGCGCCGCAGCCACGGACACAAGCTGCTTGGGAGACACGTCGATCGCGGTCACGTCCTCCGGCTTCACCAGCCGGAAGTCGCCCTGGCGGCGTACCGAGACGAGCTCCTCGGTGAAGCGGCCATCGGCATCCATCGGCGCGTCGGCCTGCGCCACGACCAGCTTCTCCTCCTCCATGGCGGAGAGGTAGCGCGGCGTGCGCTGCACCACCCCGTCCTTGACCAACATGTACGGCGTCTCGATGAAGCCGTATTTGTTGACCTTGGCGAAGGTGGCGAGCGAGTTGATCAGACCGATGTTCGGGCCTTCCGGCGTCTCGATCGGGCAGATGCGGCCGTAGTGCGTCGGATGCACGTCGCGCACCTCGAAGCCGGCGCGCTCGCGGGTCAGACCGCCAGGTCCAAGCGCGGACAGGCGGCGCTTATGCGTCACTTCCGAGAGCGGGTTCGTCTGATCCATGAACTGCGACAGCTGGCTGCTGCCGAAGAACTCACGCACGGCGGCGGCGGCGGGCTTGGCGTTGATGAGGTCGTGCGGCATCACAGTATCGATGTCGACCGAGCCCATGCGCTCGCGGATGGCACGCTCCATCCGCAGCAGGCCGAGGCGGTATTGGTTCTCCATCAGCTCGCCGACCGAGCGGACGCGACGGTTGCCGAGATTGTCGATGTCGTCGATCTGGCCGCGGCCGTCCTTCAGCTCGCACATCGTCTTGACGGTGCGCAGGATGTCCTCCTTGCGGAGGATGCGGACGCTGTCATCCACGTCCTGCCCAAGACGCATGTTCATTTTGACGCGGCCGACAGCCGAAAGGTCGTAGCGGTCGGGCTCGAAGAACAAACCCTGGAACAGCTTCTCGGAGGTCTCGGGCGTGGGTGGCTCACCGGGGCGCATGACGCGGTAGATGTCGATCAGCGCATCGTCGCGACCGGTGTTCTTGTCCACCGCGAGCGTGTTGCGTATCCATGGGCCAGTCTGCTGATCGACGGCAAGCGTCGGCAGCGCGGTGATACCAAGCTCCTCAAGGAAGGCGAGCTTGGCTTCGACCAGCTCTTCGCCGGCGTCGGCATAGACTTCGCCGGTCTGCTCGTTGACCAGGTCCTCGGCGACGAAGCGACCGAGCAGTTCGGCGCGGCTGACCAGAACATTCCTGGTCTTCTCGGCGATCTTCTTGGCGCTGCGGGCGGTAAGCTTGGCTTCCGCCTCGGCCACGATCTCGCCGGTCTCGGCATCGATCATCGGCTCCAGCAGCTTCATGCCACGGAACGCCTCGGCGTCGAACGGTCGCGCCCAGCCCTTCGGCGTGAGCGAGAACATCACCTGGCCATAGAAATAGCGCAGAATCTCCTCAGCGCCCATGCCGCGCATGTCGGCGATCTCGACCGTCTCGCCCTTCGCCTCGCGGGCGGCGCGCAGCTGCTCGCTGCGGGCACCTTCCAGCGCGTAAAGCAACGTGGTGACCGGCAGCTTCCGCTTCCGGTCGATGCGGACATAAACCATGTCCTTGCTGTCGAACTCGAAGTCGAGCCACGAGCCGCGATAGGGGATGACCCGAGCGGCGAACAGGTATTTGCCGCTGCTGTGCGTCTTGCCTTTGTCGTGGTCGAAGAAAACGCCGGGGCTGCGGTGCATCTGGCTCACGATGACGCGCTCGGTGCCATTGATGACGAAGGTGCCGTTGTCGGTCATGAGCGGCATGTCGCCCATGTAGACAGGCTGCTCCTTGATGTCGCGGATCGAGCGGGCGCCGGTGTCCTCGTCGAGATCCCACACGATCAGGCGGAGGATCACCTTGAGCGGCGCGGCGTACGTCATGCCGCGCTGGATGCACTCCTCAACGTCGTATTTCGGCTCCTCGAGCTCGTAATGCACGAACTCCAGACGCCCGCGGCCGGCGAAGTCGTCGATCGGGAAGACGGATTTGAACACCTCCTGCAATCCGGTCTGCGTGCGGCTGTCCGGTGGCACGACCATTTGCAGGAAGCCCTCGTAGCTCGACCGCTGCACGTCGATGAGGTTCGGCATCTCGGTGTTTTCCGGGATGCGCCCGAAGCTCTTGCGAATGCGCTTCTGCCCAACGAACGACTTGTTGATCGCGTTCATGCGTGCCTGCTACCCCGTAACGAGTGAATGCGGCGGCTCAAGCGGGAGCGAGCCACCAAAAAAGCGAGTCTTAGCCAAATCTGCGCCGCGTGAGGCGCCCAAACAGGTGCGGGGACGGAAACCGACCTCGATTTCCGCCCCGCTCCTCAGCCAGTTGCGATCCTGCGAGGATCGCGGAAACTACTTGACCTCGACAGAGGCCCCGTTCTCTTCCAGGACCTTCTTGATCTTCGCGGCCTCGTCCTTGTTCACGGCTTCCTTCACGACCTTCGGAGCGCCTTCGACCAGATCCTTGGCTTCCTTCAGCCCAAGGCCCGTGATCGTGCGGATCTCCTTGATGACGTTGATCTTCTTTTCACCAACCTTGGTCAGCGTGACCGTGAACTCCGTCTGCTCCTCGACCGGGGCGGCGGCAGCGGCGGCAGGTGCCGCGGCGGCAGCGGCAGGCGCGGCGGCCGAGACGCCCCACTTCTCTTCGAGCATCTTGGACAGCTCGGCAGCCTCAAGCACGGTCAGGCTGGACAGCTCGTCCACCAACTTCGACAAATCAGCCATTTCGTATGTTCCTAATTTAGAGCCATGTCGGTTCCATGCAACCCCGGTTCCCCGGACCCGCAATCAAGTTTTCGCAATCCGCCCATGCGGGCACGATCGCGTCAGGCGGCTTCGGCGATGGCCTCGTCCTTCGTGGAATAGGCCGCCAGCACCCGTGCGATCTGCGCGCCCGGCGCCGCCAGCACACCCGCGATCCGTGTGGCGGGGGTTTGCAGCATCCCCACCAGGTTCGCGCGCAGCTGATCGAGCGACGGCAGCTCGGAGAGCGCCTTGATCCCGGCTGCATCGAGCAGCTTGGTTCCAAGCGATCCACCGAGCACGACGAACTTCTCGTTGGTTCTGGCGAACTCGACGGCTGCCTTCGCCACTGCGACGGGATCGTGCGACCACGCGAGCGCGGTCGGTCCCTTCATCATTGGCTTGAGGCCGTCGAACTGGGTCCCATCCAGGGCGAGCGTGGCCAGCCGGTTCTTCGCAACCTTGAAGGTCGCGCCAGCATCGCGCATCCGCTTTCGCAGCAACGTCGCTTCGGCAACGGTCAGCCCCGTGGGGCGTGTGACCACTACCATCGACGTCTCGGCGAAGACGGCCGCGAGGGAGGCAACGAACTCCTGCTTCTCCGTACGGTCCAAGTCCCGTCTCCAGTCTGGCGCAATGCGTTTGGACCGCATTCCGCCGGGTTGCCCTATGGGTGCTCCAGCCGCCGCGAGGCGACCGGAACGCCCGGTTCGCCTGTCCTCGGAACCGCCACGACTTGACCGATCGGCAGCATCGCTGCCCGGCAAATCCTGGCTTCCCCGTCTGCGCGCGCGACCCGGAAATGAGGGCCATTAACGTCCCGAGGGACGACGTGCGTTCTTGGACAGGTTTCGGGGGCTCCCGCCCCCTGCCCGCCTGACCGGCCCTAAATCAGGGGCGCGTCAGGCGTATTCTGTTCGGCCGGCTTACGCGGCCGTCGCAATCAGCGCCACCGCTACGGGGTGAGGGTGGCCACATCGACCCGCACGCCCGGCCCCATGGTGGAGCTGAGCGCGGCCTTGCGGAGATAGGTGCCCTTGGCGCCGGCGGGCTTGGCCTTGATGATGGCGTCGGCGAGCGCGCGGGCGTTCTCCAGGAGCTTCTCCGCGGAAAAGCTCGCCTTGCCGATCCCGGCGTGGATGATGCCGGCCTTCTCGGCGCGGAACTCGACCTGGCCGGCGCGGGCCGCCGCGATGGCACCCTTGACGTCCATGGTGACGGTGCCGAGGCGCGGGTTGGGCATCAGGCCGCGCGGACCCAGAATTTTGCCCAGGCGACCCACGATGCCCATCATGTCCGGGGTCGCGATGCAGCGGTCGAAATCGATCTCGCCGCCCTGGATCTTCTCCAGCAGGTCCTCGGCGCCGACCACTTCGGCTCCGGCGGCCGTGGCCTCCTCCGCCTTGGCGCCGCGTGCGAACACACCGATGCGGACCGCCTTGCCGGTGCCATTGGGCAGGCCCACGAGGCCGCGCACCATCTGGTCGGCATGGCGCGGATCGACGCCCAGATTCAGCGACATCTCAACCGTCTCGTCGAATTTGGCCTTGGCATTGGACTTGACCATCTCGATGGCCTCGGCCAGCCCGTAATTCTTGGTGCGGTCGAAGGTCTCGTAACCAGCGGCCAGACGCTTATCGTGTGCCATGGATCAGCCCTCCACCACGGTGATGCCCATCGATCGGGCGCTGCCGGCCAGCATGCTGACGGCGGCTTCCACCGTATTGGCGTTCATGTCCTTCATCTTTTCAGCGGCGATGGTCCGCAGCTGCGTCGTGGTCACCCGTCCGACCATGGCGCCCTTGCCCGGCGTGGTCGTGCCCTTGGTGATCCCGGCCGCCTTTTTCAGGAAATAGGTGTTCGGCGGCGTCTTCGTGATAAAGGTAAAGGTGCGGTCACCGAAGGCGGTGATGACCACGGGGATCGGCATCCCGGGCTCGAGACCCTGGGTCGCCGCGTTGAATTCCTTCACGAACGACATGATGTTCAGTCCGCGCTGGCCCAGCGCCGGGCCCACCGGCGGCGACGGGTTTGCCTTGCCGGCCGGAATCTGGAGCTTGATGTAGCCGACGATTTTCTTTGCCATATCCCTGGTCCTTCATTGCCAAGGGACCGCGGTGCACACGATTTCTGGCCGCCGGTTGAGGGCGGCGCGGAAATCTCCCGCGTTCCGATTGAGGGGCGCGCAATAAAGGACACGACGGCGAGAGTCCAGAGGTTTGTCGCCTCTAAGGCATATCGATCCCTGTCGTGACCACATAGCCGGTGCGCCCGCCCAACTCCACCTCGACCTCGGCCCATTGCTGAAGCGTCTTCCACAATAGCCGGCGAACGATGAGATGGGCGCCGGCCGGCAGTGGCGTGCGTCCCGGGGCCGCGTTGTCGGGCGCGTCGTACAGCGTGGCGCCACCGGAGCGGACCACGGCAGCGCGGCCGAACGGGCTGGTATCCTGCGTCGGCCGGCTGACTTGCGGCCGGGGCGCGGTGAATTGCGGCCGCAGCGCCACCACGACGAAGCCGGCCGCGAACAGCAGCGAGGCGGCGATGGCGGCGACGCGCCAGCGTTTGGCGCTGGCACCAGCCTCGTCCACTCCCTGACGCAAGCTGGCGTTCTGCCGGTCGAGGAACTCGACTTCGCGCCGCGCCGCCACGCGGGCGATCTCGGTGGCGGAAAGCTGGCGACGCAGGCCCGCGAGTTCGTCGGCGGCGTCGTGGACGCCCACGGGGCCATCTGGTGCCACGGCGGCGCCGGCAATGAACATCTGCTTGAGTTGTCCACCGCTCAGGCCCAGGCGGCGCGCGATGGTGCGGGCGGCGCGAGCGGCGTTCTCGGCCTCGCCGCCGTCGGCGACGAGCAGGCCGAGGCAACTGCCCAGGCGTTCGATATCGTCGCTGGCGACGGGGTTGGGTCTCGTGTCCATGGGGAAGGTGGTTAGCCTGTTTCACAAATCTCCGCAGCTATCGGAATCGTGCCGGATGGGCGAGGATCGAGGCCCACAAGGGAGAGAGTAGCGATGCCGCTCAGGACACCCGCCTGGATCGCGCTGGGCTTCCTTGCCGGCGCCTTGTCGGTGCTGACGTTTCACGCCGCGATGTGGGAGGCGCTGCACCTGATGAGCCTCCCCGGCCTGCGGATGCCGGCCCCCTACCCGATGAACCCGACCCAGCCGTTCGGCGTGCCGGCGATCGTGAGCCTGTGCTTCTGGGGCGGATTGTATGGCGCGGTGTTCGGTCTGGTGGCGCCCCGCATCGACCTGCCGCTGCCGGCGACCGGCTTTCTGCTGGGCATCGTGGCCGTGCTCGTGGGCGCGACCGTCGTGGCCGCGTTGAAGCATCAGCAGCTATTCGAGGACGGCTCGCTGAACAACTGGGCGCGCGACCTGCTCGTCAACTGCTTCTGGGGCATCGGCGTGGGCGTAATCCTGAGCCTGCTGACGCGCCGCGCGCGGGTGCGGAGCTAGCCCGCATCCAATTGTTCATCCTGGCCGATTTCCCTGCGTGAGGCCGTTTTCCCTGCGTGAGTTTCCGTGGGTGAGATTGTGTGGCCTCAGGTCGCGAGGTCGATCAGGAATGGACCCGGCCGCCGCAGCGAGGCGGCGAACAGGTCGTTGAACTGTTCCATGGTCTCCGCGCGCGCGCCCTCGACGCCCATGCCGCCGGCGATGCGGACGAAGTCGATGTCGGGGTTGCCGAGATCCATCATGTCGAGCGCTACGCGGCCGGGATTGGCGCCCACATTGGCCAACTCGCCGAGAAGGATGGCGTATTTGCGGTTGGAGAAGATCACCGTGGTGACGTCGAGCTTCTCCCGCGCCTGGGTCCAGAGTGCCTGGATGGTGTACATCGCCGAGCCATCGGCCTCCAGCGACACCACACGACGGTCCGGGCAGGCGACCGCGGCGCCGGTGGCCAGCGGCAGGCCGCAGCCAATGGCGCCGCCGGTGATCTGGAGCCAGTCATGCGGGGCCGCGCGGCTGGTGACCGGGAACAGCGAGCGGCCGAAAGTGACGCTTTCGTCGGCGACGATGGCGTGTTCGGGCATCAAGGCGGCGAGCGACTGGGCCACGGCCTCGCTGGTGACGGCGCCCCGGCCGGGGCCGTCGACCCCGGTAAGATTGGGCGTGGGGAGCATGGGGGCGCCAAGTTCATCGGCCAGCGCCGCCATCGCGGCTGCCACGTCCTGCTCCGGGCGCGCGACGACGTGGATGGCGGCGTCGGGCGGCGCGAGATATCCGGGCTTGCCGGGATAGGCGAAGAACGCGACCGGGTTGCGGGCGCCGATCAGGATGACGTGCTTCACGCCGGACAGTGCCTTGACGGCGGTATCGACCGGGTACGGTACGCGGTCGAGCGCGAAGCGGCCGCGGCCACGCTCGATGCGGGCGTTGGAGCCCTCCGCCAGCAGGCGGGCCCCGGTGGCTGCGGCGATGCGGTGGGCGTCGGCGATCGGCTTCTCGCGCAGCGCCGAGGCGCCGATGACGATGAGCACGGGCTCGCCCGACCGCAGCACGTGGGCGGCGGCGGCGATGGCCCCTGGGTCGGCGGTGGCGGGCGCAGGCACCGGCAAGGCCTGTGCGACCACGCCGCCATCGTCCCAACAGGTGTCGGATGGCAGAATGAGGGTCGCGATCTGGCCGGGTGCGGTCATCGCCGCCCGCACGGCGACGGCCGCGTCCTGGCCGACATCGCGGGCGTGGCTGGCGGTGCGGACCCAGCCGGAGACGCCGCGCGCCCAGCCTTCGGTGTCGCCGGTCAGCGGCGCGTCGAGCGGGCGGTGATAGGTCGCCTGGTCGCCCACGCAGTTCACCATCATGGTGTTGGCGCGGCGGCCGTTATGCAGGTTGGCGAGGCCATTGCCGAGGCCGGGCGCGCAGTGCAGCAACGTGGCGGCAGGCTTGCCTGCCATGCGGGCATAACCGTCGGCCGCCCCGGTGACCACGCCCTCGAACAGGCCCAGCACGCAGCGCATGCCAGGGACGCGGTCGAGCGCGGCCACGAAATGCATCTCCGAGGTGCCGGGATTGGCGAAGCACGTATCGACCCCGCTCGCGAGCAGCGAGTGGACCAGGCTTTCGGCGCCGTTCATGGACTTCCTCGTTTCCGCTTGTTACCCAAGCCCGGAATCTGCTCGACACGCCGGCTGGATGCAAGATGGGGACATGCCAATCAATGACAACAATACTTTATTCGGAATTCCCGTATCCCGATGAGAGCGTCGAACGCGAAGTCTATGGCCACGAGGTCCGCCTCATAAAGCATCTCTCGGGCGGCATGGACGAGTTGCCGGACGAGGATTGCGCCGCAGCCGAAGGGCTGATGATTTTCCGCCATCACGTGACCGAGGCAGATCTGGCGCGCTTCCCCAAGCTCCGCGCGATCGTGCGGATGGGCGTGGGCTATGACCGTCTGGACCGGGCAGCGGCGGCCGCGCGGGGGGTCATGGTGTGCAACGTGCCGGATTACGGCACCATGGAAGTGGCCGACAGCGCGATGGCGCTCGTGTTGGCGTTGCGGCGGGGGCTTTTCCTCTATCATGAAACACAGCGGAACACGCCGCCTTCGGAGTGGAAGCCGATCACCACGCCGCTGATCCGGCGCATGGGGGTGCAGACCTTCGGCATCATCGGGCTGGGCCGGATCGGCACGGCGGTGGCGCTTCGGGCCAAGGCGTTCGGGTTCAACGTGGTGTTCTATGACCCGTATCGACCGAACGGGTCGGACCTCGCCTTGGGAATCGGGCGGGCGATGACGCTGGATGGGTTGCTGGAGCAGTCCGACGTACTTTCGGTCCATGCGCTGCTGACGCCTGAGACCAGGGGGATGCTGGGCCTGCGCGAGCTGTCGATGCTGCCGCCGGGGGCGGTCGTGGTGAACACCGCGCGCGGGCCGATCATCGACCTCGCGGCCCTTGAGACGCTGCTGCATGAGGGGCGGATCGCGGGAGCGGGGCTCGACGTGATCCCGGTGGAGCCGCCAGTCGAGCCGGTGCCCGATCTGCTGCGGGCTTACCGCGCAAAGGAGAAGTGGCTGGAGGGGCGGCTGGTGATCACCCCGCATTCGGCGTTCCACAATCCCGAGGCGTGGGGCGACATACGGCGCAAATCGGCCGAGACGATCGCGGCGGCGCTGCTCGGCAACCGGCCGCAGAACGTGATTTCGCCGGAGATGTTCTGACAAAAGCAACCCGGCACGCCGTCGATGATGCGGGAAAGCACCTATGCGGCCCCCGAACTCAACGTCGCCTCGCGCAGCAACGCCGCCGCAAACAGCACCGTGTTCATCTGCGTGGTGTGTGCCAGCCGGAACGCCTCGCCGTAGATTGTCTCGTCCGGGTATTCGGTGATGAGTTGATAGGGCGTCGCCTGGTCGGCGCGCTCGGCGACGATGCAGGGGATGGTGTCGAACACCGGAAAATCCGGCTCCCCCGCATGGGCTTTCCATACGCGTAGCTGGGCCTCGTTGAAGGCGCGCAAAGCCGGATCGCTTGCGAGCCTTGCCGTCAGCGACCGCAGGAACGTCTCGGCGGCTCCGGCGAGCCCTGGGTGATGACGCAGGATCAGGAAGAAGCCTTTCGGGATCGACCATCGCTCGAACCCGCGCGGCAGGTAGCCGGTGAGAGGGCGGGTCCATTCGTGCGCCGGATAGCCGTGCAGGTTGATGTGCAGCGCTGCGCCGGTGCGCCCGATTGCTTCGAGGCGCGCGGCCTTTTCGTGGAATGGCGGCCGGGTACGGCTTTCGAGGTCGTCGCCCAGTGCCGTGTAGCGGGCCGCGTGGTGCATGTGGCGCGGGTTGGTCGCGCGCAGCCGGTGATGCAGGGCATAGCCATCGGGGTTGTCCAGCGGCACCAGCGCGAAGCCGATGTCTGTTTCCGCGAGCCGACGCGCGGCACGCAGGGCGCCCACCACGCCGGACGTTTCGTTGGCATGCTGCCCGGCGGTGATCGCGAGGCCTGGACCTTCGCCGCGACGATGGATGCCCATGATCGGACGCCCCTGCACCGAGCGATGCACGAAGCTTTCGCCGCCGAGAGACGCCAGAGCGGTTGCGATCTCGCCCGAAGTAAGTGGCCGCGCGATGACGTCGAGGTCCCCGGCGTCACCCGCCGGTTCCGGCGCCACGCGATGCGCGGCAAGGCTGACCCGAACATGCGCCGGGCCGGCGCAGGCTACGATCTCGGGGATGATCTGCCCCGGTCGCAGGGTCCGGTCGCCCGGCTTGCGGCCCGAAAGGCGCTGAAAGAACTCCAGCAGCGAGAAATACAGGTCTTCGTGCAGCGCCTCGCGCGTGCTCATCACCTCGTCGTGCCAGGGAAGCGCGCGTTCGATGCCGGGGATCTCGACGGTGATTTCCAACGTGTCGAAATACGGCTCACTCGGGCCCCATTCATGCCCCGCCACCGCGCGCATCACGGCGTCGAACAGCGCCTCGTATTCGGTCACGACCGGCGCATCCCGCTCAGGGCTCCGCCCGCCCGCCCGCCACGCCCGCACCCAGCCGCATGGCGACAACGCCTCGCCCGACCGCACTCGGTTGGGCGCGAACACGTCCATGCCCGCCACGGCATGGGTGAGCGTGCCGCCCTGTCCCGTGAAGCGCACATCCGTGAGGGCAGCCAGCGGGTAGGCTTCCAGTTGAAAGCGCGGCGCGTGACCGTCTGGAAGCCCGACGGTCATCGGCTCCCGCGGCTCGATCTCCTCGAGAAACGCATGTATCAACGGCTTGTAGGCGCTGCGTATCCGCGCACGCACGCCCCGCGCCGCGAGCGCCCGCTCGGCCAGGTCACGGGCGCGGAAATCCTCGAACACCCACGCTTCGAGCCTTCCGCCAGCCCAGGCCACATCGGAAAACTCGGCGACGATGCTGTCCAGCGTTCGCGGGAATGTCGCATCGAGCAAAACTGTCGGTGAGGTACGCATCCAGCGAACATGACCAGAAAACCGGCAGCCACCACAAGCCTGACCGGCGGTGCGCCAATGTGTCGCGGCTTCACCCCGTCCGCGCGACCCTGGTCACTGCCATCCCGGTCGGCATATACGTTTTGAACGCAATATCCTGACCGTGGCTGGAAACGCGAAGCCACGCATTACCGCGGGACAGTTCCTGGATGTCGATCGGCCTCATCGTCACCTTCGCCACTTTCCTCGGCACCGCGCTGCTCGGCGCGCCCATCGGGCTGGCCATGATCGGTTCCGGCTTCGGCTACCTGTTCGCGACCGGGCAGGATCCGGGGCTCGTGGTCGACCAGGTGATGAACAGCCTCTACAACAGCTTCGTCCTCATCGCCGTGCCGCTGTTCATCTTCGTCGCCAACACCATGAGCGCCGGCGGCGTGATGGATCGCCTGCTGGATTTCGCCGCCGCCCTGTTCGGCCGATTCCGTGGCGGCCTCGCGCATGTCAACGTGGCGTCGAACCTGATCTTCTCCGGCATGTCCGGCAGTGCGGTCGCAGATGCGGCCGGTCCTGGCCTGGTGATCGCGCGCATGATGATCCGCGACGGCCGATATGGCGCCGGTTTTGCCGCCGCCACCTCGGCCGCATCCGCCACGATCGGCCCCATCGTGCCGCCCTCGATCCCGATGATCTTCTATGCGCTGATCGCCAACACCTCCGTCGCCGCGATGTTCCTGGGCGGCCTTGTCCCGGCGGCACTCATGGCAACCTCGCTCATCGGCTGCATCGCCATCCTCGCACGACGCAAGAACCTGCCCCGCATCGCGCCGCCGCCCTGGCGCGCCCTGCCTCGCATCGTCGCCCGCGCCCTGCCGCCGCTGATGCTGCCCGTGATCCTGCTCGGCATCATCTATTCCGGCATCGCCACGCCCACCGAGGCTGCCGCCGTTGCCGCCACCTATGCTCTGGCGCTCGCGGTTCTGGTGTATCGCAGCGCCGGCCTCGCGGACCTCTACCGCATCGTCGTCGAGACCATCCACGGCATCGCCACCGTCGGCCTTATCATCGTCGGCGCCTTCGTGTTCAACTTCATCATCGCCAACGAGAACGTGCCGCAATTGCTGCAGGACGCCATCGCAAGCTGGCACCCGTCGCCCCTGTTGTTCCTGCTGATGGTCAATGTCCTGTTCCTGGCGCTGGCCTGCGTGCTCGACGCCATCACGATGCTTCTGGTCCTGGTGCCGTTGCTGGTGCCGCTGGCCGTCGGCCTCGGCATCGACCCAGTGCATTTCGGCGTCGTCGTCATCCTCAACATGATGATCGGCCTCGCTTTGCCGCCCCACGGGCTGTTGCTGTTCGTCATGCATGGCCTCGTTGGCGCACCCTTGGGCGAGATATTCCGCGAGGTGATGCCCCTGATCGGCGCGTTGCTGCTGGTGCTGATCGCCGTGACGCTGATCCCTGGCCTCGTGCTGATCCTACCCCACGCGTTCGGCTATTGAGCGCGACCCTCCGGTCGAACTCACCCCAACCGCCGCAGCAAGCCTCGCGCCGAATCGGGCGCCCGAACCTTGTCCCCACCGATGAAGTACATGAAGCAATCGCGCGGCTTCGGCTCTGCCTCGGCCGCCTTTGCCAGCGGCAAATCGGAGACCGCCTCGCCCGACGCCCACGCGCGAACCCGCCCCGTCCACGCATCCAGCGCGCCCGAAGCGTACCCCTCCGGCACGGCCAGTTCGTTCCGCTCCAGCCTTGCGTAGACGAAATCCGCCGTCATATCGGCGAACAGATCTTGCCTGCCCGACTCCACGATCACATGCGCCACTCCGTTTTCCCGAAGCAGATCGACGAACGCCGCATTATGGAAACTAGCGTGATACACCTCGATCGCGTGCCGCAGCCGCAGCCCTCCATGCTCCGTCGGCAGCAACGCCAAAAACGCCGCGAACGCATCGCGGTCGAATTGCCGTGTCGGCGGAAACTGCCAGACCAGCGGCCCAAGCTTGGCGCCCAGTTCCACGATCCCAGAGTTCAGGAACCACCCGATCGACTCCCCCGCCTCACTCAATTCCCGACGATGCGTGGCATAGCGCGCGGCCTTCAGCGAGAACACGAAGCCGTCCGGCGTCTCGTCGCGCCACTTCGCGAAACTCGCCACCGTCTGCGTGCGGTAGAACGTGCCGTTGATCTCGATGGACGTCACCTGCCGGCTGGCGAACTCCAGTTCGCGCGCATGCGGCAGGCCGGGCGGATAGAACGTTCCGCACCATGGCGGAAACGTCCATCCGCCAATCCCGATCACGATCCTAGTCCGCGACAAGCAGACACTCCACGATGCGATCGTTCAGCCGCATACCCTCCGGCGAATTGACATCGCATCCCTCCGTAACCTTCGGGCAGCGCGGATGGAACCGGCAGCCGGGCGGGATGTTCGCTGAGTCCACCCCCGCATCCCCCAAACCGACATCGGGAATGCCGAGCCCGGGCACGGGCGTCAGCACGCTGTCCAGCAGCGCCCGCGTGTAGGGATGACGGGGGTCGTGGAAAAGCGCGTCGGTCGCATTCTCCTCCACGATACGGCCGAGATACATCACCGCCACCTCGTCGCTCACATGCTCCACCACCGCGAGGTTGTGGCTTATGAAGATCACGGTCAGCGCCAACTCGCGCCGTAGATCGGCGAGGAGGTTCAGTATCTGCGCCTGAACCGAGACGTCCAAGGCCGAGGTCGGCTCGTCGCACACCACGATCGCGGGCTTTACCACCAGCGCCCGCGCGATCGCCACGCGCTGTCGCTGGCCACCGGATAGCTGCGCGGGCAATCGCTCGATCATCTCGGGCGCCAGCCCCACCCGCGCCAGCATGTCGCGCACACGCGGCCGCGCCTCGCTTCGGGGGATGCCCTGCGCCGCCAGCGGCAATCCGACGATCTCGCCCACGGGGCGACGCGGATTGAGCGAGGAGAACGGATCCTGGAACACCGGCTGGATCAGCCGCGCCCGCGCGCGCCGGTCCATGTCCGCCAGCCGCCGCCCGTCGATCAGGATGTCTCCCGAACTCACCGGCAACAGCCCCAGTATCATCCGCGCCAACGTCGATTTTCCGCAGCCGGACTCGCCCACGATGCCGAAGCACGTCCCCGGCGCCACCCGGAGCGAAACACCGTCCACCGCGCGCACTTCGCGCGGAGCGGTGAACAGCCCTGTGCGCTGGCGATAGATCTTGCGCGCGTCCCGTACCTCGATCGCGGCACTCATGCGGCCAACTGACAGAGATAGCGATGCCCCGGCGCACGCAGACGCTCCGGCACCGCCTCCGCGCACACATCCATGGCATACCGGCAGCGCGCCCGGAACGCGCATCCCACGAAGCCCGGCCGCATGCGCGGGACCGTGCCGGGAATGCTGCCGAGCGGTTGATCGCGCCGCACGGTGCCCGGCACCGGCACGCAGGCCAGCAACGCCCGCGTGTAGGGATGCGAGGGTGCCGCGAACAATTCGTCCACCGCCGCGCTCTCCACCACCTCGCCCGCGTACATCACGCTCACCCGATGCGCCACGCGCGCCACCACGCCGAGATCGTGCGTGATGAGCAGGATCGCGAGGCCAAGATCGCGCTGCAATTCCACCAGCAGCCGGAGGATCTGCGCCTGCACGGTCACGTCCAGCGCCGTCGTCGGTTCGTCGGCGATCAACAGTTCCGGTTCGCACATCAGCGCCATCGCGATCATCACGCGCTGCCGCAAGCCGCCACTCAGTTGGTGCGGATATTGCGCCAGCCGCATCCCCGGCGCGCTCACGCCCACCCGCCCCAGCAACCCGGCCGCGCGATCCAGCGCCCGGCGCCGGCCGCCGCCGCGATGCCGCTCCAGCACCTCGGCCATCTGGGAACCAATGGTGAAAGCCGGGTTCAGGCTGGTCATCGGCTCCTGGAAGATCATCGCGATCTTGTCGCCGCGCAGCCGCGCCATTTCGCGCTCCGACAGCGCCATCATGTCGGTGCCGCGGAACGCCACAAGCGCGGCATTGCGCGTGGCCCCGCGCGCAAGCAGGCCCATCACCGCGAGCGCGGTCACCGACTTGCCGCAGCCAGATTCGCCCACTAGGCAATGCGTCTCGCCTGCCCGCACGCCTAGCGACACGCCGCGCACCGCATCCACGCCTGTCCCGAAGCGTACGCGCAGATCGCGCACCTCCAGCACGGTTTCAGGCGTCACGCGCCGCCCCCAGCAGGTCGCGCAGCCCGTCGCCGAGCAGATTGATGCCCAGCACCAGCACGAACAGGGCGATCCCGGGAATTTGGATCACCCAGGGCGTGAAGAACATGTAGTCCTTGGCCTCGGCGATCATCAGCCCCCAAGACGGCAGCGGCGCCGGCACGCCGAGGCCGAGGAACGACAGCGCCGCCTCCAGCAGGATCGCCAACGCCATCTCCAGCGTCGCCACGACCGCCAGATGATGCACGATGTTGGGCAGCACCTCGCGCAGCATTATGGAGACGCGCGAGCAACCTGCCGCACGGGCGGCACTGACGTAGTCGAGGTTACGTACCTGCATCGTCGTAGTGCGCGACACCACCGCGAAGCGGTCCCACAGCAGCAGCCCCAACGTCAGCACCACGACCGAAAGCGAGCTTCCCACCAGCGACACCACCGCCAGCGCCACCAGCACCAGCGGGATCGACAGGCGGCAGGTGATGACGAACATGACCGCATCGTCCACCCACCCACCGAAGAACCCACCCAGCACCCCCAGGGTCGTGCCGATCAGTCCCGAGGTCACCACGGTGGCGATGCCGATCAGCATCGAGATGCGCGCGCCATAGATCAGCCGGCTGAGATAGTCGCGCCCCAACTGGTCCGTGCCGAACGGATGCGCGGCCTGCCCGCCATCGAGCCACATCGGGGGCACCAGCCGCGTCATCAAATCCTGCGCGAACGGGTCATGCGGCACCAGCAGCGGGGCCAGCAGCGCCACTCCCGCCACCGCCAGCACGATCGCCGCTCCCAGCAGCGTCGACGCCATGCGCAGACGTACCGCGATCATGCCGCGCGCAGCCTCGGGTCGAGCACGGCGTTGAACAGATCGGCGATCAGCGTCAGCGCGATGTAGATCACCGCGAGGAACAGCACCACCGCCTGAACCACGGGGAAATCGTTCTTGCTGATCGACTCCCACGCGAGGTAACCCACTCCGTGCAGCGCGAACACCGCCTCGATCACGATCGAGCCGCCCAGTAGCGCACCCAGCTGCACCGCACTGATCGCCACCACCGGCATCGCCGCGTTGCGCGCGGCATGTTTCAGCACGATCGACGCCCGGCTCAACCCCTTGGCACGCGCCGTGCGGACGTAATCCGACGAAAGCGCGTCGATCATGCCGCTGCGCGTGAGCCGCATCAGGGCCGGAATGGCGGAGAAGGCGAGCACGATCGCGGGAAGCACATAGCCGGTCCAGTCCTCCGCCCCCGCGATCGGCAGCCATTGCAGGTTCAGGCCGAACTGGATGATGAGCAGCAAAGCGAGCCAGAACCCCGGCATCGCCTGCCCCACAAGCGCCACCAGCATCACGCCCCGGTCCACCAGCGAGCCCTCGCGCATGGCCGCGAGAATGCCGAGCGGCAACGCGGTGAACAGCGCCAGCAGCAAGGCGGAAACCCCCAGCTTCAGCGTGGTCGGCAGCCGGTCGCGGATCAGCTCGGACACCGGCTGGCGGTACAGATACGAGCGCCCGAGATCGCCCGACGCCGCCGAGCGCACCCAATCGACGAATTGCACCGGGAGCGGCCGGTCGAACCCATAGGTCTTGCGGATGATGGCCACGTCCTCGGCCGACGCCGCGGGCCCCGCGATCGACACCGCGATATCGCCCGACAGCCGTGTCAGCGCGAAGCTGATCGTCAGCACCGTCAGCGTGACCATCAGCGCGAGCGCCAGGCGCCGCAAGAGGAGGGAGATCATGACCGCGAGCCTATGGGGCGGCGGCGCAAGGGAGCAAGCGTTAGTGCGTCCGCCACGGCGGCCGGAACGTCAGGCTGCCCATCGGAGCCAGCGACCCGGCGGCTCTCCTGACATACAGCGCATGAGCGATAAAGGCATGGCCGTGGCGCGATACCGCACCAAACAGGTATGCTCCTCCCAAAGCAACCGGAGAACCGTCCATGCCGCTACGTTTCGAGAACCGCGTCGCCGTCGTCACCGGCGGCGTTTCCGGCATCGGCGCCGCCATCGCGTCCCGCCTGGCCGGTGAAGGCGCCCGCGTGGTGCTGTGGGACCGCGACGAAGCTGCCCTCGGCCGCGCGACCGCCGCGCACACCGAGACGCTTGAGCTCACCGATCCCCTCGCCGTGCAACGCGCCGCCGACGCGACCGCGGCCGCGCTCGGCGGCATCGACATCCTGGTGTGCAGCGCGGGCATCACCGGCCCGAACGCCACCAGTTGGGACTACCCGATTGCCGACTGGCAGCGCGTGATCGATGTCAACGTCAACGCCCTGTACTATTGCTGCCGCGCCGTGGTGCCGCACATGTTGAAGGGCGGTTGGGGCCGCATCGTCAACATCGCCTCGGTCGCCGGCAAGGAGGGCAACCCCAACGCCGCTGCCTACTCCACCTCGAAGGCCGCCGTCATCGGCTTCACCAAGTCGCTCGGCAAGGAACTCGCGGCGAGCCAAATTCGGGTGAACTGCGTGACCCCGGCGGCGGTGAAAACACCGATCTTCGACCAGATGACGCAGGGCCAGATCGACTACATGCTCTCCAAGATCCCGATGGCGCGCTTCGGCACCGTGGA
The DNA here is from genome assembly GCA_025352565.1 of Rhodospirillales bacterium. Classification (GTDB taxonomy): domain Bacteria; phylum Pseudomonadota; class Alphaproteobacteria; order Acetobacterales; family Acetobacteraceae; genus JANXTF01. The sequence continues at coordinate 76,632 of JANXTF010000147.1, read as the reverse complement.
CGAGGTGGCGTCGCTGGTGGCTTGGCTGTGCAGCGAGGAAGCCTCGTTCAGCACGGCGGCGGTGTTCGATTGCTCAGGCGGGCGGGCGACGTATTGAGGGCCGGGCGCATGGGTCAATGCGAGATTGGCGTAGCGGTTTCGTTCCCTCTTGTGTTCGGCAGCGTCTCGGCCGTCACCTCCGGCTCGGGGCTGAACTCCGCGTCCGGAACCGGCGATGCGTTGCGCTTGCCCAGCCAGCCTTCCACCTGCTCGGCCCGGTCGAGCGCCCGGTCCAGCGCCGACATGGTGGCGGACATGTCTTCGGACTCGTCGCCCCGCCACGCGCGCACCGTGTAGAGCCATACGGCCAGCAGGCCCTTGGCGCGCAGCATTCCGCGCAGGCCGGTGGAGGCGAGGCCCGCGCCTTCCAGCATCCAGCCCATGCTCCGCAGACTCGCCGCCGCCAGCATCATGGCCGTGGCGGGGTCGGAGGGGAGTTCCCGGAACAGGGCCAACGTGCCGGCCCGGTGAGCCTGGAGCACATCCAGGCGCCGCATCAGGATGTCGAACAAGCGGTCGCGGGTGGAGGCGTCGGGCGTGGCGTCGGCGCCCGCGAGCGCCGCCTGGTCGGCGAGGCGGCCGAAGCGGCAGAGCACCGCGCGGGAGCCGGAGAATCTGGCGCGAGCCTGGTCGAGCGGCATTTCGGCGCGGCGGGCGGCCTCGGCCACGCTGACCTTGGCCCAGCCGACCTCGCCCGCGAGCGCAAAGGCGGCGGCTATAAGTTTAGAGTCGAGTTCGGTGTCTGTGCTCATGGCTGGCAAGATGGGGCGTCGAAGCCCGCTTGTCAGCCCGCCAGCGCGCGCGATCGTGCGGTGGCGGCGGCGATGGCGCGGGACATGGCGGCGGGCCAGGCCGCCTCATCCATCAGCACCGCCAACGCCTCCGCCGTGGTACCGCCCTTGCTGGTGACATTGCGGCGCAGCGTGGCCGCATCCTCCGTGCTGGCAGCCAGCAGCGCGCCGGAACCGGCGACGGTTTTGCGGGCCATCAGCCGCGCGAGCTCGGGCGGAATGCCCTGTTCGATCGCGGCCCGCTCCAGCAGTTCCGCCAGCAGGAACACATAGGCAGGCCCGCCGCCCGAAACCGCCGTCACCGGGTCGAGCAACGCCTCGTCATCCGTCCAGGCGACCTCGCCGATCGCGCGGAGCAGCCGGTCGCAGAGCGCGCGCTGCTCCTGCGTCACGTCGGCAGCCGGGCAGGCGACGGTGATCCCCTGGCGGATGGCGGCCGGGGTGTTGGGCATGGCACGCACCACCTGGGCGCCGCCGCCCAGCAGCGCGTCGATCCGGGCGATCGGCGTACCCGCCATAATGGAAAGGAAAACCGCCTGACCGACATAGCGCGCATAAACCGGCAACGTCTCGGCGGCCTGTTGCGGCTTCACCGCGAACACGATGGCGGCCGGGGTGAAACCCGCCGGCACGTCGAGCCCGCCGGCGAGAACGGCGAGATCGGGGTCGTGCGAGGGGGGCATCATGGGATCGACGGCGACCGACGGAGAAAGGCCCTCCTCGCGCCAGCCGGCGGCCATGGCCGCCCCCATCTTGCCGAAGCCCACCAGGAGCACCGGTGGAATCAGGCTCATCGGAGACTTGCGGAAGATGGGACCGTCACGCCTCGCCCACGCATTCCAGCATCGCCGCCTGCAACGCCTCGGCCGGCTTCTTGCCGCCCCACAGCACGAACTGGAACGCCGGAAAGAACCGCTCGCACTCGGTGATGGCGATATCGACCATGTCCTCAAGGCTCTCCGACGAGGCGCCACGCGCGCCGCGCAGCAGCACCGAATGACGGAACACAGGCATGCCGTCATCGGCATCCATGCCGAAATGGCCGATCCAGAGCTTCTCGTTGGCCAGCGCCAGCAGTTCGTACAGCGCCGAGCGACGCTTCTCCGGCACCTTCAGGTCAAAGGCGCAGGTGAAGTGCATGGCGGTGATCTCCTGAGACCAGCTGAAATACAGCCCGTAATCGCACCATTTTCCGGGCGCCTCGGCCGCCATCTCGCTGTCGCTGCGGCGGTCGAACACCCAGTCATTGGCGCTCGCGATCTGCTCCATCATATCGAGGGGGTTGGTCGCGCGCTCTGGCGCGACGGCGGTCGAGGTAGCGGGCATGCGGGGTCTCCCACCTGAAAGGAAGGCCGAGCGGAACGCGGTGGCGGCCGGGAAGGCATGGCCGCCGCGCCACATCGCCACCCTACAAACCGATTCCGACGTGCCGCAAGTGCCCAATGGCACGCGAGGCGAAGTTAACGTGATGTCTGATGCCGCATTGCGGCATTTCAGGCAATCATCCCCGGCCCGCCCCCCTCGGAGGCAGCAGCCGGCATGATGATCGGCGTGCGCGCCTCCAGCTTCTCGAGCCGCTCGATCACGTTCGCGAGCCGGGCCTCGGCGGCCTCCTGTCCCGCGCGGGCGAGGGCCGCCATCTCCTGCACCGCCTCGAATTCGTCGCGCTTGATAAGGTCCAGTTTGCGGATGGCCTCGTCGAGGCGCGAGCGCACCAGCGACTCGGCCTCCTCGCGCAACCCGACCAACGCGGACATGGCGCCGCCGGCCACGCCAGCGAGGTCGTCAAAGAATTTCGGGCGTTCGGCCATGGTGCTCTCCTGGGGTGCGGCTTACGTGCCGTCGCGCCACGCCCTATATCGTGCGCCGCGTGCCAAGCTGGAAGGCCACCCATGTTGCCCGTGCTGATGTTTCCTGAAATTGACCCGGTTCTGGTGCAGGTGGGGCCGCTGGCGATCCGCTGGTACGCGCTGGCCTATATCAGCGCGCTTGTGATCGGCTGGCGGCTGTTGCGGCGCTTTGTCCAACGCGCGCCGGTGGTGGCGACGCCGTTGCAGGTGGACGATTTCCTGACCTGGGCCACGCTGGGCGTCGTGCTCGGCGGCCGGCTCGGCTACGTGCTGTTCTACCAGCCAGACAGGTTTCTGGCCGATCCGCGCCAGATATTCGCCGTCTGGCAAGGCGGCATGAGCTTCCACGGCGGGATGCTGGGCGTCGCAATCGCGATCGTCTGGTTCTGCCGCCGGCAACGCATTCCGGTGCTGGGATTCGCCGACCGCATCGCCATCGTGGCGCCGATCGGCCTCGGACTCGGGCGGATCGCCAACTTCATCAACGGCGAGCTTTGGGGGCGCCCCGCACCGGATTGGCTGCCCTGGGCGATGGTGTTTCCCACCGGCGGACCCCTCGCCCGCCACCCCAGCCAACTCTACCAGGCGCTGATGGAGGGGCTGCTTCTGGTCTGGGTGATGCTGGTGCTGGCGCGGAGCGAGCGTGTTCGCGCCCGCTTCGGCTGCCTGACCGGGGTGTTCCTGATCGGCTACGCGGTTGCGCGGGGCGTGGGCGAGATGTTCCGCCAGCCGGACCCGTTCCTGGGATACCTGTTCGCGGGCGCCACCATGGGCCAGTTGCTGTCGGTGCCGATGTTCCTGGCGGGCCTGGGCCTCGTGTTCTGGTCGGGCCGGCGGCGGAGCCATATCGCGTAGATGGAGCGGCTGGACGCGTTCATGACGCGGGCCAACGCGGCCTATTACGCCGCGCGCGACCCGTTTGCCGATTTCACCACCTCGCCCGAGATCAGCCAGGTGTTCGGCGAGTTGCTCGGCCTGTGGGCGGCGGTGATGTGGCGCGCGATGGGCGCGCCGGCCGGCGCCATGCTCGCCGAGGCAGGGCCGGGACGCGGCACGCTGATGGCGGACGCGTTGCGGGCGATCGGCCGGGCTGCGCCGGATTTCCGGCCCTCGGTGCATCTGGTGGAAAGCTCGGCGCGGCTGCGGGCGGTCCAGGCCGCGAAGTTGAGCGCGGCACTCCCGGGCGCGGCCGCAGGTGGGGTGCTTTGGCACGACAGCGTGGCCGACCTGCCGCCGGGGCCGCTCGTGTTCATCGCCAACGAATTTTTTGACGCCCTGCCGATCCGTCAGCGCCGCGGCGCCGGAGAAGCGTTCGTGGCTGGCGGCGCGCGGGTCTGGGTGCCGGATTCCAACGAACTTGTCCGGGAAACATGCGAGCCCGCCTTGGCCATCGTCCGACTGCTGGCCGCGCGGGGAGCGGCGGCGCTGATCGTGGATTATGGGCCGGAGGCGAGCGCGCCCGGCGACAGCCTCCAGGCAATCCACGACGGCCGGCCCGCCGATCCGTTCGCGCGGCCGGGGGACGCGGACCTGACCGCGCATGTGGATTTCGCGGCGCTGGCTTGCGCGGCTCGCAAAGCTGGGGCCGCGGTCCACGGCCCGGTGCCGCAAGGCAAATTCCTCGCCGCCCTCGGACTGTTCCAGCGCACCGGAATCCTGGCCCGCACCCAGGCGCCGAAGAAGGCCGGCGCAATGATGGACGGGGCGCGGCGGCTGGCCGAGCCCGACCGGATGGGCCGGCTGTTCAAGGCCATGGCCATTTGCCACCCTGACCTGCCACTGCCGCCAGGTTTCGAGACATGATTCCAACACCGCTCACCGCCGCCTGCCTGCCCGCCGGCAGGCATGGGTTCTTTAGCCGGCGGGGCGGCGTGTCCGAAGGCCCGTTCGCCAGCCTCAACTGCAGCCTGTCGGGCCAGGATGCCCGCGAGGCCGTGTTGGAAAACCGCGCCCGCGCCGCCCGCGCACTGGGCGCCGAGCCCACGATGCTGGTGGGCCTCACGCAGGTGCACGGCATCGCGGTCGCTCGTGTCACGCAAGCATGGGCGCCCGGCGCCGGCCCCCGCGCCGACGCGGCGGTGACCGATCGCGCCGGCGTGGCGCTTGGCATCGTCACCGCCGATTGCGCGCCGGTGCTTTTCGCCGACGCGGCGCGCGGCGTGGCCGGCGCCGCCCATGCCGGCTGGCGCGGCGCCGCCGCCGGGGTGCTGGAAGCCACGATCAACGCCATGCTCGCATTGGGTGCCACCCGCGCGGGCATCGCGGCGGCGGTTGGTCCGTGCATCGCGCAGGCCTCGTACGAAGTGGCTGCGGATATGCGCGGCGCCGTGCTGGCGCTGGACCCGGACGCCGCCGGTTTTTTCACCGATGCCGACCGGCCGGCCCATTGGCGCTTTGATCTGGCCGGCTTTTGCGCCGCGCGCCTGGCCCGCGCGGGCACCGGACGGGTGGAGATTCTGGGCGTCGATACACTGGCCCATGAGAAAACCTTCTTCAGCCATCGCCGCCGCACCCTTGCCGGGGGCGGGCCGATCGGGCACCAGATATCCGTCATCACCATATAAGATGCCCTACCTTGTCATCTTCTTCGCCCTCCTGCTGCTGACCGCCCTTGCCAGCTGCATCCTCTAGGTTCCTGGCCCTCGGCCTCGCAATGCTGCTGGCCGGTTGCGGCGGGCTGCCGCGTCCGTTCTCGGGCTATCCCGGGCAGGCGGGCTCCGTGCTGTCCCGCCCGCCGCCCGCCCGCCTCGCCGTGGCACCGCCCACCGGGGCATTGTTGACCAATCTCGGCGCCGACACGCTGGCGGGCGCGCTTGCCGACGCCCTGGTGCGCCAGGAGATCCCGGCGGTGGCCGAGCGCGTCTCGCCCGGCGACTGGCGTCTCGTGCTCACGGCGGAGCTGAAGGACGGCAAGGTGGTGCCGTATTTCACAGTCGAGAACCCGTCCGGCCGCTCGATGGGCGTCTCGTCCGGCCAGCCGGTCGATCCCGCCGCCTGGGCCGAGGCCCGCCCCCAAACCCTGCGCGACGTGGCCGCCGCCGCCGCCCCCAACATCGCCACCCTGCTGGGCCGCATCGAGGCGGTGCGCCTGCAAAGCGACCCCAACAGCCTGCTGAACCGCCCGGCGAAGATCTTCGTCAGGGGCGTGACCGGCGCGCCCGGCGACGGCAACGCGGCGCTGGCCCGCCAGCTCCGCCTGTTCCTGCCCGAGAACAACGAGAAGCTGGTCGAGACCGCCCAGGCCGCCGACTACGCGGTCGAGGCCAAGGTCTCGGTCGTTCCGGGTGCCGGCAACACCGACCGCGTGGAAATCCAGTGGATCGTCACCGACCCGGCCGGCGAGGAACGCGGCCGCATCATCCAGCTGAACGAGGTCCCGCCCGGCACCGTCTCCGTGCGCTGGGGCGACGTCGCGATGGCGGCGGCCAAGGAGGCGGCGGGCGGCGTAAAAGACGTCATCCTCAACCAGATCGCCGGACGCAAGTGACGGCTTCACGCAATGGACACAAAACGCGCCCGTTGCTAGAAGCCGCCATCCGCGTCCGCGGGTGAAACGCCCACCCAAACGCCGCCCCAATACCGCTGGGCGCACCCGGAACGGAGCCGATGAAGATCGTTGCCTGCAACAGCAACCGTCCGCTGGCCGAGGCCGTGGCGAAGGCGCTGAACCTGCCACTCACCCGCGCCTCCGTGCGCCGCTTCGCCGACATGGAAGTGTTCGTGGAGATCCACGAGAACATCCGTGGCGAGGACGTGTTCGTGGTCCAGTCCACCTCCTACCCCGCCAACGATAACCTGATGGAACTGCTCATCACGCTGGACGCGCTGCGTCGCGCATCGGCCAGGCGCGTGACCGCCGTCATCCCGTATTTCGGCTACGCCAGGCAGGACCGGAAATCCGGCCCCCGCACGCCGATCAGCGCCAAGCTGGTGGCCAACCTCATCACCGAGGCCGGTGCCAACCGCGTGCTGACGATGGATCTGCACGCCGCCCAGATCCAGGGCTTCTTCGACATTCCCGTCGACAACATGTTCTCCGCCCCCCTGTTCACCCGCGACATCCAGGAGCGTTTCGCCGGCCGCGACCTGATGATCGTGTCGCCCGACGTGGGCGGCGTGCTGCGGGCGCGCGCCATCGCCTCGCGGCTCAATGTCGATCTCGCCATCATCGACAAGCGCCGCGAGCGCGCCGGCGTGTCGGAGGTGATGAACATCATCGGCGACGTGAAGGACCGGCATTGCATACTGGTCGACGACATCGTCGATTCCGGCGGCACGCTGTGCAACGCGGCGCAGGCGCTGATGGACCATGGCGCGGGTTCGGTCAGCGTCTACATCACCCACGGCGTGCTGTCGGGCGGGGCCGTGGCGCGCATCACGGCGTCACCCATCGAGATGATGACGATTACCGACAGCATCCTGGCCACGGGGGCGGTGCGCGAGGCCACCAATATCCGCCAGCTCAGCATCGCCGACCTGCTGGCCGAGGCGATGCGGCGGATCAGCGACGAGAGCTCGGTGAGTTCGCTGTGGGATTGAGCCTCGATTAACGCCAGACTTGGCGGCTCCCGTACCGGGAAATTCGGCGAGCCGCACGGGTCGAATCCCTCGGAAACCTCCCTTTGCCAGATGCTCGCCGCCCATGTCGATCAGGAGTGCTGGATGCGGCGGTCCGTCACCTTGCGCGCCTGCGCCCCGATCGGCGCGCTCGTGTCGAGTTTCACCCGCAACCCCCTGCTGACGGCCCCGGCCCTGTCGCCCCAGGACGGCGATATCGTGTTGGACACTCTTTGCCGGCTGCTGGCCCTCGGCATCGCCCGGGACCAGCTTGGCCGCGAGCATCGGCAGGATGCGGTCCGCGCGGCGCGGCTGGTCCGCCTCAAACGACTCGTCATGTCCCGCCTTACCGATCCCGATCTGTCGGCCGCCTCCCTGGCGACGACGCTTCGCGTGTCCCCACGAAACATCCACTTGATGTTCGAAGGCAGCGGGGAGACGTTCTCGGAATTCGTGACGGCCCGGCGCCTCGAGGCCTGCCGGGCCTCGCTGAGCGATCCGAACCACGCCGCGCGATCGGTCGCCGATATCGCGTTCGAGTGGGGTTTCGGCAACGTCTCCACGTTCTACCGGGCATTCCGAGCAGCCTTCGACATGGCCCCGTCGGAGACGCGCATGTATATCGGGCTCTGAACGGCGGCAAAGCTCGCGGACAGCGCGCTGCCGATGGCGTGCCATGAGGCTGTTGCGGACAACCCACCGCGCAGCCCCGCCACCCCGGGCTTTGCACCGGTTCCGCAAGTCGGCCATCATACGACCTCGTATCACAGCTTCGTCTTCGCGAGCGCCCTCGTATCTCGCCACTGCCGCCCCGCTTCGCCCATCCCGGCGGGGCGGGATCGCCTGCCGAGGGCGGATCGAGATGATAGGCTGGCTAAGCGAACGAGATGCTTGCCCGAATTGAGAGGTCGACCCAATGAAGCTGTTCTACTCGCCCGGCGCCTGCTCGCTCGGCATCCACATCATTCTCGAGGAAATCGGCAAACCTTACGACGCCGAGAAGGTCTCGTTGCAGGCCCCTCCTCCCGAGCGCGCGCTGACCTCGGTAAACCCGAAATCCAAGGTGCCGACGCTGGTGCGCGACGACGGGTCGGTGCTGACGGAATTCGGCGCCATCGCGTTCTGGCTGGCTCGCACCCACGCAGGCGCCAAGCTGCTGCCGGCCGACGCGGAGCACGAGGCGCGGGTGCTGGAAGCGATGGATTACGTGGTCGGCACCCTCCACATGCAGGGCTTCAGCCGGCTGTTCCGCCCGAGCAACTTCGCACCCAGCGAGAGCGAGGCCGCAGCGGTGAAGGCCAAAGGCCGGGATCTGGCGGAGAAGGGTTTCGCGGTCATGAACCACGCCCTCGAAGGCCGCGACTATGTAGCCGGCGACTTCTCGGTGGCGGATGCCGCGCTGTTCTATGTCGAGTCCTGGGCCGGACGCATGGGCATTGCGCTGCCGGCCAATTGCACGGCGCATTTTGAGCGCATGAAAGCCCGCCCGGCCGTCGCCCGCGTGCTGGCCAAGGAAGCCAGCGCCTGAGCGCCGCCTTCTCGGCCCTGGTGCCGCGCGCGTTCTGGTTTCTCCGTCACGGCGAGACGGACTGGAACGCGCGGAACCTCAGCCAGGGCGCGGTCGACATCCCGCTGAACGAGAACGGGCTGGCGCAGGCGCGTCTGGCGGCGGGCAAGCTCCGCCACCGCGGCATCACCGCCATCATGTGCTCGGACCTTTCGCGCGCCAGGGTCACCGCCGAGATCGTTGCCGGGCATCTGGGGCTGCCGGTGCGAGTGGACCCGGCCTTGCGCGAGGTGTCGTTCGGCACCCAGGAGGGCCAGCCGATGTCGGAGTGGTTCAGCGAATGGGTGGCGGGCACCCTCACGCCCGACGGGGCCGAGAGCTTCCGCGCGCTGCGGGTGCGGGCGAGCGGCGCGATCAACCGCGCACTCGAACTCCCCGCGCCTGTGCTGATCGTGGCGCATGGCGCGTTCTTCCGCGCGATCCGCGCCGAGATGGGCCTGGAGCCCAATTTCCGCACGCCCAACGGGACGCCGTTATTCTGCGAGCCGGGCCGGCCGGTGTGGAGTCTGCTTCCAGCGGAATGACGCTTCGCGGTACGGCGATCGTTGTCAGGCCGCCGCCCCGTAGCCAGGGCACCCTCTGCCTGCGGACAACCCCACTTGCAAAATACACCTCCCCTTGTTTCCAATGTTGCCGTGACCTGTCCGCCCGATAAGGATCATCGCCATGCGAACCCTCTTCGATTTCTTCCTGCGCCGCCTCATCGTCCTCGGCCGGCTCACCGTCCGCTGGCCCGATGGACAGCTGACCACCTATTGCGGTTCGCCGGGCCCCGAGGCGCTGGTCCATTTCCGCGACCGGCGCACCGTGCGGCGGGTGTTCATGGACCCGACCGTGGCGGTCGCGGATTGCTACATGGAAGGCACGATCGTGCCGGTGGATTGTACCATCTACGACGTGCTCGACGTGCTGATGACCAACGCGCAGACGCGGCCGGAAGGCCTGCCGATGATGCAGCTGCGAACCGGCCTGCGCCACCTCGTCCGGCGGCTGGCGCAGTTCAATCCGGCCCGCCGCTCGCGCCGCAACGTGGCGCATCATTATGACCTCGACGGCCGCCTCTACAGCCTGTTCCTCGACCGTGACCGGCAATATTCCTGCGCCTATTTCCAGCACGGCGACGAGACGCTGGAGGAGGCGCAGATCGCCAAGAAGCGGCACATCGCGGCCAAGCTGAAGCTCGACCGCCCGGATCTCGAGGTGCTGGACATCGGTTGCGGCTGGGGCGGCATGGCGATGACGCTCGCCAGCGAGTTCGGCGCCCGCGTCACCGGCATCACGCTGTCCACCCAGCAACTCACGGAAGCCCGCGCGCGGGCCGATGCGGCAGGGCTGTCAGACCGGGTGACGTTCGAGCTGATGGACTACCGCCGCCTCCACCGACGATTCGACCGTATCGTCTCGATCGGCATGTTCGAGCATGTCGGTCTGAACCATTTCCAGACGTTCTTCGACGTGATCAAGCGGTGCCTCGCCCCCGACGGCGTGGCGCTGATCCACTCGATCGGCCGTGCCGACGGTCCGGGCGCCACCAACGCCTGGCTCGCCAAATACATATTCCCCGGCGGCTACAGCCCCGCGCTGAGCGAGGTGCTGCCGGCGGTGGAGCGGTCCGGCCTGTTTGCGACCGACATCGAGATTTTGCGCCTGCACTACGCCGAAACCATCCGTCACTGGCGCCGTCGCTTCGCAGCCAATCGCGACGCCATCGCCGCCATGCACGATGAGCGGTTCTGCCGCATGTTCGAGGTCTACCTGGCTGGCAGCGAACTGTCGTTCCGCCGCCAGTGGTCGGTCAACTTCCAGATCCAACTGACCCGCGATCAGGCGGCGGTGCCGCTGACGCGGGACTACATGGTCGAGGCGGAGCGGGCCTCATTTGCCACACAGCCATGGGAATCCGTCGCACCCACGTGATGCCCCCGTTATCCCCGTGACTCACAGGCGCATTCGGCGCGGCGTCGCGGTAGTGTGATCGGATGAACGTCCCCCTGCTCGGCCTCTCACAGCGCATGCCCCCCTCCAACGACCGGGCGGAGCAGGCGCTGCTCGGCGCGTTGCTGGCCAACAACAAGGCGTTGGAGCGGGTCAGCGACTTTCTGCTCGCCGAGCATTTCGTGGACCCGATCAACGGCCGCATCTACGGCGCCATCGCGCGGCGGGTGGATGCCGGGCAACTGGCCGACGCCATCACGCTGAAGGCCGAGTTCGAGCATTCCGGCGTGCTCGACGAGGTGGGGGGTACCGCTTACCTGGCTCAGTTGCTCGGCGCCATGGTGGGCATCATCAATGCGGGCGAATATGGCCGGGCGGTGCACGATGCCTGGATGCGGCGCCAGCTGATCGAGATCGGCGAGGTGGTCGTCAACAACGCGTTCGGCGCCCAGCCCGAGCTGGACGGCGCGGGGCAGGTGGAGGCGGCCGAACAGCAATTATTCGACCTCGCCACGCGTGGCGGCTCGGATGGCGGTTTCATCAGCTTCGAGCGCGCGCTGACCCACGCGATCCAGAACGCCGAGACCGCCTTCCATCGGTCGGGCGGGGTGTCGGGCCTGTCCACCGGCCTGCGCGACCTCGACAAGAAGACCGGCGGCCTGCATCCGTCGGACCTGCTCATCATCGCCGGGCGTCCGGGCATGGGGAAGACCGCGATCGCCACCAAGATCGCGTTCGGGGCGGCGCAGGCCTTGATGAAGGAGGCCCGAGCGGAGGATCCCACCGCGCTACCCAAGGCCACCGTCGCGATTTTCTCGCTGGAGATGAGCGCCGAGCAGTTGGCCACCCGCCTGCTGTCCGAGGAAAGCCGCGTGTCGGGCGAGCGTATCCGGCGCGGCGATATCGGCCAGAAGGAGTTCGACCGCTTCGTCCAGGTCAGCCGCGAGATCGGCAGCCTGCCGCTGCATATCGACGACACCCCAGCGATCACCATCTCGGCGCTCCGCACCCGCTGCCGCCGTCTCAAGCGCACCAAGGGGCTGGCGCTCGTGGTGATCGACTATCTCCAGCTCATGCGCCCCGCAGCCGGAACCAAGCCCGAGAGCAGGGTGTTGGAGATCAGCATGATAACCCAGGGCCTTAAAGCGATCGCGAAGGAGCTGGCCGTGCCGGTGATCGCGCTGTCGCAGCTGAGCCGTGCCGTCGAGAGCCGCGAGGACAAGCGGCCCCTGCTCTCGGATTTGCGCGAGAGCGGCAGTATCGAGCAGGATGCGGACGTGGTGATGTTCGTGTTTCGCGACGAGTATTATCTGCAACAGAGGGCACCCAAGCAGCTCGGGTTCGATAACGACGACAAGTTCCACACGGCGGTGGAGAAGTGGCAGCGCGACATGGACACGGTGCATAATCGGGCCGAGCTGCTGATCGAAAAGAACCGCCATGGCGCGACCGGCAAGATCGACCTCTACTTCGAGGGCGAGTTCACCCGTTTCGCCGATCTCGACCTGCAGCACGGGGAGCATGGCGGGCCGTGAGCGCAAGCGAGGCGGATCGCGCCGCGACGCCCTCGGAGCCGGGGGGCTTCCTCGATATCGACCTGGGCGCGATCGCCGGCAATTGGCGGCGCCTGCGCCAGTTGCACCGCGGCGCCGTCGGCGGCGTGGTCAAGGCCGACGCCTACGGGCTCGGGGCCGCCAGGGTGGTCCCGGCGCTGGCCGCCGCCGGATGCCGGCATTTCTTCGTGGCGCAGCTGGACGAGGCGCTGGCGATCCGCCCACTCGTGCCCAAGGCCGCGATCGCGGTGTTCAACGGGCTGCACGGCGCCGATATCGAGCTGTTCGTGCGGCACGGGCTTCTGCCGGTGCTGAACACGCTGGGCGAGATGGCGGCGTGGTCGGCGGCCGGGCGCTGGGCCGAATTGCGCCTGCCCGCGCTGCTGCACGTCGATAGCGGCATGGCGCGGCTGGGCCTGGATCGGCGCGAGCTGGCCACGCTGGCGGACGACCATTCCCTCCTCGACGGCATCGAGTTGCGCTACGTGATGACGCATCTGGTGTCGGCGGAGGTGGCGGGCGACCCGACGCATCGGGAGCAAGCCGCCCGTTTCGCCGCGGCGCGCGCGGTGCTGCCGCCGGCGCCGGCGAGCTTTGCCAACTCCTCGGGCATCTTCCTGGGAGACGGCTTCGCCTCGGACCTCGCCCGTCCGGGTGCCGCGCTCTACGGCATCAACCCGACGCCCGGCCTCGATAACCCGATGCTCCATGTCGCGGCCTTGCGGGGCCGGGTGCTCCAGGTTCGCGACATCGCGGCCGGCGAGGCGGTCGGCTACAACGCAACCTGGCGCGCCACGCGCCCAAGTCGGATCGCGACGGTGGGCGTGGGCTACGCCGATGGCTGGCCCCGTGCGCTCAGCAACCGGGGCTGCGCCTTCTTTGACGCCGCCCCCGTGCCCCTGGTAGGGCGTGTCTCCATGGACCTCTCGACCTACGACGTGACCGACCATGCGGGGATCGACGCCGGCGCGTGGCTGGAACTGATTGGGCCGAACGCGACGCTGGACCGCGTGGCCGAGGCCGCCGGCACCAACGGCTATGAAATCCTGACCTCTCTCGGCACGCGATACGAGCGGGTCTACCGATAATGAACCCGCTGAATGGCGTTGCCGCGCTGGGGCGCGGGACGATCGGCGCGGTCCGTTCCACGGGCACGCTCACCCTCTTCGCGCTGAACGGGCTGTCGCACCTTTTGCGGCCGCCTTTCTACGGCCGCGCCTTCCTCCGCGCGCTGATCGATATCGGCTTCTTCAGCCTCCCCGTGGTGGCGCTCACGGCGGTGTTCACCGGCATGGTGCTGGCGCTGCAATCCTCCACCGGCCTGTCCCGCTTCTCAGCCGGCAGTGCCATCGCGAGCCTGGTGGTGCTGTCCGTTACCCGCGAACTGGGTCCGGTGCTGGCCGCGCTGATGGTGGCCGGGCGCGTCGGCGCCGCGATGGCCGCCGAGATCGGCACCATGCGCGTGACCGACCAGATCGACGCGCTGGCAACGCTTTCCACCAACCCGATGAAATTCCTGGTGGCCCCGCGCCTGCTTGCCGGGCTCGTCGCGCTGCCGTTCCTCGTGCTGGTGGCCGACGTACTCGGCGTGTTGGGCGGCACCATCATCGCCACCGTGAAGTTGGGCTTCAGCGTCCACACTTATTTGGAGAACACCATCAACTTCGTGCAGACCGGCGATGTGCTTTCGGGTCTCGCCAAGGCCGCGATGTTCGGCTTCCTGATCGCGCTGCTCGGCTGCTACCACGGCTATCGCAGCAAGGGGGGCGCGCAGGGTGTGGGGGCCGCCACCACCGCCGCCGTCGTGTCCGCCTCGGTGCTGATCCTGGCGTTCGACTATGTGCTGACCGAGCTGTTCTTCGGACAATGAGCACGCCGAAAATCCGCGTGCGGGGCCTGCGCAAGGCGTTCGGCGACAAGCAGGTTCTGGACGGCATCGACTTCGACCTGATGGCCGGCACCTCCCTGGTGGTCATCGGCGGCTCGGGCAGCGGCAAATCGGTGCTCATCAAGTGCATCCTGGGCCTGATCGAGCCGGATGCCGGCAGCATCCACATCGACGGCCACGATATCCTGCGGGCACCCCGCGACGCGCGGGAGGCGGCGCGCGCGCGCATCGGGATGCTGTTCCAGAACGGCGCGTTGTTCGACAGCCTGAGCGTCTGGGAGAACGTGGCGTTCGGATTGCTGGCCCGTCACAAGGCGACGCGGGCGGATGCGCGGGCGCGGGCCGACGACGTACTTGGGCAGGTGGGCCTGGCTCCGAGTGTCGGCGACCTCTCCCCCGCCGAATTGTCCGGCGGGATGCAGAAGCGCGTGGCGCTCGCGCGCGCCATCGCGGCGCAACCCGACATATTGTTCTTCGACGAACCGACCACGGGGCTGGACCCGATCATGGGGGCCGTGATCGACGGGCTGATCGTGGATTGCGTGAAGCGCCTCGGAAGCACGGCCATCGCCATCACGCACGACATGGCGAGCGCCAGGCGCATAGGCGACCGGGCGGCGATGCTGTTCAAGGGCAAGGTGGTATGGATCGGCGACGCCTCGGCGCTGATGGAAAGCGGCAACGCGATGGTGGACCAGTTCACCCACGGGCGGCGCGAGGGCCCCATCCAGATGGAACTGCGGCGATGACGCTGCTTCCCCCCCGGCAAGGAGCCCGGCAAGGAGAGGGGGGAAGAGGACAGAATGGCTAAACCCACCTCCCGCTTCGTCTGCCAATCCTGCGCCGCGATCACCGCCAAATGGGCTGGGCGGTGCGAGGCATGCGGCGAATGGAACACCATCGTCGAGGAAGCGGTGCAGGCCGCCCCCGTCATCAAGTCCACTGGCCGCCGCATCGAGTTCGTCGATCTCGCCGGCTCCACCGAACCGCCGCCCCGCGCCGCCACCGGCATCGCGGAATTCGACCGTGTGCTCGGCGGCGGCCTTGTCGCGGGATCGGCCGTGCTGCTCGCCGGCGACCCCGGCATCGGCAAATCCACGCTGCTGCTGCAAGCCGCCGCGGCACTCGCGAAAACCGGCAAGCGCGTGCTTTACGTCTCCGGCGAGGAGGCGATCGAGCAGGTGCGCCTGCGCGCCCGCCGCCTCGGCCTGTCGGACAGCAAGCTCGAACTCGCCGCCGCCATCAACCTGCGCGACATCGCCGGCAGCCTCGAACACGCGACCGATGCCACGCTCGTCGTCATCGACAGCATCCAGACCATGTGGCTCGACACCATCGACAGCGCGCCCGGCACCGTGGGCCAGGTTCGGGCGTGCAGCTTCGAGCTGATCCGGCTGGCCAAGACGCGCAATTTCTCGCTCGTGCTGGTCGGCCACGTCACCAAGGAAGGCGCCATCGCCGGCCCCCGCGTCCTGGAGCACATGGTCGACGCGGTGCTGTATTTCGAGGGCGACCGCGGCCACCAGTTCCGCATTCTACGGGGGGTGAAGAACCGCTTCGGCGCCACCGACGAGATCGGCGTCTTCGAGATGACCGAACGCGGCCTGGCCGAGGTCGCCAACCCATCCGCGCTGTTCCTGGCCGAGCGGCGCGGCAACGTGGCCGGGAGCGCGGTGTTCGCCGGGCTGGAGGGAACGCGGCCGGTGCTGGTGGAAATCCAGTGCCTGCTGGCGCCCAACGCCAGCGGCAGCCCGCGCCGCTCGGTCATCGGGTGGGAGGCCGGACGCCTCGGCATGTTGCTGGCGGTGCTGGAAACCCGCTGCGGCCTGCGCCTGTCCGCCAGCGATGTCTATCTCAACGTGGCCGGCGGCCTGCGCGTGACCGAGCCGGCCGCCGATCTCGCGGTGGCCGCCGCCCTCGCCTCGGCCGCCTGCGAGCAGCCGGCCGATCCCGGCATGGTGTTCTTCGGCGAGGTCGGCCTGTCCGGCGAGGTGCGCCAGGTGGCGCAATCCGAGGCGCGGATGAAGGAGGCGCAGAAGCTGGGCTTCGAGACCGCCTGCCTGCCCCGCCGGGTGGCGCGCGGCAACCGCACGCTGACCGCCCCGGACGGGCTGAAACTGCACGAGATCGGCCATCTGTCCGATCTCGTGGCGAGGTTTGCCGGCAAGGCAGGGGCGACACGCGGCTGAACGGGGTGGTATCGCACCCCACCCGCGCGATATATGCGGCTCGCCAACACGAAAGTGATCCATTGATCGGAACTGCCGCGTGAACTGGGTCGATCTCGGCGTGCTGACCGTGGTGGCGTTCTCCGGGATGCTTGCGTTCTTCCGCGGCTTCGTGCGCGAGGTGCTCGGCATCGTCGCCTGGGTGGGGGCCGCGCTGTTCGCCATGTCGGCGTTCCATGTCGTGCAAGGCCCGTTCCGGATTTACATCCAGAACCCCGACATCGCCGATCCGGCGGCGTTCGCGGTGCTGTTCATCGTGGCGCTGGTGGTGTTCTCGATATTGGCGAGCACCCTCGGCGGCCTCGCCCGCGTGTCCATGCTCGGCGGCATCGACAAGACGCTCGGGATGCTGTTCGGATTCGCCAGGGGTGCGGCGCTGGCGGTTTTCGCGTATATCGCGCTCGGCCTGCTGAGCCCTTCCGACAAATGGCCTGACCTCGTGCAGCAGGCGCGCTTCCTGCCTCTCGCGCATTCCGGCGCGGTCTGGGCCGTGAACATCCTGCCGGGCGACTACCGGCCACGGGTCTATCCGCCGCCCGGCGGGCGCGAGACCAGTTCGGCCGACCTGCTGCGTGTCGAGCCGAGGGGCCGGGCGTTCGGCCAACGACCATGACATTGGAGAGCGCGATGGACATGAACGAGCGTGACCCCGACGAGCGTGACCCCGACGGGCGTGACCCCGATGGGCGTGACCCCGATGGAAGTGATCATGGGCATGACGACAAGCCGCATGAGGAATGCGGCGTGTTCGGCATTTGGAACCATGCCGACGCCGCCGCCGTCACCGCCCTGGGCCTGCACGCGCTCCAGCATCGTGGCCAGGAAGCCACCGGCATCGTCTCGTTCGACGGTCAGCGGTTCCACTCGCACAAGGCGCTCGGCCTCGTGGGCGACAGCTTCTCGGACGCGCGGGTGATCGCATCTCTCCCAGGCACGCGCGCGCTGGGGCATAATCGCTACGCCACCACCGGCGATACGGTGCTCCGCAACGTCCAGCCGCTGTATGCCGATTTCGAGTTCGGCGGATTCGCGGTGGCCCATAACGGCAACCTGACCAACGCGACGGCACTCCGCCGCGCGCTGGTGCGGCGCGGCTGCATCTTCCAGAGCACCACCGACAGCGAGGTGTTCATCCACCTCATCGCCATCAGCCTCTATTCGACCGTGGTCGATCGCCTCATCGACGCGCTGAAACAGGTGATCGGTGCCTATTCGCTGATCGCCATGAGCGACGAGGCGCTGATGGGCGTGCGCGACCCGCTGGGCGTGCGCCCGCTGATCCTGGGCCGCCTGCCGCCGAGCGAAGGCACCGGCGGATGGGTGCTGGCCAGCGAGACCTGCGCGCTCGACATCGTGGGCGCCGAGTTCGTGCGCGACGTGGAGCCAGGCGAGATCGTCGTCATCAACGACCATGGCGTCCACAGCATCAAGCCGTTCGGCAGCAAGGTCGGGCGGTTCTGCGTGTTCGAGTACATCTACTTCGCGCGGCCCGACAGCGTGGTCGAAGGCATGCCGGTCTATGCCGCGCGCAAGCGGATCGGGGCGCAGCTGGCGCGCGAGAGCCATGTGGCTGCCGACGTGATCGTCCCGGTGCCCGATAGCGGCGTGCCGGCGGCGATGGGCTACGCCACCGAGAGCGGCATCCCGTTCGAGCTGGGCATCATCCGCAACCACTATGTCGGCCGCACCTTCATCGAGCCGACCGACAGCATTCGCCATTTGGGTGTGAAGCTGAAGCACTCGGCCAACAAGCCGATGCTGGAGGGCAAGCGGGTGATCCTGGTGGACGACTCGATCGTGCGCGGCACCACCAGCCGCAAGATCGTCGAGATGGTGCGACACGCGGGCGCGGCCGAGGTGCATATGCGCATCTCCTCGCCGCCGACCACGCATTCCTGCTTCTACGGCATCGACACGCCCGAGCGCGGCAAATTGCTGGCGGCACGGCACAGTATCGACGAGATGGCCGAGCTGATCGGCGCCGACAGCCTCGCCTTTATCTCACTGGACGGTCTGTACGAGGCGCTGAACCGGGGCAAGCGCAACGCCGCCAAGCCCCAGTACTGCGATGCCTGCTTCACCGGCGACTACCCCAACCCGCTTCCCGACATGAACGACAACGACACGCGGCAGCTGAGCCTGCTGACCGAAAGCCGGTGAGCGGCCCCGAGCGCGTCGCTCTCGTCACCGGCGCCAGCCGGGGCATCGGGGCCGCCGTGGCCGTGGAACTCGCCCGGCGGGGCACGCATGTGGTCGCAACCGCGCGCACCCAAGGAGGTCTCGAGGAACTGGACGACGCCATCCGCGCCGTGGGCGGCACCGCCACCCTGCTGCCGCTCGATCTGCGCGACGAGGCGGCGCTGGACACGATCGGCCCAAGCCTGTTCGAGCGCTTCCGCCGCCTCGACGTGCTGGTGTGCAATGCCGCGGTGCTGGGCCGGCTGACACCCGCGCCGCACATCATGCCGAACGACTGGGCCGAAGTGATCGCGGTCAACCTGTCAGCCGCGTGGCGCCTGATCCGCGGCTGCGGGCCGCTGCTCGCGGTCGCTCCCGCCGGACGCGCGGTGTTCCTGACCTCGGGGATCGTGCGGCGGCCCATGGCCTATTGGGGCGCCTATGGTGCGACCAAGGCCGGGATGGAGCATCTGGCGCTGGCCTGGGCCGAGGAGACGCGCACCTCCAACCTGCGTGTCAACCTGTTCAGTCCCGGCGTGGTGGCGACGAAGCTGCGGGCCACCGCGATGCCGGGCGAGGATGCGGCCACTCTGGCGCGACCGGAGAAAGTGGCAGGCGGCATCGCTGATTTATGCGGCGTGGCTGAAACCCGCCACGGGGAGATCGTCAGCGCGTAGCGTCTTGACGCGCCCAGCCGCGCCAACCAGCCTCGACGCCCCATGCCCCCCGCGGTTGTACCAATCACCGGCTATCTCGATCGTTTCTCCCACCGTCCGGGCGAGACGTTCAGCGCCTGTGTCTCGGTCCGCACCGCCGGACGATGCCGCGCGCGTCTGGTGCGCGTGCTGGGAGGCGATCCCAACCCCGCCGGCCCAGGCCTGGCGTTCGAGGATCTCGGACGCATCTACGACCACAAATTCAACGCCTTCCCGCAAGCCATCGCCCTCGGCTCGCACGGCACGGCCCCCTCCCCCGCGCGCGACCCGCTCGCCGCCTGCACCTGGAGCGTTCTGGTCTGGTGCGCCCGCCCCACCGAGCCATGCGCGATCATCAGCGAGACGGACGGCCAGGCCTCCATCGTCGTCACCGTGGGGACGGAGGGTGTCGTCGCGCGCCTGACCTGGCCCGGCGGCGGCGGCCAACTTCAAACATTCAAGCCATTCGCGCCGCATTGCTGGCATCGTGTTTGGCTGGCGGCCGATCCGAAAACCGGCCGTGTCCGGCTGGGCCAGGCGGCGTTCGACGATCAGCCGGCGGGCCTGGCCGATGCGCGGATGCACGGCCAGACCATGCGCCTGCCCGCTGGCGGCGCGCACGGGGGCAGCGTGCTGTTCGCCGCCGAGCATGGCACCCGACCCGCCAACCACTTCGACGGGAAGCTCGAAGCCCCCGCCATCCTTGCCGGCTTCCTCGAAACCTGGAGCGAGCCCGCCGAGGTACTGGCGCAATGGGATTTTTCGCGCGGGATCGACACGTCCCGCATCGAGGACACCGGCCCCCAAGGCTGCCACGGCGACCTCGTGAACATGCCCACCCGCGCCGTGGTCGGCTCGAGATGGTCCGGGCGCGAGATGTGCTGGCGCCACGCCCCCGCCGAATACGCCGCGATCCACTTCCACGCCGACGACCTCGACGACTGCAACTGGAAACGAAGCTTCACCTGGGTGGTCCCGCGCACGCTCCGCGGCGGCGCCTACGCCCTGCACCTCACCTGCGGCGAGGAAGGCACCGAGGCGGGCGAGGATTGGTTGCCGCTCTACGTGCTTCCCGCCCGCCAGGGCCCCTTCGCCCGCGTGGCCTTCCTCGCCTCCACCTTCACCTACCAGGCCTACGCCAACCACGCCCGCTTCAACGCCGATGCCGCCTACCGCGCCCGCGTCGCCGACTGGGGCGCCTACCCGCACAACCCCGACGATTTCCCAGGCTACGGCCGCTCCACCTACAACAAGCATGCGGACGGCGCGGGCATCGCATTCTCCAGCCGCCGCCGCCCGATCCTGACCATGCGCCCCGGCTTCCTCACCTTCGACGACGCGCGCGGTTCCGGCCTGCGCCACTATCCGGCCGACAGCCATCTGCTCGGCTGGCTCGCCGCCAAGGGCATCCGCTACGACATCATCACCGACGAGGACCTCGACGACGAAGGGCCGGCCCTGCTGGCCCCCTATCGCTGCGTGCTGACAGGCAGCCATCCCGAATACCACACCGAACGTACGCTGGACGCCTTGCAGCACCACACGACCAGCGGCGGGAAGCTGGCCTATCTCGGCGGCAACGGATTCTACTGGCGCATCGCCCGCCGCCCCGACCTGCCGCACATCATCGAGCTACGCCGGGCCGAAGGCGGCATCCGCGCCTGGGCCGCCGAACCGGGCGAATACTACCACCAGCTGGACGGGCAATATGGCGGCCTGTGGCGACGCAACCGCCGGCCGCCGCAAATGCTGGCGGGCGTCGGCTTCTCGGGCCAAGGCCGCTTCGAAGGCACCTATTACCGCCGCACTTCCGTCTCCCATGCGCCCGAGAACGCCTGGATCTTCGCCGGCATCGAGGAGGAGACGATCGGCGATTACGGCCTGTCCGGCGGCGGCGCCGCGGGCTTCGAGATGGACCGCACCGACCATTCGCTTGGCACGCCCGCGAACACGGTGGTGCTCGCACGCGCCGAGGAAGTCCCCGCCTCGTTCGTGACCGTCCCGGAGGAATTGCTGACCCATCTCGCCACCGTCTCGGGCGACGAGCCGCCTGAGGTGATGAAGGCGGAGATGGTCTATTTCGACACGCAATCGGGCGGCGCGGTGTTCTCGGTAGGCTCGATCACCTTCTGCGGCAGCCTATGGCGCGATGGGGCGTTCGACGGGCCGGTGTCGCGCCTGCTGGAGAACGTGGTGCGGCGGTTCATGGCCTAGTGGTCCAAACCTGACGCCCGCTACCCGAGCGTCAGGGAATTTGGCCCATATAATCAAAGCCAGTGGATAGAAGCTGACGGATGCTTCCGTCAGATTCTATCCACTGGCAGGCCGGAGAGCGCGCTATCTGAGCTGGCTGTCCTTGTTGCCCCTGCGGTTGAACCCCGTGTTCACCGGACGGCGATCGAGCGCCGATTGACACGCAATACACGTCCGGACTCCGGGCACCGCACGGCGGCGTGCTTCGGGGATCGCGTCGCCGCATTCCACGCAATGCGTCTCGCCCTCACCCTTCAGCATGCGCGCCCGCGCGCTCATCACCGCGTCTTTGATCGTATCGTCGATCTGATCCTGAACCGCCCCGTCCGGGGCCCACCCACCGGCCATTCGATGCCGCTCCCGCGTCATGTCTCGTATCAGGCGCAACGCGCCAGGGGATTGCCTGTTGCGTCCCGACACGGATAGGACGGGGCATGAATGCTCCCACGACCATCCGCCTCGCGGACTATAGCCCTCCCGCCTTCATGGTCGAGACCGTCGAACTCACCTTCGACCTCGATCCCGCCGCGACAATTGTTACCTCGCGGCTGCACATGCGCCGGCGGGCGCCGGGGCCGATCTGGCTCGACGGGCGAGACCTCGTGCTCAAATCGATCCGGCTGAACGGCACCCAGCCGGATTACGAGCTGACCCCGCTCGGCATCCGCATCGACGCGGCGCCCGACGAGGTCACGCTCGACATCGTCGTCACCATCGCCCCTGCCCTGAACACCGAGCTTTCCGGGCTGTATGTCTCAGGCGGCAATTTCTTCACCCAATGCGAGGCCGAAGGCTTCCGCCGCATCACCTTCTTCCCCGACCGGCCGGACGTGATGGCCCGCTACACCGTGACGCTGCTGGCCGATCCAGCGCTCTGCCCCGTTCTGCTGTCGAACGGCAATCCTGCCGGACGCGGCACGAAAGACGGCCGCGCATGGGCGCGCTGGGTCGATCCGCATCCCAAGCCGGGCTACCTGTTCGCGCTGGTGGCGGGACGCCTCGCCAGCGTGACGGACAGCTTCACCACAGGCTCCGGCCGGCATGTCGATCTCGCGATCTATGTGCGCGACGGCGACCAGGACCGCTGCGGCCATGCGATGCGGGCATTGAAGAATGCGATGAAGTGGGACGAGGAGCGGTTCGGCCTCGAATACGACCTCGACGTGTTCAACATCGCCGCCGTGTCGGATTTCAACATGGGCGCGATGGAGAACAAGGGACTCAACGTCTTCAACACCAAATATGTCCTCGCCAGCCGCGAAACCGCCACCGACGGCGACTATGAAGGCGTCGAGACCGTCATCGCCCATGAGTATTCCCACAACTGGACCGGCAACCGCATCACCTGCCGCGACTGGTTCCAGCTTTCCTTGAAGGAAGGCCTCACCGTCTTCCGCGACCAGGAATTCTCCGCCGACCAGGGCAGTTCCGCCGTCAAGCGCATCCGCGACGTGCGCCGCCTCCGCGCGGCCCAATTCACCGAGGATGCCGGCCCCTTGCGCCACCCCGTGCGCCCCGACAGCTACATCGCGATCGACAATTTCTACACCGCGACCGTCTATCAGAAGGGCGCCGAGCTGGTCCGGATGATCCAGACCATCATCGGCCGCGACGCCTTCCGCGCCGGCATGGACCTGTATGTCGCGCGCCACGACAACTCGGCCGCCACCATCGAGGATTTCCGCACCGCCATGCAGGACGCCTCGGGAGTGGATCTGGCCGCCTTCGCCGCCTGGTACGAGCGCGCGGGCACGCCGGAGCTCACCATGTCCGACGCCTGGGATGAAGCGGCGCGCTCCTACCGCCTCACGCTCAGACAGGACGGGAATCTACCGATCCCGGTCGCACTGGGCCTGCTCGGCCCCAATGGCGCGGACCTGCTGCCGCCGCGCGTGGAGATACTCACCGCGGCCGAACAGACGCTCACCTTCGCCGACCTGCCGGCGCGCCCGGTGCCCTCGCTGCTGCGCGGCTTCTCGGCGCCCGTGAAGCTGCACGGCCTCACCCGCCCGCAACTGCGCTTCCTCGCAACGCATGACAGCGACCCGTTCGTGAAATGGGACAGCGGCCAACAATACGCCACCGCCGTGCTGCTCGACCTCGTGGCCGCCGTTCAGCGCCGCGAACCTCTGACGCTGGATACCGGCCTGATCGAGATGGCCGGCGCGGCGCTTGGCGACCCCGACCCCGCCTTCGCCGCCGAGGCGCTGGCCTTACCCGGCGAGCACACCCTGGCCGACCGGATGGAGGTAGCCGACGTCGATGCGGTTCACGCCGCGCGGGACTTCGCCCGCATCGGCATCGCGCAAGCCCTCGATGGACGGCTCCGCGCCATCTATGCCCGGCTGACCGGAATCGAAGGCATCGGCGCCCGCGCACTCCGCAACTCCTGCCTCGCGCGCCTCGACGACACCGCCATGGCGCTGGCCCAATTCGCCGCCGCCGGCAACATGACCGACAGTCTCGCCGCCCTTGCGGTACTGGCCGACCACGAGGACACCGCACTTGCCGCCTTCCACGCGCGCTGGCACGGCGACGACCTCGTCATCGACAAATGGTTCGCCATCCAGGCCACGAGCCGCCGCGCCGATCCGCGCGCGCTGGTGGCGCATGTCGATTTCGACCCGCGCAACCCGAACCGGGCGCGTTCCGTTATCGCGGCCTTCGCGTCGGGAAACCCGGTGCTGTTCCACGCGCTTGATGGCTCCGGTTACCGCTTTCTCGCCGACATGGTGTTGCTGCTGGATCCGATGAACGGCCAACTCGCCGCCCGGATGGTCCAGCCGCTCGGTCAATGGCGTCGCCACGACGCAGGCCGGCAAGTGCTGATGCAGGCCGAATTGCGGAACGTGCTGGCGGCGCCGGGTCTGAGCGCTGGCACCTTTGAGATGGCGAGCAAGGGACTGGGCTGATTTCCTTCCTTTTTCCCCTTGCGGGATGGCCCGGGGGAGGGAGCAGAGGAACGAGGGGAAACGCTGGATGAAGTACAAGGCTCGCCTGGTCGCGGGGAAGCGCTGGATGTTTCCAGGGCAGCCGAACCTGCCCCATGTCGCTTCCAAGCGAAGCCTGGCCGCCCTGAGCTGGATGAATTTCTTTCTGGCGGACATGCTCACCGGCTTCGGTCCCTTCGTGTCTCTGTTCCTGCTGGCACAGCACTGGACCCAGTCCGAGATCGGGCTTGCACTCAGCATCGGCACGATCGCCGCCATGGTGGCGCAGGTGCCGGCGGGCGCGCTGGTGGATGCCATCTCCGGCAAGCGGATCATCACCGGCATCTCCTTCGGCGGCGTGATCGCCGCCATGCTGATCCTCGTGTTTCTGCCGTTCCGCTGGCCGGTGTTCGGGGCCGAGGCGCTGAAGGGCGTCGCCGCCGCCATCATCACGCCGGCGGTTGCCGCGCTCACCCTGGCACTCGCGAACCAGGAGAAGTTGGCCGAACGCCTCGGCGAGAACGTGCGCTCGCGCGCCCTCGGCTCGGCACTGACGGCCTTGCTGCTGGGAGCGGTCGGCAAATACCTGGGCTATGAGTCCGTATTCTATTTGGGCGCCGGCTTCGGCATCATGGCCATCGTGTCGATGCGCATGATCCGGAGGGAGGATCTCGACAATGCGCCGAACCGCACCGGCGCGTTTTCCGCGGTGCCGAAACGGCGCCAGAAGGACAGGGCACGCCGCCGCAAGGATCTGCCCAAGGATCGCGGCCTGATGGCCTTCGCGGCGGCGATCCTGCTCTTCCAGCTCGGCAGCTCGGCGGTGTTGAACATCGCCGCACACGGCTTCTCCGAGGGCAGCGGCAACAACGCCGGCCTGCTGATCGCAGCCTCGGTCGCGGTGCCGCAGGTGATTGCCGCCCTCATCGCGGTCCGCATGGGCGACCTCGCGGAAAGCTGGGGCCGCCGCAACGTACTGATGCTCGGCTTCTGCCTGCTGCCGGTCCGCGTCCTGCTGTTCGCGCTCGGCGGCACCGCCTGGATGCAGGTCGGCTACCAGGCCTTCGACGGCGTCACCGCCGCCGTGCTGGGCCTGATGATCCCGCTAGTCGTGTCCGACATCACCCATGACAGCGGCCGCTTCAGCCTCGGCATGGGCATCGTGGGTCTGGCCGTGGGCATCGGCGCGACCCTGAGCAACACCATCGCCGGTCTGGTCGCCGATCGCATGGGCGACCAGGCCGCCTACCTCACTTTGGCCGCCTTCGCGATCGCCGGCTGCGCCATGGTGTGGTTCACGCTGCCCGAGACACGCGAGCGGCGGAAGCGCCCAAAGGCGGAATTGGCCCCGGCCTGACATTCGCTTTCCGCTTTCCGCAAGGCACGGGAGAAGCCAATGTTCCCGCCCAACCTGAAGGAACTTCATGCCTCTCGAAATCACCGTCGGCCCAAGGCAGCTCGTCATCCATGATGGGCGCACCGTATGGGCGACCGAGCCAGACGGATCGCTGTCGATGGAGAGCTCCAAAGGGCTGATGTTCAACGACACGCGGCTGCTGAGCAACTGGGCCATCTACGCCAACGGCGAAAGCTGGCTGCTGCTGAACGGCGCCGCCATCAGCCACTTCGCCGCGCGCGTGTTCCTCACCAACTCCCGCATCGTGACGCAGGAGGGCGAGATCCCCGCGCACGCGCTCGGCCTCGTCATCGGGCGCTGGATGGAAGGCGGCATCCATGAGGATCTCGACCTCACGAATTTCAGCCACAGGCCGATCAGCTTCAACCTCGAGATCGCGCTCCGCAGCGACTTCGCTGACGTGTTCGAGGTGAAGTCCAGCAGCTTCGTCCGCCGCGGCCGCATCACGACCGCTTGGGACGAGGCGGCGCAGACGCTGCGGACCGCCTACGTCAACGCGGATTTCGCCCGCGCCATCTCGGTCAGCTGCCAGGCAGACTGTCGGGCGGTCTATGCCAATGGCCGGATCAGCTTCGACATCACCCTGCCGCCCGGCGCCGTTTGGCATGGCTGCCTGCACTACGACCTGCAAGACGGTGACACCGTTTTAAAGGCGCCCACCGGCTGCACGGCGACCTACCTGGATTCCCGTCCCGGACGCGGCCTTCTCGCGTGGCGCGCGGCGTCCGCCAAGATCTCCACCGCGAACGAGGAGTACTATCGCCTGTTCCATCAGGCGGTGGACGACATCATCGCGCTGCGCCTGCCGATCGAGGAGGGCGGCACGAGCCATGTGGTGCCGGCGGCCGGCCTGCCGTGGTTCACCGCGCTGTTCGGCCGGGACAGCCTGATCGTGTCGATGCAATCGGCGATGATCTCGACCGAGTTCGCACGCGGCACGCTGCAGATCCTGGGCTCGCGGCAATCGACCGGCACCGACGACTACCGCGACGCCGAGCCGGGCAAGATTCTGCACGAATTGCGCTACGGGGAACTCGCGCATTTCAAGCTGATCCCGCACACGCCGTATTTCGGGACGGCGGACGCGACGCCGCTCTACCTGATGCTGCTGCATGACGCCTGGCGCTGGACCGGAGACCGGGCTTTGGTCGAGCGGCTGTTGCCCGTGGCCGAAGGCTGTCTCGACTGGATCGACCGCTACGGCGACCGCGACGGCGACGGGTTCCAGGAATATCAGACGCGCAGCCCGGCCGGTTACGAGAACATGGGCTGGAAGGACAGCGGCGACGGCGTGCTCTACCCGGACGGCGCCTGCGTCAAGGGCCCCAAGGCGCTGATCGAATTGCAGGCCTACGTCTATGCCGGCTGGCTCGGCATGGCTGAGATATACGACGCTCTCGGCAAGCCCGACCCGGCCGCCACGCTTCGCCAAAAGGCCGCCGGGTTGCGGACGAAATTCGATGCCGCGTTCTGGAGCGACGAGATTGGATTCTACGCCTTTGCGCTGGACGGCGACAAGAAGCAGGTGCTTTCGGTTGCGTCCAACGTGGGCCACGGATTATGGGCCGGGCTGATCCCGCCGGCCCGCGCGAAGCAGGTGGTGGACCGGCTGATGGCGCCCGACATGTTCAGCGGCTGGGGCATCCGCACGCTGTCGGACAAGCACCGTGGATTCAACCCGTACTCGTACCACAACGGCTCGGTCTGGCCGCACGACAACTCGCTGATCGCGCTCGGCATGAAACGCTATGGCTTTGCGGCGGAAGCGGCCCATGTGGCTCGCGCGGTCAGCGGCGCCGGCAGTTTCTTCGCGCTGCACCAGCTACCCGAGTTGTACGCCGGCATCGCCCGCGAGGACACCAACTTCCCGGTGCAGTATCTTGGCGTGAACGTGCCGCAGGCGTGGGCGGCGGGCTCGGTGTTCGCCTTCACGCAGGCATTGGTGGGCGCCGAGGCGGACGCACCCAACCGCAAGTTATATCTAAATCCGGTTCTGCCGGACTGGCTGCCCGACTTCGTGCTGCACGATGTGGCGGTGGGCGAGCAGGTGTTCGACCTGAAGTTCCGTCGCGTGAATGGCGAGACGATCACGGAAGTGTTGAAGGGCGACGCGGGGAGCGTTGTCCTCCGTGAGGATACCCCGACGTCGTGAACGAAATGGAATACGCGGCGCTCTTCCACCCTACGGTCATGTAGGGCGGAAGATCGCAGCGCGTTCCGTCATCCGTTAGCAGGGATGGATGTGCTCGTCCTGATGCACCGTGCTGGGTGTGCGCGCGCCGCCGGCATCCGCGATCGGAGCTGTTTGCGTCGCAGGCGCCTGCGCCGGCTCGGCGGCCCAGCTGTGGCTGTGGACCAGACCGTCGTCGAAATTATCGTCGGACATTGCTGTTCTCCTGTGTGATTGGTTGAGGATTATTCGGCGGCCACGGCGACCGGCGCGCCGTGGGCGGGCTTGTCATGGAATTGGGCGGTCTCGGTGCTGTGGGCCATGGCCGTGGTGCTGCTGCGGCCACCCGAGGCCGCGGTCGCCACCGCGTCGAAGTAGCTGACGCCCACTTCGCGCTGGTGCTTGGTGGCGGTGTAGCCGTGCTTTTCGGCCGCGAACTCGGCTTGCTGCAGCTCGGAATATGCCGCCATGCCGCGCTCGCGGTATTGGCGAGCCAATTCGAACATCGAGAGATTGAGGCTGTGGAAGCCGGCCAAGGTGATGAACTGGAACTTGTAGCCCATCGCACCCAGTTCGCGCTGGAACTTGGCCGCATCCGTCTCGCTCATCTTGCGCTTCCAGTTGAAGCTGGGCGAGCAGTTGTAGGACAGCAGCTTGCCGGGGAACTCCTTGTGGATCGCCTCGGCGAAGCGGCGCGCATCCCCAAGATCGGGGTCCGAGGTCTCCCACCAGAGCAGGTCGGCATAGGGCGCATAGGCCAGGCCGCGCGCGATGGCGTAGTCCTTGCCGACGCCCGGCTTAATGCGGAAGAAGCCTTCCGGCGTGCGCTCGTCGCTGATGAACGGGCGGTCGCGCTCGTCCACGTCCGCGGTCAGCAGTTGCGCGCTCTCGGCATCGGTGCGGCAGAGCAGGACGGTGGACACGCCTTCCACGTCGGCGGCGAGGCGGGCCGCGTTCAGCGTGCGGATGTGCTGGCTGATCGGCACCAGCACCTTGCCGCCGAGATGGCCGCATTTCTTCTCGCTGGCGAGCTGGTCCTCGAAATGCACGCCGGCCGCACCCGCGTCGATCATGGCGCGCATCAGTTCGTAGGCGTTGAGCGCGCCCCCGAAACCGGCCTCGGCGTCGGCCACAATGGGGGCCATCCACTCGGTGGTGTCGCCGAGATTTTCCATGTGGGCGATCTGGTCCGAGCGGCGCAGCGCATTGTTGATGCGCTTGACGACTTCGGGGACCGAGTTCACCGGATAGAGCGACTGGTCGGGATACATCGTACCCGCCGTGTTGGCGTCGGCGGCAACCTGCCAGCCGGACAGGTAGATGGCCTTCAGCCCGGCCTTGACCTGCTGCACCGCCTGATTGCCGGTCAGCGCGCCCAGCGTGTTGATGTAGGGCTCCGAGTGCAGCAGCTTCCACAGGCGACGCGCGCCGTTTTCGGCCAGCGTGTGCTTGATGCGGAACGAGCCCGCGAGGCGCTCGACCTCCGCCTCGGTGTAGTCGCGACGGATGCCGTCGAAGCGGTCGGGGGCGGCATTGCCGGTGATGGCGTTCATCGTGGTCTCTCCTGGTGGGCGGTCAGTGCGTGTCTCAAGTCAAATATTGACATTGCGTTTGCGAACAAGCACTCGGAAATGCGTGTTCCCCTTCGCAATCCCGTTGCTGGCTTGACCGGAAGATCGGTAAATCTGTAAACTCGGTAAATGTCTCGCCCATTGATTGGCCGCACCGTGCGCCGCCTGCGTCTTGAGAAAGATCTCACGCAGCAGGCCCTCGCCGCCCGGCTCGGCGTGTCCGCCAGCTATCTGAACCTGATCGAGCACGACCAGCGCGCGGTCACCGCCTCGCTCCTGCTCAAGCTGGGGTCGACCTTGCAGGTCGATCTCGCCGCGTTGTCGGGGGCGGCCGAGCAGCAGATGGAAAGCGGGCTGCGCGAAGTGCTGTCCGACCCGCTGCTGGGACTGGACGAGGTGCCGGAGGCCGAGATGCAGACTTTGGCCGGCTCGGCCCCCGCCGCTGCCCGGGCGATGCTGGCGCTGTACCGGGCATGGCGGGTGGCCCGTGAGGATTCCAACGGCATCGCGCTTCCCAGCGGCCGTCGCATCCTGCTGCCCACCGAAGAGACGCGCGACTTCTTCCAGGACCGCGCCAACCATTTCGCCACGCTCGAAACCGTGGCCGAGGCAATCGGCATCCAGTTGGCGGTGGCCCCGTCCGAATTGAACCATGCCATCGCCGAGCGCCTTCGCCGGACCCACGCGCTGCGGGTGCGCGTGGGTCCGCTCGGCGGCAGCCTGCGCCGCTACGATCCCGAGGCGCGGCTGCTGGAATTGTCGGAAACACTGCCGCGCGAAAGCCGCGGCTTCCAGATGGCGTTTCAGCTGATGCTGCTGGAGGCGCGCGACGCGGTGGAGGCGGTGATCGCCCCCGCCAACCCGTCCAGCCCGGAGGCCGCGGCTCTCATGCGGGTCGGGCTGCTGAACTACGCGGCGGGCGCGTTGCTGATGCCCTACACGCCGTTCCTGGCCGCCGCGCGCGCGTTGCGGCACGAGGTGGACGCGCTTGCCGCCCGCTTCGGCACCAGCTTCGAGCAGGCGGCGCACCGCCTTTCGACCCTGCAGCGCGAGGGCGCGCGCGGCGTCCCCTTCTTCTTCCTGCGCGTCGACCCGGCCGGCAACGTGGACAAGCGGTTCTCCGCCGCCGGCTTCCCGTTTTCCCGCTTCGGCGGTTCCTGCCCGCGCTGGCTGCCGCACACTGCCTTCGCCACGCCGGACGTGCTGCGCGTGCAGCTGGCCGAACTGCCGGACGGCGCCGCCTTCCTGTGCTTCGCCCGCACCGTCTCCGGTCCCGCCGCGCGCTGGGGCGAGCCCGCACCCGTGCGGGTGGTCGCCATGGGCTGCGAGATCGCCCGCGCCGCCGAACTGGTCTACGCCGACGGGTTGGACCTGCAACGCTCCCGCGTCGGCATCGGGCTGTCGTGCCGGCTGTGCGAGCGGGCCGATTGCCGCAGCCGCGCCTTTCCGCCGCTCGAGCACCGGCTGGCGATCGACCCCAACGAGGAGAGTGCCGCGCCGTGGCGGTTCGATACAATCAGGCGCGAAAGCTGAGCGGTCTTGTCACAGCGGAAGCCGACTCGGTGTGGCGGCGGCCGGGCGGCGTTCCGGGCGGCCAAGGAGCGCGCGCCGCAACAGCGCGAGCATCGGGGCTTCGACTGTCACGTGGATCAGTATTCCCCCGATGACGGCGCTACCGACCAAAAGCACCTCGCGCAGCATGACGGCCCCCAGGTTGCTGGCCAAGTCATCGCGCGAGGGCGCCGGTCCGCCGTAAAGGTGGCAGTTGCGAGGGACGGTTCCATGTCGCGTGCAGCAGCCTCGGGGTGTCGCCATCAGCGCGCGGCTGCGGTGCAGCCCTTGTTGCATGGCACGGTTCTGGACCTTAGGCGGGACATCCTACACGGTTGCCGGTGCGCCGGCCAGATTGTTCACGGCGCAGTTTCGCAAGAAAGGCGTGGTCAAAGCGGATGAACCTCGACTTCACCGAAGATGAAATTCAGCGCTACTCCCGCCACATCCTGTTGCCCGAGATGGGCGGGGCGGGCCAGGCGCGGCTGCGCGCGGCCAGCGTGCTGATGGTGGGGGCGGGGGGCCTCGGCAGCCCGCTCGCATTGTATCTCGCGGCGGCGGGGGTTGGGCGCATCGGGATGGTGGACGACGACGTGGTCGAGCTGTCGAACCTGCAACGCCAGATCGCCCACGGCACCGGCGACGTCGGCCGGTCCAAGACCGCCTCGGCGGCGGACGCGATGCGCGCCATCAACCCGCTCGGCGTGATCGAGACGCACGCGGTGCGGCTCGGCCCCGCCAATGCGGCCGCCCTGGTCGGCGGCCATGACCTGGTCTGCGACGGCAGCGACAATTTCGCCACGCGATACGCGGTCTCGGATGCCTGCGTCGCCGCTGGCAAAACCCTCGTCTCCGCCGCTGTGCTGCGCTTCGAAGGGCAAATCTCCGTGTTCAGACCCCATGACGGCTTGTCTCCCTGCTATCGATGCCTTTACCCCCAAGCCCCGACTGGCGAGGCGGCGCCGAGTTGCGCCGAAGCCGGCGTGCTCGGGGCAGTCACCGGCGTGATGGGCACGCTGATGGCAACCGAGGTGCTGAAGGAGATACTGGACGTGGGCGACACATTGGCCGGGCGACTGCTCACCTGGGACGCGCTCGCAAGCGCCTTCCGAACCATCCGCATCCCCCGTGACTCCGCCTGCGCCGCGGGGCACGGATGATGGCTGCTCCCCTCGGCATCCTGCTGATCTCCGGCACGCATGAGCGCGCCCACTACGCCTTCGTGCTGGCGGCCGGCGCCGCGGCGCTGGATCGCCGCGTGGTGCTGTTCGCCACCAACGACGGCTGCCGCGCGCTGCTGGTGGACTGGTCGTCGCTGACCGAGGCCGGCCGCGACGCGGCGATCCGGGCGCGCGGCGTGGCCGGGATCGGCGAACTGCGCCAATCCGCCGCCGAAATGGGCGTCCGCATGATCGCCTGTGAAGCCGGTCTGCGCATGGCGACGTTGACCGAGGAAGTGCTTGCCCAAGGCGTCGAGATCGCCGGGATCGCGACCTTCCTCGAAGCAATCGAGTCCGGCCAGATCGTCACGCTGTAGCCCCTCCCGGTGGCGGCGGCGAGAAGCTAGGGTGGCATGATGCGAACCCTCATCCTCACCCTCTTGCTCGCGCTGCTGGCTCCGGACGCCTTCGCGCAAACGCCGCCGTCCGCGCCGGCACCCAGCCAACCCGGCCAAAGCCACCCCGCGACCGCCAAGCCGAAACCCAAGCCCAAGGCCCCGCCGGTCGTGCAGCCGCCCCATGCCCCGGCGAAGGCCACCGCGCGGCCAAGCGCCCCGAGGCCCGCCTCGCCGGCCGTCCCGCCGCCCGCGCCTGCCGCCCAGATCGCGCCCGCGCCGCCCGAACCCGGCAAGGGCTCCGTCACCGGCCAGCCGCTGCCGCGCTGGGCGGCCCTGCGCTCCGACGAGGTGAACCTGCGCGCCGGACCCGGCACCCGCTACCCGATCGAGTGGGTTTACCACCGCCGCGATCTGCCGGTGCAGATCCAGCGCGAGTTCGAGGTCTGGCGCCTCGTCGAGGACCAGGACGGCGTCAAGGGCTGGGTGCATCAGGCCACGCTGGTCGGCCGGCGCGGCTTCGTGGTGAAATCCGCCCAGCCGCTCACCCTGCGCGCGGCGGCCGGCGACGATGCCGCGGCCGTCGCGATCCTCAAGCCCGGCGTGGTCGGCCGCATCCGCGCCTGCGAGGCGAAATCGGTCTGGTGCGAGATGCAGGTGGCCGACTATCGGGGCTGGCTCAAGCGGGATAGCATCTATGGCCTGAACCCAGACGAGGCGGTGGCGCCATGACCGACGATTCTCCCCGCGCCCATCACGACCTCGGCGGCGTGCCGCGATTCATGTGCGAGGCGGTCGATATCGAGCCGCACGAACTCACCGATTTCGACCGCGAGGTGGACGCCATCCGTCAATTGGTCTCGGCGCGCGGCCTGATGACCGTCGACGAAATGCGGCGCGGCATCGAGGCCATTCCCGAGGCCGAATACCACCGCCTCGGCTACTACCAGCGATGGATCCGTTCCATCGCGGCCACCCTGCTGCGGCGGGGCGTGATCGACGAGGCGGAACTCCGCGACGCCCTCGCGCGCGCATGATCGCGCCCGGAACCCACGTCCGCGTGCGCGACGACTGGCCGGAAGCGCGCGGCCCCTGCCACATTCGCACGCCCCACTACCTGCGCGGCCACACCGGCGTGGTCCTGCGCCATCTGGGCGATTTTCCCAACCCCGAGGACCTCGCGTTCCGCCGCCCGCCGGCCGTGCTGCCGCTGTATCATGTGCGGTTCGCGCAGACCGAGATCTGGGGCGAGGGCGGCGACGAATTGCTGGTGGAGGTTTTCGGGCCGTGGCTGGAAGTGGAAAAAACCGCATGAAGAACCTCCTCGAATCCCCCCCCGACAAACTCCTCACCGCGCTCCGCGACATCCTCGCGGCCAAATCCATCGTCTCGCCCGCCGAGATCGCCGAGCGCATCGCCCTCACCGATGCCGCCAGCCCCGCGCAGGGCGCCCGCATGGTGGCCCGCGCCTGGACCGACCCCGACTATCGCGCCCTGATGCTGCACGACGGCGCCAAGGCCGCCGAAGCCGCCGGCATCCCGATGCGCGGCATGCCGCCGCTGGGCGTGCTGGCGGACACCCCCGATCTGCACCACCTCGTTGTCTGCACCCTGTGCAGTTGCTACCCGCGCGCGGTGCTCGGCTACCCGCCCTTCTGGTTCAAATCCGCCGCCTACCGCGCCCGCGCCGTGCGCGACCCGCGCGGATTGCTCGCCGAATGGGGCACCGTGCTGCCTTCCCACATGAAGCTGACCGTGGTGGACAGCACCGCCGATTACCGCTGGATGGTGCTGCCGCTCCGTCCCGCCGGCACCGAGGGCTTCACCGAAGCACAGCTCGCGGCGCTTGTGCGCGAAGGCGACATGATCGGTGTCACCCTCCCCATTGCCTCCGCATGAACATGGCCTCCGCATGAAAAAGCTGCTCGCCGCCCTCTGTCTGCTGGCCTCCCCGGCACTCGCCGTCTCACCGCCCGCCGTCGAGGCGACGCACGGCATGGTGGTCAGCTCCCAGCGCCTCGCCTCGCAGGTCGGCATCGACATCCTGAAGGCCGGCGGCAACGCGATCGACGCGGCGGTGGCGGTCGGTTACGCCGAGGCCGTCGTCAACCCATGCTGCGGGAACATCGGCGGCGGCGGCTTCCTGGTCGCCCACATGGCCGATGGGCGGGACCTGTTCGTCAATTTCCGCGAGACCGCCCCCGCCGCCGCCAGTGCCGGCATGTATCTGGACGCCGCCGGCAAGCCGGTCCCGAACATGAGCCTCGTGGGCTGGCGGGCTCCCGGCGTTCCCGGCACCGTGCTGGGGCTCGACACGGCGCTTCGCGCACACGGCACCATCGCCCGCGCCGCCGCCATGGCGCCCGCCATCCGGCTCGCGCGCGAGGGCTTCGTGCTGACGCGCGGCGACACCGACATCCTGGACTCGAAGACCGCCGGCTTCAGCGCAGACCCGCTGCTCGCCGGCATCTTCCTGCGCCCGGACGGCACGAAACTGCAGCCGGGCGACCGCCTGGTTCAGACCGATCTCGCTTCCACCCTCGAAGCCATCGCCACCGGCGGTCCGGACGCCTTCTACAAGGGCGCTCCCGCCGCCGCGATCGGCCGGGCGGCTCAGGCAGGCGGCGGCGTGCTCACGGCCGCCGATTTCGCCGCCTACACCGTGACGCAGTCGGCCCCGCTGCAATGCACCTATCGCGGCTACCTGTTCCTGTCGGCCCCGCCGCCCTCGTCCGGCGGCACGACGCTGTGCGAGATCCTGAACATCCTCGAGGGTTACGACCTGAAATCGCTCGGCTTCCACTCCGCCGCCAGCGTCCACCTGATGGTCGAGGCGATGCGCCATGCCTACCTCGACCGCAATTCCGCACTCGGCGACCCGGCCTTCGTCGCCAACCCGCTCGACCGCCTCCTGTCCAAGGACTACGCGGCGCGGATCCGGGCGCGGATCACCGATCGCGCGGGAGTCTCCGACCCAAAGGATCTGCTGACCATCGGCGAGACCCGCGAGAAGCCCGAGACCACGCACTACTCGGTGGTCGATCAGGCTGGCAACGCGGTCAGCGTCACCTACACGATCAACGGCCTCTTCGGCGCGCTCGCAATGGCCCCCGGCACCGGCGTGCTGATGAACAACGAGATGGACGACTTCACCACCAGTGTCGGTGGCGCCAATCTGTTTGGGCTGGTCCAGGGTGCGGCCAATGCCATTGCACCCGGCAAGCGGCCGCTATCGTCGATGGCGCCGACCATCGTCACCAAGGATGGCCGGGTGTTTTTGGTGCTGGGCTCGCCAGGCGGCAGCCGCATCATCACCATCGCGCTCGAGACTGCCGTCAACATCATCGACCACGGAATGCAGCCGCAGGAAGCGGTTGACGCGCCGCGCTTCCACCACCAATGGCTGCCCGACATTGTGTTTGCCGAGCCGCGCGCCTTTTCCGCCGATACAAGCCGGCTGCTGGAAGGCATGGGCATGAAGATCACCGAACAGACCCCCTGGGGCGCCGCGGAAATTATCGCGGTCGGACCGCCGGAAACGCCGGCGGCGGGCGTCGCGTCCTCGGGCAACGATGCCACCCGCACGGCGGGGATGCGGCCCGGCGTGCTTTATGGGGCCAACGACGACCGCAGACCGGCGGGCGCCGCCATCGGTCGCTGAACCGCGGAGCCGCCTGAGGCACGGGTGACGCGAAGAAGCTCCGGCGTCACTGGTGGCGAAGAAGCTTTCGGTGCGGCACGGCGTTCGGTTCGGCCGGCATGTCGCGCTTGCGAGGAAGCGCATCGCCACCCGCCGCCTCTGCGTCCACAAACTGCTGACGCAGGTGATGGACCTCGCCCACGACGTGGGGCCTTTCGGGCGCACTCCGCGCGGTGCTGTCGCCCGAACTCCAGCGAACCAGCCAGCCCGCGACATCGTGCGCTGCCAGAGGATAGGCGATCAGGAAGCCTTGCAGCAACGGAATACCCAACGAACGCAGGCGCCGCAGCTGCGCTTCCGTCTCCAGTCCCTCCGCGATCACCACCAACTGCAAGGCCCGGGCCACCGCCAGGATCGCCCCAATCATCGCGCCGTCATCCTCGTCCATGGCGCGGACGAACGATTTGTCGATCTTCACGACATCGAGCGGCATCGTCCGCAATGAGGCAATCGACGAGAAGCCGGTGCCGAAATCGTCCAGCGCGATGCGAATGCCGATGGCACGCAGCGCATGCAGCACCGGGAGGATGCGGCCATGCTCGGTCGCCATCAGGCTCTCGGTGATCTCGATGCTCAGCCGCGAGGGCGCGAGGCCCGATGCCTCCAGCGCCGCTGTCACGTCGGCGAGAATGCGGCCGGACAGAATCTGCGCCACCGACACATTCACCGCGACCGAAGGGGGCGGCTCGCCGGACGACATCGTCGGCCATGCGGCGGCCTCGCGGCAGGCGCGGCGCAACACCCAGGCGCCGATGGCCCCGATCTGGCCGGACCGCTCGGCCACGCCGATGAACTGCATCGGCTCCACTTCCCCGTGCTCGGGGTGCCACCAGCGCAGCAGCGCCTCCATTGAGGAGCAGGCCCCGTCTTCGGAGCCCACGATCGGCTGATAGGTCACCCAGAACCGGCCGAACGGGTCATGCGGATCGGTTTCCTCGTCACCCTGCGTCAGGGTCTCGGCAAGTGCGCGCTCCATCAGATGCCGCTCGCGCAGCCGTGCCTCGAGCGAGGGGTCGAACGCGCGCACCCCGGCGCCGCCCTCGGTCTTGGCCGCGTACATCGCGACATCGGCGGCCCGCAAAAGCGCGTCCTGCGTCGTCCCGTCGCACGGATACATTGCGACGCCGATGGTCGAGCCGATCGCCCGCAATTCCTCGCCGGCGGCCCAAGGCTCGGCCAAGGCCTGCCGCAGGGCCTCACCCAGTCGCAGCGCGCTTTGCGCGTCCGGACAGGCTGCCACGGCCACGAACTCGTCCCCGCCCCAACGCGCGAGGTCCGCGTCGGCGGGCAGCCTGTCACGCAGTCGGTGGGCCACGGCCCGCAGCGTGCGGTCGCCCGCGAGGTGCCCGTGCGCGTCGTTCACCTCCTTGAACCGATCGAGGTCGATGAAGAATACCGCGAGCGACCCCCCGGTCGCGCCTGCGGCATCGAGACGCCGCGTCAGTCGGCCGGCCAGCGTGTTACGGTTGGCGATGCCGGTGAGCGCGTCGGTGGCAGCCACCACGCGGAGCGCCTCGGCGGTCTTCTCCCGGTCATCAACCGCCGAATGCAGATCGGCGGTCCGGGCTGCGATTCGCGATTCCAGCAGGCTGTTCGCGTCCCGCAACTCCCCCCGCGTGGCCCGCAACGCGACGTTCGCGATCGCGGTGCGGGCGCACTCCCGCTCACTCTCGGCAACCAGGGCCTCGTTGATCCGGCCGAGGCGGAAGCCCCCCCAGGCCACGCGGCTGGCAGTACGGGCGGCGGTCGTCAGGCCGACGAAGAATGCCACCGCGAGAAAACCGATCACGACGCTTTCCCGGGTTGCCTGGCTGATGAACACCGCCCCCATGGGCAAGAGCAGCCCGGCGCAATAGACGGTCGCGAGCGGCCATGACGCGCCGAGCACGGCGATGCTGCCGCTGGCCATCCCCGACAGCACGATCGCAACCGCCACCCCTTCGGCGGCGTCGAGCCGTGGTACCAGCAGCAACGGTATCATCGCCCACAGGGCGGCGGTGGCGAACAAGCCAGCTGCGAAGCAAAGGTATTCGCGGCGCGCGTTCCAGCCGGGAAAGCCCATCGCCCGGTCGTTCGCGATGCGCCGCTTGTGCCACATCCAGGCGTCTGACGCCCGAACCGACAACACGGCCAGCATTGCGGTAATCCAGATCATCGGCAGACGGTTCGGCACCGCCGGCAGGATCAGGATGAACAGCCCGACGGCGGCGATGCCGTTCATCACGATCCCGCTGCGGACGTGGGCGTACAACAACGCCGTCGCGTCACGGAAGAGATCTCCGTCGGGGTTGGCCGACGGGGTTCCTGGCTCCCAGCTTGGCGGCAAACGCACCGAGTATCCCCCTTTGCGGTCCAAAACGGCGGTTCCGCGCATCAAACGTCTAAATTTATCACACGCCCCTGACGGTGTCACGAATTTGTCCCGCGCGGTTGCGCACGGCATGTACGGCCTGCCGCGAAGCCTTTACCTCTCGGCTGGCGACGATGAGAAAAGCCCCACCCGCGTTCCGGCGTTAGCAGTCGAACCTGTGGAGCCAGACCATGACCGAACCCTCACCATCTTCCACCGCCGCGACCAGGCAGGTGCCCCTGCCGCCTGCGGCATTGGCGGAACTGCGCCAGGCATTGGGGCAGTTGCATTCGGGCGGCGGCCGGGTGGCCCGCGTGGTGGGCCGGGCAGCCCGACTCGCCGGCGCGGCGTCGGCCCCGCTGCTGCGCGGAATGGGTCTTTCAGCGCACGCGCTCCAACCCGTCATCGAAAGCGTCATGGAGCACGCCTTCGACATCGCGATCCTTGGCCAACGCGAGACCGCGCGACCCGCGTCTCCGCGGCGCGCCCGGATCGCCGCGGCAATGTCGGGGGCGGCGGGCGGGCTGGCCGGCTTTCCGGGCTTCCTGCCAGATGCCGCATTCACCACGCTGCTGATCTTGCGCACCATCGCAGCCATCGCCCGCGCGAACGGAGAGGACCCCGCGGACCAGGACACCAGACGAGCCTGCCTCGAAGTGTTCCTGCTCGGCGCTCCTCGTTCCACGGGCGCCCGCGGCACAGCGGGCGGCTCGGCCGCCGGCGGTCAGGACGAAGCGGGGTATTTCGCAGCCCGTCTGATGCTCCAGGGTGGCCCGATGGTCGCGGTGCTGCGCCAGGCGGCCGCGCGGTTCGGCGTGGTGCTTTCACAGAAACTGGCCGCCCAGGCCGTGCCCATCGCCGGGGCGGCTGGAGGCGCCATCGTGAATGCCGCTTTCTTAGCCCACTACCAGACCATCGCGAGCGGTCATTTCGTGATTCGCCGCCTGGAACGCACCTACGGCGCGGAGGCCGTATTCGCGGCTGCCGCCTGACGGCGTAAACATGCCAAGCCACTCAGAAAAGGCGACAAATTGCCGTTACGGGAAGCGATTATCCCTTGTTTATATCGATTTGCTCTTGCGGTCAGGACGGCCATCCGCTTAAAAGATGGTTAACAGAAGTTGATTGATCGCACGGACTTCGCTCCGCGATCGGCATGAACAAGGCGGGCAAGGGGTTTCATCATGCCTAACGTGACTATTCCCGGGACGGCCGCCTACCCGAACGGCATCAACGTTCCGGTGACCGCGAACGACGCTTCCGGCATCGGGCAGCAGGCGGTCAATGCGATCATCGCCAGCATCAATGCCGGCAATGCCCTGGTGGTTGCGCCGACCGCCCCGACCACAGTCAATATCGCCGCTGGCTCCAGCAGCACCACCGCGATCGTCGATAACGGCACCGGACCGCTCATCGTCAACGATTCCTCCGGCGGCACGATCACCATCCTGTCCGGGTTGGGCGGCCTCACCTACAACGCGACCAACACGCTTGCCGGCGCCTCGCCCAACGTGCTGATCGACGCGGGCGGTGGGCCCAGCACCATCAACCTCGGCTTCGGCACAGCCACGGTGGTCGCCAACGGCGCGGCCTCGATCAGCGCCGTCAACGGCGGCGACACGGTTTTTGCCTCCGCCGGCGGCGCCGCCTCGATCAATGCCGGCGCCGGCGCGGTCGTCTTCGCGGCCGGCACGGACACCGTCGCGTTCTGGGGCCCGAACGCCAAGGTGTTCGCGCAGAACGGCGCGAACCTGACCATCCTGGGCACTGGCGGACCAGTGAACGGCATCGAATCGGGCAGCGTCACCATCAGTGCCGCCGGCAGCTTCACCAGCTACCAATATAATGGATATGCCGGCAACGTGTATGTCGACGCGACGGCCAACGGGCAGAACTCGCCGGGCAATGCGGGCAGCATCATTATCAACCCGACCAACGCCAACGTGACGGTGTTCGCCGGCGCCGGCTCCGAGACGCTGTACGGCACGGGCGACGCGAGCGGCTTCGCGCTGAACAACGGCAGCGATTTCGTCAACAGCGGCATTGGCTTCTTCCACGGCGGCGCCGGCCAGAACATTCTCGAGACCAGCAGCATTTCCGGCTCGGCCACCCTGTTGGGCGGCTCCAAGACCAGCTTCGACGCCCTGTATTCGCAAGGCGCCAACAACACGCTGATCGCTGACGTGAACACCACCATCATGGACGCGAGCGGCCTGTCGGGCTCCGCGGCCTCGATCGCGAACTTCACCTTCAAGGGTGTGGCGCTCGGGGCGGGTGGCGACCTGATGAACGCCGGCTGGGCCAAGCAGGTCTCGATATACGGCGCCGCCGGCGGCGCCAACACCATCGTGTCCGGCATCGGCGCCAGCACGGTCACTGGAGCCTCCACCATCGCGGGCGGCCACGCGCAGGGTAACGTGTATATCGACGGTGAAGGCAAAAGCGGCTTGGTCGGGGGCAGCATCACGATCAAGGATTTCGTTGTCGGCCTCGACCGCTTCCTGCTGAACGGATCGACCGTCACCAGCACGTCCACGGGCGGCGGCACCTCGACCTTCACTCTGTCCGACAGCACGAAGGTGACCCTGCTGAACATCACCGTCACCGACTCCACCACGGTATTCAAGTAACACCGTCATCGCGGCTCGGATGGCCCGCCTGGGAAACCGGAGCGGGTCATTTTCGTTAGCGCAGCATGTCAGACCAGCCGGAATTACCGACCCCGCCCATTCCCGGTCCGCCCTCCCCGCCCGAGCCGGGGATTGTCCCCATTCCGCTCAAGCTGCCGACGGCCCCCGCGCCGGAAAATCCGCCAGATGCCCCGCCCCCGCCGCAACTGGTGTGAACGCCATGGTCCGCGCAATTCTCCTCATGCCACTGGCATTCCTGCTGGGTTGTTCCGGTGCGTTGCGCGAGGAACCGGCGCAGGGGATGCTCAAATCGGGTGACATGGTGCGGATCGACGATGGCGCTTGCGCCCCCGGTCAGGTCCGTCAGATCACCGTGGGAGCCGCTCCCGCCGACAAGACGTTGCCGTCCCCGCGCGTGTCCGCCTGCGTGGCGCGCTAGTCGCTGCTTGCCGCCGCCCGCGCGGCGGCGCAGCCTGCAACCTCGTCATCACCGACTGAAAGGCTGCTCGCATGGACGCGTCGATGCTTGAGGAGACCATCCAGAACCCGAACCCCTACCCGGTGATCGCCGCCCTCGAATATGATGACATCTGGCAACTTTGCCTGCAGGCCCGCGACCTTGCCTGGGACCCGGTCCGTGCGATCGACTGGGCCGAACTCAAGCGCTTTGGCGACACGCTGCCGCAGGAAGTGCGTGACGCCGGCGCCGAGTGGTGGAGCCTGCGCGCCTGGATGGAGCATGGCGCGACACCCTACGGCGCCGAACGCTACCGTGACGCGGTGTTCGAGCATCTGCCTTTCGAGGTGAAGCAGCACGTCGTCAACTTCATTGCCGAGGAGTTGCGTCACCACGAGGCCAGCTTCCGCGTGGCCGACGCGCTGGGCGGCTACCAGCCGATCCCGCGCAGCGACTATTTCCAGATGGTCATCCCCAAGTTCCACGATGAGCGCGACGAGAAGGCCATGCCGTTCTACGCCGGCATGGCGGTCAATACCCTGTTCGAGCAATTATCCGGCGAATTGCTGACCGCGCGCTACAAGAACGCCCAGCACATTGCCATCAAGGACGCTTGCCGCCTGATCCTGCGCGACGAGGCACGGCATATCCAGTTCGGCCGCATCCTGATGCGCCGCTTCTTTGCCACGTTGACGCTGGAACAGAAAACCACGCTCGGGGCCAAATTCGCGAAAAAACTGCGCGGCAGTCTGCTGAACGGCGTCTATTCGGTGGTGAACCTCCCCGGCGAGGAGCGCAAGCGCGCGGCCCGTGCGCGCCATCTGGCAGCCGAATACGGCCTCGGAGCCACCTACCCCGACGAGGAGGTGGCGATCATCGCCGACGCGCTGGCGCAGATCCGCGCCGATGTGGCGCCCTATGACGTCCCGATCCCGATCGTGGTCGAGATCGAAGGCTCCTCCCCCGCGATCAAGACGGCGGCGGAGTAGCAGCAGAACATGGCGAAGCGGATCAGCCCCAATGCGCGCACCGACGCGCTGCTGCCATACAGCCAGGCCATCATGGTCGAGGCCTCGCGCACCCTCTACGTCTCTGGCCAGATCGGTCTGAACGCCGACAACACCTGCCCGCCTGATTTCGAGGCACAGGCCACGCGTGCTTTCGCCAATCTCGGCGGCGTTCTGGCGGCCGCCGGCATGGATGTGGAAGACATCGTCAAGCTGACGGTGTTCCTGACCGATGGCGCCGACTATGCGAGGTTCGGCCCGATCCGCGCGGCCTTCCTGGGCGAACACAAGCCGGCCTCGACGCTGTTGATCGTGGCGGGGCTGGCGCGGCCGGAATGGAAGGTGGAGATCGAGGCGATCGCCGCCGGATAGCCGCTGGCCCTGTCAGCGCGGCGAGAAGTCCGTCGGACGCATCATCCTGGTCTCCTGGGACAAGAGCAGCCCATGCTCGCCGGACAGCGCCAGATATTGCTGCCACGCCGGGTCTGCCGCCATCGCATCGCGGCGCGCCT
Source organism: Rhodospirillales bacterium (assembly GCA_025352565.1). GTDB lineage: Bacteria > Pseudomonadota > Alphaproteobacteria > Acetobacterales > Acetobacteraceae > JANXTF01. Next base: position 33,248 of record JANXTF010000147.1, on the reverse strand, counting down.
CGCGGTCCGCCTGGCTGTCGTAACCCCAAAGATGGATCACCTGATTCAGCGGCCCCTCGATCGTGGTGTAGTAGCCGAGGCAACGGCCGAGGATGCGCTGCTGAATCGGCCAGCCATGCTCGTGATACAGCTTCACGAACGCAGCCGTCTTGCCGGCACGCACGGTGTATATCCGCAGATCGACGATCATTGAGCCGCTTCCTAACCGAGTTCGAGCAGAGCGTCGGGCGGGGCCGACAGCGCGGTGAGCGGGCGGGCGCTGGACCAGCGGATCTGGCCAGGCGCGTGACACGCTGGGCACGATGCCGCCCAGCGAAGGTGCGCGGTGCCGCACGCATCGCAGCGCCACACCGGGTCGGGCTCGGCCGCAGCCGCCCGGCGCAGGGCGTCGTGCTGGGCCGCGCGGCCGGCCTCGGTGTCGCCACGTTCCTCGGCTTCGAGATCGGCCAGCAGCAGCCACAGCCGCCGTTGCGTCAGCCCCGCCTCGCGCGCGGCCTCGGCATGGCGGCGCGCCTCGCCGGTCAGCCCGGCTTCAAGGCACAGACGCGCCAGCAGGAAGTGACTTTCCGGATGGCCGCTATTATCGGCAACGAAGCGGCCGGCCTCCTTCACGCGAGACAGCCGGTCATCCACCCGGCCAAGCGCCATGGCCGCAAGAGCGGGCTGGGGAGAGGCGACCCATGCCCGCCGCAATACCTCCTGCGCGCGCGTTTCCTTGCCCGCCGCGCGCAGCCGTACCGCGTAGGCCAATGCAGCCGGCGCGAAGCCGGGGTCTTCCTTCGATGCCCGCCGGGCCAGCCGCAGCGCCTCGTCCGGGTCGGTCTCGGCCTCCGCCGCAGCTGTTGCATAGGCCACGACCGGCGCGCCGGGGGCAGCCAGCAGCAACGCCTGGGACCAGTTGCCAGTGCGGGCCGCGAGCAGCGTGCGCTCCTCCCGCAGCCAGGCAGCGCCCGGACGGACTTCCTCGGCCCGGTTGGCGATAGCGGCGGCCTCAGCCCAGTCCTGCCGCTCCATGGCCTGGCGAAACAGGCCGCGCAGGCCCAGGAAGGCGGCATCTGGCCGCGCCGCCATGGCGCGGTACAACTCGTTCGCCTCGCTCTCGGAGCCCGCGAGACGGCCAGACTCGGCGGCCAGCAGCAGCGTTTGCGGCGTGTCGCCCAGCAGCCTGCGGGCGCGCCGCGCCTCGCGCCGCGCCTCGCCCCGGTCGCCCGACGCCAGGGCGACCAGCGTGCGCGAGACCGCCACGTCGCCAGCCTCGCGCCGCTGACGCGCCCGCCAACGGCCAATGCGGCGCGGCAGGAACAGCAGGAATGCGATCAGCCGCAGCACGGCATAGATCACGCCCACCAGCACGACGAGCCCGATCGTCGCCACCGGCGTGGTGGTCTGGATGGTATATCCCGCGATGGTCGCTTCCACCCTCCCTGTGAGGCCCGCGATCCACCACGCGATCGCGACGATGACCGCGCAGCCGAGGATGAACCCGATGACGCGGCGCATCAGCCGCGCGCCATGCCGGCCAGGGCCGTGCGGGCCTCGATCAGCGCCTGCGCCTGATCGCGCCAATCGGTCATCGCCTTGGCTGCAGCGCCGTCCAAAGCCCCCAGGGCGGCGACCGCGCCGGCAAGATCGCCGGCATCGAGCCGCTCACGGGCATGGCCGACCGTCTCGGCCGCCGGGGCGCCGAGCAGAACCTTGTCGCCCTGGCGCACCGTCACCAGCGAACGGGCATTCTGCCACATGCGCTGACCCACACTCTCGCCCTCGGTGGAGGGCCTGCTCGCGGCGACCGCGCGGTCCGCCGCGTCGGGGAAGGCTAGGCGCAACGCCGCCTCGGTGGGCGGCTTGGCACGGCCGAAACGCGAGAGGGCCGGGGGAGCCCCCGGCATGTCGCCGAGCGGCAGGCCGGCGTCGAGCGCCGCCTGCGCCGCCTGCACGGTGGCTGCGCGCGACGCGCGCTCGGCGTTTCGCGCGCCATCGGCCTGGGTTTGGGCGAGGCGCTTCTGCATTTCATCCATCCGCGCGACGAGCGCCGGATCGACCGCGGGGACCTCGGGGCGCCTCTCCAGCGCCGCGATGCGGGCATCCAACGGCTTCAGATCGACCGGCGCCTGGGCCGGGGGAGCGGGGGGCGGCGGCGGCATGGGCGCGGGCTTCTGCTCCAACGCCGCAAGCCGCTGCGTGAGGGTCCGCACCTGGCTTTCCATGCCGGCGAAGGCGGCCGGATCGACGCCCGCTTCGCGCGCCGCGAGACGCTGCTCCTCGCGCCACACCAATCCGATGGCCAAGGCGAGCAGCAGGAAGCCGATCGCGCACAGCACGGGCAACACGCCGCGCCCCGCGCGAACCGGCGGCGGCGGAGCGACCGGTTCAGGCTCGATCCGCTCAGGCAGGATCGGTTCAAGGGAGACGACGGAGGGCGGGTTAATTTCGTTCATGGCAACTGGGCCAACAACTCATCCTGGTTTGGTCTCGATGCAACACGGATACGCCGCCACGGCAAGGGCGAGAGCGCCTCTGCCGCAGCCTCGGATATGGCGATGGCGATCACGTTCGCGACCGCCTCGAGCGCCATGTCCTCCTGGAACAACGCGACGAAGGTGCGCGCGGTCGCCGGCGAAAAGAAAAGAGTGGCGGCCACCATGTTGCGGGCGAATTCCTCGCGCGCGGCCTCGGGCAGCCGCGCCGCCGGCCGCGCGAAATACACTTCGCGGCGCGTTACGGTGAAACCCGCCTCGGTAAGTACTTGTCCCAGCTTTTGCGGCGCGTCGCGGGCGCACACATGCAGCAAGGGGCCATGGGACGGAACGCAGGTCTCGGCCGCGAGCGCCGCCAGGGCCAAAGCGTCCCCGGACGCGCTGCGTGTGGCAATGAAGCCGAGGGCGCGGGCACGCGAGGCGGTGGCATCGCCCACCGCGAGCAGCGGCAGGCGGAGGTAGCTGGTCGGCAGCATCCCCACCGCGTTGGCGCTGGTGACCAGGACCGCCTGAACATCCTCCGGCGGCGGCATGTCGGCACCGGTGCGATCGATCTCGGCCACCGGCGCGAACACCGGACGCCAGCCGCAGGCGTTCAGCCGCCGCGCCGTGTCGGCGGCGGAATCGGGCGCGCGCGTGATCAGCACGCCGTCGGGAAACGTGCCGTGGAAAAATCTAGCCAAGGATGTCGCGCGGGCTGTCGGCACGCAGGCTGGCGCCAAGCTCGCGGCCGAGCCGGGCGGCATCCGCGCGGCCGCCATGCAGGCTGCGCTTCAACAAAAAGCTGCCATCGGCGCGAGCCACGAGGCCGGTGAGATGCAGCCGGCCATCCGGCAGCAACCGGGCGTGGCCGCCGATCGGCGTGCGGCACGAGCCGTCCAGTTCCCGCAGCAGCGCCCGCTCGGCGGTGGAGACGCATTGCGCCTCCGGATCCTCGATGCCGGCCAGCATCGCACGCAACTCGATATCGTCGGCGCGCACCGTCACGCCCACGATGCCCTGGCACGCGGAGGGAACCATCGCCTCGGGGTCGAGCACCACCGAGGCCTCGTCGGCGAGGTCCAGCCGGCGCAGGCCGGCATAGGCCAGCATGATGGCGCCGTAATCGCCGCGCTTGGCGCGATCCAGGCGGGTCTGCACGTTGCCGCGGATATTCCGCACGACCAGATCCGGCCGCGCATGCAGCAATTGCGCCTGGCGTCGGACGGAACTGGTGCCGATGGTGGCACCCGCCCCCAGCGCCGCGTAAGGATCGGCCGGGTCCGGCTCGCCGCAGTCAGGGCCCAGCACCAGCACGTCCCGCGCATCCTCGCGTTTGAGCGTGCAGGCGAGCACGATGCCCTCCGGCAGTTCGGTTTCCAGGTCCTTCAGGCTGTGCACCGCGAAATCGATGCGGCGGTCAGCCAGCGCCTCGTGGATTTCCTTGGCGAACAGCCCCTTGCCGCCGATATCGGCCAACCGCTCCCCCGTCGCCTGCGTGGCGTCGCCGGTGGTACGGATGGCGTGTTCCTGGAACACCGACTGGTCGCCGAACAACGGCATCCGCAGCACCGGGCAGAACTGGGTCAGCGTCGCCAGGAAGTGACGGGTCTGCACCAGGGCGAGCGGCGAGCCGCGCGTCCCGACGCGGAGCGGCAGCGCGCGCGTATGCGGACGGGTGCGGGGAACAGGGCAGCCGGCTTGCGTCATGGTCGCCGACAATGCTCCGGGGTGGTCGGATGTCATCGTCGTGTCCTAGAACCTGGACCGGACAATGGGAAGATCGTTGATGCAGTTCGGCCATTCCGTACATGGTCCCCTGCTGGGGATTGAAACCTCCTGCGACGAGACCGCGGCGGCGGTGCTGTCGCCTGGCGGCGCCGTGCTGGCCGAGGCGGTGCTGAGCCAGAGCGGCCACGCGGCTTATGGCGGCGTGGTGCCAGAAATCGCCGCGCGGGCCCACCTGGCACATCTGCCGGCGATGGTGGCCGATGTGCTGGCCCGCGCCAAGGTTCGCCCGGCCGATCTGGGAGGCATCGCGGCCACCAGCGGCCCGGGCCTGATCGGCGGCCTGATCGTGGGGTCTGGCTTCGGCAAGGGCATGGCGCTGGCGAATGACCTGCCGTTCGTGGCCGTCAACCACCTCGAAGCCCACGCGCTCACCGCCCGTCTGCCAGGGCTGGTGCCGGGCGGCGCACCATTCCCCTATCTGCTGCTGCTGGTTTCGGGAGGGCACTGCCAACTGGTGGCCGTCGGGGGCGTTGGGCGGCACCGCCTGCTGGGGGCCACGATCGACGACGCGGTGGGCGAGGCGTTCGACAAGGTCGCCAAGCTGATGGGCCTCGGCTGGCCCGGCGGCCCGGCGCTGGAACGGCTGGCGATGCAGGGCAATCCGCGCCGCTTTCCCCTGCCCCGCCCGATGCTCGGCCGCGCGGGCTGCGAGTTCAGCTTCTCCGGCCTCAAAACGGCGGTGGCGCAGCTGGTCGCAACCTTCCCGCCCGGCGCCCTGCCGGTTCAGGTGGCCGCCGATATCGCGGCCTCGTTCCAGGCCGCGGCCGCCGATTGCCTCGCCGACCGCGCCGACCATGCCATGCGGGATTTCGCGGCGCCGGAGCGGCTGCTCGTGGTGTCGGGCGGGGTGGCCGCCAACGCCACCATCCGCACGGCGCTCGCCAAGGCCGCCGAGCGGCGCGGCTTCCGCCTGGTGGCGCCGCCGGTGCGGCTGTGCACCGACAACGCGGTGATGGTGGCCTGGGCCGGCATCGAGCGGCTGCGCCTGGGGCTGGCCGACGAGATGGACCACGCGCCCCGCCCCCGCTGGCCCCTGCGCGAATTGGCCGCATGAATTACCGCCACGCCTTCCACGCCGGCAATTTCGCCGATTGCTTCAAGCACGCGCTGCTGGTGCGCCTGTTCGCCGCCATGCAACGCAAGCCGGCCGGCGTGTTCGTGCTCGATACCCATGCCGGCACCGGCGCCTATGATCTGTCCAGCGACGAGGCGACCCGGACGGGCGAGTGGCGACAGGGCATCGCCCGGCTGCTGGCGGCGGAACCGCCGGAGCTCGCCGACTACCTGGCTCTGGTTCGCAGGCAGGGCGGCGACACGACATATCCCGGCTCCCCTGCCCTGCTCCGCGCCATGCTCCGCCCGGTGGACCGGCTGGCCTGCTGCGAGCTGCAGCCCGAGGATCAGGCCACGCTGCGCCGGCGTTTCGCCCACGACGCCCAGGTGGCGGTGCATGCGCGCGACGGGTGGGAGGCGTTGGGGGGACTGCTGCCGCCGCCGCTGAAGCGGGCGCTGGTGCTGATCGACCCGCCTTACGAGGCGACCGACGAGTTCGCCCGCCTGGCGAAGGGCCTGCACACGGGGTGGCGGCACTTCACGAACGGGGTGTTCGCGGCCTGGTACCCGATCAAGCACCGCGCGCCGCTGCGGCCATTTCGCGCCGCCATCGAAGCCGCCGGCATCGAAGCCGCCGGCATCCGCGACGTGATCGCGGTCGAGCTTTTCCTCCGCGAGCCGCTCGACCCCGCGCGGCTGAACGGCTGCGGGTTGCTGGTCGTCAATCCGCCCTATCGGTTCGAGACCGAGATCGAGCCCTACCTGGCGGCATTGCTGCGGGCCCTCGGCGACCGCGAGCCCGGCGAAGGCTTCGCCATCGAGCGCTGGGCCGATGAGTGAAATCCTGGTCGTGGGCGCGGGCGCCTGGGGCACGGCGCTGGCGCTCCATCTGGCGCGCGAGGGCCGCGCGGTGGCGTTGTGGGCGCGCGACCCCACCCTCGCCCAAACCCGCGAGACCGCCCGCCTCCCCGGCCAGCGCCTGCCGTCCGCCATCCGCGTGACCGACCGCCTGGCGCCAGCCGTCCTCACCCTGCTGGCGGTGCCGATGCCGTATCTTCGCACGGTCGCGGCACGGCTGGACCCGCGCGGCGCCGTCCTGGTGTGCGCCAAGGGCATCGAGGCGGTCACGCTGGCGCTGCCGCTCGAGATACTCGCGGACGTGCTGCCCGGTGCGCCGCGCGGCGTGCTGACCGGGCCCAACTTCGCCCACGAAATCGCGCGCGGCCTGCCAGCCGCCGCCGTGATCGCGTCGAACGACGCCGCGTTGCGCGAGGCCGCCATGGCGCGGCTGGCGGGGGCCGCGTTCCGGCTCTACGGCAATGATGACCCGATCGGCGCGCAAGTCGGTGGCGCGGCCAAGAACGTCATTGCGATTGCCGCCGGCGTGGTGATCGGGGCGGGCATGGGGGAGAACGCCCGCGCCGCCCTGGTCACGCGCGGACTTGCCGAGATGGCGCGGCTGGCGGTGGCGCTGGGCGGGCGGGCGGAGACGGTGGCCGGATTGTCCGGCATGGGCGACCTGCTGCTGACCTGTGCCGGGGCGTCCAGCCGCAACATGAGCTTCGGGCTGGCGCTCGGCGCCGGCACGCCGGCAGCCGCCATCCTTGCCGCGCGCACCACCGCCACCGAGGGCGTGGCGACGGCGCCCGCTCTGGTGTCGCGCGCCGAGCGCCTGGGCGTCGCGGTGCCGATTTGCGCCGCCGTGGCAGGGTTGATCGCAGGCGAAATCAGCGTGCGGCGGGCGGGAGAGATGCTGCTGTCGCGGCCGTTGCGGGACGAGTAGCGGGATCGTGCCCAGCGGCTGCCGTGCAGCTTTCAGGCGGAGCCGGTGCTCGCCGAAGCGTCCAGTTCGCGGGCGGCATCATCCGGCAAATTGAGCGCGGCTGCGGCGAGGTTCTCCTGGAAGTGCGCGACCGACGAGGTGCCGGGGATCAGAAGGATGTTGGGCGCGCGACGAAGCAGCCAGGCGAGTGCCACCTGCATGGGCGTGGCACCGAGGCGGGCCGCGACGGCGGACAGGGTGGCAGATTGCAGTGGGGTGAAACCGCCGAGCGGGAAGAACGGCACGTAGGCGATGCCGTCGCGGGCGAGATCGTCGATCAGGGCATCGTCGGCCCGATGCACCAGATTGTAGGCGTTCTGCACGCAGACGATCTCGCAAATCCGGCGTCCTTCGGCGATCTGCGCGGGCGTGACGTTGCTCAGCCCGATGTGACGCACCAGGCCCTGCCGTTGAAGCTCCGCCAGGATGGTGAGCGGCGCCTCGATCGATCCCTCGGCGGGGCCATGCGCGTCGAACATGCTGCGGAGGTTGACCAATTCGAGCACGTCCAGGCCCAGGTTGCGAAGATTGTCGTGGACCGCCTGCGTCAGTCCCTCGCGCGAGAAGGCCGGGATCCAGGATCCATCCGCGCCGCGCCGCGCCCCGATCTTGGTGACGATGACGAGATCGTCGGGATAGGGCGCGAGCGCCTCGCGGATCAGCTTGTTGGTGACGTGCGGGCCGTAGAAATCGCTGGTGTCGATGTGATCCACGCCGCTCGCAAGCGCCTCGCGCAGCACCGCCAATGCCGCGTCATGATCCTTCGGGGGACCGAACACGCCGGGCCCCGCGAGTTGCATGGCGCCGTAGCCAAGCCGCTTCACGATTCGGCCGCCGAGCGTGAAGGTGCCGGACTTGCCGATGCGAGATTGGTCGATGCGGGACATTTACAGATATCCTCTGATGGCGACGCACATATGGGCGGCGACCGAATGCGCGCAACCTGGGCGGACAGACGCCCGGAAGCGCGAGCTGCGGAAGCTTCGCACGGATGAATGTCGATACGACCGCCGACGCGATGTCGCCCATGCGTGGAGAGCACGCGGCGCTCGACGTGATGCATCGCTACGGCCACCCGCCGCACGAAGGGGCTGTCATACTAGCCGACGAGAATGGGTGGCTGCGGCATGAGGCACCGTCTATGCGAATGCGGCCCGGCTGTCGGGCCGCATGACGGGCGTGGTTTGCCCCCGCGCGACCATCACGCTAAACCGCCGCCATGGTGCGCGGCATCCTTACCGTCGGAGGATGGACGCTCGCCAGCCGCGTGCTGGGGCTGTTCCGTGACTTCCTGATCGCGGCCCTGCTCGGCGCCGGGCCGATCGCGGACGCGTTCTTTGTCGCCAATAAGCTGCCCAACATGTTCCGCCGGCTGTTCGGCGAGGGTGCCTTCAACGCCGCCTTCGTGCCCTCGTTCGCGGGGCTGCTGGCGACCGAGGGGCCGGAGGCGGCGCGCGGCTTCGCCGAGGAGGCGGTGGCCGCCATGGCGTTCTGGCTGGTGGGCATCGCCATCGCGGCGGAATTGTTCATGCCGCAGCTGATGGCGGTGGTGGCGCCGGGGTTCTCGGACGATCCGGGCAAGTTCGCGCTGGCCGTGGACCTCGCGCGGATCACGTTCCCCTACATGCCGCTGATCTGCCTTGTGGCCCTGCTGTCGGGCGTGCTGAACGGGATGGAGCGATTCGGCGCGGCGGCCGCCTCGCAGGTGGTCTACAACGTGGTCTCAATCGGCTGCATGTTGGGCCTGCTCGGGTTGGTGCCGACGCCGGGGCATGCGCTTGCCTGGGGCGTGTCGGTTTCGGGCGTGGTGCAGTTGGCGCTGGTGGGCTGGGCGGTGCGGCGGGCCGGGTTGCGGCTGCATATTCCACGCCCGCGCATGACGCCGCGCATGCGGGCGCTGCTGCGGCGGATGGCGCCGGGGCTGCTGGGCGCGGGGGTGGTGCAGCTCAACTCGCTGGTGGACGGCATCGTGGCGAGCCTGCTGGCACCCGGCACCGTCACGGTGCTGTATTTCGCCGAACGGGTGAACCAGCTTCCGCTCGGCATCATCGGCACGGCGGTCGGCACCGCGATCCTGCCGACCCTGTCGCGGCAGGTGTCGGCCGGGCTCGGGGCGGAGGCGGGCGCCACGCTGAACCGCGCGATCGAGTTCGCGCTGATGCTGACGCTGCCGGCGACCTTGGCGCTGGCGGTGTCGAGCGAGGCGATCATCGGCGCCCTGTTCGGCCATGGCGCCTTCACCGAAGACGCGGTGGTGCTGTCGGGCCAGGCGCTGGCGGCGTTCGCGACCGGGCTGCCGGCCTTCGTGCTGGTGAAAGTGCTGGTGCCGGCATTCTTCTCGCGCGGCGACACGGCGATGCCGGTGCGGATCGGGCTCGCGTCCGTGGTGCTGAACCTCGGCCTGAACCTGGCGCTGATGACGCCCTTGCAGCACCTGGGACCGCCGCTCGCCTCCAGCATCTCGTCCTGGGTGAACGCGCTGGCGCTCGGCGTCGTGCTGCACCGGCGCGGGCAGCTCGCGATGGATGCGCGGCTGCTGGGCCGGGTGCCGCGCATGGTGCTCGCCTCCTGCGCGATGGCCGGCGTGCTGGTGGTTTTCCAGCGCGCGGCCATGCCGGCGCTGATGGGCCTGCACATGCCGGGGATGCGCCAGATCGGGCTCGCCGCCATGATCGCCTGCGGGCTGGCGGCCTATGGGGTGGCGGGCGAGGCACTGGGCGCGTTCAGCCTGCGCGAGGCGGCGGCCACGCTGTTGCGGCGGCGGCGCGCCGGTTGACCGGGGCAGCAAACCACCCGACAAACCCCGCCCCCAAGGGCGAGACTCCCCATGCAGCGCATCTTCTCCGGCATTCAGCCATCCGGCATCCCCACGCTCGGCAACTATCTCGGCGCCATGCGCAACTGGGCGGCGCTGCAGCACGACCATGAGTGCATCTACTGCGTGGTCGATCTGCACGCGATCACCCAATGGCAGGAGCCCGCCGATCTCGCCCGCCAGACGCGCGAGATGGCGGCGTCCCTGCTTGCCTGCGGCATCGACCCTAGGGCGCACATCCTGTTCAACCAATCCGCCGTGCCGGCCCATGCGCGGCTCGGCTGGATATTCTATTGCGTGACGCGGCTGGGCTGGCTGAACCGCATGACACAGTTCAAGGACAAGGCGGGCAAGGACCGCGAAAACGTGTCGGCCGGCTTGTATATCTACCCAAGCCTGATGGCGGCCGACATTCTGGCCTATCACGCGACCCGCGTGCCTGTCGGCGAGGACCAGCGGCAGCATCTGGAACTGGCCAATGACATCGCCCAGAAGTTCAACCACGATTACGGGGTGGAATTCTTCCCCCATATCGAGCCGCTCATCATGGGTCCCGCCGCCCGCGTGATGAGCCTGCGCGACGGCACGCGGAAAATGTCCAAATCCGACGCGTCGGACCAGTCCCGCATCAACCTCAACGACGACGCGGACATGATCGCGGCCAAGATCCGTCGCGCCAAGACCGATGCCGAGCCGCTGCCGGGCGAGGCGGAGGGGCTGGAGGGCCGGCCCGAGGCGCGCAACCTGGTGGGCATCTTCGCGGCGCTGACCGACACCGACCACGCGAGCGTGCTGCGCGAACATGGCGGGCGCGGCTTCGGCGCGTTCAAGGAGTCGCTCACAGCCCTCCTGGTGGAGAAGCTCGCGCCGATCGCGTCCGAGACCACGCGCTGGCTGAACGATCCCGGCGCCATCGAGGCGGTGCTGCGCGACGGTGCCGCACGGGCGGCCGCGTTGTGCGACCCGATCGTGGCGGAAGCGGAACGGCTGGTCGGCTTCCTGTCGGTGCAAGGCGTGAAGGCGGGGCGGGCATGACCGCCGAGGAGCTGACGGCCTGGGCGCTGAAGACCGGCTGGAAGGTGATCGGCGGCCATCCGAGCCTGTCCAAACCCAACCGCCCCGGCGACGCCATCGTGCGGCTGGTGTTGAAGGCAACCGTCGTCAACGTCGAGATCCGCAAGCCCGCGGGCAAGTGGGAGAAGGTGTTCGGCGCGGCCTATGGCGACGTGGAGGCCGACGAAGATGGCGGCACCCCGCATGGGCTGGGGCTCGAGAAGCTGCCCGGCCTGTCGAAGCTGATGCAGGACAACCGGGACGCCGCCGTGTTCGGCTAGCGCCTCGTCCAAGGTCCGGCACGCAGTCGCCCAATTTACGCCGCCGTCGCCTCACGCGACCGCGGCCCCCTGGAACAGCGTGACGCCCTGGGCACGGCCCCACGCCACCGCCTCGGCCGTGTCCGCGCCCGCCAGCACAATCGCGGCGGGCGACATGGATGCCAGATCGGGTGCCAGGCCGGCCCATGCCTCGGCCCAGCGAAGATGCACGAAATCGAAGCCGAGGCGGCCCGCCGGCAGCACCGGCGCCAGTTCGGCCCCGACCCCGCGCAGACCCAGGCGGTAGCCGCGCTCGCGGGCGAAATCGCGCGCGAAACCAAAGGCCGCGAGGTCGGCCAGAATATCCGGTGCCACCAGATCGATCGTCACCTGGCCGCGCAGCAGGCGGGGCAGGGCCGCGTCGAAACGTGTGAATTCCGGGCCGAGCAGGCTGGCCACATTGAGGTCGAGCGAGAACGGCCCGGCGCCGTGCAGTTCGGCCGGTGCCGACAGCAGCGCCAGCATCCTGCGGTCGAAGGTGCGGGTGAGGCGGGCGAACAGCCATGGATCGGTCCGCAGCGCGACACCGGGCGTCAGCGCCGCCGCCACATCCTCGGCCGCGAGAAAGCGCCGCTCCCACGCCAGCCGGAATCCGCCCGTCTCGGAGTCACCGGAATCGAGGGCGCCGGGCTCGATGGTACGAATGCGCTCGCGGCGCACGAAGCGGGCGATGTCGGCCTGGGCCAGGGCCTGTTCCAGGCGCACCAGCCCTGACGGGTCGAACGGCCGTCCGGCAAACGGGGAAATCGGTACGGGGGCGTCGCCGCCGGCGCCAATTTCGGCACGCAGGGCCACGGCGTCGTCGGGCAGATGCATGACGGCGAGCAGCCGCGCGGGTTCGGCCACCGAGGCGTCCTCGAACAGGCAGTCGAGCGCCCGTTTCGTGCGCGCCAATGCGGCTTCCTCGGCGCCACGCCAGACGATCGCGATATCGCCGCTCGGCAGGTGAAACGTCTGGGCGCGGCTGGCCGAGGCCAGCGGGGCCAACGCGTCCTGGATCAGGCGGAGATGATGCGGCCGGGCCAGCACGCGGGGCAGGCCGGACAGGCGCACCAGCAGCACCCGGCGCGCGACCCCCGTGTCCACGCACTCGCAAATCAGCAGCGCGAGCCGGGAGGCGGTTTGAGCCGCCGCGACACTGGTGTTCAAGCGGGCACGGTGACCGGCCGCGGAGCGGCGCCGGCTTCGAGCAAGGCGGGGTTGCCGCATCCCGCGCGGCCCGGCAGCGCCACCGCCGCCTCCCGCCCGATGCACTGGCCGAGCGTGCAGCCGGCCGACATGCCGCAGTCGCGGATACGGCCGGCACCGAGCATCGCGTCCACATGTCGGCCCTGAAACTGGCGAATGCCGCGCGCCAGACCCCAGTGGAGCGCCGACTCGGTTTCGGCCCGATGGAGCACGATGCGGTTGGCTCCGAAGGCTGCCACCGCCGCGTCCAGAGCCTCCCGCTCGCCGTCCACGAACTCGGCCATGCGCGGCGACCAGTCGAGCTTCAGCAGATCGGGCGCCATGGCAGCCGGGCGCGTCAGCATCAATGCCATATGCGACACTCCGTCGAGCACGAAGCGCATCCCGGCCCGGTCCACCGCACGGCGCGCCTGCACGAAGGTGGCACCGTCGAGGCAGGCTTCCACCATCGAAATTTCGATGCCGAGCGGGTGCGCGGCCGCTTCGCACTCCTCGGCGAGGCGGGCGAACGCATCCGACAGCACGCCACCGACCGTGAGGTTCAGATGCATCGGCATGGCGCCGAGCGCGTCGAGCGGCGAGCCGGCGGCCAGATGCGTCCGCATTGTCTCCAGCATGCGGGCGTCGAGCCGGCCGGCGAGATGACGGAACAGGAACGGGTCCGCCGTCGCCTGGCCGGTGGCATCGGCACCCTCCCGCGCCGAAAGCCGCGCTTCCAACTCGGCGATGGAGAACGTGACTTCGCGGAAGATCGGCCGCACCCCGCGCTGGCCAGCGCCCCCGAGCGACACCGCCGTCTGGCGCTGCATGATGCTTTCGAGATTGCGCCCGCCTGCGAGCAGCGCGATCGCATCGACGGCCGCCGTTTGGCCCAGCCCCCCCTGGCCCAGCCCCCCCTGGCCGGGCCCCTCGCCGCTTCGGCGGTCCTTCTGGGGCGACCGGCCGAATTCTGTCTCCGGCCGATCGGGCGTATCGACATAGGCCATCGCCGATGCCAGCGCGCCATCGAGCGACCAAAGCGAAACCAGCCTTGCGGGGTCTGGCAGGTCGGCGCGGAACAGCCGGCCGAGCAGTTCCGGCAGTTGTGCAGGCTCGGCGATCATGCCGGCCACCGCCGGGGCGCCCCCGGTGTCCTCGGATCGGCACAGCATTGCCAGATCGCCGTTGCCGAGCGGGAAAAGCTGTCCGTCGTGCCGTTGCGCGGTGTCTTGCAACATGGCGCGCGCGATGCGCCGGTGATAGGCGCGCGGGGCCGGCGCCCGCAGGCGCGACAGATGCAGCACCAGCATCACCCGGCCACGCGGCGTCCGCGCACCGCGTTCCAGCGCATCCCGCAACAGGCGTCCCGCCCCGTCCATGCCTCTACCCCTCCATGCGGCCGCGACCACAATGCGGGAGAGTCGTTACCGCGAGGTTAGCGCGGCGGCGCGGCGCAGAATGCTTGCAAGCCCCCGCGGGAGCCGTTAGGCGATGCAGCATGCAGTCTGGCTATCCGCCCCTCGCCACACCGACCGGCGCTTCCGTGTCCGACCTCGCGCCCGAACTCGCCAATGCCGTCCGCCGCCTCGCCCGGTCCAGCGCGCTGGTGGTCGGCGATGCGATGCTGGACCGCTACGTCTATGGCGACGTGGAGCGGGTGAGCCGCGAAGCGCCGGTGCCAGTGCTTAACATCCAGCGCGAATTGTCGCTGCCCGGCGGCGCGGGCAACGTGGTCCACAACCTTGTGGCGCTGGGCGCCGCCGTGGCATTCGTCTCGGTGGTGGGCGACGACCAGGCGGGCTCGGATCTCACCGGGCTGATCGGCGGCCAGCCGGGGGTCGAGCCCTGGCTGCTGGTCCAGGGCAGCCGGCTCACCACGCAGAAAACCCGCTACATCGCCCACGGCCAGCAGATGCTGCGCGCGGATCACGAGGAGACCGGGCCGATCCACCCCAAGCTCGCGGAACGCCTGCTCCGCATCGCGCGGGACGCCATGGCCGCAACCTCGGTGACGGTGCTGTCGGACTACCGCAAGGGCGTGCTGTCCGGCGACATCCCCGCCCAACTGATCGCCGCCGCCAAGGCCGCCGGACGCCGCGTGGTGGTCGATCTGCGCGGTGCGGATTTCGAACGCTATGCCGGCGCCGACGTGGTGATGCCCAGCCGGCGCGACCTCGCACACGCCACGGGCATGGCGGTCAACACCGACACCGCGATCGAGGCGGCGGCCGAGAAGCTGCGCCTGACGCATCGCTTCGGCGCCGTGATCGTCACCCGCGCCGAGGACGGCATGACGCTGGTGACCGACGAGGCCGCCTGGCATTTCCGTGCCGAGGCGGCCGAGGTGTTCGACGTATCGGGCGCCGGGGACACCGCCGTCGCGGCGCTGGCGGCAGGTCTGGGAGCGGGTCTGGCGCTGCCCATCGCGGCCCGGCTCGCCAACATCGCGGCCGGCGTCGTGGTCGGCAAGGTCGGCATCGCGGTGGCCCATGAGAGCGACCTGCTCGCGGCCATCTCTCCCCACGGCGGGGCACTGCGGAAGATCGTCAACCGCGACGCCGCGGTGGAGCGGGTGGAGCGCTGGCGCCGCGCCGGCCACCGGACCGGCTTCACGCGCGGTTCGTTCGATCCTTTGCGGCCGGGCCATATGCACCTGCTGGAACAGGCTCGCGCCGCCTGCGACCATCTGGTGGTCGCGCTGTCGAGCGATTCCAGCGTGCAGCGTCACAAGGGCGAGGGACGCCCATCGCAGCCCGAGGCGGTGCGCGCCGCACGATTGGCCAGCCTCGGCTTCGTCGATCTCGTGATCCTGGAGCAGGAAGACAACCACGCCGAGCTGCTCAGGGCGCTGCGGCCCGACCTGCTGGTGGAAGGCACGGGCCTGCGCCGCGACCAAGTGGCGGCGGCAGACCTCGTTCAGAGCTGGGGCGGGCGCGTGATGCTGGCCGAACGGCTGGCCGAGGGCGCCGCGGAGTAGCTACCGGGGCGCGGCGGCGCGTTGCAGCCGGTCGTTGATCGCCAGCCCGAGACCGGCTTCGGGCACCGCCATCACCGCGATACCCCGGCAGGCGCTTCGGTCCAGCGCGCGCAGCCCGGCGAACAGGCGCGCGGCAGCCTCGACCGGATCGCCCGTTTCGCTCAACTGGAACATCGCGCCGGCGCCCGGCAATGGCGGACCGAATGCGAGCAATGCCTCGTCCGCCGCGACGCTCACGGCATTCAGCCGGACCGGCAGGGCGGGCGCGTAGTGCGACACCATCAGTCCGGGCGAGCGCAACGTTCGCGACGCTTCGGCCGCTTGCGGGGTGACGCCGCGCCGGACCGGGCCGATCACCGTCTCGATCGCCTCCCGCGAGACGCCGCCGGGGCGCAGCAGAAAGGGCCGCTCGGCCGTGAGGTCCAGCACGGTCGATTCCACGCCAACGGGGCAGTCCCCGCTGTCCAGCACGGCAGCGATGCGGCCACCCAATCCGTCGAGCACGTGGGCGGCACTGGTCGGGCTCACTTGGCCGGAGCGGTTGGCCGAGGGTGCCGCGACCGGGAGCCCGGTGGCGCGCAACAATGCCAGGACAGCCGCGCCGGCGGGCACGCGCACCGCCAACGTATCGAGCCCGGCGCCGGCCAGCAGGGCCACGGGGCAGGTCAGGCGGCGGGGCAGCACAAGGGTGAGCGGGCCGGGCCAGAATGCGGCGGCGAGCGCCCGAGCGAACGGGGTCGGCTCAACATGCTCGAAGGCGGCCGCGGCCGTTGGATAGTGGCAGATCAGCGGGTTGAAATGCGGGCGGCCCTTGGCCGCGAAGATGGCGGCGACCGCGCGGTCGTTGGTGGCGTCGGCACCCAGCCCATAAACCGTCTCGGTGCCGAACGCGACCAGCCCGCCGGCCGCCAGCAGCGACGCGGCGCGGGCAATTCCGGGTGCATCGGCCGCCAGTATCTCGGTCACATGCGGCCGGTGCAATAGAAGCTGGGATTGTCCCAGCCGGGCTTGCCGTAAGCCAGCACGGCGCCCGTCTCGACCACCCTCACCTGCCCGCCGGCGGCCTCCAGCAGCGCCTGCCCGGCCGCCGTGTCCCACTCCATGGTGCGGCCGAAACGCGGATAGAGGTCCGCGACACCCTGCGCCACGCGGCAGAATTTCAGCGCGGAACCGACATTGGTGGTGCGCGCCATGGGGCCTCGCGTGGCCAGGAACGCGCCGAGCATCGCGTCGTTGCCGTGGCGGCGGGAGGCCACCACATGCGCGCCCTCGGGCGGGACGGTGCGCGCGCTGATCGGCTTTGTGCCGGCGGCGTCGCGCATCCAAGCCCCCTGCCCCACGATGCCGCCGAACAATTCGGCTTCGGCCGGCACGCCGATGACGCCGAGAGCCGGGCGGCCATTCCGAACCAGCCCGACGCACACCGCAAAATCGGTGCCGCCATCGACGAACTCGCGGGTGCCGTCCAGCGGATCCACCAGCCAGAACGCCGCTGCCCGGTCCGGCACATGGCCCGCCGCGATTTCTTCCTCGGCGACCACGGGAATGCCTGGGGTCGCGGCACGCAAGGCGGCGGCGATGATCGCCTCGGCGGCATGGTCTGCCTCGGTGACGGGGGAGGAGTCGCTTTTGTGGGTGGTGGCGAAACCGCGCGCGCGCACCGACATGATCGCGTCGCCGGCGCGGCGGGCAAGGTCGAACGCAAGCTCCAGCAGGGCCGTGTCATCCATGCCCCCGGTCATAGCCCGCGCCCCTCCCGGCTGCTACAGTTCCCGCGCATCATTTGGAGCCGCCCCCGCACATGGCCGCCGAGATCCTCGACATCGCCTTCGCGCCCTTTATCCTGCCCACGAGTGGCGCCCTGGTGCTGCTGATCGCGGAGGACACCGAGCCGGGCGAGGCGCAGCATGCGGCGGACGCGGCGACCCAAGGTGCCGTGTCCCGCGCGCTCGAAGCGGGCGAGTTCAAGGGCCGCAAGGGCCAGAGCTGCATCATGCTGGCACCGGGCGCGGGGCTTTCGCGCATCGTGGCGATCGGGCTGGGCAAGATGGCCGAACTCACGCCGCACGCCGTCGAGGAGGCGGGCGGCCGGGCGGCGGGCGCGGTGCAGCGCGACAAGCACGCCGCGGTCGCGGGCGCGCTCGCGCCCTGCCAGATGGCGGGGCTGGCCATGGGTGCGGCGCTGCGCTGCTACCGCTTCGACCGTTACCGGACGAAGGAGAAGGCCGAGGACAAGCCGCGCCTCGCGACTCTGCACGTCCTGTGCGCCGAACCGGCCGCCGCCAAGCTGGCGTTCGCGCCACTGAAGGCTGTGGTCGAGGGCGTGTTCGTGGCGCGCGACCTGGTGAGCGAGCCGGGCAACATCCTGACGCCGACCGCGATGGCGGACCGATGCGAGAAACTGGAATCGCTTGGCCTGAAGATCGAGATTCTTGGGCCGAAAGAGCTGGCGAAACTGGGCTTCGGCGCGCTGCTCGGCGTGTCGCAGGGCAGCGCGCAGGAGCCGCGTGTGGTTGTCATGCAATGGATGGGGGCCAGCTCCGGCGAGAAGGGCAAAGGCAAGAAGAAGTCGCACCCCGCGCCGATCGCCTTCATTGGCAAAGGCGTCACCTTCGACACCGGCGGCATCAGCATCAAGCCGGCCGGCGGGATGGAAGACATGAAGTGGGACATGGCGGGCGCCGGCGCCGTGGTCGGCCTGATGGCGGCGCTGGCCGGGCGGCGCGCGAAGGTGGACGCGATCGGGATCGTGGGTCTGGTCGAGAACATGCCGTCGGGCACGGCGCAGCGCCCAGGCGACGTGGTGACCACGTATTCCGGTCAGACAGTGGAGATAATCAACACCGATGCCGAGGGCCGGATGGTGCTGGCGGATGTGCTTTGGTATTGCCAGGAACGGTTCGCGCCGAAGTTCATGATCGACCTGGCGACTCTGACCGGCGCTATGATCATCAGCCTGGGCCATGAATATGGCGGCATGTTCAGCAACGATGACGAACTGGCGGCGCAGCTTTTCGCCGCCGGCACCGCGAGCGGCGAAAAGCTGTGGCGGATGCCGCTGGGCGAGGCGTACGACAAGATGCTCAAATCCGAAATCGCGGACATGAAGCATGTCGGTGGCCGCCCGGGCGGTGCCATCAGCGCGGCACAGTTCATCCAGCGTTTCGTCAACGGCTGCAAATGGGCGCACCTGGATATCGCGGGCATGGTCTGGACCACCAAGGATGCGCCTTGCGTGCCGAAGGGCGCCACGGCCTATGGCGTGCGGCTGCTCGACCGCTTCGTGGCCGATCATTATGAAAACTGAGCCGCGCGCGTGGCGGAGATCGGCTTCTACCATCTGACGCGCGCGGGGCCGGATCAGGCGCTGCCCGCGCTTCTGGGCCGCACCCTGGCCGCTGGCGAACGTGCCGCCGTGATGTGCGCGAGCGAAGAGCGTGTGGCCGCACTCGACGCGGCGCTATGGCTGTGCGCCGAGCCGGACTGGCTTCCGCACGGCACCGCCGCGATGGCGTTTGCCGAATCGCAGCCGATCTGGCTCGCCACCGACGACGCGGCCCCGAACGGGGCGCGGTTCCTGTTTCTGCTCGACGGCGCCGAAAGCACGCGGCTGGATGCGTTCGCGCGCGTGTTCGATCTGTTCGACGGGCGCGACGATGCGGCCGTTGTCGCCGCGCGGGTGCGCTGGAAAGCGGCGAAGCAGGCGGGCCACGCGCTCACCTACTGGCAGCAGGGCGCGCGCGGCTGGGAGAAGAAGGCCTGAGTCTTCGCGTGACGGCACAATCTAGAACAGGGACATCTGCGCCACACCGATCTTGGCCTTGCCATCCGGCACGGCGAAGCGCGTGCAATCCAGCTCCGTCCGCTTCTCGAGCCCCCATTGCCGCGCCGCGCGGTTGAAGCGGCGGGCGAGCAGGTCGGCGTACACGCCGGTGCCGGTGAAGCGTTGGCCGAAGCGGGAATCGTTCAAGGCACCCGCGCGGGTCTGTCGGATAAGTTCCAGCACATGCTTCGCGCGATCCGGGAAATGCGTGTGCAGCCAGTCCTCGAACAACTGCTTGATCTCAAGCGGCATCCGCAGCAGCACGTACGCCGCCGTACTGGCGCCCGCCTTCGACGCCGCCTCCAGGATGCGTTCGAGTTCCGCATCGTTCAGCCCCGGGATCATCGGTGCGGCCAAAACCGAGGCGGGCACGCCGGCACGCGCCAGTTCGGCGATGGCTTGCAGGCGGCGCGCGGGGGTGGCCGCGCGCGGCTCCATCACCCGCGCCAATTTGGGATCGAGCGTGGTCACCGACAGATACACCCGCACGAGGTTGCGGCTGGCGAGGGATTGCAGAATATCGAGATCGCGCAGAACGCCCGCGGATTTCGTCACGATGCTGACCGGATGGTTGTAGCGGTCCATCACCTGCAACACCGCGCGCGTCAATTTAAGCGTGCGCTCGACCGGCTGATACGGATCGGTGTTGGAACCCAGCGCGAGCGTGCGCGCCACATATTTGGGCTTGCGGAGTTCCTTCTCCAGCAACTCGCCCACCTCGGGCTTGAACAGCAGCTTGGTCTCGAAATCGAGGCCCGGCGAGTGGCCGAGATAGGCGTGGGTGGGACGCGCGTAGCAATACACGCAGCCATGCTCGCAGCCGCGATACGGGTTCACCGCGCGGTCGAAGCCAATATCGGGACTCTGGTTCCAGCTGATGACGCTGCGCGACGCGTCCCGCGTGAGTGTGGTGGCCAATGGCGGGAGTTCGGTGAAATCGGCGTGCAGCGTTTCCCACCCGTCATCGAACGGGGCGGACGAGGCGGCATCGTAGCGGCTGGCGGGGTTGAGCGTGGCCCCGCGCCCGCGGCGCGCGAGCGAAGGAGTGCGCGATTCAGGCGCCGCAAGGCTCTCCATGCTATCGAAGGCCTGTAGCGCGTCATGGTCGATCACGCGCGCCAGTTCACCACCGAGATGCCGTTCCATGCCGCACCTTTTCGTTCATGTTCCGTTCAATGGGTAATCTGGAGTAGCCGACGTGAGGGGTCAAGAACATTCGAGGAACATCGAAGCCGATGGCGTGATGTCCGCCCGTCGCCGCCCGTGAGTGCGAACCTGTGCGATCTGTCGATTGTGGTACCCGCCCTGGATGCCGCCGGCGTTTTGCCATCCGCGCTCGAGGCGCTGCCGGCAGGGATGGAGATCGTCGTGGTGGACGGTGGCAGCACCGACGCCACGGCGGCCATCGCCGAACGAGCCGGCGCGACGGTCATTCGTGCCCCGCGTGGACGCGGTGGCCAGATCGCCGCAGGCGTGGCACGCGCGACCGGGAGGTGGCTGCTGCTGCTGCATGCGGATACCCGGCTGGGGCCGGGATGGCGCGAGGCCGCCGTGCGGCACATGGCGGGACCGGCGGATCGGGCGGGGTATTTTCGGCTGGCCTTCGACAGTGGCGCGCCCGAGGCGCGGCGGATGGAGCGGGTGGTGGCGTGGCGGGCGCGGGTTCTCGGCCTGCCCTATGGCGATCAGGGATTGTTGATTTCACGCACGCTGCTGGCGCGCGTCGGCGGCATGCGGGGGATGCCGTTGATGGAGGATGTCGATCTCGCGCGCCGCATCGGGCGACGACGTTTGGTGGCGCTGGACGCCGTGGCGCTGACATCGGCTGCGCGCTACGAGCGCGACGGCTGGCGGCTTCGCTCCGCGCGCAATCTATGCTGCCTCGCGCTGTATTTCACGGGCACGAGGCCGCGCTGGATCGCGAAGCTCTACGGATGAGGGACGTTGTGTATGTGTTCGCGAGGTTGCCACGGCTTGGCACGGTGAAACGGCGGCTGGCACGCGATGTGGGCGAACGCGCGGCATGGCGGTTCTACACGCGGACTCTCGCGAACACGCTGCGCGAACTGCGCCGCGATCGGCGTTTCACGACCGTGCTCGCGGTGACGCCCGACTCCGCGTGCCGGGGCGGGTCGTGGCCCGCCGGCATACCGCGTGTGCCGCAAGGGCGCGGCACGCTGGAACATCGCATGCACCGCGTGTTGCAACGCCACCAGCGCGGGCGCGCGGCGATTGTCGGCAGCGACATTCCCGACCTGAGCGCAAACGATGTCGCGCGCGCGTTCCGGATGCTCGGCCACGCGCAGGCCTGTTTCGGCCCGGCGCGCGATGGCGGCTATTGGCTGGTGGCGCTCTCGCCACGGCGGCCAGGCGCGCCGTTCGCGCGGGTGAGGTGGTCGAGCGAGTGGGCGCTGCGCGACACGCTGGCGAATTTCACGGGACGGAAAATCGCGTTGCTGCGCGAATTGTCGGACGTGGATACGGGGGCGGATCTACGCCGCGTGCAGATGCTCGCGCAGGCGGGGCATGAGTTCGACGAGGTTGCAGGGGCGGTGGCGGATGTCGAGCTGCCATAGCAGGATGTCGTCCCAGGCGTCCTTCACCGCACCCGGGCTGCCGGGAAGCGCGAACAGATAGGTGCCGTCGGCAACGCCCCCGATGGCACGGGACTGCATGGTGGATGTGCCGATCTTCTGGTAGCTGAGCATCCGGAACAGCTCGCCGAAACCCTCGATCTTCTTGTCGAGCACGCGGTCGAACGCCTCGGGCGTCACGTCGCGGCCGGTGATGCCGGTGCCGCCGGTGGCGATGACCACGTCGATATCCGCGTCCGCGATCCAGCGCCGAAGCAACGCCTCGATGCCGTCCGCGTCGTCACGCGCGATGGCGCGGGCCACGACATGATGGCCGGCTGCCGTGATACGCGCGGCGAGCGTGTCGCCCGATGTGTCGGTGTCGGCCGTGCGCGTGTCCGACACCGTCATCACGGCGATATTCACGGGAACGAACGAGCGGCTTTCGTCGATGCGGGCCATCAGTGCAAACGTCCGACAGGAGGTGTGGGCAACAGCCGCAGCGGATGATAGCGCGGCCAGGAGCCGGAGGCGAGTTCGTCGAGCGAGGGCGTCGGCAGGCGCAGGCGTGCCGCATAAATCCACATGTAGGTGAGTACGCGCGGAACATAGGCGCGGGTTTCGTCGATCGGGATCGCCTCGATGAACAGCAGCGGGTCGCCCATGTCGCGGATGGTCGCGCTGAGGCGAGCGGTGTTGCCGGGGCCGGCATTGTAGCTGGCGAGCAGGCGCACGAGGTCGCCCTTCACCGTCTCGCAGTTGGCGAGGTAGGCCACATAACGCTGGCCGAGGTCGAGGTTGAACTGCGGGTCGTCCAGCCGCGCGCCGTTGATGGCGGGGCCATTGTTGCCGCCCATGATGAAGCTCGCGGTATCCGGCATGATCTGCATCAATCCGCGCGCGCCGGCCGGCGAGATCAGGCCAGGGTCGAAGTTGGATTCGGTGCGGGCCAAAGCATAGACCATGGCGGGGTCGATCTTGAACCCGCCATCGGGGCGCAGGCGCGGGATGGAGAAACGCCGTGCGTCGCGCGGGCGGCCATCGACGGCCTGAAGCAGATCGGCCAACTGAGCCGCGAGATCGGACAGCCCGGCCTCGCTCGCCACCAGCATGATGGCGCGCGCAAGTCCGGGGGCGTTGTGCGCGGCCGGCCATAATCGCCGCAACTCGGCCTCGGCGCGCCCGCTTTCGCCCACCTGGAGCAGGGCGAAGGCCGTGAGGCCCGCAGGCGTGGCCGCGACCGCGTCGAGGTCCGCCGGGGTCAGCATCTCGCCATCCGGGCCGCCCAATCCGAAGCCGAGGCCAAGGCTGCGGCGCGCGATCAGGCCGTGAAAGGTGCGGCTTTCGGCGGCGGCACGGAGCATCCAAGGCCGGTAGCCCTCGGCGTCGCGCAGCCGGACATGCGCCCGCGCGGCCCAGAACGCGGCGGCGGCGCGCAAGGCCGAGGTGTTCAGTTCGGCCCGCCAGGCCGCCTCGAACATCGGTTTGGCGAGTTCCGGCCGCTCCATGCGCCACGCGGCGAGCCCCGCGATGTAGCCGGGCAACGCCGCCTCGCGGCAGCGCTCGCGGCGGATGCAGACGACCACGCCGTTGGAGGCGACGTCGAAGGCCTCGGCGTCTCGGTTGAGCGTGAACAGGATGCGCCCCGCTTCGCCGCGCAGCACCGCGGCGTAGGTGGGGGAGAGGCCCTTGGTTCGGGCCAGCAGGCGGTTGACCGCGTCGGGCCGCGACGATCGCGCCGCCTCCCAGACGGAACGGTCGAGCGACGGGTTCCGCTCCAGCGCCATATCCTCGGGCGGCGTCTCCTCGGGCACCGGGACCGTCGCGCGGGCGGAGGTCGTGGCGAGGGCGGCTGTGGCAGGCGCTGGGGGGGGTATGGCACCGCGCGGCAGACGGGCGAGCAGCAACGCATGAATGGCGGGGGCGCCTGGCAGGTCGGCGTGGCGGTCGAGCCAGGCCTGGAGTTGGCCCGCGTCAGGCTTGGTGAAGCGGCCGAGATAGCGGTCCGCGAGGATGTGGCCAAGCATCGCCTGGCCGAGCCGGATGCCGCCCAACGCAAGTTCGCCATCGACCTCATCGGTCTCGCGCAACGCTTCCGGCACGCGGCCATGGCGCTGATAGGCGAAGATGCGCCGGATGCGCGCGGCCTCGCTGGGCGACAGCGGCTGCGGCAGCACGATGCCCGCGCGGCCGGTGGGCGAAAGACGCGGCACCGCCATGGCGAGGTCGTCCGACCCCGCCTGAGGTTGCCGCGACGGCGTCTGAGAATATGCCTTCGTGACCGAAGCGCCGGCCAAGATAGCAGCCCCGGCAAGCAGCGCCCGGGCGGCTGGAAGGCGGGAGAAGGTGTATCCGATCCCTCGCATGGAGCGTCGCCTACACGCCAAGAGCCAGGCATGGCAAGCGCCGCCGCGCGGGTCAGTGATGCGATTCGCAAGAACTCATGTGGTTAGACGACACGAGTTTCGATCACGTTCGCGTGACTATCCAGTGCCTGACGCAGCCGCAGCAGGTCCATCCAGGCGTCCCGTTTGCCGCGCGGCGCCTTCAGCAGGCCGAGCGGATGGGCCATGGGCAGTGCCAGGACCGGACGGTCGAGGCCAGGCACCGCGACCTCGTGCCAGCGTCCGCGCGCCCGCGACAAGGGGGGGGTGCCGCCAAGCATGGCGCGGGTGGCAAGGCTGCCCAGCAGCACCAGGCGCCGCGGTGCCACCAGGGCTACGTGACGTTGGAGGAAAGGCAGGCAGATCGCGATCTCGGCCTCGGTGGGCGGGCGACCGCCGGGGGGGCGCCAGGGGATGAGGTTGGTGGCCAGGAAATGGCTGCGATCGAGGCCGATGCTGGCGAACATGCGGTCGAGCAGCCGGCCCGCAGGGCCGACGAACGGCTTGCCGGTGCGGTCCTCCTCGTCGCCGGGGCAGTCGCCGACCAGCATCAGCGCGGCGGTGGGGTTGCCGTCGGTGAACACCAGGCGGCTCGCGGTGTGGGCCAGGGCGCAGCCGTCGAACGCCGCAAGCGCCGCAACCAGGGCCTCGAGCGTCGGGGCCGCCTCGGCCGCCGCGCGGGCGCGAGCCACCAGGCTCGGCTCCGGCAGGATCGCCACGACCGGGGCGGGGCGGGAGAGCTGACGGAGCGGCGGCTCCTGCGACGGCGCCGACTCCACCGGCAGCGCCCCGTCCATCGCCGTCCCGTCCATCGCCGTCCGGTCGAGCGGCGCGTCGGCAAGTGCCTCGTCGGCGCCCCACTCCAGCTGTAGCCGCAACGCCGTCAACGCATCCATGTCACAGGCCGCCCTCCGCGCGCGCGATCGTCGCGCGCAAGACTTCGCCGCGCGCGAAATTTTGCGCAACTGCCGCCCCCTCCTTAACGTGCCGGGGCGCTCCATGTCAGGGGCCAGGGAGGCAGTATGTCCGACACGATGGCGCGCGAGGCAATGGAGTTCGATGTGGTGGTGGTGGGAGCCGGGCCGGCGGGCCTCGCCTGCGCCATCCGCCTCAAACAGCTCGACCCGGAGCGCAGCGTGTGCGTGGTCGAAAAGGGCGGCGAGGTGGGCGCGCATATTTTGTCCGGCGCCGTGATCGAGACCCGCGCGCTGACCGAACTGCTGCCGGATTGGCGCGAGACGGGCGCCCCGCTGACCACGCCGGCGCGGGCCGACAGGTTCCTCTATCTGACTGCGACTGGCGCCCACAGGCTGCCGACGCCGCCGCAGATGCACAACGAGGGCAATTTCATCGTCTCGCTGGGCGATGTGTGCCGTTGGCTCGGGCAGCAGGCCGAGGCGCTGGGTGTGGAGATCTATCCAGGCTTCGCCGCCTCCGAATTGCTGGAGGAGGACGGCCGGGTGCTGGGCATCGCCACCGGCGACATGGGCATCGGCAAGGATGGCAAGCCGGGGCCGAACCACACGCGCGGCATGGAGTTGCGGGCGCGGTTCACCGTGCTGGCGGAAGGCTGCCGGGGGTCGTTGACCAAGCAGGCCACTGCCCGCTTCGCCCTGCGCGACGGCCGCCCGCCGCAAACCTTCGGCCTCGGCATCAAGGAATTGTGGGAAATCCCCGCAGCGCGGCACCAGCCGGGGCTGGTGGAGCACAGCATCGGCTGGCCGCTCGACAGCAGCACCTATGGCGGGTGCTGGCTGTATCACTGGGGCGACAATTTGGTGAGCTACGGCTTCGTGGTCGGGCTCGACTACGCCAACCCATGGCTGTCGCCATTCGACGAGATGCAGCGGCTGAAGACCCATCCGCACATGTGCAAGCATTTCGAGGGCGGGCGGCGCCTGTCCTACGGCGCGCGGGCGCTGAGCGAGGGCGGCTTCCAGTCGCTGCCGAAGCTGACCTTCCCCGGCGGCTGCCTGGTCGGCGACACGGCGGGCTTCCTCAACGTGCCCAAGATCAAGGGCACCCACACCGCCATGAAATCGGGCATGGTCGCGGCTGAGGCGGTGCATGAGGCGATCGGCGAAAATGCCCCCGAGCCGGACAGCTACGACGCGAAGCTGCAAGCCAGCTGGCTGTGGAGCGAACTGCGCGAGGTGCGCAACATCCGCCCAGGCTTCGCCAAATTCGGCCTCTACGGCGGCCTGCTGAACGCGGCCCTCGACACTTACGTGTTCCGCGGCCGCGCGCCCTGGACGCTGTCCCATCCGCACGCCGACAACGAGACGCTGAAGCCCGCCGCCGCGGCGCCGCGCATCGCCTATCCCAGGCCCGACGGCGTGCTGACCTTCGACAAACTCTCGTCGGTGTTCATCAGCAACACCAACCACGAGGAGAATCAGCCGGTGCATCTGCGCCTGCGCGATCCCGCACGGGCCATCACCGTGAACTGGGAGCAGTATCGCAGCCCCGAGACGCGTTACTGTCCGGCCGGCGTGTACGAGATCGAGGGAGCGGAGGAAGGCAAGCCGCAGCTGCGGATCAACGCGCAGAACTGCGTGCATTGCAAAACCTGCGACATCAAGGATCCAACCCAAAACATCGACTGGGTGACGCCCGAGGGCGGCGGCGGCCCCAACTATCCGGGGGGCATGTGAGCCGCACGCCCTTGCCACGCCGCGCCCCTGCTCCCTGCCCCCCCTGGCCGCTGCTCCTGGCCGCTGATAAGGTTGTCCGATGCAGCATGTCCGCGCGCTCCGCCGCTCCATCCTTCTCGCCGCATCGTTGCTGTCGGGGTGCGCCGCGTCCGATATCGGTCCGCTCGACGCCCTGCTGAGCCCGCGTCATAGCGCGCCGGGCGCCTCGGGGGCATTCCTCAACGGCCGGTTCGCGGCAATCCAGCATGACATGGACCACGCGGCCGACAACTTCCTGACCGCGCTCAAGACCGACCCGGACAACCCCGAGCTGCAGCAGCAGGCGTTCCTGTCGACGCTGTTGCTCGGGCGATCCGAGGCTGTGCGCCTCGCGCGATCGCAGCCGGCCAACCCAGCCGCACAATTGCTGCTGGGTGACACCGAGGCGCGCGACGGCAGATGGCCGGCCGCCGAGGCCCGCTATGCCGCCCTGCCGCGCCAGGGGCTCACACAAGTGCTGCAGCCGCTGCTGGTGGCATGGTCGCAGCAGGGCCAGGGCCAGACCGATGCCGCGCTCGCGACGTTGCGGCCGTTCGTCGAGGGCCAGCGTTTCCGCGCCATTTACGCGCTGCACGCGGCAATGATCGCCGATCTGGGGTTGCGGGTCGCCGAGGCCGCGCGGCTGTATCGCACGGCGCAGCTCGAATTCGGCGGCATGAACCTCCAACTGGCGCGCACGCTGGCAAGCTGGCAGTCCCGCCAGGGTCACGCGGCGGAAGCGGCGCAGACGCTCCAGGCCCTGACGGAATCGAGCGACGATCTCGCCATCTCGGCCCAGGCCGTCGCCGCCGACGCGCCCAACCGCCAGGTCCGCAAGCCGACCGACGGTATCGCCGAGGCCTATCTGGCGCTGGCTGCTGCGTTGCGTTCCCAGGATTCCAGCGATTTCGCAATCGTGCTGCTGCGCCTGGCGCTGGATATGCGGCCCGACCTGACGGCGGCGCGGCTGCTGATGGCGGAGATCGTCGATGGCGGCAAAAGGCCGGAGGCCGCGCTGGCGGCGCTGAAATCCGTCGCGTCCGACGACCCGCTGATCGGCGTGGTCCGCCTGCGCCGGGCGGCGCTGACCGAACGAATGGGCCAGACCGAGGACGCGCTGCGGATGCTTGACCAGATCGCGCGGGATTACCCGACCCGCCCTGAGCCGCTGACGATGCAGGGCGACATCCTGCGAACCAAGCGGCGTTTCGCCGATGCGGTGGATGTGTATGGCAACGCGATCGCGCGGGTGCAGCGTCCGGGGCGCTCCTCCTGGCCGCTGTTCTATGACCGTGCCATCGCGCTCGAGCGTTCTCATCAATGGGTGCGCGCCGAGGCGGATTTCAACCGCGCGCTGGAACTCTCGCCGGACCAGCCATACGTGCTGAACTATCTCGGATATTCCTGGACCGAGCAGGGCCGCAACCTGCCGAAAGCGCGCCAGATGATCGAACGCGCGGTGGAGCTCCGGCCGAATGACGGCTCCATCCTCGACAGCCTGGGCTGGGTCACGTTGCGCCAGGGCGACGTGAAGGGCGCCATCCGCTCGCTGGAACACGCGGTGGAGCTGCAATCCGAGGACGCGACCGTGAACGGCCATCTCGGCGACGCCTACTGGGCCGCCGGGCGCAGGCTGGAGGCGCAGTTCCAGTGGCGGCGGGCGCTGAACCTGAAGCCCGACCAGGACGACGTGCCGAAGCTGGAAGCCAAGCTCCGTGAGAGC
Organism: Rhodospirillales bacterium; assembly: GCA_025352565.1. Classification (GTDB taxonomy): domain Bacteria; phylum Pseudomonadota; class Alphaproteobacteria; order Acetobacterales; family Acetobacteraceae; genus JANXTF01. The sequence continues at coordinate 4,619 of JANXTF010000147.1, read as the reverse complement.
GAGCAGGCGCTCGGCATGCCCACGCCCGCCACGGCGCAGCGCGCCACGCCCTGATTGTGACCGTTTCGGACTGGGAATTCGCGCCGGCGAAGGTGAACCTGTTTCTGCACGTCACCGGGCGGCGGGCGGACGGGTACCATTTTCTCGACAGTCTGGCGGTGTTTCCCGAGGTCGGCGACCGGCTCGGCTATGCGGCGGCGGCCGACTTCACCCTGGCGTTGAGCGGCCCGTTCGCGGCCGGCTTGGCGGCGGAGCAGGACAACCTCGCGCTGCGCGCGGGGCGGGCCTTGGCCGCGGCGGCCGGGGTGCGGGCGCATGGGCGGCTGACGCTGGAGAAGCACCTGCCTGTGGCGTCCGGGATCGGCGGCGGCTCGGCGGACGCCGCGGCGGCGCTTCGGCTGCTGGCGCGTGCCTGGGGGATGGGGCATGGCTGGTCGGCCGATGGCGGCGTGGCGTTGGCGCTGGGCGCCGATGTGCCGGTATGCCTCGCCTCCCGTGCGGCCCGCATGTCCGGCATCGGCGAGACATTGGACGATGTGCCGGAATTGCCCGTGTGCGGCATGGTGCTGGTCAATCCGGGCGTGAGTGTATTGACCCCGGCGGTATTCCGCGCCCGTACAGGCCCATACAGCCCGCCGGCCGTGCTCGCGCCGGGTTGGGCCGACGCGGCCGCGCTGGCAGACGACATGGCGCGCGCGTCGAACGATCTGGAGGCGCCGGCGACCCTGCTCTGCCCCGCCATCGCGGACGTGCTGGCGGCGCTGCGGGCGCAGCCCGGCTGCCTGCTGGCGCGCATGAGCGGCTCGGGCGCCACCTGCTTCGCGCTGTGCCCTGACCCGGCCACCGCCGGGCTTGTGGCGGCTTGCGTGCGGCGGCCAGGGTGGTGGAGCTGGGGCGGGGCGATCGGCGCCTGACGCGCGTGGCTACACGAAGGCGAAGTTGCTGGCGCTGAGCTGGGCGGGCAAAATCCCCTGGAGGATCAGCCCCGCGTTCTGCCCCAACGCGATGAAGGTGCCCCCCTGATAGGCCACGTCATGCGCCTGCACGGCCGCGAAATTGGCGAACAGGGCGGCGCTGAAAGTCACCAGATCCTGGGCCGCGTCGAAGCCCACGATATTGTGCAGCCCGGCGGTGTAGCTGGAGCATCGGGCGATGCCTCCAGCACCACCGTGGCGCCCGGGTTGAGGAGACAGGTCGCGGTGCCAAGGATCTGACTGTGTATACGGGTGCAATTCGTCACCGAACGCTGGCGCGACCGTCGTTACTGTGCGCGGCACGATCCCGGTTTGATAAGATGTTCGTGGGCTTGCCCAGTCAGCTTCCGGTGCCTAATGAAGACTACGCCGGATGGGGCGTCGCCAAGCGGTAAGGCAGCGGATTTTGATTCCGCCATTCGGAGGTTCGATCCCTCCCGCCCCAGCCGGTCTTTCCACCCACCCGGCGCACCGAACCACCCGGCAACCACGCGGGGGGCTGGGCGTTCAGCCGCCCTCATGTATATCGCTTCCACAGTTGCTGACGACGCGCTTTGCAGGCTGGCCGAGGCGGCGCTCGGGGAGGGATTTTGCTTCGTTTCGCCCACGCCCGCCACGCAGGGGCGCGTTAACGCCCGTTCGGAGAACGCCTTGGCGCACGATCTGCGCGGCGTGCTGGGATGGAGCCGGCCGTTTGCGGAAACGGTGGTCCCACCGGACATTTTCGCTCTCATGCGAACCGCCGGCATCCTGGCGCGGGACGGGGAGCACTGGCGCAGCAGGGTCCGTCTCTCCCTTGTCTCGGGACTTGCTTTTTTCCACTCCGCCTACCCGACAACGGCGTCCGACGCGGTGTTCTTCGGCCCCGACACCTATCGTTTCGCGCGCGCGATCGCCCATTGGATCGAGCGTTGTCCGGTTTTGCCTCGCCGCGTCGTGGATGTCGGCTGTGGCGCAGGGCCAGGCGCCATCATTGCCGCCCGGGCGTTGCCGGAGGCGGAGGTGCTGGGCGTGGATATCAATCCGGCCGCGTTGGCGCTCACGCGGGTGAATGCCAGGCTCGCGGGGGTGACGGTGGCCGTCTGTCTCGGCGATCTGCTGAATGACCTGTCCGGAGTGTTCGATCTCATCGTCGCCAACCCGCCCTATCTGGTCGATCCGGCCGCGCGCGCCTATCGCCATGGTGGCGGCGAGCTGGGCGCCGATCTGTCCCGGCGCATCGTCGCCGCCGCCTGCGCGCGGCTGGCACCGGGAGGCACGCTTCTGCTGTACACCGGTGCCGCCATCATCGACGGCCGGGATCCTTTCCGCGAGGGGGCGACGGCGCTCCTCGACGCGGCGGGACTCGACTGGACCTACGAGGAGGTCGATCCCGACGTGTTCGGCGAGGAACTCGCCGAGGCATCCTATGTTAACGCGGAGCGGATCGCAGCCGTGGTGCTGATCGCAACCAAAAACAGCAGACCAACGGGGTGACACCATGCCGGACGGTTCAACGCGGGCGACCGCCCCAACCTCGCACGCCCCAACCACGCACGATCATCTGCACCGCGAACTGGCGGCGTTGAACGCGCGGCGCTTCACCCCGAGCTTGCCATCCTCCATGTGGGAGGACGACATCGACATCCTGGCCGAGGGGATGCGGTTGGAAGGCCGGTTCCTGGAAATGTCACGCGCCCGCGTCGCCGAACGCGCGGCCGGTGCGCCGCGCGATGCGGACCAATTCGTGGCGTGGTTCGAGGAACTGGACCTCGGCGGGCCGGGCCAAGGCGACCCGCTATTCCCGTTTCTGGCGGAGCGTGCGGACATGGCGGAGATGTGCTGGTTCCTGACGCAAGAGGTGGCGGGGGAGGCAGGGTTCGACGACCTTTGCGCGCTCACGCAAATTCGGCTGGAGGAGGCCGCCAAGCTGGAGATCGCACGCAACTACTGGGACGAGATGGGGCGCGGCAACCCCAAGGGCATGCACGGGCCGATGCTGGAAGCGTTGGCGAAAAGCCTGGGCCTCGTGCCGCAGGTGGAAACCACCGTGTGGGAGTCGCTTGCGCTGGCCAACACCATGGCCGGACTCGCCGCCAACCGGCGCTATGCCTATCACTCGGTCGGCGCCATGGGCGTGATCGAGCAGACTGCGCCGGGCCGGGCGCGGCTGGTGGCGGATGGGTTGAAACGGCTGGGCGTGCGCTCGGCCGATCGCCACTATTTCGATCTGCACGCCGTGTTGGACATCAAGCATTCGGCCGCCTGGAACGCGGACGCGATCCATCCGCTGGTGCGTGCCCGCCCTGAGCTTGCCCCGGCGATCGCCGAGGGCGCGTTGATGCGGCTGGAATGCGGGGCGGCGTGCTTTCGGCGCTATCGAAGCGAATTGCGGATTTGACGCGCCCTCATCGCAAAATCCCCGGCAGGTCCAGACCGTGCGCGCGGGCGCAGTCGAGCGCCGTCTCGTAGCCGGCGTCGGCGTGGCGCATGACGCCGCTGGCCGGGTCGTTCCATAGCACGCGCGCCAGCCTGCGGGCGGCGGATTCGGTGCCGTCGGCGACCACAACCATGCCGGCGTGCTGGGAAAACCCCATGCCGACGCCGCCGCCATGGTGCAGCGATACCCAGGTGGCGCCGGACGCGGTGTTGAGCAGGGCGTTCAGCAACGGCCAGTCCGACACCGCGTCCGAGCCGTCGCGCATCGCCTCGGTCTCCCGGTTGGGCGACGCGACGGAGCCGCTGTCCAGATGGTCGCGGCCGATCACAATTGGCGCGCTCAGTTCGCCGCTGGCCACCATCGCGTTGAAGGCGAGGCCCAGGCGGTGCCGGTCGCCCAGGCCCACCCAGCAGATGCGCGCGGGCAGGCCCTGGAACTGGATGCGGGCGCGGGCCAGGTCGAGCCAGTTGTGGAGTGCCGCGTTGTCCGGCAGCAACTCCTTCACACGCGCGTCGGTCCGGTAGATGTCCTCCGGGTCGCCCGACAAAGCGGCCCAGCGGAACGGGCCGATGCCGCGGCAGAAAAGCGGGCGGATATAGGCGGGGACGAAGCCAGGGAAGTCGAACGCGTCCGCGACTCCCTCCTCCTTGGCCATCTGACGGATGTTGTTGCCGTAATCGAGGGTGGGGATGCCCCTGCGATGGAAGTCCAGCATGGCCCGTACCTGACCGGCCATGGAATGCCGCGCGGCCTTGGATACCCTGGCCGGGTCACGCTCGCGGCCCCGCTCCCATTCATCGAGGCTCCAGCCTTGCGGCAGATAGCCGTTGGTCGGGTCGTGGGCGGAGGTCTGGTCGGTGACCACGTCAGGGCGGACGCCGCGCCGTACCAGTTCGGGGAAAACGTCGGCGGCGTTGCCGAGCAATCCGACCGAGACGGCGCGGTTTTCGCGCTTGGCGCGGTCGATGCAAGCGAGTGCGGCGTCGAGGTCAGGGGCCTGCTCGTCGAGGTAGCCGGTGCGCAGGCGCATCTCGATGCGGCTCGGCTGGCATTCGACGGCCAGCATCGACGCGCCCGCCATGGTGGCGGCGAGCGGCTGCGCGCCGCCCATGCCGCCCAGACCCGCCGTCAGGATCCACCGCCCCGCGAGGGTGCCGCCGTAATGCTGGCGGCCGACCTCCACGAACGTCTCGTAGGTGCCTTGCACGATGCCCTGACTGCCGATG
>JANXTF010000093.1 GCA_025352565.1 Rhodospirillales bacterium | reverse complement strand
AGCCCCGAACGTCCCTCAGACGCGCCCGCGCAACGTGCGAATTGACCATGACAACCCCATACATCGCCTACCTCCGCTCATACGGAGTCGGCACGAATCGGGGCTACAGGAAGGTCAATTCAAATGAGGGGATTCGTGAGCACCGCCGGAGTTCCGCCGATTGACTCGGCAATACGGGAAAACAGATCAAGCCTGCCGCCCACGTCGAGCAGCTTCCACCCCCCTCCAAGTAGCCAGATTGCATGCCCGGGGATTTTCCGTAGGCGGAATGCCGAGCGCAATTTGCCTGTGGTGTCCATACCCGCCACCCTACCCGGACTTCGAAACGTCCGTCGATGGCAGTCGCGATCGCAAACAGCTTATCCATGTCTCATAGTCCAGCCCGCTCAGTGCGGGCACACTCGGAACTATGTGGTCACTCGCTTAACCGCCGGCCGGATTGCCATGGTGGCGGGTGCTACATAATACCGAGCCGTTTGCCGGGCTCGTGGAAGCAGAAGGCCGGGAGGAGGGTATGCCTGCTGCGTTGGACGTCGGGGACCGCCGTGCGCGGGCGCTTTCGGCGTATGCGGCGGATTTGGCGGTGAGGCATCAAACGCTGGACGCCGCCCTTCGACCTGGAGCAACGCTCGAGGCGACGTTGGCCGATGGTGAACTGCGACTGCTGGCCGATGGCGCCTTGGTGTTGGACCGTGTGTTCGTGACGGCAGACGAACAGGAGTTTGTGCTGGCCCAATGGAAGGTCGTCGCCACGACGTTCGAAGTCACGGAGCGGACCGGCGGCAAGAAGCTGGCGACCTTGCTGCGGACGCTCGCGGTGGCTGATAACCCAGCCATCGTCGAACAGGTCGTAGCCACCGCTGCTGAACTTGCGGCGTCCGAGGACAACATAAAAGCTGCCGAGGCGCGGCTTGATGAGCTGACATTCCAGCTTTACGGGCTAACCCCTGTGGAGCGTGTGTTAAATCCGGCTGAGTCTAACCATCATGTTGCGCGGAGAAAGGCCGAATTTATCTTTGGGCAGCTGCGCGGCAAATCAAAGCGTAACCACCCTCACCCCGATGGACGCCACCCCCAGAACCCCCTATCGCTATGCACGTCCGGCTATATCGCCCCCCATCCGCGAGGCCCCGTTCATGCGCATCATTCAGGCCCTCCTGCTGCTGTTCCCGCTCGCCGCGAGCGCGCAGCCATTGACCGTGTTCGCCGCCGCCAGCCTGACCGATGCCATGGGCGACATCGGCAGGCTGTGGGAAGCGGCGGGCCATGCGCCCGCGCGGTTCAATTTCGGCGCCAGTTCCACTCTCGCCCGCCAGATGGAGCAGGGCGCGCCGGCCAATCTGTTCGCCTCGGCCGACACGCAATGGATGGCGTATGCGGCCGAGCAGAACCTGATCGTGCCCGAAACCCGGCGCGACCTGCTCGGCAACCGGCTGGTGCTGGTGATGCGCCGCGATGCGGCGCGTCCGGTGGCGCTGGGGCCGGGTTTCGACGTGACTGCCATCCTGGGGGCGGGGGGCCGCCTGGCGGTGGGCGATCCGTCCAACGTGCCGGCGGGCATCTATGCGCGGCAGGCATTGACGCGGCTGGGCGTGTGGCCGGCGGTCATGAACCGGCTCGCGCCGGCGCAGAACGTGCGGGGGGCGTTGCTGCTGGTGGAGCGGGGGGAGGCGCCCGCGGGCATCGTGTATGCGACCGATGCGGCGGTGGCGGCGGGCGTCGCGGTCGTGGGCGTGTTCCCGGAGAATTCGCACGACCCGATCGTGTATCCGTTCGCGGTGGTGCGCGGCGGCGACACGGCGGAGGCGCGGGCGTTCATGGCGTTCCTGTCCGCACCGACGAGCGCGGCGGCGTTCCGCGCACGCGGGTTCGGCGTGGCGCCACATTGAAATGGGGTTGAGCCCGGAGGAATGGCAGGCGGTGCGGCTCACCCTGGGGGTCGCTGCCCGCGCGGTGGGGTTCGGCCTGCCGGTGGCGGTTCTGGTGGCGCTGCTGCTGTCGGGCGCGCGGTTCGCGGGACGGCCGCTGGTCGATGCGCTCGTGCATCTGCCGCTGGTGGTGCCGCCGGTGGTGACGGGGTGGCTGCTGCTGCTGGTGTTCGGGGTGCATGGGCCGGTCGGGGCGTGGTTGTGGGCCGTGTTCGGCGTGCGGCTCGCCTTCACCACGGCCGGGGCGAGCCTGGCCTGTGCCGTGATGAGCTTTCCGCTGATGGTGCGCGCGGTGCGGCAGTCCCTCGATGCGGTTGATCGCGGGCTGCTCGATGCGGCGCGGACGCTGGGGGCGGGGCGGATCGACCGGCTGGTCTCGGTCACGCTGCCGCTGGCCGCACCCGGCATCGTGGTGGGGGCGCTGGTGGGGTTCGCCGCCAGCCTGGGCGAGTTCGGCGCGGTGATCACCTTCGCGGCCAGCATTCCGGGCGAGACGCAAACCCTGCCGCTGGCGATCTATGCGGCGTTGCAGAGCCCGGGGGGCGAGGCGGTCGCGGCGCGGTTGTCGCTGGTCTCGGTGGGGCTGGCGGTGGCGGGGCTGCTGGCGGCGGATGTCGCCGATCGGCGGATGCGGCGCCGGGTATCGGGTTGATCTCGGTCGCACTCCGGCACGCCTATCCGGGCTTCGCGCTGGACGCGGCGTTCGCGGTTCCCGCCGCCGGCACCACGGTGCTGTTCGGACCCTCGGGCTGCGGCAAGACCACGATCATCGCCGCGATCGCGGGGCTGCTGCGGCCGGATGGCGGGCGTGTCGTCGTGGATGGCGTCACGCTGTGCGATGTGGCGGCGGGCATTTCGGTGGCGGTGGAGCGCCGGCGGCTGGGCGTGGTGTTCCAGGAATCCCGGCTGTTTCCGCATCTCTCCGTGCGCGGCAATCTGCGTTTCGGGCTGCGCCGCGCCGCTTCCGGCCCGGTGCGGATCGCCGACATCGTCGATCTGCTCGGTCTGGCGGCATTGCTGGATCGCCGGCCGCACAGCCTGTCCGGCGGCGAGCGCCAGCGCGTGGCGATCGGCCGGGCGCTGCTGTCCCAGCCACGGCTGTTGCTGATGGACGAGCCGCTGGCCAGCCTCGATGCCGCCATGAAGGCCGAGATCCTGCCCTTCCTGGCGCGATTGCGCGCCGCCATGGCCATTCCGATCGTCTATGTCACCCACGCCATGGACGAGGTGGCGCGGCTGGCGGACCATGTGGTTCTGCTGGAACGCGGCCGGGTCAGGTTTGCCGGAACCCTGGAGGAGGCCGCCGCCCGGGGCGATCTGCCGATCGCGCAGCGGGACGACGCGGCTGCGATATTGACCCTCGAGGTCGCCGGGCACGATGAAAAACGCCGATTATCGTGTCTGAAATTCGGCGAAACGGTGCTCCAAGTGCCGCTTCTCGTCGCGAAAACCGGCGAATCCGTGCGCATCCGCGTGCCCGCGCGCGAGGTTATTCTGGCAACCTCGTACCCCATCGGCATCAGCCTGCACAACATCGTTCCCGGAACGGTCCGCGCGGTCACCGAGGATGCGGCGCGTCACGCGGCCTTGGTCGAAATCGCGGTGGGCCCGAAATGCCTGATCGCGCGGGTGACGCCCGATGCGGTTTCCCGGCTGGGCCTGCGACCCGGAATCCCGGTGCTGGCGCTCATCAAGGCGATGGCGATCGAGGTGCTTTGACCGGCTTTTCCGCGCGCGCGCCATCGCCCAGGATCATCTCGCGGATGCGCGCCGGGTCGGTCTGTTCCATCACGCGGCGGGCGAACCGCGTGCAATCGGCCTCGCTCAGGCTCCGCACCGCCTGTTTCACGCGCGGCACGGCGGAGGCGTTCATGCTGAAGCTGCGCAGGCCCATGCCCAGCAGCAGCGAGGTGAGCTTCGGGTTGCCCGCCATCTCGCCGCACACCGAAACCGGCATACGCAGCCGTAGCGCGGCCTCGGTGGCGAACTGCACCAGCCGCAGCACGGCGGGATGCAGCGGGTCGTACAGATGCGCCACGTCGCTCTCGCCGCGATCCACCGCGAGGGTGTACATCGACAGGTCGTTGGTGCCGATGGCGAAGAAATCCGCCTCCAGCGCCAGCGCGTCGGCCGATAGCGCGGCTCCGGGCGTCTCGATCATGATGCCCATCGGCGGCAGCGTGTCCGGCAGCTTCTCGCCGCGCCGCCGCAGCCGGCGTGCCACGCGCTCATAGATCTCGCGCGCCTGCTTCACCTCGGACAGGCTGGTGACCATCGGCAGCAGGATGCGCACCGGGCCGGCCACCGCCGCCCGCAGAATCGCCGCGAGCTGCACCTCGAACAACGCCGTCTCGCGCAGCAGCAGCCGGATGCCGCGCAATCCCAACGCCGGGTTCTGGTCGCCCACTTCCGGCACGATCCCGGCCGTCACCAGCGCCTCGATCTCTTTCTCCGCCCCCCAGTCGAGCACCCGGATGGTGACCGGATCGCCGCCCATCGCCTCGATCACGGCGCGGTACGTCTCGGTCTGGTCGGCCTCGCTCGGCAGCGTCTCGCGGTTCATGAACAGGAACTCGGTGCGCAGCAGGCCGATGCCGGTGCAGCCGGATTGCGCGATCAACGGCAATTCCGCTGGAATTTCCAGATTGGCCTGCAATTCCACCGCCTCGCCGTCGGTGGTGACCGAGGCCAGGCGGCGGAACTTCGCCAAACGCTGCAACTCCCGCGCGAACGCCGTCACCTTTTTCCGCGCCGCCGCCAGCGAGGCGGGCGTCGGGTCCGTGGTCACCGTGCCGGCGGACCCGTCGATAATCACCGCGTGGCCCGGCAAGGCCGCCTGCGACAACCCGGCCACCCCCAGCACCGCCGGCAGCCCCAGCGCCCGCAGCAGGATCGCGGTATGCCCGTCGGCACCGCCCTCGTCGGTCGCCACGCCCGCCACACGCGACGGGTCGAGCAGCGCCGCGTCGGCCGGGCGCAGACCCTCGCACACCAGCACGGCGCCATCCGGCAGTGCCGAAAAGCTGCGGAACGGGGACCGCGTCAGGTTGCGGACCAGCCGGCGGCCGATCTCGCGCACCTCCTCGGCCCGCCGCTCCTGGCCCGAGCGGTCCTCGGGGTCCACCGGCATGGCCAGGAAGGCCGCCGCCAGCGCGTCGGTCTCCTCCTCCACCGCCGTTTCCGCCGATCGCAGCCGCGCGACGCGGGCGCGCACGCCGCGCAGCAGGCGAGACGGGCCGATCATCTGCAGATAGGCGTCCAGCAGCGGCGCGATCTCCGCCTGGCTGTCCTCCGGCAAAACCGCCAGCCGGGCGCGCAATTTGGTCAGCTGGTTGCGCGACTGCGCCACCGCCGCATCCAGCCGGGCGGTTTCCGCCGTCACGTCCTCGGCCGCGATCGCATGGCGGGTGATCACCGCCGGGGGCTCGGCGGCGCCGAACACCGGGCCGATCGCGATGCCGGCCGAGATCGGAATGCCAATCAGTACCCGCTCGCCCTCGCTCTTCGGGCGGTTAATCCTGTTCATTGAATCCGGCCTCGACCAAGGCCGTCAGGGCGTCCAGCGCCTCCTTGGCGTCCCACCCCTCGGCCCGCAGCTCGATCGGGGCGCCCAGGCCCGCGCCCAGCATCATCAGCCCCATGATGGACCGCGCGGAGACCACCTGGCCGTCCTTCACCACGTCCACCGAGGCGCCGAACCTTTCGGCCAGAGTCACGAATTTCGCCGCCGCCCGCGCGTGCAGCCCGCGCCGGTTGCAGATCACGAGCTGGCGCACCAGCACCGAAGTGGGCGGGTCCAACGCCGGGCCGTCCACTCCGCCGTCGATCATGGGGTCCGGGGCGCGCGGGCGTTCAACCGCCGGTCCCGGTCATCTTGCTCTCGACCGGCACGCTCTCGACCGGCACGCTCTCGACCGGCACGCTTTCGGCCGGTTTGCTCTCGACCAGTTTGCTCTCGACCGGTTTGCTCTCGACCAGGCGCGGACCCAGCAGGCCCGGTTCGAGCGCCCGGCAATGCGGCACCATCGCCGAGGCGCAGGCGATGTATTTGCGCCCCGCGGTCAGCGCGCAATCCACCGCGTCGGCCAGCGTCCGGTGCGAACGCACCTTGGCCAGCTTGACCAGCATCGGCAGATTGACGCCGGCGATCACCTCCACGCCCGGCCGGTTCATCTGCGAGATGGCGAGGTTGCTGGGCGTGCCGCCGAACATGTCGGTCAGCAGCACCACGCCGTCGCCGCTATCCACCTCCAGCACGCGGTTGCGGATCTCCTCGCGCCGCCGCTCGATGTCGTCATCGGGGCCGATGCAGACGCATGCCACTTGGCGCTGCGCGCCGACGACATGTTCCAGCGCCAGCCGCAATTCGTCGGCAAGGCGGCCATGGGTGACCAGGATAAGACCGATCATGTGTGGTCTCAGGCCTCCTGCGCCTGAAGAGGCAAGGGCGACATGCGAGCGATAGCATCGCCGCCGCCTTGCTGGGATAGATTGCTCTCACGGGCCAGTTCGCGATGCGTCACAGCGACACGCCAGCCAATCTCCGTCAGATTTTTCGCCAGTTCTTCAACGATGTAGACCGATCTATGCCGCCCGCCGGTGCAGCCAACCGCGAGCGTCGCGTATTTCTTGCCCTCTTGCCGGAAGCGAGGCAAGAGCAGGCCGAACAGCGCCATAAGCTGATTGTGGAAGGCAGGATAGTCCGGATCGGCCGCGACATAATCGCCGACCCGCCGGTCGAGACCCGTCAAAGCTTTCAGTTCCGTGACATAATGCGGATTTCGGAGAAATCGAGCGTCGAACACCATGTCGGCCTCGCGTGGCAGTCCGGCTGGAAACGCAAACGAGATCAGGCTGATGGACAGGCCGGCCGCATCGCCCGCGGTGCCCTCGGCGCCGAAGCGCCGCTCGATCAGTTGGCGCAGCTCGGGGATCGGCAGCTCGGACGTGTCGACCAGGAAATCCGCCGCCTCGCGCAGTTCGGCCATCATCGCCTGCTCGGCATGGATGCCGTCGATCACCCGCCCGCTGGGCGACAGCGGATGCCGCCGCCGCGTCTCGGTGTAGCGCCGCAACAGGATCGTCTCGTCGGCCAAGGCGAACACCAGTTCGAGCGGCAAGGCCGGGTTCTGGCGCAGCCGCCCAACGGTCGCCAGGACCAGCCGGGCGTCGAAACCACGGGTGCGGGCATCCACGCCGATCGCGATGCGGCCGCCCCGCGCGACCAGTTCCTCGATCAGCGTCAGCGGCGGATTGTCGATGGCCTCGAAGCCGATATCCTCGAGCGCCCGCAGGATCGACGCCTTGCCGGCACCCGAAAGGCCGGTGACGAGCACTACGCGGTCCAGGCCGCTCACCGGCCGCCGCTCATGCGGCGAACGCGCCAACGCATTGCAGCACGCGGCCCGACGCGCAATCCAGCGCCAGCGCGATGCGATGCGCCGCCGAGGAAGCTGTGGCGTCGAGGCGGATCATCGGCACATCGAGGTCGGGATGGCGCATCGGCATGGGCAGACGGTCGGGCGCCCCCCCAAGCTTTGGCCCCCCAGGGTTGGTTCCGAGATCGGCCACCAGCGCGATCCGCGCCGATGGCGCGTGCGGCAGGCGGAAGATGCCCAGGCCGCGCACCTCGACCAGCCCGGCCAATCGCGGCGGCGCCTGGGCGATCCCGTCGACGATATCGACCCGGTCATCCGCCACCAGCAGGAACCCGCGATCCAGCAGCCGCAGCAGAAGGTCGGATTTCCCGCTGCCGGACGGCCCGATCAGAAGGACGCCCGCACCATCCCGCGCGGCACAACTTCCATGGATCTGCATATGGCCGGAATGTGACGTGTCGGAGGCCGCAACGGAAGCCCTGTTTTCGGGCGGCGTGTGGCCCGCTACGCCACCACCCGCGTGGCCTTGCCGCCTTCCTTGCTCGAAGCCCCCAGGATGTGCCCGAGCGGCATCAGCACATCGACCCGGTCGCACACGATCTTGGCGATCGCCAGCAGCGGCACCGCGACCAGCGCGCCCGGCACGCCCCACAGCCAGTCCCAGAAGAACAACGACACGATCACCAGCACGGGGTTGAGCGTGAAACGCCGCGCCAGCAGCATCGGCGTCACCGTCTCGCCCTCGATGACATGGATCGCCAGGTACACGGCCGAAGGCGCCAGCGCCCACAGGATGCTGGGCGAACTGAACAGCCCCACCCCGAAAAACACCGCGATCCCGGTCACCGGCCCCAGGATCGGGATGTAGTTCAGCAGGAACGCGACCACGCCCCACAGCAGCGGGTCCGGCATGCCCATCGCCCACATCGAGATGCCGTTTGCCAGCCCGACCAGCAGGTTCATGATGGTGATGGTGACGAGGTAGCCCGAGACGTTGCGCTCGATCTCGTTGGCGATGGTCACCGCGCGCTTCTTGTCGCCGAACGTCGGCAGAATCTCGATGAACCCGCGCAGCAGGCTGTCCCCGGCGGTCAGCAGGAAGAACAGCACCACCACGAGGGTCAGGATCTCGCCCAGCGCGGTCCGCGTGCCTTGCAGCACCGAGAGGCCGACGCCGCCGAGATTGGGCGCGCTTGCCGCCGCCTGCGGCGCTGCCTGCGGCGCGGCCTGCCCGTCCGGCGGCGTCTGCTGCATCAGGTGCGACAACTGATCGATGCCGTGCCGCACGAACGCCACCGGCTCGGCCAGGAAGTTCAGCCGCTTCTGCAGTTCGGGCAGGGCCTGGGGCGCCTTGGCGATCCAGCCGCCCGCGGGCACCGAGATAGCGAACCCGATGCCCCCCACCGCCGCCATCAGCAGCAGCAGCAGCAACAGAGCCGTCAGCGCCGCCGGTATCCGCAGCCGCTCATGCAGCAGCCGCTTGGCCGGCTGCAGCAGCAGGTTCAGCACGATCGCCAGCAGGAACGGCAGCACGATGCCGGCGCTGAAATACAACGTATAGAAAACCGCGAGCACGGTGAGGATCACCAGGCACACGGTGCGCGGCTCGAAACTGGCGTTGGCCATCCCCGCCTGCACGATCTGCTTGCGCTCGTCCTCGGAAAGAGTCTTGGGGTCGGGATACGCCATGCCGGGTGCAACGTGGCGCACCGGCAGGCGTTGCGCGAGGGAACACCGGCGTTCGCGGCGAGGGAAGCTGCACCGGGGGGCCGGCTTGTATCCGGCGCCGACGGAAGGCGGCCGTGTTTCAGCCAGGATCGGGCCGCCTTGGGGGACCGATTGGGGTGGGGAGGGGACGCAGGACACTTGCGCCCTCGACGGCTGGTTCGCGCCCATGAAGATCGCTCCTGCAGGGGAAGCCGGGGCCGAAAGCAGACGTAGGAGTTGGAGAGTGGGCTTCCTGCTGCTCTCCTCACCCAGCCTGCATAATTCGCTTGCCTGATCTCTTCGAACGGACATAGGTCTACCAGCGATGGCTCGAAAGCCGACAAAACAAAATAGGAGACAGCATGCCGCCCTGCAGTGCTTCGCGGGGGCAGGTCACTGGGCACGTAGCGCCATTGGCACCCGGTGCTCAGGATATAGAGCAGGCCGTTGACCACCTCACGGACATTGACCGAACGCCGGCGACCGCCACGCTTGGCCGGCGGGATCAGCGGCGCG
>JANXTF010000059.1 GCA_025352565.1 Rhodospirillales bacterium | reverse complement strand
AGAGGTCGCTCGGGTAGCGCAGACGGTCGCGGTTGTAGCGAGGGCGGTTTTCAACGGTCCACATGACAGCCTCTCAAACGGAGCGGCCTTCCTTGAATCACATCCGATTCGTATGGCTCAAGAAGTTTCTGGACGGACACTCAGAACAAAAGCAACCCGTTCAGGATCGGCATGTTGCTCGACCTCTCCGGCCCTTACTCCGACCTGAACGGGATGGGGAGCCAGATCGGCGCGACGATGGCGGTCGAGGATTTCGGCGGCAGCGTGCTTGGCCCGCCAATCGAGCTACTGGCCATCGACCATCAGAACAAGGCCGACCTCGCATCCGCGAAGGCGCGCGAGTGGTTCAGCAAAGATGGCGTGGAAGCAATCATGGAGGTCGTCGGTTCCTCGGCCGCGCTGGCGGTGCAGGACATCGCCCGCGATGCGAACAAGGTTGTGATGATGAACGCCCCGGCGGCGAGCCGGCTGGTTAACGAAAGCTGCTCGCCCACGTCCGTGCTTTACACGTTCAATACCTATGCGATCGCGCAAACGGTCGGAAAAGCTGTGGTGCGGCAGGGCGGCAAGAGCTGGTTTTTCATCGCCGCCGATTACGCGTTCGGCGCGGGTCTGATGCAGGATACGGGGGTGGTGGTGCAGGAAGCCGGCGGCACGGTGCTGGGCAGCGCCAAGCACCCGCTCAATATGAGCGACTTCTCCGCGCCGCTGTTGCAGGCGCAGTCCTCGGGCGCGGACGTGATTGCGCTCGCCAACGGGGGCGCCGACACCATCAACGCGATCAAGCAGGCGAGCCAGTTCGGCATCGGCCGGGGCAAGCAACGGCTGGTCGCGCTCGTGGCAATGATCACGGACATCCACAGCCTCGGCCTGGAGAGCGCGCAAGGACTGCTGCTGACGGAAGCGTTCTACTGGGACATGAACGAGCAGACGCGGGCATGGTCCCGGCGCTTCTTCGAGCGCATGAAGCGGATGCCGACGATGCTGCAGGCCGGGGCGTATTCCTCCACCCTGCACTACCTGCAAGCGGTCCAGGCCGCCGGGACCGCCGAGACCGGCGCGGTCATGGCGCAGATGCGGCGCATGCCGGTGCAGGACTTTTTTGCTCCGGGCGGGCGTATCCGCGAGGATGGACAGATGGTCCACGACATGTATTTGTTCCAGGTGAAGTCGCCGGCAGAGTCCAAAGGACCGTGGGACTACTACAAACTGGTCGCGACGATCCCCGGCGACCAGGCCTTCCAGCCCCTTTCCGAAAGCAAGTGCCCTCTCGTGAACAAGGCGCGGTAGGCCGAGGCCTCGCCGACCCTGTGCGGTGGCAGAGGGTCGGACCGCAATTGCCTATCGCACGGCCGCACCTGGATCGAGGTCGAGGCGCACGACGTGGGGCACACCCTTGTGGATGGCTGGATAGCGCTTGAGCACGTCGGGGTCGTGACCAGGGATCCAGTGATCCGCGGAGGAGGCGAGTTGGCGGATCAGCTTGAAGCCGCTCAGCATCTCCTCCGTGTCCGTCAGGAGCGGAAAGGGGCGGGCCTGCTCCATGTTGGCGTAGTAATGGCTTGCGTCCGAGGCGAGCACGATCCAACCGCGGCGGGTATGGACGCGGGCGATCTGCAGCCCCTTCGAGTGCCCCCCCGTCCAGTGTACCGTCAGTCCCGGCGCAACCTCGCCGGTGCCGTCATGGAACTGCACCCGTCCGTCATAGACCCGGCGCACCATGACGGTGACATCGTCGACCGTGAACGGGCGGCGCATGAACGGGTGGCACATACAGCGGCCCGTGCAGTAGCTCATTTCCCGGTCCTGGACATGGTAGCGGGCACCGGGAAACAGGTCGTGATTGCCGGCGTGGTCCCAATGCAGGTGGGACAGGATCACGTCGCCAACCTCGTCGGGCTTGATCCCGAGCGTTTTCAGTCCGTCCTCGACGGGAAACAGGACCTCCCGGCCGCGACGCCCGGCCTCTGCCCGGTCGAAGCCGGTGTCCAGCATGATCGTCCGGCCGCCGCCCTTGATCACCCAGACGAAGAAGTCGAGGGGCATCGGCGAATCATGCAGGTCGGGCAACTCGGTAAGGGGCGGCAGGAAGTTCTCGGCCAACCGGCGCTTTCCGTCATGGGCGTAGCGGATTCCGAAAATCTCATATTCCGGCAGATCGGTCATGGGCGCATCCTCGTCAGAACAGAAACATGAAGCGGTCAACGGCCACTTGCGTGCAGGCGGTCAGGTGAGAAGCGGTGCCATCTCCGGATCGCCCGTCCGCATCGCCCGGCGATACGCGTCGCGCGCGCCGATGCGCTGAAGGTAGTTGCGGATACCCGAATACGGGGCGATGTCGATCGGCAGGAAGTTGCGCATCGTCGTCAGCGAGAACACCATGATGATGTCAGCGGCGGTGAACTCGCTCCCGGCGAAATACTCCGCCTCCCCGAGCCGGGCTTCCACCAGGCGCAGCGCGAGGTCCAGGCGCCCCTTCGTCAAAAGCAGCGTCGGGTTGTCGGATGCCAGGTCGAGGCGACGCAGGATCAGATTCCGCCCCATGTTCGGCTGCAGGTTTCCGTTGGCAAAGTGGAACCAGTAGAGATACTGAGCGAAATCCGGGTGGTCCGGTCCCAGCGCGAGACGGCCGCCGCCGTGCTTGGCGATGATGTATTCGATGATGGCGCCGGACTCCCCCAGCACGAGCGCGCCATCGGTGATGACGGGCGCGGTGCCGGCCGGGTGCAGCGCCTTGAACGCAGGCGGTGCCAGGATGGTGACGGGGTCACGCTCGTAGCGCTTCAGTTCGTAGGGAAGGTCAAGCTCCTCGCAGAGCCAGATGATGCGCTCTGACTGCGATTTCTCGAGATGATGGATTGTCAGCATGGTGATCTCCTGGTCGGGTCAGGCAAGTCCGCGGATAGCGTCCGCTGCTTTCTCGGCGATCATCAGAGTCGCGGCCTGGGTGTTTGCCGAGGGCAGCAGCGGCATCACGGATGCATCGACCACACGGAGCGCCTCGAGCCCATGAACGCGCAGGTCTGTGCCGACGACGGCGTCCGGCGTGGAGGCCGGCCCCATCCTGCAGCTCCCGCCGAGATGGTAGGCCGTGCCAGCCCGTTGCCGCGCGTAGTCCAGCCATTCGTCGTCGGTCGAGACGGCTGGGCCTGGGAGGGTTTCCTGATCGACATACGGGCGCATGGCCTCGGTCCGCAGCAGGCGACGCGCCAGCTTGAGTGCAACCACCATGCCGGCCTGGTCGCGCTCGTCCGCCAAATAGTTCGGCTGCAGAATCGGGTCCGCCATCGGGTCGGCGGAGCGGATACGCACCCATCCCGCGCTGAAAGGCCGCTGCGAGCGGGCGCCGGCGCTCATGCCCGGATGTTCTTCAAGGACGTAGATCTTGCCTTCCTGGTAGCTGCCCGGCGTGAACAGCACCTGCGTGTCGGTGCGGGTCAGGTCCGGGCGGGATTTGCAGAACACGTGTACCAGCGACGGGCTCATGGAGAGGATGCTCGGCCGGCCGGCGAGCCATTTCAGCACTTCGGCGCCCAGCCGCCACCCGCGGGAAGCCTCGTTGATCGTGCGCGCGTTCCTGGCGCGCGCCACGATGCGCGTGGTGAGGTGGTCGCGCAGGTTCTCACCCACGCCGGGAAGGTGATGCACGAGTTCCACGCCCGCATCCCGCAGGACGGAGGCGGGTCCGATGCCCGACAACTGCAGCAGCTTCGGCGAGTTCGCGGCGCCCGCGGACACGATGACCTCGCACCCGGCCAGCACCGTCTTGTCGACGCCGCCCTGGCGGTAGCGCACCCCCGTCGCCCGCTTTCCCTCGAGTATGATGCGGGTGGCCTGACAATTCGGCCGCAGCGCGACCTTGCCGCGCCGGACTGCCGGATGCAGGAACGCGTCGGCGGCGCTGACCCGGCGCCCCTTGTAGATATTGCGCTGGAAGTAGCCCGCGCCTTCCTGGACCGCGCCGTTGTAGTCGTCGTTGCGCGGGATCCCGAGTTCGGCCGCGCCGGTGATGAAGGCGTCGCAGAGCGGGCTCGGCCAGTCGGGATGAGTGACTGGAAATGCGCCAAACCGGCCGCGATACTGGTCGTCGCCGGGTCCGATCTTGCGCTCGGATCGGCGGAAGTAAGGCAGTACATCGCGATAGCCCCAGCCTGCGCAGCCCATCGCCTCCCAATCGTCGAAGTCCTCGGCCTGGCCACGGTTGTAGACCATGCCGTTCAGCGAACTCGAGCCGCCGACCAGCCGACCCTGCGGCAGCCGCATCTTGCGCCCGGCCAGGCCAGGGCCGGGCTCGCAGGTGAAACCCCAGATCGAAGCGGGATCGTACAGGGTCTTCACGAATCCGGCGGGGATGCGGATATACATGCTGGTGTCCGGGATGCCGGCCTCCAGCACGCAGACACTGGTCTTGCCGTCTTCAGTCAGCCGGTCAGCCAAAACCGAGCCCGCCGGGCCCGATCCGACGATCACGTAGTCGAACTGCTCCGTCATGATCTTTCCACGATCATCCGCTGCCGCCGATCCCTGCGAAGCCGCATCAATGCACTCCCCCCGCTATGTGCATCGCCCGCTCGCGATCGCGTCTTTCGGTCGGCGATACTGGTCCGGGCGGGATACCTGGTCAACGAGACGGAACCCGTCGATCAAATTGGCCAAAAAAGCGGCCCTCCCAGTCGCCGCCAGGGTAAATTCCGCAGGTCTCTCATCCTGCGCGGCTCGTGGGTGCCGGGCAACTTGCGTAGTCAGTTATCCCAGTGGGAGCGATTTGCAACTGACGAGTAGCCTTGCTAGCCTGACGAGACGTCCGACCGAACATTAGACCGCGTCGGCCAAACAAATGAGGGCAGCGGGCACCGTGCCCGAGGAACGCCCGAATAACGGGAGGGACGAACATGCAGCGTGGCCTGGCCTTCGCCATACTCGCGGGCTCGATGGCCGCAATGCTTTCCGGCCCTGCCCGGTCCGAGCCGGACATGAGCAAGAACGAGATCGTCATCGGCGCCTATGCCGGGCTGACCGGGCCGATACCGCTGACCGGGGCGCAGATGCAGACCGGATGGCAGACCGCGGTCGACGAGATCAACGCGGCGGGGGGCATCAACGGCCGCAAGATCAGACTGCTGATCGAAGACGATCAATACGAGCCGTCACGCGCCGTCTCCGCGGCCCGCAAGCTCGTCGAGCGCGACGGCGTCTTCCTGATGACAGGACTCGGCACGCCGACGACCACGGTCGTTGCGCGCTATCTGGAGCGGGCCGGCGTGCCGCTGCTGTTCCCGATGGGAGCCAGCGCCAGCCAGTTGAACCAGGCCGGGCTCAAGAGCCTGTTCATGGCGCAGCCCGCCTATTCCAGCCAGGCCGAGACGGTCATTGGCTGGATGGTCGATCATGGCGGGGTGAAGGCACCCTGCCAGATCAACCAAGTGGACCCCGCGGGCGAGGACCACTCGCTGGGCTACCGGCGCGCAGCCGAAAAGCGCAATCTGCCGGTTATCATCGAAGGCACGGAGCGCGGCACCATGGATTTCAGCGCCGCGGTGCTGAAGGCCAAGAACGCGGGTTGCGACATGGTCTATACCGGCATGCCGCTGGAGTCCTCGGCGCGGGTCGTCACCGCTGCCGACCGCCTGGGCTGGCACCCGAAATTCGTCGGCTTCACCACGCAGGCGGATGCCTCGCTGATAAAGCTGCTGGGGCCTCTCGCCGAAGGCTTCCACGCGGCCGAGATCACCCTGGCGCCCGAAAGCGACGCTCCTTCGATGCGCGACTACCTGGCACAGTTGAAGAAGTCGCACCCGGACACGCCGCCGACCTTCTTCATCACCTATGCCTACGCCTCCATGATGCTGGCCGCGAAAGCCATCCGAGAGACCCCGGAGCCGCTGACCCGCAAGGGCGTCATTGCGACACTGGAGAGCTGGAAGGAGGCCGATGGCGGCCTGCTCGGGCCCATCAGCTACTCGGCCGCCGACCACGACGGCAAGAAGTCGCTCTACATTATCGAGGTGAAGGGCGGGCGCTGGCACAAGGTCTCCGACTGGATCGACCCCGGCCCCGCGCGGTAGCCCGGCGGTCCAACATGGGACAGGCGATTGTCAATGGGCTGGCCGAGGGCAGCATTTACGCCGTCCTCGCGATAGGCCTCGTGTTTATCTACAAGATCACCGAAGTCGCGAACTTCGCGCAGGGCGAGATCGCCATGGTGTCGGCGTTCGTCGCCTTTACCGTGCTGGAACGGTTTGGCGCACCGCTCGCGGCGGCGCTGGTAGTGGCCGTGCTGACCGGCGGGCTTGCCGGGCTGCTGATGGAACGGATCGCAATTCGGCCCGTGCTCGGCTCCGGCGTGCTGGGACCGGCGGTCGTGACGCTCGGGCTGTTCTTCGTCCTGCACGGGACCGCGACCGTGCTCTGGGGCCCCGAGGTTCACCCGTTTCCGTCGTTTTTCGGGAACGAGACGCTGTCGATGGGCGGGCTGTTGGTGTCGAAGCAACACCTCGCGATCATGGCCGCGTCTTTAGTGACGGCGCTCGCGCTTTCGGCGTTCCTGCGGTTTACCGATACCGGGCTGGCCATGCGGTCGATCCCGCAGAACCGGTTCGCGGCGCGGCTGATCGGGCTCGACGTCCCGCGCCTCTACGGCCTCACCTGGATGATCGGCGCGGCTGTCAGCGCGATGGGCGGAATCCTGCTCGCGCCGATCGTATTCCTGAACACGAACATGATGGTCGACATGACCAACAACGCCTTCGCGGTGGCCGTGCTCGGTGGGCTCGGCAGCCTGGTTGGCGCCTTCGTGGGCGGCCTGATTTTGGGCGTCGTCAAGAATATCGGCGTGATCTATTTCCCGACCGAGATGAAGGAAAGCATGGCCTTCGTCATCGTGCTGGTGGTTCTGCTGTTCAAGCCGGAGGGGCTGTTCGGCAAGCCGCAGTTCGAAAAGATATGACAAGCCGGCGCATCCTGATGGGCCTCGCCGTCCTGGCGACGATTGGCGTTCCGGCGGTCGCCGGCGGCTACTGGCTCTATCTGCTCAGCTCGATCTGCGCCTACGGCATCGCGGCGATGGGCCTCAACCTCCTGATGGGCAATGCCGGTCTGGTATCATTGGGACATGCCGGGTTCTTCGCCATCGGCGCTTATGCGACGGCGGTGGCGGTTGGGGTCTACAAGCTGCCTTACGAGATGGGCGTGGTCGCCGCTGTCGCGATCAGCGCGGCGGTCGGTGCGCTGGTGGGCTTGCCGGCGGTGCGGCTGAAGGGCCTGTATCTCGCGATCGCGACGCTGGCGTTCGGTATCTGTATCGAACGGGTGCTGTATCAAATGAAGGACATCACGGGCGGTCCGTTCGGGCTCCCGGTGGAGCCGCCCTCGCTATTCGGGTTCGCTTTCGACAACGAGGTTCGCCTCTACTATTTGTGCCTCGGCGCGGCATTGCTCGGGGCGCTCGTGCTGGCGAACATCATGTCGCGCCGGCCCGGGCGAATGATAATTGCCCTGCGCGACAACGAGATCGCCGCCACCAGCTTCGGTATTCCCTCCGTCCGCATGAAGGTTTCGGTTTTCGCCCTCAGCGCCGTCTACGCCGCCGCCGGCGGTGCGCTCTACGCGGCCCTTGTCACGTTCATCAGTACCGAACACTTTACGGTCTGGCTGTCCATTTCGTTTGTGGCAATGGTCGTGGTTGGCGGCCTTGGCTCGATTGCCGGCTCGTTCCTCGGCGCCGCCTTCGTCGTGTTGCTGCCGGAACTGCTGCGCGGCGCCGGCGATTACCAGCAGCTCGTCTATGGCGTCGCCATGATCGTGGTCTTCATCGCCTGGCCATCGGGGCTGATGGGCGGCTTGCTGGCGCTGCGACGCGCGGTGCGACGGGAAGCGGCACCGACGGCACCGGGCCCGGCTTTCATGCGGTTGCCCCCATGACCAGCCCGGCCGCCGGGCTGGTGGTCAGCGACGTGTCGATCCAGTTCGGCGGGCTCAAAGCCGTCGATCATGCTTCGATCCGTGTGCCGCCGGCGACGGTGGTCGGCCTCATCGGCCCCAATGGCTCCGGCAAATCGACGCTTATCAATCTGGTCTCGCGCCACTACCGGCTGAACGGCGGGTCGATCCTGTTCAACGGGCACGATCTCAGCCGCATGACTTCGAGCAATGTGGCAGCGCTTGGGGTGGCTCGCACATTCCAAAACGTAAGGCTGTTCACCAGCATGACAGTGCGCGACAACTTGCTCGTCGGCCGGACCAGCCGGACCAGGGAAGGTCTCTGGTCGTCGGCGCTGCGGCTGCCGAAGGGGTCCCGGGAGGAGCGCCGGTCGCAGGAGCGTGTCGAAGAAATCGCGGTGCTGCTCGGCCTCGAACCGTATCTGGAAGCCATTGCCGGCGATATGTCGTTTGGCTCGCAGCGCCTGGTCGAGATCGGGCGGGCGCTGGCTGCGGAGCCGAGCCTGCTTTTGCTGGACGAGCCCGCCGCCGGGCTCACGCAGGGGGAGCGAAGTAGCCTGGCCGCCGTGCTGCGCGGCATCTGGAAAGAAACCGGTCTCGCCTTGCTGCTCGTGGAGCACGACATGGGCTTCGTCATGAACCTCTGCGCGCACATATACGCGCTCGACTTCGGTCGGATCATAGCCCACGGCGCGCCCGCCGCGGTGCAGGCAGATCCGGCGGTGATCGAGGCCTATCTCGGGGTCGGGACGGACGAATGATCCAGATCGAGGAGCTCGAGGTTGGATACGGCAGATCCGTCGTGCTCCAGGGACTGTCGATGGCGGCCGAGGAGGGCCGGATTACCTCCATCATCGGGTCCAACGGTGCCGGGAAGACCACGCTGCTGCGGGCGATCTCTGGAATGGTCAGGCCACGGCGGGGTAGCATCGCGGTGCGCGGCGCGCGGCTCGAGCGCATGTCGCCCCGCGAGATCGTTCGGCTCGGCATTTGCCATGTTCCCGAGGGCAGACAGGTCTTTCCGGAGCTGACCGTGGCAGAAAACCTCCGCCTCGGCGCCATCGCGGTTGGCTCGAAAGTAGACGAGGCCCGGCAGCAGGCACTCGTGTTCACCTATTTCCCCCGCCTGGCCGAACGCCGGGGTCAGCTTGCGGGAACGCTGTCGGGCGGGGAACAACAGATGCTCGCAGTCGGCCGCGCGCTGATGGCCGCGCCAGATGTCCTGCTGCTCGATGAGCCGTCGACCGGGCTTGCGCCCAAGCTGGTCCAACAGGTATTCCGTATCATACGCGAACTGAACCGGCGCGAGAAGCTGACCGTGCTCCTCGTCGAGCAGAACCCGCGCCTGGCACTGCAACTGGCAGACTACAGCTACGTCTTGGTCAACGGCAGGATCGCCGCCTCGGGCTCGGCCGATACAATGGAATCCGAGGCGATCGTCCGGTCGTTCTATCTGGGCAGCGCCGGACACGGGGGTGACGCGCCCGCGTGCCCCGCAGTGGTTGGATTGGGCAAAGAACAGGGGGACTGAATGCGGAACATCGGCTCGGCGCTGACGGCACTGGGATCATACATCGGACTCGGTGTGCTGGCACTCCTCTGGACTGGCCAGGCCACCGAGGCGCGCGTGACCCGGTTCATCGTCGAAGAACGCATGCCGTTCGCCCCTGGAACGGAATGGGGCACGGCGGGCGCTTACGAACGCCTGCGCGGGACCGCCTACATGGAGGTCGCCCCTGCCGATCCGCTCAATGCCGTGATCGTCAACATCGACGGCGCGCCGCGGAACGCGCGTGGCATGGTCGAATTCAGTGCGCCCTTTTTCATGTTGAAACCGATCGATCTCAGGCGCGGCAACCAGAAGCTCTGGTACGGCATCAACAACCGTAGCAATTGCATCGAGCTGGCCTTCCGCACGTTCCCCTTCCGTCCGACGCCATGCACCGTGCTGAAGGCGGATGAGATTGGGGCCGATCACCCGATCCTGCAGGAGGGGTTCACCTTCGTTGATGCGGGCTGGCACGCCGACGCCTTGCCTGACCCCACCGGCGCACGCCTGGTTCCGAATTTTCCGGTGGCGAAGCAGGCGGATGGCAGCCCGATCACCGGTCGGGTCCGTGTCGAACACCAGCCGATCGAGGCGTCGTTCACGCGTCCGCTCGTCTACGAGAACGGCGCGAGCAACCTCGTTGCCTCGAGGGTCTGGCGCTCGTATGAGCCGGTCAGCGCCGACACCGCGCAGGCAACGCTTACGGTTCGCGACCGGATGGATGCGCCGCGGGTCCAGGTTGCATCCGACCGCTGGGCGTTCGGACGGTGCCCCACTGGACAGGCCAGCCTGGTCCCGTCGACGAGCGATCTTTGCCTGTTCGAGGGTTTCAAGCCCACTCTTATTTACGAGCTGACCTACACCGCCAAGAATCCGGTCGTGATGGGATTGGCTTACGCAGTGACGCGCGATGTCGGTTCGTTCCTGCGATACCAGACACAGGACGACGACGGGAACCCCAACCCGCTGGCACTCAGCCCGCGCGAGACCATCATCCGACGGGCCTACTCGTCCGGCACCTCCTCCACCGGGATGTATCAGCGCGAGTTCCTGTATCTCGGCTTCAACGAGGATGAGGCGCATCGTCGCGTTTTCGATGCCGCGACGATCTACTCTGCGGGAACGAACCGCCTGTTCGCGAACGTGCAGTTTGCGCATCCCACCTTCTATTCCCGCCAAGACGCCAATCAGGATTATACGTCGAACGCCATCGCGCCGTTCACCTTCGCAGTTACCACCGATCCGCTGACCGGCTTGCGGGACGGTATCCTCAAGCGGCCGGCCACCGATCCGCTGGTTGTGCAGATCGACGAGGAGCTCCCCTTCTGGCAATGGAAGGCGTCACTGAACGTGCATGACGGCCGCGGCAACCCGGTGCCCATTCCCGACAACGTCAGGCTCTACTTCCAGGCTGGATT
Organism: Rhodospirillales bacterium; assembly: GCA_025352565.1. GTDB lineage: Bacteria > Pseudomonadota > Alphaproteobacteria > Acetobacterales > Acetobacteraceae > JANXTF01. The sequence goes on along the minus strand of JANXTF010000059.1, from coordinate 41,212 downwards.
CGGCCATATCTCCGGCGCCGGCTTGCTCGCACCCGCCGGGAACCTCGACATGTGTCAGTATCCGGCAAATGGCGTCGGCAACAATCAGGGGAGCGCTGGCCTGACGTCGCGCGCGTTCGTCCGCGTCATCGACGATTGGGCCGATCGCGGCATCCAACCACCGCCGAGCAACTATCCGCGGGTAGAGCAAGGCACGCTGGTGACGCTCGCCGAGTATCGCGCGCAGTTCCCGGCACTCCCGCATGTCGAGCTGCCGAACGTCCTTAACGAACTCGACGTGCTCGATTTCGGTCCCGGTTTCAACGCGCGTGGCGGAGTGCAATCCAAGTTGCCCCCTGCTCACGGTGAGCGCTATCGCGTGCTGGTTCCGCGTCCCGGCTCCGACGGGGTCGCGATTGCGGGCATCCAAACCATGATGACGCGCGTGCCGCTCGGCACGAATACGGGTTGGAACGTCCGCTCCGCCCAGCGCGCGCCGGATTTGTGCGGGCTCGACGGAGGCTTCCTCCCGTTTGCCCGCGACGCGGCAGGGCGCAAAGCCAACGGCGATCCCCGCCGTTCACTGGAAGAGCGTTACAAAGACAAGAGCGGCTTGTCGGATGCCGTGCGGAAGGCGGCGGACGAGCTCGTGAGTGAGCGGTTCATGCTCAGGCAGGACGCGGACAAGTTCCTCAGCGACGCAGCGTCAGTCCAGGTACTGCCGTGATCGGAGCCGAACGCGGGAGCGCGCCAGCTTTGCAGCCGCCGCAAGCGCCGCGGCCACGTCTGGAGTAGGCGGCATTTGTCCGCGGCGTGCGGGCCTGTAACGTTCGCGCAGCGAATAATGGGGGACGATGTCGCATGCGCGGGATCGTGTTCACGGGCGACAGAAGGCTTGAACTGGCGGAGACACCCGATCCGGCACCGGGACTGCCGCACCTGAGATGAAGGCGGCTATTCATTCCGAAATCGATCACACCTCGTCCGAGCGCCTTGCACCGTTCCGAGAGCCCGAGCAAATTATTGGGCATGACATATTACTGTTCGGTAAGTTTCGGAACCGCCCATCAGGGCGGCAGGGGAGGCGGGCGTGACCGATCGGATCTGTCGCCGATACGGCGCGAGGCGGGGCTGATCGCCATGCGCGCGCTACGGTCTTACCTGCGCCGTGCTGATCGCCCCGCGCACAGACCCACCGTGCGCGTCAGCAATTCACCCACCCCCGCCACCCCGCAAATCCACCAACGCCGTCGCCTTCCACCCCCGCCCGGCGAACACCGGGTCGTCCGCGCCCACGATCTCCACCACCGGCGTCACCCCCACCGCCGACCGCACCCGTGCCGCGAGCCGCTCCGCCAGCCCCGGGGCATCGCCTTGGGGCACCAGCTTCAACACCAGCCGGTCCATCGAATGCGGGTCGGCCGGGTTCTCGCGTTCCAGCACCGCCTGGCATTCGCTTACGCCGGGCTCGCCCGCAATCGCGTCCACCAGCACCGCCGGGTTCACCAGCATGCCGCGGATCTTCACCAGCCCGTCGACGCGGCGCGGAATGCTCATCAGCCGCTCGGTGCGGGCGCCGCAATGCGGGCATGGCGCGCGGGTCAGCCGCGCCACGTCGCCCAGCGCATAGCGCAGCAGCACGGTGCCGCGCCGGTCCAGATGGGTCAGCAGCAGCAGGCCCTCGTCGCCATCCGCCACCGGCGCATGCGTGTCCGGGTCCACCGCCTCGAACAGATACTGCTCCGGCGCCGGGTTGTGGTAGCCGGCGCCAGCGGTGCATTCCACCATGCCCCCCTGCATCTCGGTGGCCCCGTAGGACACGCTGATGGCGGGAGCCGGCGCGCCCAGGCGCCGCAATTGTGCCAGCATCGCGGTTCTCGCCGCCTCGCCGAACCCCTCGCCGGTCACGAAGGCCAGCCGAACCGTGGGCAGCGGGACCGCCAGTTCCTCGGCCCGGCCCAGCACGCGGCGGAGGTAGGACGGCACGCCCCACATGATCGTCGGGCGCACCCTGGCCGCCGTCGCCACCACCGCGTCCAGCCGTTGCCCCAATGCGGGCCAACGGAGGCTGGCACGCCCCGGCATCGGAGAGGTCACCGGGATGCCGATGGCGGCGCAGGCGTGCTGCGCGCGCGCGAACGCGCCGTGCGGAATGGCGGTGAGCGGGAACAGGTTCAGCACGCTGTCGTCCGGGCCGACGCCACGCAATCGCATCATGGCTTGCTGGAGCGCCAGGATATTCGGGAAATCGTAGGCCGTGGACACGAACGGCGTCGGCGCGCCGGTCGATCCGGTGGTGTACATCGTGTCCCACACCACGGTCTCGTCGTTGTGTCGCGCGCCTTCCGGCCCGAGCACGAAATCGGCCGGGGCCGCGATGAACGCCGTCTTGGGCGTCACCGGAATCCTCGCCAGATCCGCGACGCCTCCGAGATCGTCCCGGCCCAGCCCTTGCCGCGCGAACAGCCCGCGATAATAAGGGTGGGCCGCGAAAACCCGGTCCAGTGTCGCCGCGAACCGGCTGCCCGGGGAGTCTGTCATCGGCGGTCCAATCGTCGAAAGAAACGATGCCGCTCCCGATCCGTCGGATCGCCTGGAGCGCGCAACCGCTCGCGATGCTAGCCGGGGCGGAGTCCAACGGTCTATGACGGCGGCGCCGTTTTCCGAACGCGAATGGCGCATCCGACGGCCCGATATGCCACTGTCGAAACGCACGAACAGCACGCGGAAGGATGACTCATGGCGATGCGACTCGATCATGTCCTGTGGGGCTCGCCCAACCTCGATGAGGGCGTCCGGCGGTTCACCGCGCTGACCGGGGTGGAACCCGTGATCGGCGGCACGCATCCGGGCTTCGGCACCCGCAACCGCCTGTTGTCGCTCGGCGGGGATGTGTTTTTCGAAGTGATCGCCCCGGACCCGGCGCAGGATATGGCTGGAACCGGCCGTGGCGCCGCGATCGCCGCCATGCCGCATCCAGGGTTGCTGACCTTCGCGGTGCAGACCGACGACCTCGATGCCGCCTGTGCCGCCGCCGAACGCGCGGGCCTCGCGGTAGCCGGCCGCCGCGCGATGACGCGTACGCGGCCCGATGGTGTGACGCTGGCATGGACCGTGGCCCAGTTCAGCCACCCCGAATACGGCGCGGCCATCCCGTTCGCCATCGACTGGCAGGGCTCCCCCCACCCGGCTTCCACCACGCCGGGTGGTTGTACGCTGAAAAGCCTCGCGGTGCTCCACCCGAAACCGGCCCCGCTGGTCGCGATCTATCGCGCCCTGGGCATCCGCGCTCTGGGCATCGAGATCGCGGTGCAAGCGGCGCTGGCGCCCGGCTTCGTGGCAGTGCTGGGCACGCCGAACGGCGATGTCTGCCTGCTCGCGCCCTGATCGGAGCAGGCCGCCTCGGCCGCGCGTTCCATCCCGGCGCGTTCGGTCAGGCTGGCAGGTTCGACGAAAGCGCGCCCGTCAAGCGAGCGCCGTGTCGGGCGCCACGATCAGCTTGCCGAAGGCGCGGCGGCTTTCGAGGGTGGCCAGCGCCTCGCGCGCATCGTCCAGCGCATAGACGCGGTCGATCTGCACCGACAGCTTGCCCTGTCCGACCAGTTCGAGCAGCCGCATGATGTCGGCCCGGCGCCATCCGTTGGAACCCTGCACCCGCAGCTCGAACGTCCAGATATAGCGGATGTCCTCGGCCGGCGCGTAGCCCGCGGTGGCGCCGCAGGTCAGCAGGCGGCCGCCTTGGCGCAGGCACCGGAGCGAGCGAACCCAGGTATCGCCGCCGGTGAAGTTCACCACCACGTCCACGCCCCCGCCGCCGCCCCGGATGCGCGGCTTGCCGGCAAGGGCGTGGACCGCCGCCATGAAATCCTGTTCGGCATAGTTCACGACATGGTCGGCGCCGAGCGCGCGCAGCCGCGCCATCTTGTCCGGCGTGCTGGCGCAGGCGATCACCGTGGCCCCCGCCAGCTTGGCCAGCAGCAGGCTGCACACCCCCACGCCGCCCGACGCGCCCAGGATCAGCACCGTCTCGCCGGCGGCGACCTGCCCGATGGTCTCGATCATGCGCATCGCCGTGCCGTAGGCGCAGGGCAGGGCGGCTGCCTGCGCGAAACCGACATTGGCGGGCATGGCAATCAACTGGTGGGCACGGACGCGGACCAGTTCCGCGAGACCGCCATGGATGGTCTCGCCCATCAGCCCGCCCTCGACGCGGTTGGTCGGGTCGATCAATACCCGGTCCCCCGGATGCCAGCCCTCTACGCCATCCCCCACGGTCACGATCTCGCCCGCGATATCGAGCCCCAGGATCGCCGGCATGTCGATGCGGATGCCCGGCATGCCGCGCCGGGTGAAAATGTCATGGTAGTTGAGCGCGGTCGCCCGAACCCGCACCACCACGTCGCCGCTGCCGGCGACAGGATCGGGGAAATCGGGTTCCAGCAGCAGGCGATCCATGTCGCCGTGTTCGCGCAGCACAAGCGCCTTCATGCCTCTGCCCCCTGGCGGTCCCGGCCTCGCGAATGCCACGAGGCGCCGATGCGCGGGCGATAGTCTTCCGGCACACGCCCGCTGTCTATCGGAGGCGGCTTTCAAACGCGCGCAAACAGTGATTTCATGGTGTCACAGAACCGTTAAGGGGCGTGTGGCATGCGAGCTTTGGCCGTGGCGTGCGTTCTGGCTGCAATGGCGATCGCCCCACCTGTGGCCGATGCCAAGATGCTGCGCGTCAACATCGTCGCCGACCCGGCGATGATCGACCCGATCACCTATTCCGAACTCGTGGCCACCAACGTCATGCGCCCGATGTACGAGGGCTTCACCCGCACCCGCGACGATGGCGCGAGCGAGCCGGCGCTGGCGACCGGCTGGTCGTTCTCGGCCGACAACAAGGTGCTGACCTTCAGGCTGCGCGACGGCGTGCGCTTCCACAGCGGCCGCCCGTTCGGCGCGAAGGATGTCAAATACACCTTCGAGGAGTTGCTGCGACCCGGCAACAAGGGCGGCCTCAACGCCCCCTCGCTGAAGACCATCGCGGGGGCCGCCGAGTTCGCCGACGGCAAGGCAACCGGGATCAGCGGGATACGGGTGATCGACCCGCTGACCGTCGAGATCGACTTCGTCCGGCCGGACGTGCTGTTCCCCATCTACCCGTTCCAGTTCATGGATAGCGGCACCGTGGCGGAACTCGGGCCGGACTGGATGACCAAGGCCTCCGCGGGCACCGGCCCCTACAAATTCGTCCGCTGGACCCGTGGCGTGGAGGTCGAGGAAGCCGCCAACCCCGCCTATTGGGGCGGCGCCCCGAAGATCGACGGCATCCACTTCCTCGTCGTGCCGAGCGGCGACACGGCGCTGTCGATGTACGACGCGGGCGAGCTGGACTATGTCGAGGTCCCCGAAAGCTCGTTCCGGCGCGTGCTGGCGGATGACCGCTACGCGCGCGAACTGCTCAAGGTGGGCAAGGCGCAGGTCAACTACCTCGGCATGAACCAGTCGCTCTACGCACCGTTCCGCGACATCCGCGTGCGCCAGGCGATGTCGCTCGCGATCGACCGCGCGGCGATGATCAAGGGCCTGTTCAACAACGCCGCCATCCCGCTGAACGGCCAGGTGACCCCCGGCGTCGCCGGCTTCCACGATGGCCTGCCGCCGCTGGCGTTCGATCCGGCGCGCGCGAAGCAGCTGATGGCCGACGCCGGGTTCCCGGACGGCAAGGGCCTGCCCACGGTCCAGATCACCAGCACCGCACCCTTCAAGGACGAGATCACCTATCTCGCCGGCCAATTCAAGCGGGTGCTCGGTATGCCGGTCGAGGTCAACGTGGTGGAGCGCGCCACCCACATCCGGGCGATGAACGCTGGCGAGGAGGCGCTTTTCCCGTGGGGCTGGACCGCCGACTACCCGGACGCGCAGACCTTCCTCGGCGCGATGTGGACGAGCGGCAGCCCCTATAACCGCACGCGCTACAAGAATCCCGAATTCGACCGCATCATGGCCGATGCGCAGCTGGCGGGGGACGCGAACAAGCGTTACGCGCTGTACGGCGAGGCCGAGAAGGTGTTGATGGCCGACTGGGCCACGGCGCCGCTGCCGATCACCACATACGTGGCGCTCCGCAAGCCGAACGTCCACGGCCTCACCGAAACCCCCTTCGGCTTCTCCAGCTTCCAGCCGGTCGTCATCGACTGAGGATGACGCGCCGATGCTGACTTACGCCGCGCGTCGGCTCGCGGTCATGGTGCCGACCCTGGCCATCGTGGTCCTGCTGGTGTTCTTCGCGACCCGCGCCATGCCGGGCGACCCGATCGGGGTGATGCTCAGCGACCATTCGGCCGACCTCGTCCTCGCCTCGCGCCTGCGCGCCGAATACGGGCTCGACCGGCCGCTCGGCGAGCAACTCGGACATTACTTCCTCGGCCTGCTGACCGGTGATCTCGGCCTCTCGTTCCGCTATCTGCACGTGAGCGTGGCCGCCGTGCTCGCGAGCGGCATCAGGGTGAGCCTCACTCTGGCAACCCTGGCGCTCGCCTTGGCGGTCCCGCTCGGCGTCGCGGGCGGCGTACTCGCGGCGGTGCGGCGGAACCGCTGGCAGGACAACACCATCATGGCGACGATGATCGGCATGATCTCGGTGCCCAACTTCGCGCTGGCCACCTTCCTCGTCTATCTGTTCAGCATCCGTCTGCATGTTTTGCCCGTCGCCGGCTGGGGCACCGTCGCGCAGGCGGTGCTGCCCACGCTCGTGCTCGCCCTGCCGGCCGCCGCCTATATCGGGCGGCTCGCGCGCAGCTTCATGCTCGAGGTGCTCCGGCAGGACTACATCCGCGCCGCCCGTGCCAAGGGCCTCTCGCCCACCGCCATCGTGCTCGGCCACGCCTTGCGCAACACCATGGTGCCGCTCTCGACATCCATCGGCGTCGTCTTCGGCGGATTGCTCAGCGCCACCTTCGTGGTCGAGACATTGTTCAACATCCCCGGCCTCGGCCGCCTCGCCATCGACAGCATCTTTGGCCGCGACTACCCGGTGATCTCGGCCATCGTGCTGCTGTTCACCGTGTTCTACGCGCTCATCAACCTCGGGGTGGACCTGCTGTACGCCGCCATCGACCCGCGGATCAGGCTGGCGTGATCCGGCGCCTGTTCCGCGACTCCAAGGCCGTCCTCGGCGCGCTGATCGTGGCGATCGTGCTCACGCTCGCTGCCGCCGCACCGGTGCTTGCGCCGCAGGACTACACCGAGACCGATCTCGGCGGCGTCTGGGCGCCTCCCTCGGGCGAGCACTGGCTCGGCGGCGACAAGCTCGGCCGCGACATACTGAGCCGCCTGATCGTCGGCGCGCGGGTCTCGGTCATCGCCGCCGGCAGCGTGCTGGCCGTCACCTTCGCGATCGGCGTGACCGTGGGAATGCTCGCCGGCTACCTTGGCGGGCCGATCGACACGGTGCTGATGCGCGTCACCGATGTCGTGCTCGCCTACCCGGAATTGATCTTCGCGATCCTCGTCACCGCCGTCCTGGGCGCGGGCCTGGGCAGCGTCATCCTGTCGCTGTCGCTCGCGTGGTGGCCCGGCATCGCGCGCCTCACCCGCTCCCTGGTTCTCGCCCTCCGCCACGAGGCATTCCTGGACGCCGCCGTCGCCTGCGGCACGCCCACCGGCAAGATCCTGCTGCGTCACGTGCTGCCCAACATCGTGCCGGCGCTGATCGTGCGAGCCGCGATCGGGGTCGGCTTCATCGTCATGGCGGAAGCGACGTTGAGCTTCCTCGGTATCGGCGTGCAGGAGCCGACGCCGAGCTGGGGCGGTATGATCCGCGACGGGCTGGAGGGTTTGCGCACCGATCCCTATCTCGCGCTGTTCTCGTCGGTCGCTCTCGGCGTCACCATCCTCGGCTTCAACCTGCTCGGCGACGGGCTGCGTGACGCGCTGGACCCCAGCGTGATGGACAGATGAGGTGCCGATGCTGATCGAACGCACATGCTACTTCGCCCGCCCCGGCATGGCGGCGGAGGTTCTGGTCCAGCGCCGCCGCGCCTCCGCCGTGCGCGTGTCGCTGGGCCTCGCTGCGGGCGTGATCCAGGCGAAACGCGACGGCGACGGGCCGGACGTCACCTGGCAATGCGCGTTCGCGACACCGCGGGCCCAGGCCGCCGATCTCGGCGCACGCGCGAACTCGGCGGCCTTTGGCGAAGTGCGCGACCGGATGCGCTCCCTCATCGCGCGGTTCGAACGGCATATCGAGGAGCGCGACGAAATCTCCCCCCTGGCGAGCGGCATCGTCGATCGCGCGCTCCACGGCATGGCGATCGCGGCGCGCGAAATCACGTTCCGATCGGGCGCCCACCAGCTGAAAGCCTATCTGCAACTGCCGCCGGGCAACGGCCCGTTCGCGTGCATGATGCTCGCCCATGGCAGCGGCATCGAGCGCGGCACTCTCGACGTCTCGCGTCCCGGCACGGCTTCGCTCCTCGCGAGCATGAACGTCGCCTCGTGCCTCGTGCATCGGCACGGCTACGGCAATTCCACAGGCCCCGGCTGGCGCGAGGAGGTGACCGCCTCCGCCGGCACGCCCGAATACGACGCGCAGCTCTCCGCGCGCCTCGACCGCGAGAGTGACGACGTGCTCGCCGGGCTCGACGTGCTGGCGGCCTTGCCCGAAATCCGCCCGGACCATATCGGCATGATGGGAAGTTCGTTCGGCGGCGTGAACGCGCTGCTGGCCATGTCGAAAACCGACCGCTTCCGCTGCGCCGTGGAGTTCGCCGGGGCGGCGATGAACTGGGACCGTGCGCCCGGCCTGCGCCGGCTGATGACGGAAGCGGCGCTGAAACTCACCGCCCCGATCCTCTTTTTCCAGGCCGGGAACGACTACAGCGTCCGCCCCACGCGCGAGCTCGCGGCCGCGATGGCAGGCGCGGGGAAGGTGTTCGAGGCGCGGGTATATCCTGCCTTCGGCATCACCCCGATGGAGGGTCATCTGCTCGAACGCGACGGCGCCCGCGTCTGGGGTGCCGATATGCGCCGCTTCTTGGAGCGGTATCTGTGAAAACCGGCGTCTGGCTCGAGGACCTTGCCTGGCCCGAGGCGGCAGCGCGGTTCGGCGCGGGCGCCGTCGTCATCGTCCCGATCGGCGCCCGCTCCAAAGAGCACGGGCATCATCTCCCGATGAGCACGGATTACCGCGTGGCGCGCGCGCTCGGCGACCGCCTGATCGGGGCACTTCCGGTGGTCGTCGCCCCGGTCATCGACTTCGGCTACTATCCCGCCTTCGCGCGTTACCCCGGCAGCCAGCATGTGCGGGCCGAGACGTTCGCGGCCCTGGTGCGCGACGTGCTGGACGGCTTCATCGCGCAGGGCGTCGCGCGTCTCGCCATCGTCAACACCGGCGTCTCGACCGAGCCGCCGATCCGCATCGTCGTGCGCGACCTGTACGCCGCGCGCGGAATCCGTGTGCCGGTCGCCGACATCGCGCGGCTCGGCCTCGCGGCGCGCGAGCGCCTCGCCCGCCAGTCGCTCGGCGGCCACGCGGACCAGTTCGAGACCTCGACCATGCTGGCCATCGCCCCCGAGCTCGTGCGGATGGACCTTGCGCGGCAGGATTACGGCCACGCTTTGGCGCAACCGAAAACCGTCTTCTACATTCCGGCCGAGTTCCGCGGCGACGATGGTTCCGGCCCGGATTTCAGCGCGACTGGCGCGCGCGGCGATCCCACCCAGGCGCGCGTGGACGAGGGCGAGTTGCTGCTATCTGAAATGGCGGCCGAGCTGGTCGCCGGCCTGCGCGCGATCTTCCCGGAGCTGGCGTCATGAAGGCTGGCGGCATGAAGGAAGCATACGACGTGATCGTGGTCGGCTTCGGTTTCGCGGGCGGCATCGCCGCGATCGAGGCGCGTGATGCGGGCGCCCAGGTGCTGCTGCTTGAAAAGCAGCCCGATCCAGGTGGCATTTCCATCTGCTCCGCCGGCGGCCTGCGGGTCGCGAAGGATGCCGACGCCGCCTTCGCCTATCTCGCGGCCACCAATGCCGGCACGGCCCCCGACGCGTTGCTGCGCACGCTGGCGCATGGCATGACCGGGCTTGCCGCCTATGTCCGGGCACTCGCCGTCCCCTGCGGCGCGGTCATCGGTGTGCGCGACGCGACCGGCAACTATCCGCTGCCCGGCTTCGAGACCTTCGGGTTCGCCTATGTCGACGATATCCCAGGCTTCGATCCCGAGACGGCCTACCCCGCCGTGCGCGGCTCGGCGGCGGGCGCGCGCCTGTTCCGTGTGGTGGAACATGCGGTCGCACGACGCCGGGGAATCACGGTGCGCCTCGGGACCGGCGCGCGGCGGCTGCTTCGGGATGCCGATGCGCGCATCGTCGGCGTGGAAACCAGCGAGGGCCACGTCCTGGCGCGATCGGGCGTCGTGCTGGCATGCGGCGGTTTCGAGGGCGACGCGGAGTTGCAGCGCCAGAACTGGCAATTGAAGCCGGTGCTGTCGGCCGCCATGCGCCACAATACCGGCGACGGCATCCGCATGGCACAAGCGGTGGGCGCCGGGCTCTGGCACATGTGGCATTATCACGGCTCCTACGGCTTCCGCGATCCCGATCCCGCCTACCCGTTCGGCATCCGCGTCAAGCGTCTGCCGGATTGGGTGCCGGGGCAGGGGTTGCGCGACGATGTGGTGATGAGTTGGGTGCTGGTCGACCAGGCCGGCCGGCGCTTCATGAACGAGTATGAGCCCTACATGCAGGACACCGGGCACCGCGCGTTCGACATGCTCGACCCGGCGACGCAGTCCGCGCCGCGCGTGCCCGCCTTCATGGTGATCGACGAGCCTGGAAGGCAACGGTATCCGCTGACCGCGCCCACCTGGCACGACCGCGAGGTCGCGGCGCGTTTCCACGGCGAGACCCCCCGCGCGCGGGACGCCCGCATCCTGCGAAGCGCCCCGAGCCTTGCGGCGCTCGCGGCCGTGTTCGACATCCCGGCGAACGCGCTGGAGCGATCGGTCGCGGACTGGAACCGCGCCTGTGCCGCCGGTGCCGATGCCGCGTTCGGCCGTCCCCCCGGCAGCATGGCGCCGATCACCGAGGCGCCGTTTCATGGCGCGCCGGTCTGGCCGGTTGTGTCGAACACCCAAGGCGGCCCGGTCCATGACGAACACCAGCGCGTGCTCGACGCGTTCGGCGCACCGATCCCCGGCCTGTTCGCCGCCGGCGAACTCGGCAGCGTGTTCGGCCACCTGTATCTTTCGGGCGGCAATCTCGCGGAATGCTTCATCGGCGGCGGCATCGCCGGACGCAATGCCGTCAGGGAGAGCCCGACCTCATGACGACACTCGGCAACCTCGGCGATCTCACCCCCGCCTCGGTCGATCCAGCGAAAATCGCGCTGATCGATCTGGCGATCGATGCCGTCCGCACCTACAGCCATGCCGACATCGACCGCATGGCGCGGTCGGTCGCCGCGGCACTCAGCCGGCGCGGGTTTCCGCCGGGCACGCGCATTGGCATCGTGGCGCTGAACCGCGCCGAACACGTCGCCAGCTATTTCGGCATCATGCGCGCTGGCCTCGTCGCCGTGCCCATCAGCACCAGGCTCCCTGCCGAAACCATCCATTTCATCATCGGCGACGCCGATGTGGCGATGGTGTTCACCGACGCCGCGTGCGCCGCGCAGCTGCCGCCCGGCATGGCGACGATCTCGTTCGACGATCCCGGCCCCGGCGGCTTCGGCGCGTTGCTCGGCGACGCCCCGTTCGAGACCCACCGGATGCGCCCCGATGATCCCGCGCAGATGCTCTACACCTCGGGCTCGACCGGCCGGCCCAAGGGCGTGCCACTGTCGCATGAAAGCCAGCTCTGGGCGTTGCGCGCGCGCAGCAACGCGCCCGGTGCCGCGGACGAACGCTATCTGGTCGCGGCGCCCTTGTTCCACATGAACGGGCTGGTCAGCACCAAGGGCGCCTTCTTCAACGGCGCCTCGATGGTCCTGATGCCCGGTTTCGACGCGCGCGGCTTCATTACCGCCGCCGCCACGCATGGCGTGACCGCGATCACGTCGGTCCCCACCATGATGGCGCGCGTGCTGAAAGAGACGGACACGCTGGCTCGCCTCGATCTCGGGCGCATCCGCCGCGTCGCCATGGGCTCGTCGCCGATCACGCTGACGCTCTGGCAGCGCGTGCAAGAGGCGTTCCCGAACGCGGTGCTGTTCAACTCCTACGGCACCACCGAGGCGGGGCCGGCGGTGTTCGGACAGCACCCCGAGGGCAAGCCGACCCCGCCGCTATCGGCCGGCTATCCGCTGCCTGGCGGGGAAATGCGGCTGGCCGATGGTCCGAATCCCGACGAGGGCGTTCTGCTGATGCGCAACCCGTCGCTCATGCGCGGCTACCACAACCTCCCGGCGCAAACCGCGCGCGCGTTGCGCGACGGCTGGTATGTCTCCGGCGACGTGTTCCGCCGCGACCCGGACGGCTTCTACTTCTTCGTCGGGCGCGCGGACGACATGTTCGTGTGCTCGGGCGAGAACATCTATCCCGGCGAGGTCGAGAAGATGCTCGAGCGCCATCCCGACATCCACCAGGCGGCCGTGGTGCCGCTGCCGGATGAGGAGCGCGGCCAGGTGCCCGTGGCCTTCATCGTCATGCGTGGCGCGGCTTCGCTGGATTATGCCCAGGTAAAATCCTTCGCGCTCGCCCATGCGCCCGCCTTCCAGCATCCCCGCCGCGTTGCGTTCCTGGCCGAATTGCCGCTGGCAGGCACCAACAAGATCGACCGGCGCCTGTTGATTGATCTGGCTGCCCGGATGGCCGCGGGGCGCGCTTTCTGACGCAAGGGGCGGCAACGGCGCTCACACCGACTTGGCCGACGCTTGGATCGCCTCGTCCACGCTGTGAAAAAAGTGGTCCTCTCCCAGCAACTCCATGACTCCGAAGATTGCGAATGACTTCTGCGCCCGCACCGATTCAAGGCGCGCCACAGAAAATGCGACCCCCAAGGACTGGCAGTGCTGGATTACCTCCGCCAGAATTTTGGAGGCCGTGAAGTCGATCGCGATGATGCTGCTGGCTTCCAACACGACGAGGTCCAGAGGCTTCGGGCGGCGTTCGATTTCGTCCAGAAAGCGTTGCTTGAAGGAATATGCATTCAAGAAGGAGAGGGGCGCCTGAAATGCGACAACCAATATCGCCCGGTGCGTCTCGCCCTTGTGCTTTCCACTGGGAGCCCACCAGATGGAAGTTCCAGGGACCTTCTCGAACTCGATGAGGTTTGCGCGCGTGGTGGTCCAGACCCCGTGGATGAGCGACAGAACGATCCCGATCCCAACGCCGGTCTCGATCGGCAGGATGACGATCGAGACCATTGTGATCATGATGAGCGCGAACTCCTCGAAGGTCTGGTGAAAAACCTCGATAATCGCGCGCAGGTGGAAGATCCGCGATGCGATGAACAGCAGCACGCCGGCGAGCGCCGCATTCGGCACATGGGCCAGGAGCTTCGCTCCAAAGGCGATCAGCAGCAAGACGAGCAGGGCTGCCAGCAATCCGGCGATTTGAGAACGGGCTCCGGTTTCAGAGACGATCGCGGTCCTGGGCGGACTGGCGTTTACCGGGAAGGCGCCGAAAAGACCGGCCAGGATATTGCCGGCGCCTACCCCGATAAAGTCGCGATTGACAACAGGAGTGGCGCCGGGGTCCGAGACGAACGAGCGTGTCGTGGCGGCGGTTTGCAGCATGATGACAGCGGATATAATCAGCGCCAGCGGCACGACATGGAGCAGTTCGTCCAGCGTCGCCGCCGGCCATGACAGGCGCGGCAGCTTGCCGGGAATGACATCCAGAACGCTCACTCCATGGCTTTCCAACCCAAACACGACGACAGCGGCGGTGGCAATGAGAAGGCCGATCAACGCGCCTGGAATGCGCGCGCTGCGATACTCCGCGCCCAAGGTCAGGCAGAGCACCGAAAGACCGATCGCTATGCAGTAGACGTTCGCTCGATCGAGCTGCATTGCGATGGCGCCGAGACGGTGGAGCAGGCCGCCGCTGGGAGGCGGCAGCCCGAGCAGGCCAGGAAGCTGCGAGACGACGATATGGACGGAAATGCCGGCCAGAAAGCCCGTCGTGACGGGAAGCGACAACAGGTCGGCGATCCAGCCCAGGCAAAACAGGCCACCACAGATCAGAAAGACACCGACGAGAAGAGCGAGCGCGCCAGCCATTCCGGCATAGTCCGGCGTCCCAACCACCATCCATATCATCAGGCCGCCGCCAAAGATCGGGGTGATCGTTGAATCCGCGCCCACGGACAAAAAGCGGTTGGCTCCGAATGCGGCAAAGCCGAGTGTTCCGGCAATGAATGCGACGAAGCCGATTTCGGGCGAGAAGCCGCCAAGACGCGCGGTGGCCATTTGTTCAGGTATGGCGATCGCCGCGAGCGTGAGCCCCGCCGCGAGATCCTGGCTCAGGTTGCGCGCGGTGTAGCCGGACAGCGAAGCCAGAAATGGCCAGGGCAGAGCAGCGGATCTTGGCTTGCCGATCGAGGATGGGGCCGGTTCTGGCATTCGTCGGACGATCCTTTTGTTGCCCAGAGGGAAGGCGCCTGTGTCGCAGAGGCATTCGTCGATAACGTCAGCGGCAATTCATTCGGCTATGCATTCGCCGTGACGGCCATCATTCCAAGAGTTTTTCGCGGATCGACAGAAGTTCCGCCCGCCGCTCTTCGCTGGTGGCCGGGTAGGCCAGGTCGAGCGCCTCGAGCGTATCGAGCACGATCCGAGACACAATCAGCCGAGCATTCTGCTTGTCGTCGGCCGGGACGACGTACCAGGGCGCATCGTCCGTGCTGGTATGTCCGAGACAGTTCTCGTAGGCCTTCATGTAGTCCTTCCAGAACCTGCGCTCCTCGATATCCGCCTGGCTGAACTTCCAGTTCTTCTCAGCCTTGTCTATGCGGTCGAGAAAACGCCGGCGCTGCTCGTCCTTCGAGAGATGGAGAAAAATCTTGACGACGCGCGTGCCGTTGCGCGTGAGGTGCCTCTCGAGACCGACAATGGACTGGTAACGGTCCCGCCACACGTGCCGTCCGTGCGGCGGTATCGCCGCCAACCCTTCGCCGCGCAGGATTTCCGGATGCACGCGGGCGATAAGTACCTCCTCATAGTAGGAGCGGTTGAAGATGCCGATCCGTCCCCGCTCCGGCAACTCGCGCGTCGTCCGCCACAGGAAGTCGTGCTGCAACTCGGTCGCGCTGGGATGCTTGAAGCTGAAGACCTGGCAACCCTGCGGGTTGACCCCGGACATCACGTGTTTGATTGCCCCATCTTTGCCCGCCGCGTCCATCGCCTGAAAGATGAGCAGGAGGGCATAGCGGTCCGATGCATAGAGAAGCTGCTGGAGCGAGCTTAGCTTTGCGACGTGCTCTTGCAGAAGCTTTTGATACTGCCTTTTGGACTTGCAGATGGGCGCAACGGATGTTGGCCATTCGTGCAGCTTCACGTCTTTGCTTTCCCGAACACGAAAGTCGTTAACGTCGATCTTCATCGTATTTCCTCGTGTGGGCGAAGGGGAAGGCAACTCCTGGGCCGGGCTCGCGCTCTTCATAGTGGCCAATGAGTTCGTCCGCGACTTCGCCGATGTTGGCGCGGTCCGCGATGGCTGCGGCATGCCGATCCGATCCCCGGCACAGCTGCAACGGGATCACTTCCATGAGGAAGGCGCAAGGATGCGTTTGGGCGATGAAGATCTCTTTCGGAACAACGTGATAGATCTCGGTTACCAATGAGAAAGCCAATTCGAGCCTGGCCGAACGCCCTCTGAAGGAGAACGCCCTATGCCTGGTCCTGGACCCGAACCACTGAGCGAGGCGCTGCAGCGCCAACGGGCACTGTCCAGATGGGACGACGAGGGCGGTGCGGAGGCAGACGGTCCGCAGACTGCCCCGCATTCAGTCGAGGCACAGCCGCCGTTTCCCAAGATGCGTGACGCCGAATTCGAGGCGCTCCACGTCCGCGTCATCGCTTTAGAAAATGTGGTGATCGCTTTGCTGAGTGCGGCCTCGGACCGGGAGCTTGGTGTGGCTCGCGAGATGGGTTCCTACATAGCCCCACGGCCGGGCTTCACACCTCACCCGCTGACCGTTCACGCGGCGGCCCACATGGTGGACCTGGTCGAACGGGCGGCTCGTTTCCGCAACAAAAGGCCGTAGGGGTGCTCGATCATGGCAGGGGACTTTAAGCTCGGAGACCGCGTAACCTGGAATTCGGAGGCCGGGCACGTCAGCGGCACCATCATAAAAATACATTCAAACAACGTTAACTACAAAGGATACACGCATCACGCCAGCGAGGACGAGCCGCAGTATGAAATCAAGAGTAGTAAGACCGACCACATCGCGATGCATAAAGGTTCCGCGCTGAAGAAACAGAACGACTGAAAGCCTTCCGGCTTCGCGATGGAATCGACGTTCTTCACCATCGGCCACTCCACCCGGTCAGTGGCCGAATTCGCCGGTTTGCTCCAGCAAGCCGGGGTCGGGCTCGTCGCCGACGTCCGCGCCTTCCCCCGCTCGCGCAGCAACCCTCAGTTCAACGGCGACGCGCTGCCCGGGAGCCTGGCAGCTTGGCAAATCGGCTATCGGCACATCCAAGAACTCGGCGGCCTGCGCGGTCGCAGGAAGGATCAGGCACCATCCCCGAACACCTATTGGGAGAACCTGAGCTTCCGCAACTACGCCGACTACACGGCCACTGCCGCGTTCCGTGCCGGGCTGGCCGCGCTACACGATCTTGGCCGCGCCCATTCCTGTGCGATCATGTGCGCCGAGGCGGTTTGGTGGCGCTGCCATCGGCGGATCATTACCGACTACCTCATCTCCGAGAGAAATAAGGTGTGCCATATCATGGGACCGGGCAGGGTCGAGCCAGCCACCCTGAACCTGGCTGCGGTCCGGCAGCACGACGGCACGCTGATCTACCCTGGCGGCAGCGCGGATGGTTGATCGGATACTGCCCTTACGGCTGGCCCGCATAGTACTGCGCCGCCTGGTCGATCTCGGCAGACGACATGCCGCGCGCGATGTTGCGCATCTGCTGGTTGATGTCGTTGTGACGGGCGCCGGTGGCAAACGCCCTGAGTTGGGCTGCGAGGTAGACCGGGGATTGTCCTTCGAGCCAGGCGCTGCCTGCTTTGTAGTCCACGCTTCCATGGCAGGTGGCACAGGGAGCGATGTTGCGCATCGGCGCGCCACTCTCGACAATTCTGGGCGTCGCCCCGGCTGTTGCCGGGTGTTGGCCGGGGAGCCGGGGAAGATAGGCGTAGTAGGCAGCCAAATCGCGCATGTCCTGGTCGCTCATGCCCGCGACACGGGGACTCATGATAGCATTGACCCGCGCACCCGATTTGTAATCCACGAGCTGTTTGAAGATGGCCAAAGGATACTGGCCTGCGAGGTTGGGTGAGTCTGCCTCGCTCAATCCGCGCGCGCCGTGGCAGACGGTGCATGGTAGCGCGAGCGTCGCACCCCGCCCGATGGAGATGGCGCTGGCGTTCTCCATCGTTTCAGGGAACGCGATGACGCCGCTTGTCTGGTAGGTTCCCTGCACCACCAGGGACTCGTTGGGAGCCGCGCGCACGATGCCCGCCGCGCTGCAAATCGCGTCCCACATCCCGGCAAGTCTGGCGTCGGCCTGCAATGTCGGCAGCCACAGAAATCCAACTGTCGCGGAGACGACCGCGATCCCGGCAGTGACCGCAACCGCTGTCGTGAACCAGCGGTTGCGCAAGGAGAAGATGGGTTCCTCGGTCATTTCGCTGCTCCGATCCTCACCACGGGAACCGATGTGTTCGGGAGCGAGAGCAGGTGAACGATGGGAAATCCGTAGTTGATGACCGTCAAGGCCAGCATCAGGCTGACCCACAGCCCAAAGCCGTTGAGGGCCGCGGGCACCCGTTGCGGCTGATGGACCGCGACGCTGAACCGATACGCGCCGGGCTCGACGCGCACAGCGCGATGGCCACGGACAAGCACCGCGACGAACAATGCACCGGAGACGACCAGGATCGCGCCGCCAATGACGGAGGCAATGACCGACAATGCTTGCGGCGCAATGGCCGGATCGGCGTAGTCGTAGAACGCCATACGGCGCGGCATGCCGAGCACGCCCACGTAATGCCAGGGGAAGGTCAGCACGATCATGCCGATGAACCAGGACCACAATTGCAGCCGCATGAGGCGAAAGCTGTCGAGAGCCCGGCCAGTCAAATGCGGCCAGAGGTCATAGGCGATGGCAAAATACATGATGACGATCGCGCCGCCAAAAATCAGGTGGAAATGGCCGGTAATCCATTGCGTGTTGTGGATGCTGGCGTCGAGTTGGTAGCTCATGTTGATGATCCCACCCGCGCCGCCGAACCCGAGCATGACGAACGAGAATGCGATGGCGAGCATCATCGGATTGCGCCAGGGCAGGGTGGCGACCCAGCCAAGAAGTCCCTTGCCGCCGCGCAGGCGTCCGGCAATTTCAACCGATGCACAGATGGTGAACACTGTCAGCAACGTGGGCAACGCCACAAGTGCCGTGAAGACCGAGTGCATGAACTTGAAACCGGCGCCGACTTCGGGATCGGCGAACAAGTGATGCACGCCAATCGGCATCGCGACCACCAGGAACAGCGCAAACGAGATGCGTGCCATCGGGTCACTGAACAGGCGCCCACCGATCGCCCGGGGGATGATGGTGTAGTAGGCGATGTATGTCGGCATCAACCAGAAATAGACGATGGCGTGCAGGGTCCAGGAGAAAAAGACGCGGGCCAGGCCGGCATCGATGGTCGTCGTGAGGCCGAGCGCCGCCGGGATGATCTGGAACAGCAATTCGATGGCCGCGCCAACCGCGGTCCAGGCCCAGAGGTATGAGCCGGCGACATTGGCGAACATGGCCAGCGGAACCGGCGTGCCCCGGTTCGCCCGCTTCCAGGTGTAGAGGTTCACCGACATCAGCGCGACCCAGATCCAGGAGCCGACCACCACCAGGACAACGCCGATGTAGTAGAACGGGCTGCCAATCATCGGCGGGTAGAAAGTATAGAGAACCGACGCCAGCCCGAGGGACACGGGAACGACGGCCGTCACCGTGCCCACGGCCACCAGGGCAAATCCTGTCCAGGCCCATCTGGCGCCAATCAGCGGCCGCTTAAGCGCCGCCTCCGTGATCGCATAGCCAAAGCCCATCGAGACGAGTGTTGGGAAGACGTAGGCCATGGCGGTGCCGTGCGCCGTGACGGAGCGATAGTACCACTCGGGGTTGCCGATCCAGGCATGGAGCGGGCTGCGAATGAACATTTGCCACTCGCCGAGAACCAGCGCGATCCCGAAACCCGCGAACGCCAACCAGAAGTGAGCGAGAATGAGGCGTCTACTGTGCAACACAGGTCATTCTCCGCCGATCTGCCGCCAATTTCTGGAACGCGGATTTCTCGATGACCTTGATGCGGCCCCACATGCCTTCGTGTCCGGCGCCGCAGAATTCATGGCAGGGCATGACGAGATCGGCAGGCGTTGAAAACCTTGTTGTCGCCGCGGAGATATAGCCCGGAACCAACATCGTATTGACGTTCGTGTGCTCGATCAGGAATCCGTGGATCACGTCAGCGCTGGTCGCCCGGAACCTGACCGGTGTGTCCGTCGGGATCAAAATGCATTGCGGCGTGAATGAATATTGCTGCCCGATGGCGCGCACCGTCACCGAGCCATCTGGCTCAACGGCGCTGCCGAGATTGCTCTCGATAAACTCGCCGGAAATGTGGAGGGTTCGAGGGTCCGCCGTTTCCACTTGCGCCTGTGGCATGACGGCCTGATGGATGCCGGTGTAGGCAGCCAGGACAACCAGCACGCAGATAATGCCGATGGAGAGACCCGCCCACCGGCGTTCCACGCGCGCTGCGGCAATGGCGGCCGCCCCGTGATCGGTATCCCCTGACATCACCGCTGCAATCTCGTCATTGCGATGGCACTCGCGGCATGAAGACGAACAGATAGAAGACGAACCACAAGCCAATGACGATGGCCGTGGCAATGCCAGCCAATGTGAGGCCGCCGCGAGCGCCGGATCGGACAATGGCGTCGATCATCTCGTCCTGTGACGGGCCGGACGAAGGCGGCGGCGTTTCCGAGTTGATCATGATGTTTCAATCCAGGAGTGCTGAACGCAACTCGTTCGCCTGCCGCGCCGAGATGGCTGTCCCACGATTACCCCAGGCCCGCCGGATGTAAGAGACGACCGCGGCCACCTCGTCGTCAGAAAGAATCTGTGCATACGGCGGCATTCCATGAGGCATCGGGTTGCCTGCCGTGCCCGGCGGGTAACCGCCGTTCAGCACCATCCTGATCGGGTTGACCGCGGACTCCATTTGGATCGACTGGTTGCCGGCAAGCGGCGGATATTGCGGTGTCAGGCCGCGCCCCTGCGCGCCATGGCAGCTGGCACAATGCCCGTCATAGACGGTCTTGCCGAGGGTCATGAGCAAGCTGCTCTCCGCGCCCGCCACGGTACTGACCGGCGCCCCGGGTGGGCTGCCCTCGGCCAGGCTCTTGAGGTAAACCGACATCGCGCGCGTGTCGCCCGCGGTCAAATGCTGGAGGCTGTTGTAGACGACTTCGGCCATCGGCCCGTAGACGGCGCCCCGGTGGGAGACGCCTTTGCCGAGGTAGTCGGAGATGTCGGCGATGCTCCAATCGCCCAATCCCGCTTCCTTGTTGGAGGTCAGGGACGGGGCATACCAATTCTGCATCGGAATGAGGCCGCCTTGAAACGCCTGGGCTTCGGAACTGCCGCCCAGGGCGTTGATGGCGGTATGACACATGGCGCAATGCCCGAGGCCCTGAACGAGATATGCGCCACGGTTCCACTCGCCCGATTTTGCAGCGTCGGGTTTGTATTCGCCTTCCGTGAAATACAACGTCCGCCATCCAAGGATCAGTGAACGGTTATTATATGGAAACCGGAGGTCGTGGGGTTTGTTCGGGGCCGATACGGGCACCACCGAGCGTAAATACGAAAAGATCGCATCCGAGTCGGTGCGGGTGACTTTTGTGTAGGCGCCGAACGGCATGGCCGGATACAGCAGGCCGCCATCCCGCGATCGGCCTGTGTGCAACATCGCATAGAACTCGTCGGCGGACCACTTGCCGATGCCCGTAGCGGCATCGGGCGTGATGTTCGAGGTATAGAGCGTCCCAAACGGCGTCGGCATCGGTCTGCCGCCAGCAAACAGCTTGCCGCCGGGGTTGGTATGACAGGCAACGCAATCGCCTGCACGCGCAAGATACTCGCCCTGTTTGGCAACGGTGTCGGTTGCGGCAGGCTGACTCCTTGCCTCAATGGGCAAACACAGGGCAACCGCCAGGGCCAGCCAGCGGCCCCACCGAACCCGCATGTTTCGCGGCCGCAAAGGCATCTTCACGATGTTCTCCATCAACTCGGCTCACTGCCGCAGGCGAGCGGCAATGCGAGCGTCCCGCGCGGAAGTGGCGCCGCGTTTTCAGGGCTGGGCAGCGTCGAGAGCCAAGCCGCTACCGCGGTCACGTCGCCCTCCGTCAGATGCCCAGCCACGATCTGCATACAATCCGGCGCCGTGGCAGTGCGGGTTCCGTATCGCCACGCACCGAGTTGCGCGCTGATATAGCTTGGCTTGAGACCCAGCAGGCCGGGGATAGCCGGTTCCATGCCCGTGAAGGAAGGGCCATGACACCCTGAGCATGCGGGAATACCGCGGCTTGGGTCGCCGTGCATGACAATCGACTGGCCTAAGCGCAGGACATCATTGCTGACGATTGGAACGGCTGGTGCCGGCAAAGGCGGACGCTGGGCCGCATAGAACTCCGCCATGGCGCGGAGGTAGGGGTCCAGTTGAAATTCCAAAAGGTAGTTCATCGGGGCATAGTGGCGTCGTCCGATGCGGAACGCGACCAGTTGGTTGTAGAGGTAACCTGCGGGTTTCCCAGCAAGTCGGGGGAACGAGTCGCTGTTTGCAACGCCCTGCCCCTGCGCCCCATGGCACGCCGCGCATGGCTGAAGGCGTGCCTCCATGGTGTCAGGTGCCCGCTCGATGGCCTGGGCATGGGCGGGGCGCAATGGAACCAGAGCCCAAAGAAGCAGCGCAGCGAACGGAGTGGGGCGCGCCAAACGGCGCCTGCGGGCCTGGACCGAAATGCTCCGCAGAAAGGTCTTCATCCGGCGCAAAGACACACAGCCTCCAGCGTTTTCTCTCAGGTGGAACCCGTCATGGGCGGTGTCGCCCAGGCTTGATGGTTGTGCCGACTTTCATTCCGCTAAAGTAGCCTCGGAATCTACTCAGGGTCGCGCATTTCCGAGACCCGGCCCTCCGGCTGGTTCAGACGGCGATTATGGAAGCCGCCGCATATTTTGGCTGCAATGACGCGGGCCAACGCGACGTGGGCGTGCATCACCAATCGAACAGGTTGGCCCCCATGCTGCCCGCGACGGCTCCCGCGATTGTCAGCAGGCTCAGGATGAGCAGGAGGCGGTGCAGCCATTCGATGCGACGGTAGGTTGCCTCCGGCACCGCAGCGGCACGGCGGGCCAGGAACCGCTCCAGGAACAACGGCTCGATCACGAACAGAATCGCTGTGAAAACGAGCCACGTCAGGACCATCGCATGCATCCACCAGAAGCCAGCGGACTGAAACCGGTCCCAGGCATCCAGTCGCCAAGCCATGTAGAAGCCGCTGGCACCGGAGATGAGCGTGGTGACCCGCGCCTGCCAGGCAAAGCGTGATTCCATGGCATGGAAAACCTGGAAGCGCTGCTCGGCCGGGTAGGACCTCCGAATGGCTGGCAGCAACACCGTCGTCACCATGCCGACACCGCCGATCCACAGGACGACTGCAAGCACATGCAGCACGCGGGCAATAGCGATGTCAGTCATGATATCCGCAAGGTCCATCGCACCGGCACGCTGACCCAGGGCCGCCACCCCGCGGCGCGCGCCGCGGGGTATCAAACGCTGGATCACGCATGGCGCTTTCTCAGCGCGTGCGTTTGATGACCCCGTTTTTGTCAGCCTCGATCTCGCCGCTTGTCTGACCCAGCGCCGTGCCGTGCTGGAGCCATTCCAGCGACATGTTTTGCAAGGCGATGTGCTGCTTTTCCCAGACCATGAAATGGCTGGCGCATGCGACCCGCAGGAACATTTTTTGTTTGGACCCGAGTTGCTCGAAGACCGTGTGCCGATCGGCGAGGCGGTCGAACTCGCCCACGACCACCAATGTCGGCGCGGTGATCTTTGCCGCCATGTCTGGCGACCATCCGAAATCCTTCAGCAATGGGCTGCGCATCACGCCTTCGCCCGCATTCCCCCAGGAGCGTCCGACCCGGTCCCAGTCCAGCGTCGCCTTCCAGACGGCCTCGCGAATGCCCGGATCGACCTGGCCATCGCATTTCTCGTCCGCGGCCCAGCGGCCGCGCATCAGCGCCTCCTTGGTCTGCAGATAGAGCGGCGTTCCCTCGCTCGGCTTGTCTGGGATGTTCAATCCGGCAATCGTTGGGCTGGGGGCGTAGAGCACCACGCGGTCAATTTTCTCCGGGTGCATCGACACGTAGCCGCCCACCCGCGGGCCGCCGGCCGACCAGCCGACGATATTCACGCGCGGATGATTGGTCGAGCGCCGGAGGAAGTCGACGACCGCGTCGAGCTGCTGCCACTCATGTCGAATGGTTGTCATCTGGAACGCATAGCTTGGCGCGCAGGCGGCCTTCAGCGGCCGGTTCATCAGGATGTCCTGCTGCTGCTTGGCGCTGGCGTTGCAGGGATCGTCCATCCCGGGGCGCGGCGAACTGCCATAGCCGTAAAGATCGACGGCATAGGTGTCGAACCCGGCACGGGCCAGGGTCGCCATCCAGTTGTAGTCCTTGAAATCCAGATCGAAGTCCGGCACCGACGGGCCGGTGGCACCATGCACAAACAGCACCACGGGTCCGGGCTTGGGGCCGGTCTTGTGGCGCACATGCAGCGCCACGACCTGACCTGCATCGATGGGGGCGGTGGATGTCCAGGGCACGAACAGGTCGCTGGTATCCAGCCGCTGTGCAGACGCCGGCTGCACCCCCGTGGACATCGCTGCGATAGCAGCCGAAATTACGATGGCGTGTTTCATCATTGGTTTCATCCTCGTCTGACTTTCCGGCCGCGCCTACTGGCCAAGCTTGGCCAGTAGGCCTTTTTCGGCTGCCTCGATTGCGCGAGAGGCGTCCTCTTCCAGCAACAGGCGTTCGCCCACCTGCCGCGCCGCGGCTGCGCGCACTGCTGCCACATAGCCGGCATCGTTGCCGTAGCGCCCGGCCACGGATGGCCGCGGATCGCCGTATGCAATCCGCTCTGCTTCCGTTTTGGCAAAGGGCACGACGGCGCCCTGCAGCGGAAAGAGCGTTGTGGGGCCATAGCCCAACGCCCGCGGGTTCCAGGCGGTGTAGGTCGCGCGCGGGACGGCGAGGGGAAGCATGCGGATGCCTGCGATCGCCATTCCATCAGTATCGGCGCGGGGCACGAAAACCGGATATTGGCCGATCCCCCTTGGCGGCAGCACGGACTGGTCGGAGAAGGCGGCCAGCGTGTGCATCGCCGTATAGGGCAGGCCGGGAATATTGGTCGGCACCGCGCCTGACGCTTCCACCAGCGTGCCGTGCGCGCGCATGGGAACGCGGCTCGCGGGCGGTGCGACGCCTTGGGTGATCCAGTCGTTCATGGCTTTGAGCAGGGCGCGCATGGGCGGGCCGGCCTGCATCGGGTTCTGCGGCAGCGAAAGCGCCGGCAGGGTGCGACGCATCACCTCGTTCGCCTCGGCGAAATGCGGCGAACCGGCGATCATGTAGGCACGCACCTCAGCCGGAAGGTCGATATGCCGCCCTTGCAGATCGGTGACGAGCAGCGAGGCGTGAGAGGCCCACCATTCATGCTCGCTGTCGGTCTGCATCACCTTGGGGCATGATCCATCCAGCGTGCAGCGCCGCAGCAACCCGTCATGCCGCCCGGAAAGCGGATCATCCATGGTGGCATAGGTGAACGGGAACAGATCGGCCTGCCAAGCGGGGTCCTGCAGGTGGCGTGGATTGCGGCCGGGCTGGCCGAAGCGGATATTGGTTGCCATGCGTCGTGTGCCGGCCACATGCGGCATCAGCCCGTCGAACACGGTGCGGCCGGCTTCGTCGGCGTTGAAGCCAAGATACAGCAGGTCGCGCAAAAACCGGCCGGACTGGGAGACGCCGAAGCCGATCGCCCGGTGAACGGTCGAGTGGCCGCCGGCTGCGAGCGGATTGGCGGCGCTTGTGTCGCGCCGCAGAAAGCTCACCACGTCGCGCACGGCGGCAAAGCCCATGCCCAGCACCGCCGGATCGCGTGCGTTGTAGGTGACTTCATAAAGCGCGCCTGCGTCGAAACCCGACGCTGGCCGGGTCACCTCGATCTGCGTCGGGGTGATGAAGCGCATCGAAAGCCCGGTCGGGGTTTCGCGCGGATCGGACCATTTGGCCCGCACGGTAATGGCGGCGCCAGCGGGATCGGCTGCCGGCCAGGCAAGCGTGGCCACCGATGGGCTTGCCGCCGTGTCGAAGATGAACTCCTCCCGCGCGGGTCCGGTGACTCCGGCCAGGATGGGGGCGGAAAGTGCCAGTTGTTCGGGGGCCGATGGAATATCGGCCTGCCAACCCACCCACACCATCGTGTAGCCCTGCCGGTGCAGGAAGCCGATGCCGGCGTCGGACCCGTGTTCCGCGTTGTTGGCGCCGGGCTGGTTGGCATCGTCGAACAACTGTGGCGCAAGTTTGCGGCCACGGTTGGGTACGTCCAGCAGCAACGTGCCATTGCCGCGCAGCGGATCTGCCGGCCGCAAGATTACCACGTCGGCCGTGGCCTCCACCCGCCCGGCTGCATTGCGTGGCGCCAGGCCCAGGTCGGTGATGACGGCGTTGCGGTCGCTGGCCGGATCGAGCGCGATCGTCGCCCGGCCAGTGATGCGCTCATAGACGCCGGTATCGCCGAAGCTGCGCCCGTCGAACGCAGGCAACCGCTGGGTAACCTCGAAGCGGACCACCTCCGCGCGCAACGGGAGTGTGACGGCACAGGCCGTGATCAATCCAAGAATGATGTGGCGCATGTGCCTGACTCTCTCGTTGCGCGTCATCGCGGTTGCAATGCGCGATTCAGTTCAGAAGCTGCGCCCCGCCTGTGCCGATCACCGGAAGCTCGATCGTCGAGGGGTGGTCGGCATCCTGCATGATCGTCCAGGTGGACGGCGTGGGGTTGGGGCCGGGGCCTTGCGGAAAGGGCAGCCCCACAGCGGCCGACGCCCCGCCGGCGACGGCGAGGCGGATGCGGTGGCCGGCCTGGAACACATACGCCGTGGGGAACATGTCCAGTGTGAAACGCTGTGCCGCGCCGGGCGTGAGCGGCGTTGCCGTCGCGCGTTGCGTGGCACGGGGCGCGTTGAGATAGGCCTGGATCACCTGCGTCGAGGTGCCGTCCGGCGCCACGTCGTTGACGCTGAACACCAGGTCGGCGTCTGTGGCCGAGGATGACGCCCAGATCGACAGCTTCGGATACCCCGTCACCTCGGTCGCCACGGCCAGCGCCGCCGTCGTCCAGGTGGCGACCTTCTGCTCGAAGGCACGCTGGTCGGCGGCGGACCTGCCGACCGTGGCGCTGAGCAGCACCGGCAGGAACGGCCCGTCCTGCGGCGTATAGGGCAGTGTGGCGTTGGCGGCGGCGGAGGTCTGTGCGCGGCCGGCCAGCGTGCCGTCGTTGCGGCTGTCGATGGAACCGCTTTTGGCGGGTTGCAGGAAAAGCTTCAAGGGAGTGGCGTCGGCGATGGGCCAGTCTTTTTCGGTGCGCCAGCGATTGGCGCCCTTGATGTAGAGGATCACGCGCGGCGCGGTGTCGGCGCCGTTGGCCACCCCTTTCAGCCAATGGTCGAGCCACTGGATCTGCAGTTCTTCGATATATTCGGTGTGCCAACCATGCGCGTAGGGGCCGAGGAACAGGCGCTTGCGGGCGCCGGCCGGGGCCTGGAATTCCTCATAGGCGCGGATGTTGGCGGGCGAGATGTAGTCGTCGAGGCCGCCGGCCATGAACGCTGCCACGCCGCGTGCCGCGATGGCTGCATGGTCCTCGGGCAGCGTGGTGCGGGCACGCCACCAATTGTCGAAGTCCCGGTGCTGCCGGGCGGTCGGGTATTCCGCCTCCGCACCCGGCGAAAGCTTGCGCGCCTCCCGGCCGAGGCCAGGCAACATGCCGCCAGGATACCATAACACGCCGTAGCAATCGCCGCACGCCACTTCCGGCACGATTGCCTTCAGGCTCGGCGGCGCTTCCTTGGCGGCAAGCCACTGGCTGATGCCCAGCAAGGACGGGCCAACCATGCCGACGCTGCCATTGCACCATGGCTGCTTCGCCATCCATTCGATGGCGTCGTACCCGTCGTGACCGTATTCGTTGTACAGGTCGTTGGTCCCACCGGACTTGCCGGACCCGCGCAGGCTGAGATGCAAAACCGCATAGCCGCGCGCCGCGATGTCGAACAACGTCGACTCCACGCTCGCACCCGTGTTGCTCGCGCGCCCGTAGCCGTCCGTCATCAGGACGCAGGGCGTGGCTGCCTGATTGGCGGCCTGCACCGGTATGAACAGCCGCGCGTCCAGTTTTGTCCCGTCGCGCATCGTGACGGTCACATCGTCGGTGATGTTCACGGGCAGGCGGATGACGGAGTTGATGGCGGTCGCCCGCTCCGGAAGCCATTGCCGGCCTTCGGTTCCGGCACCGGGCGCGAAAGACTGTGCATGGGCGTGGACCGGGATCGCCAGCAGCGCAGCCAACAATACTGTCTTGATCACTTGCCGGTTACCTTCTTCAGATCGATGGCGTTGCCCATGGCGGCATAGCCGGCGCGGTTCGGATGCAGGCGATCGCCGGGACCACCCGTGGTGGAGTTCGGCTGGAACTCCGCGCGCAACTCATGCGACTTGGCATCCCCAGTGGCCGCGTCGAAATCGACGACGCCGTCGAAAATCGCGGCCTTGCGGATGAAGTCGTTCAGGATCTTTCGCTTGTCGTCGATAGCCGCCGCACCGTAGCCGCCGTTCGTGCTGTTCAGCGAAGATGTCGCCGTGGCCATCAGCACGCGAACGCCGGGGATGCTGGCGCGCAGCCGCTTGACCGTTTCCTGCACGCCGGCCACGACGTCTTCGGCCTTGGCGCCGGCATTGCCGAAATCATTGATGCCCTCGAGCCAAATGACGGCGCCAACATTCGACAGGCTGATGACGTCGCGCTCCAGCCGCTCGGTGGCCGCGGGGCCGCCGGCGAACGGCTTTTGCGCATAGTTCGCCGGGCCCACGATCATGTTGCCGCCGATACCTTCGTTGACGACAGAGAACCGGTTGCCATACGCGGCATGCAGGCGGCGCGAGAACACATCGGGCCAGCGATCATCGCCGTTCAGCGTCGAGGCGGTGCCGTCGGTGATGCTGTCGCCGAACGCGACGACGGCCTTGGTGCCGACGGGGGCCGACATGTCGACCGCATCGAGGAAATACCACGATGTTGTCGACCCCGGATAAGCCAGTTCGCCGGGCTCCGCTCCATGCGATCCCGCATTGGGTGGGCTGAGATACGACGTCGTCAGCGCCTTGGCGTGCCACGTCATCGGACCCGATTCGCCGACGACATGGAAACTCACGGCCAGTTTCCGGCCGACCAGCATCGGGTCGGCGCCGTTGCGCGCGAACGGCAACGCCACCGCATCGCTCGTGGCCATCTTGCCCGGCTGGATGGTGACCGACGGTTTGCCGGCGAACAGGACGGCACGGTTTGTGGCAGGCAGGACAGCACTTCCGCTGGTTTGCAGGCCCGCGTAGACGCCATCGAACGTGACCGGCTTGGTGCCGAACGCATTCGACAGGCGGATGCGCGCCTGGCCACCCCAGATGTCGGGGCGAACGATCATGCGAAACGACTGATCGACGGCGCCGCGTTCGTCCGACGGGAACGCGAATTTCAGCTCGGGCTGGGCCGTGGCGTTGCCGACCGGATAGGGGCCGTGCGCGGAAGCTGTCCAGGAAGCGACCCAATTCGGCTGTTGGGCTTGTGCCGCGGCACTGCCTAACAAGAATGGAACAAGCAGGCAGGCGAGACGGGTCGAACTTACGTTCATCGGAAAAATTCCAGTTTTGATCGGCGAATCGTGTTGAGGCTTTTGAGCTCAAGGCCGCCGGCAACGGCCTTATTGGACGATCGCCGCATTCACCAGGTCGCGGATGACGCTGCGGTAGTGCACGCGTTGCCGGGGTGACTGCATCATGAAAACCACGACCATGTCCTGCGCCGGATCGACCCACATGTAGGTTCCGCCCGCTCCGCCCCAGTACCAGTCGCCAACGCTTCCTGGAAACGTCGATACCCCCGCGTCCACACGCACGGCCACGCCGAGGCCGAAATGATAACCCGGACCTGGGAGATAGAGGGGGCCAGGCTTCACGGACCCCAATTGATCGGAGGTCATGTATCGGACTGTCTGCGGGCTCAGGTAGCGACGGCCGTCAAGCGTGCCGCCGTTGAGCATCATTTGCAGGAAACGCGTGTAGTCGGAAGCCGTGGAGACCATGCCGCCACCGCCGGATTGGAAACGGCTGGGTTTGCGCGGATCGTTGAAGGCGGCATCCACCCCGAACACGCGGTCGTCAGCAAAAGGCTCGGCGATGCGTCCCTGGCGCGCCGTGTCCTCCACCCCGAATCCCGTGTCGGTCATGCCCAGGGGATCGAGAAGGTTTTGCTTTTCGAATTGATACAGCGTCTGGCCAGACACCACCTCGACCAGCCGGCCGAGCACGTCGATAGCGTAGCTGTAATCCCAAGTCGTCCCGGGCTGGTAGGCGAGCGGAAGCTTGGCCAGGCGGTCCACAAAGGTTGCGGTGTCAGGATCGCCCGCGTTGAGATGAGCTTCGTTGTACGCCGTCTTGACGGGTGAGCTTCCGAAGAAGCCGTAGGTCAGACCGGCGCTGTGGCGCATCAGGTCCTGGATCGTCATATTCCGGTCCGCGGGCACGAGGTGCATCCCGCCGCCCGTGTCATTCGGAACGCCCACTTGCATCGATGCGAACTGCGGCAGGTATTTCGACACCGGCTCGTCCAGAGTGAAACGGCCCTGTTCCATAAGCATCAGCGCCGCGACCACGGTGATCGGCTTGCTCATGGAATAGATGCGATAGATGTCGTTGGACGCGGCGGCCGCACCCGGTGCGGGAGCCTGTGGATCGCGGCTGCCGACCACTTCCTCATAGGCGATCTTGCCGTGTCGGGCGATGACGAGCACAGCGCCCGCCAGCACATGCGCGTCCACGTCGTGCTTGAGCAATTGTGTTATGGTGGCAAGTCTGTTCGGGTCCAGGCCGACACTGGCGGGCGCCGCGTGCGGGAGGTCCGCCGCATGCGCCATGCCGGCCGCGAAAACCAAGCCCGTGAGCAGCCACGAATGTTTCGTCACCTAGCGTTCCCCAAGTCGGACGCTGTTGTGCGTCTCATCAGGCGGCACCATGGCAGAGACCGATCGTCCCCGCAACGGCTTCACAGGTGCGGAACATCCCAGCGGCGAGTCCAATTGGGATGCGGGATTCAATCCACCATGGCGGCGATATCAGGGCCACCATGGCGGCGATATCAGGGGCGGGGAAAGGCGAGCGCGAACTCTTTCACCATCCGCGCCATGGCGGCATCCTCGGCTTCGGGAAGCGGCAGGCGGGGCGGGCGGGGCGGGCCGGCGGGGAAGCCCATATGGGTCAGCAGCGACTTCGTGCCGCTGACGAACAGGGGGCCGAATACCGCCTCGATAATCGGCAGCCAGTGAAGATACAGGGCGCGGGCCTCGGCGATACGGCCTTCATCCGCCACCAGCTCGAAGAGTCGCGCCATCGGACCGGGCGCCACGTTCGAGGCGACGGCCACCCAACCTTGCGCGCCCTCGACGAAGGACTCGAAGCCGAGCACGCCGCCGAAAACCGTCAGGCGGTCGCCGCAAAGACGGAGGATGTCACGTACTCGCGTCACCTCGAGCGTCGACTCCTTGATGTAGCGGCAGCCCTCGATCGTGGCCAGGCGCGCCACGATGCGCGGCGTGAGGTCGACATTTGTCACCGCCGGGTTGTTGTAGATCATCACCGGAATGCCGATCGCGTCGGCTGCGGTCTTGTAGTGGTGGTACAGCTCGTCTTCGCTGGGGGTGCAGTAGAAGGGCGGAATGATGAGCACGCCGTCGGCGCCGAGACGCTCGGCCTCGCGGCTTTTGCGAACCACCTCGCGCGTGTCCTCTGCCCCCGTGCCGACCACCACCGGCACGCGGCCGGACGCCGTGCGGATGACGGTCTCGGCCACGGCGGTCAGCTCGTCGTTCGACAGCGAGAGGAACTCGCCGGTCGAGCCGAGGGGCATCAGGCCGTGGATGCCCTCGGCAATCTGCCACTCGACGAAGGCGGCGAGAGCCTGAAGGTCGACCTCGCCCGCTTCATCGAACGGGGTCACGGATACGGTGAACGTGCCGCGCAGTTGTTTCATGCGTCCTCGCCTTCATGTGTCGTCGAAGCCTCCGCATCGCCGGGAAGCGTGAGCAGCCGGCGCGGCGTGTCGCGGAACAGCGTGTCGATCTCGGACTGCCCGAAGCCGCGGTCGCGCATGAGGGGGATTACGTTACGCAGCAGGTGGCCATACCCGTGGCCACCCATGCCTTGCAGACGCGAGCGCGTGCAGATGTCGTGCGAGACCGCCACCTGCTCGCCGAGCCCGGCATCGAACAGCCGGGCTATCGCGCGAATGCGCATCCAGTCGTTTGGCAGATCGACCACGCCGAACCAGTAGTTCGATGTCTCGATGCCGAAGAAATCGTATTCCACCACGCAGCCGCGCCGCGCCAGCGCGATCACCTCCGCCACGTCGAGGCACGTGCGGTCCATGTGGTCGATCACCACGCGGCCGACATCGGCGCCTGCCGCTTCGAACACGTCGAGAATTTCGTGCGGGGCCAGCACGTCGCGGCCGGGATGGACGGTGATCGCGGCCCCGGTCGCGCGCTGCGCCCACGCTCCGGCCTGCAAGGACCGCCGCTCGAACGGCGTGAGCGGCCAGGAGCAGCCGATCTCGCCGATGATGCCGCAGCGGATGGCGGCGTCGCCGGCGCCCCGCGTGAGTTGGGCAATGATGGTGTCGGCCAACTGCTCCACGGATTGCGACAGCGTATCCGGGTCCAGATAGGGCTCCGTGTAGAAACCCGCGCCCATCACAACATGCAGGCCGGTGGCGCGGGCGATGGCGGCCAGTCCGGCCGGGTCCGGCGACAGGCCCCCGGTGGTGACTTCGACCAGCGCGCCGCCGCCCGCCCGGCACAGCAGGGCCGCCTCGCGCGTCGCCAGCCCGACATCGGACAGCCGGTGGTTGCCGCGATGCGCACCGGGCCGGTAGGCCACGTCGAACGCGGTTTCGAGCGTGATTTCAACATCCTCCGCCGCGCGACCCCGGTTGGCCGGCGGGGTGAGATCGCACAGCAGGTGTTCGTGCATGAGCACCGCGCCGAGCGCCATCGGCGCCACGGGTCCGAGGACGGTCATCACATGGCCGGGGTCAGATTGCTCTTGTGTCGCATCCAGCATGACCCGATCATGCCGCGTCCGGCGCGCAAGGCAACTGTCCCGGCTGTGGAGAGGAGCCGGGCATGAGGCTTGCATTCTGCTACAGTCAAAAAGGAGCCCATCCATGACGACATCCGTCCCGCCCCACCTCTCCGCGTCGAAGACCGGCCGCAGGGGTGTGCTGCTCGGCGCGGCGGCTGTTGCGGCGGGGGGGATGCGGCAGGCGGCGGCGCAGGGCAAGCCCGCGCTGCCGGCCCTGGTGACGCCCGGCGTGCTGACCATGTCGATCAACCCGACGCTGCCGCCGCTGCAGTTTGTCGACGAGAAGGGCGTGCTGCGCGGGATGCGCGTGGAGCTTGCCGACGAGGTGGCGAAATGGCTTGGGCTCAAGCCGGAATACGTTCGCACCGAATTCTCGGTGATGGTGCCCGGTCTCGCGGCCAAGCGGTGGGACATGATCAACACCGGCATCTACTGGACCGAGGAACGGTCCAAGATCATGTACATGGTGCCTTACGAGCAGGCAGCGATCAGCTTCCTGGTGTCGCGCGGCAACCCGCTCGGGATTGCCCGATGGCAGGATCTGGCCGGCCGCTCGGCGGGCGTCGAGTTGGGCGGCATCGAGGAGCGCCGGACGCGCGAGGTCAGCGATATGCTGGTGAAGGCCGGCCTGAAGCCGCTCGAGGTGCGGACGTTCAATAACTTCGCCGAAGCCTTCCAGGCGTTGCGCGCGGGCCAGGTCGACGCAGCGACGTCGATCGATGCGACGGCGATGTACTGGCAGTCGCGCGGCGACTTCACCCGCGCCTTCGCCGGATTGTTCCCGCAGACCGCCACCTTCGCCTTCGCCAGCAAGCCGCTCGCGGACGCTGTGGTGCTGGCGCTGAACGATTTGCGCCGCACCGGCTTTTACGACGCGCTATTCGACCGCTACGGCGTGCTCAAGATCGATACGCAGACCTTCGCCATCCAGGGCCCGGGGCCAGCCTGACCGACTTGCGGCGCCAGCCGGCTCGCCTGACGCGTCAGCCGCCAACTCACCTGGGGCAGAACCTGTGAAAGGTTGGCACTGGGACGGTTTCTTCGGCTACTTCGCGAGCCCCTATCTGATGGGCGGGGCGCTCGTGACGCTCGGCCTGACAGTGGCGACCCTGGTGCTTGGGCTGTTGCTGGCGCTTGTGCTGGTGCTGTTCCGCCAGTCGGGGGTGCGGCCGCTGGCGATGCTCGCGGGCTTTCATGTGTGGCTGTTCCGCGGCACGCCGCTGCTGGTTCAGCTCATCATCATCTACACCGGTCTGCCGCAGCTCGGCCTGCCCCGCCTGAACGTGATCGAGTCGGCCCTGCTCGGCCTGGTATTGAACGAGGCCGCCTATCTCTCCGAGATCCTGCGCGCCGGCATCATGGCGGTGCCCCCCGGCCAGCGCGACGCGGCAAAGGCGCTGGGCCTGAACGTGTGGCAGACCTTCGTGCTCGTGGTCACGCCGCAGGCGCTCCGGGTGATCGTCCCGGCGCTTGGCAACTCGGTGAACGGCCTGCTCAAGACGACATCCATCACGTCGGTGATTTCGATGGAGGAGCTGTTGCGGCGCGGGCAGATATTGATGCAGCAGCGGTTCGAGGTGCTGGAGGTGTTCGTGTGCGTCGCCATCATCTACCTGGCGATGACCTCGGCCTGGGACGTGATCCAGCGCCGCATCGAGGCGTATTACGGGCGCGCCTTCCTGCTGTCGCCGGCAGCGGGCGGCGAACTGGCGCGCGACGCCCGCTGAGCCCCGGATGACGACATACGGGATCATCGGCTTCGGCTGTATCGGCAAGCGGGTGGCGGCCCGGCTGCGTGGCCCGGACGCGCCGCGCCTGCTGGCGGTGCTGGTCCGGGTGGGGCAGGAGGCAGAGGCCCAGGCAGTCCTGCGTGCGGATGCAACGGACGAGGTGGCGGTCTGCACCCGGGTTGAGGACTTCATCGCAGCCCGCCCGCGCATCGCGGTCGAGGCTGCTTCGGGCGCCGCGCTGGCGGCTTTTGGCCCCGCGCTGCTGGCCGCCGGGATCGACCTTGTGCCGCTCTCGCTCGCAGTGCTCGCGGACAGGGCGGTGGAGGCGAGGCTGCGTGCGGCGGCTCTGGCCGGTCCCGGCCGGATCGAGCTGGCAGCAGGCGCGATGGCCGCGCTGGATTTCCTCGCCACGGCGCGTGAGAACGTGCTGACCCGCGTGGTGTTCCGTGCGGCCTACCCCGCGTTCCGCTGGTCTGGCACGCCAGCCGAGGCGCTGCTCGACCTTGCCCGCATGACGGCCCCGGCCGTGTTCTTCCGTGGCACGGTCCGCGAGGCGGCGCAGGCGTTCCCCAGACACCTGAATGTGTGCGTGGGCGTGGCGCTGGCAGGGCTCGGCCTCGATGGGACGGAGGCGGAGCTCATCGCGGACCCGTCGCTAAGGCAGGCCGCTTTCGAGGTCGAGGCGGAGGCCGAGGCCGGGGCGATCCTGCTGCGTGTGGCCCCGCGCGACGCGCCCGCCGGCGCCGACCCGGTGGACCATACGG
The DNA here is from genome assembly GCA_025352565.1 of Rhodospirillales bacterium. Taxonomy (GTDB): domain Bacteria; phylum Pseudomonadota; class Alphaproteobacteria; order Acetobacterales; family Acetobacteraceae; genus JANXTF01. The sequence goes on along the minus strand of JANXTF010000059.1, from coordinate 6,026 downwards.
CGTTCAGCGTCATGCAGGTGCTGCGTCGCCGGGCCGCGCGCATGGCGATATGATCCGGCGAGGAGAATAGCCATGGCGGACATGATCGCCCGGATTGCCGCGGAAGTGGACGCCCGGCGCGCGGCGGCAACCGGGTTTCTGCAAGACCTGGTCCAGGCCGGGCGACTGGGCGAGGCGGCAGTGCAGGCCCGTGTTGCCGCGCGCGCGGCGGCGAGCGGCTGCGCGGTCGAGACGGTGCGCTATGCGCCGGGCGAGGTGCCGATGCGCCATGAATTCGCTGACCCGGCGGCGATGGACGCGGCACCCCGCACCGCGATCGTGGCGCGCCTGACCGGAGCGGGCGGCGGGCGCAGCCTGATCTTCTTCGCCCATCCCGACGGGGAGGCCTTCGTGCCGCCGCATGGCTGGCGACGCGACCCCTTCGCGGGCGTGATCGAGGACGGCCGCATGTACGGCTGGGGCATCGCCGACGACCTCGCGGGCGTGGCGGCCATGGTCGAGGCGCTCGACGTGGTGGTCGCGGCGGGGTTGCGGCCACGCGGCGACGTGACTCTGGCCAGCACGCCCAGCAAGCGCCACGCGCGTGGCGTCTGTGCCCTGCTGCATGGCGGCGTGGTGGCCGACGCGGCGGTTTACATGCACCCGGCCGAATCCGGCATGGGGATGCGCGAGATCAAGTCTTTCGCCTCCGGCCAGGTCGAGTTCCAGATCACGGTCACGGGAGCCGCGCCACCGACGAGCGAGCCGTTGCAAACCGCGTTTGCCCATCAGGCGGTGAACCCGATCGAAAAGGCGTTCCTGCTGCACCAGGCGCTGCGTGCGCTGGATGCAAGGCGGGACGCCACCATCCACCACCCGGCGTTAGATGCGCGTGTGGGCCGGTCGACCAACCTGATGTTGTCCCATATCGCGTGCGGCGATCCGGCGCGGCTGTCCCGGATCGACCCGGTCTGCATACTCGGCGGCGCGCTGGCGTTCCCGCCTCCCGAGACGCTGGACGAGGTGCAGGCGCAGATCGAGGCGGCGCTGCATGAGGCGGCCGCCGCCGACCCGTGGCTGTCGCGGCATCCGCCGCAAATCACCTGGCTGTCGGGTGTGACCGGCGCGGAACTGGCGGCGGGGCATCTGCTGTATGCCGTCGCCGCCGCCGCGATCCTTGCCCTGACCGGCGAGCCGCCTTCAGCGAACGCGATGCACACCGGCAGCGATATCCGCCATCCCATGGTCCAGTCGAATATCCCGGCAATCGGACTGGGTCCGCTCGGCGGCGACCTGACCCAGAATGGGCGTCGGGACGAATGGATCGATCTCGATGACTATATCCGGTCGGTGAAAGTCGCCGCCGCGATCATTGTCGGATGGTGCGGCGTGGAGGATCTAACCCAGACTCATGGCGAGCCAGCGTAACCCTTCGAGGTTATGCACGAGCACCACGACGTAGCGGCGCTGCTGCTGCCGGGCCGCGGCCACCAGCCGAACGACATCGTCAGGTCCGGCGACTTTCTCCTGCTGGATCTGGACGACGACATCGCCGGCATTCAGCCCCGCTTCCGCCGCCGCCCCGTCTGGCGCGACCCTGGTCACGACGACACCGGGGACAGCGCGGCCGATCCCGAGCGTTTGGCGCACGGTGTCGTTGAGCGGCGCCAGATCCCAGCCGGGTTCGGCGGGCCCAACAGCCAGTGGCGGAACCGCAGCGGCCGGTGGCGATGCCAGTTGCGGGAGTTCCTGCACCGTCGCCGCGATCACGGTCGGCTCCTCATTTCGGTAGATCAACAGTTTGACGACCGTTCCGGGCGCTGTGCGGGCGATGGCGCGCGCGAGCATTCGCACGTCCTTCACCTCCATGGTGCCGTATCGCAGAATGATGTCGCCGGCCACGATGCCACACTTGCTGGCACCCCCTCCGTCGGTGGTGCCTCCGACGATAACGCCCTCGGCTTTCGGCATGTTCAACGCGTCCGCGATCTCCGGCGTGACCTGCTGGATACGGAAGTCCAGAGTTCCCGGCCGTATCCGCCCTGGGTTTCGCAGCCCGTCGGCGACCAATTTGACGTCGTTGGACGGGATCGCGAAGCCCAGGCCGATCGACCCGCTATTCGCCTCCGGCGAGAAGATGGCCGTGTTCATGCCGATCACCTCGCCGTGCATATTGAACAAGGGGCCACCGGAGTTGCCGTGATTGATGGCGGCATCGGTCTGGATGAAATCGTCGAACGGCGTGTCGCGAATGTCTCGGTTGAGGGCGCTAACGATACCCTGGGTTACCGATCCGCCCAGGCTGAGCGGATTGCCGATCGCGAGCACCTGATCGGCCACGCGCACTGCATCGCTGTTGCCAAATCGAATGCTGGGGAGCGGTGAGCCAGCTGTAACCTTGAGGAGCGCGATGTCCGTCTGGTCCGCCTTCGCGAGTAGCGTTGCCCGGAGCAGCGTGTTGTCCTGGAGCGTCACCAGAATGTCCGTTGTCCCCTCGATCACATGCTTATTGGTGACGATGATGCCGGCCGGATCGATGATAAAGCCGGACCCAAGAATGCGGGTGCCGCGTTGCGGGCGTGATCCGGCCGCCGTGTCGGCGGCGCTGCCCCCTGTCGGCGCGCGGGTCGCGGCTGTGCCGGTCGCCGGGCGCGGTCCACGCAGGCTGGAGATGCTGACTACGGCCGGCAGAACCTGTGCGACGAGTTCCGCGGCGCTCGGGGGGCCAGCAGCGCGGGCTTGAAGATTGCCGCTCGCGAGTGCCGCCGCGAGCAGGAACAGGCGAACTGTGAACCGTTGCATGTATCATCACTCCGTAATGGGACGGAGGCGACCGCGGCACCAATATACGTGCGCGGTCGTCTCTGTCCTGCTAGCGCTGCGCGCAAGAATCGGTGTTTGCGGCGAGCTGCATCGTTTTCGTTGGGTATACCGGGTTGTCCTCTCCCCCGGTCCGGTTCGCCGAACTGAGTTTGTTCGCCTCGCCGGCCACGTTGCGGGCACCGAATTGGTTGGCCTCGCCCTCCACGTTGCGCGCGCCGATCTGATTGGCCTCGCCCTGCACGTTGCGCGCGCCGATCTGGTTGGCCTCGCCCGACACAGGCGCCCTGGTCGCACAGGCGTCTGGCGTGGGTGCCGCGGCCCGTGCGCCCACATTGGCCGACAAGCTCACAGCCAAGCCGATCGCGGCCATGCTCATTATCTTGTTCATCTTCGGAACTCCTTGCGAACGGTCCGCAACAGGTTGCGGAGAGGCTGGATTGTTTTCGTGCCAGCAAGGACAAGACCACGCGACAGCGCGATTTATTCCCGTTCCTATGCGAGACCGCCGAATAGCACTCCATCCTGCGCCCGACCCCGCGCACGACCGAAAACGCATGGTCCTTTTGAATAAAACTCCCCACCGCTCGGTCATAGCGGACGTCAGAGAGGCAAAAAGGGGATCGCCATGGGTTCGACGAAGCAGACCGACGAGACCGAAGTTGCCGCCGGCGCGGAAGGCCACGGGTTCCTCGAATGCATGCTCGGGCGCGGCACCCGGCGTACTCCGGACCGCCAGCGGAGGCGTGCCGCGCGCCGGTCTGCCGGGCGTCCCCACCTGCATATCACGCTGGTGGTAAAATGAGTTCGGTTGCTCCTCAAGCGGAGGCGTCGTTGATCCCGCCTCGGGGCTATGGCGGTGCCATGCGGGCGATCCACTGGACCACGCTGTCGTTGCTCATCAGCCTCTACACGCTGGCATGGTCCATCGATGGTGCGGGATCGCGCGACGAAGCGGCGTGGCTGATCATGATGCATCGTTCGTTTGGGCTGACGGTCATGGTGTTGACCCTGTTCCGGCTTGGTCTGAGACAGGTCACGCGGGTGCCGCCGCTGCCGGCCGATGTGCCTTTGATGCAACGCGTCGCCGCGAGGGTTGTCGTGATCGTGCTGTACCTCTTGTTGTTTCTGCAGCCCATTCTGGGGCTGCTCGCAAGCCAGGCTCATGGCGATCGTATCGACGTCTTCGGCGTATTCGTGCTGCCGTTGTTTATGGCGACGAACCGCGTGCTGTCCAAGCAGCTCTTCGCCTTGCACGGGACCGCGGCGGTCTTGCTCCTGGCCCTCATCGCCATGCATGCAAGTGCCGCACTCTACCATCAATTTGTCCGTCGCGACGACGTTCTGCGCGGCATGCTGCCGAGATTTCGCCGCCAGTCCGGGCAGAAAGATGTGGCGGAGGCATGACATGTTCCGCCGCGTGCCATGCGTCGATCTCGTCATGTCGGGACAGTGGCGCGCGCGCCGAACGCTGTTGCGGCTTCTGGCCGCGGGGAGTACGCGATGACGAATACCGGTTGCGCCGATATGGTATTGTTGTTGCAGGCGGATCTCGACGGCGAGCTGGACGTTGGTTCGGTGGCTATGGAAGCCGCGCACGTGGCGCATTGCGCGAATTGTGCCGCCAGGCAGGTGAGGATGGGCAATCTGTCAGTCCGGCTACGCACCGAGTTGCCGTATAGCACGGCACCCCCGCACTTGCGTCGGGCGATCGTCGCAGCGATCGCAGCCTCCACTCCCATGTCCGTGCGGCCGCTCCGGGCTGCCGCGCGGCGTCGCTGGTTGCCCTTTGGCGCGAGCTTCGCCATCGCTGCCGGACTGGCTCTGGTGTTCGTTTTGCCGCGTGGCAGCGATGTGGCGGACAGCGTCGTCGCCAGCCATATCCGCGCGCTGCAACCCGGCCATCTCATGGACGTCGTTTCGACCGATCAGCACACCGTGAAACCCTGGTTTGCCGGCAAGCTGGATTTTGCACCACCGGTCATAGACCTGGCGGCCGGCGGCTTTCCGCTCGCGGGCGGGCGGTTGGACTACCTGGTTGGACGACCCGTTGCGGTGCTCGCATACGGGCGTGGACAGCACGTCATCGATCTCTATGTCTGGCCGAGTTCGAGCCATATCGATGCGCAGCCCGGCAGCGGAGAACGCATTGGTTACAACTATCTCCGCTGGACCCAGGACGACATGGTGTTCTGGGGCGTGTCGGACCTGGCGACGGGGGAACTCAGCGAATTTGTCGGGCAGTGGCGAGCAGCTCAAGTCGAATCTCTGAGCCCCCGCCAGGTTGCCCCGCCGTGAAACCTGGACTTGGCATGGTGGCTGGCATGTGCGCATGCTGTGGCACGATTTGTTCAACCGCGTTCTGTTTCAACCGCGTTCTGTTCCGCCCCGATCTGGCCATGTACCGATGGGCCCGCGTGAGGGCCCAAACTGTTAGCGGCGACCGGACCATCCGCACCAAATTCGGTTCGGGACACCCGCCGCCTGACAGCCGTCGAACGCGTATTTCGTCATTTCCAGTGTCATTTGCCGATGCCCAATGAGACCGCTGCTCCTGGTTGGTCCGATAGGAGGTATAACGATGGCGAGCAACGAAGCGACTATCAGCCCGGTTCGGCAGCACGACCGGATCAGTGTGCGCCACATAGGGGTTGCGGATCTCCGGGATGCCCTGATCAGTGGCGCGAGGGATTTTCTCGCGACCCCGACGCAGCTGGTGTTCCTTTGCATTCTCTATCCGATCATCGGACTTGTGGCAGGGAGGGCAGCGGCCAACTACGACCTGCTGCCGCTGCTGTTTCCGTTGGCCAGCGGGTTCGCCCTGGTAGGCCCCGTCCTGGCTGTCGGCCTGTATGAGCTGAGCAAGCGCCGTGAGCAGGGCCTGTCGGTTTCCTGGCTGGACGCCTTCGGCGTTCTCCGATCACCGTCCATTTTCTCGATCGCGCTCCTTGGGTTCGTGCTGTTCGTGATTTTCTTCGCATGGCTTGCGGTCGCGGAAATGATTTACGTCTCGACCATGGGTGCCACCGCCCCTTCCTCGATCGCGGATCTCGTCAGCCAAGTCGGCGGCTCGCGGTCGGGATGGCTCCTGATTTTCTGGGGTAACCTTGCGGGCGGACTTTTCGCGATTTGTAACTGCCCAGGCAGGTCACTTGAAAGACATTGACCGGCTACGGGCCGATATGAGTCAAGGTGTCGATGACACCGCCTGCGGACACTCCCAGACC
>JANXTF010000145.1 GCA_025352565.1 Rhodospirillales bacterium | reverse complement strand
CTCGCCGGAACATCGGTTGCCCTGGCAACAACTCTCGTCCTGGTGACGCTCGGGGCGGGCCTCGGCCTGACCTCGATCTCGCCTTGGCCGAATTCCGGCGCGTCGATCGCGACCTTCTCCATCATGACCGGGGTGGGTTTGATCGTCGTGCAATGGCTGTCGGCGGGCGTCGGAGGGTTCCTCACCGGCCGGTTGCGCACGAAATGGGTGGGCGTACACACCCACGAGGTATTCTTTCGCGATACGGCGCATGGCTTCCTGACCTGGGCGCTCGCGTCGGTAATCGGCGCACTCCTGCTTGCCTCAGCGGCATCCGCGGTGATCGGCGGTGGCGTTCGTGCGGTCGCCACTGTGGCGAGCGGTGCGGCCCAGGGCGGCACTCAACTGGCCTCTCAGGCAGCCTCGAGCATCTCTGGCTATGATGTCGATAGCTTATTCCGGTCCGACAAGCCTGACCCGGCCGCAAACCCCGAACAGGTCAACGCCCAGGTCATGCGCGTTCTTGCAACGGGATTGAGCAATGGAGACGTGCCGCCCGCGGACAAGACTTACCTTGCGCAGTTGATCGCCAACCGTACCGGCATCTCTCAAGCCGATGCCCAAAAGCGTATCGACGATGTCGTCGCACGCGGGAAGGCGGCCGTCGAAAAAGCCAAGCAAGCCGCTGACGCGGCACGCAAGGCCGCGGCCCAGCTTTCGATCTTTACCGCGCTGTCGATGGTGATCGGCGCATTCATCGCGAGTGTAGCGGCTGCGTTCGGTGGCAGCTCTCGCGACGAACATTGAATGACAACGGTCTCTTCCAGCAAGTGGAAGAGACCGTTGCGGCAAGGCCGGCAAGCGGAGCCGATCGGCTTGGGCCAGGCCATCACCGGGTTGGCCGCGTTGTGCTGCCACGGCGGCACGGCCATAGACGTTCTTCAGCACCGGGCACCTCCCTCACCGAGACACCTGACCCGCACATCGGCAGATTCAACACGTATCACGGCCGCCTCGAGGAACGGTTGCGGCGCTTTCACGGAGTGAACCTGCACCTGAGCCTAAACCGGTCGATCGAGGAGAGAACGGGTGAGCAGACGGGCCTGGTGGTTGACCGGATTGGCTGCCTCGATCCTGGTGCCCGCAGCCGGGCTTGCGGTCGTCGTCGTCATGTTGGACCCAAACGTCTTCAAGCCGGCTCTGATCGCGGCGGTGCAGGATGCCGTTGGGCGCACGCTCAGCATCGACGGAGATGTGCGACTTAGTCGCTCGCTCTGGCCGACAATCGAGGCCAGCGACGTCAAGCTCGCGAACTTGCCTGGCGGCAGCCGCCCTGAAATGGCGCGTGCCGAGCGCATCGCGGTCGAGTTATCGATCCCCGCCCTGCTGAGACACCGCATCGAGATCGCCCGGCTGACGCTGGTCGGCCCCAACATCCTGTTCGAGCAGGTGAACGGACAGCCCAACTGGCGTTTCGACTTATCCAGAAGCGCGCCCGCCGCACCCTCGCCCGCAGCCGCCTCCGGCACCCCGTTCGAGCTACGCATCCGCAACGCCCGTGTACAGAACGGCATGGTGACCTGGCGCCTGCCCGCCCGAACGAAGGTGGTCGGCATCCGGGTGCTCGATGTCCAGCATCACGCCGATGGCGGGCCGGTCGAGGCCGCCGGAGTCTTCGTCTACTCGGATAACAAGCCGTTCAGCCTGAACGTGTCCGCGCTGCCGACCGCGGGGTTTGCGGGGCCCTGGAACACGCAATTCAATTTCGCGGCCTTCGACACCACCGCCTCGGCCACCGGCACCATCGACACCGCGGGTCGATATGATTTGCAGGTGGAGGCACGCGCCGGCGCGCTCGAGAAGTTGAACGCCCTGCTGCCGGAGATGCGGCTGCCGGCGATGCACGCAGCCACGCTTTCGACCCGGATCGGCAACGGGAAGCAGCCCGGCGACTTGCCCGTGATCGGCGCGACCCGGCTGCACTTCGTCGATGCCGACATAGGCAGCCGTGTGCCCGGCCTGAAGCTCGGCGCGTTCGATATCGCGATCGACAAGCCCGGCGGGACCGCGACTCTGGCCGGCACGGGGGAATTTGCGACCCAAGGCTTCAGCGTCTCCGGCACGACGGGCGTTCCGGTGCATCCCGACGAACCGGCCAGCCTCCCAATAGACCTTGCCGTGAAGGCCGTAATCCACGGCGGCAAGGGCGCCACGGGCAGTCTCGCCCTGAAAGGCAAGGTCGCGTTGCGCACCCTTGCCTTTCAGGGATTGGACGCGGCAGTCACCCTCGCTACTCCGGCGCTCGCCGCGCTCCGCCCGGTGCTCTCCCCCGGGCTTCCGGCGCTGACCGAGATGCGGTTCTCTGGACATGTCGTGCTGCCGGCAAAGGCCGCATCTGTCGCATTCACGGCGGCGAAACTGTCATCTCGGCAAGGCGACCTGGAAGGCGGCGGCACGCTGGGCCTCGGGCCCGGCCTGGCAGTGGCGGCGAAGCTGCAGGCCGGCACGCTCGACCTCGATGCGATGCTGGAGGCGTTCGGGATTGATCCGTCGCCGCCCACATTGCGCCAGGGGCCGGGTCGCCCGCTGATCTCGGACGCGCCGCTCCCCTGGGCGATGCTGCGCGGCCCCACGCTCGACGTGACGGGCGCCATCGGGACGCTGACCTATCTGGGCCAGGCCTGGCAGGGCGTGGATCTCGCGCTGCAGCTGAAGGACGGCCATATGCAGCGCGCGGCGCTCACGCTCGCCTCGGCCGGCGGCCCTGTCGCGCTGTCGATGACGGCGGACGCGACGGCGAAAGCGGTTCCCGTCAGCCTCAACCTCGACGCGCCGGCGCTCCCGCTGGCTCTGGTTGCACGTACGGCGGGCCTGCCGGGCCGGGTCAGCGGAACCGCGCGGGTGCAGGTGCGGCTGAAGGCGACGGGGGCCAGCCTGCACGATCTTGCCGCTTCGCTGACCGGCACCGCCTCGCTGGCCGCCGTCGGAGGGCAGTTGACCAACGCCGCGTTCGTCCAGCTCACGGGTCCGTCGCTCGTGGCCCTCGGCATCAAGGTGCCGGCGGAAGGCGACACCGTACTTCGGTGCCTCGGACTTACGGCCGCGTTCGACAAGGGCGTCGGCCGCCTGGCCCCGATCGCGCTGGAGACGACGTATCTCTCGCTGGAAGGGACGGGTCAGGTCGATCTGGCGCACGAGACGGTGGCTTTGCGGCTTGAGCCCCTGGCCGCCGTTTCAGGGTCGCGCGTGTCGGTGCCGGTGGTCGTCGAGGGTCCATTCCGCGGGATCACCGGCCGGCTCGATGCGGACGGGCTCGACAAGATCGGCCTGCTGCTCAACGCATGGTTCGGCGACGGCGAATCCGTCGCCTGCGTTAATGCCGGGCTGGTGCCGAAGCGGCCACGCTGAGCAGGGCGGCGCGACGAAATCGCTTGAGTCGTGTTGCGTATAAGGGTGCACGCCCGCAGCAAGCCCATTCCCGTCGGAGATCAGACGATGCGAACGCGCGGGAACTCGCTGCGGTTATTGTCCGGGACGTGGCGACCTCTGACCGGCCACGGTGTTGTCGCCGCAGGCGAGGCGAGGTTGCCGCACCAGGCACCGTCTCCGACGAATTACTGCTGGCGGCGGAGCAGGGGCGCGCAGACCTCGTCGTGGCGGGCGGCGACGCGCGCTCCCGCCTTCAGGGATGGGCCGTCGGCGACCTGGCCAGGGCGCTGCCGGGCCATTTTCCCAAGTGCTACCTATTGAGCCGCTCACCCAGAATGAAGGACAGGCCTGTGCGACACGACCACCCAGAATACCATTTGATCACACGAATAGGATGGCTCCGCGCCGCGGTCCTGGGCGCGAATGACGGGATCATCTCGACCGCCAGCCTCGTGATGGGAGTCGCGTCCGCCGCGTCGTCCTCGCATGATGCGCTAATCGCGGGCGTTGCCGGGTTGGCGGCCGGCGCGATGGCCATGGCCGCCGGGGAATATGTCTCGGTCAGCTCCCAAGCCGACACCGAATATGCCGATCTCGCCCGCGAAGCCCGGGAACTCGACACCGATTCGGTGCATGAACGAGAGGAGTTGGCGCTGATCTACGTCGCACGCGGCCTCGAGCCTGGACTCGCACACGAGGTCGCGCGGCAGCTCATGGCGAAAGATGCTCTGGGAGCACATGCCAGGGACGAGCTTGGCATTTCGGAGACCACCACCGCGCGAGCCGTGCAGGCAGCGCTGGCATCGGCAGCGACGTTCTCGATCGGCGCGGCGGCACCGTTGGTTCTCCTGGTGATATCGCCGACGGCCCTGCTGCTTCCCGTCGTAGCAATCGGCTCATTGATATTCCTGGGTTTGCTCGGGATGGTCGGGGCGAAGGCGGGGGGTGCCAGCGTGATCAAGCCCATGATCCGGGTGACCTTCTGGGGTGCCCTTGCCATGGCGATGACCACCGGGATAGGCGCAGTCTTCGGGAAAGTCCTTTGACGTGGCGGCGTCCGTTCGAGAGACGCAGGGGCCTTTGCCCGCACATTTCGCAGGCGGTGGACTGGCCAAGGGCTCCAGACTGGCCCCGTCGTTGAAGCTGTGAGGAATTGAGTGCCGTGCCGGGTCACTTGCCTGCCCTCGCATTGCTGTTCGCGCTGATCTTCGGGTTGAACCTGATCCCGGCATTCGCGCCGCCGACCTGGATGGCCCTGGCTTTGGTCGGCTTCCAGTTTCACGACACCAGCGCATTGCTGCTGGCCGGGGTCGGCGCCGTCGCGGCGACGCTCGGCAGGCTCACGCTTGCGAGGCTTTCCCACCGGCTCTTGCGGAAGAAGCTGCTCAGCGACGCCCACCGGGCGAACATCGACGTCATAAAGAGCCGTCTCGAGAAGCGCACGACGCTGACAGTCGGCCTGTTCCTGTTCTACGCATTCAGTCCGCTGCCTTCGAACTTCCTGTTCATCGCCTACGGGCTCACCGGACTGCCGCTCCGCCAGGTCGCGCTGCCGTTCTTTGCCGGCCGGCTCGCCAGCTACGGTTTCTTCATTGTGGGTGGCGCTGCGGCCGGGCGAAGCTTCGAAATCGATTCGATGGTGTCCGGTGCTTATGCAGCCGCGTGGTTCATCGGCACGCAGCTTCTTATCCTGGGCGGCCTCTATTGTTTCACGCGCGTGGATTGGAAGGTCTTGTTCGACCGCCGCAAGCTTGTCTGGCTGCGCAAGGCGGCGTGAACATCCGTCCGGTAGCCTCCTTCACGCGGGCTCCGGCGTTCGTCGTTGTGAAGGCCACGCAACAGGAAGTTCTCAGCCTTTCTCGGCGTCTGCCTTTGCCCGGAACTGGTCGTAAGCCTCGACGGCTTGGGCCGCATACATGACCGACGGACCCGCGCCCATATAGATCGCCGTGGCCATCGTCTCCATCACTTCGTCCCGTGTGGCGCCCTCACGAACAGCCGACTCCGCATGGAACGCGATGCAGGCGTCGCACCGGACGGCGACAGAGATGCCGAGGGCGATCAGTTCCCTGGTTTTCGGATCCAGGGCCTTGCCGTTCGTCGCGGCATGCGCAAGAGACGAGAAACTCTTCAACACCTCCGGGAGACCGGCCCGCAGCTCCTTGAGCGGGCCCGACAAGCCCGCCACCATCTCAGGCCAGTTCTCGTGCATGATATTCCTCGCGAAAGTCGGGATGGTTTTCCATCATCCGGAACGCCGATCTATGGCCGTTGCGTCGCGGCTGAAGCGATCTCCGGCCTGGTGAGCACAAAGCGGTCCACGAAACGGAATGCCGCCATTCCCGCCAGCATCGCGGCCACGAACACCACGACCCGCCACCCGCCGAAACCCAGCGACGCCAGGGCGGGCCCCGGGCAAAACCCGGCGAGGCCCCAGCCGATGCCGAACAGCACGGCGCCGGCCGCGAGACGCCCGTCTACCCGAGACTTCGCCGGCGGCGCAAAGGCGGGCGCACAGAGAGGCGCTTGGCGCCTGTGCCCAACGGCAAAACCCAGCGCCGCGACGGGGATCGCGGCCGCCATGACGAGCGCAAGGCTCGGGTCCCAATGCCCGGCGAAATCCAGAAAGCCAAGGACCTTCGCCGGGTTGACCATGCCTGAAACGGTCAGTCCAAGGCCGAACAGAAGTCCGGACAGGAGGGCTGCGAGCAGCGACATGATGTCAGCCTCCAACGACATGGCGGGCGATGAACACCGTCGCTGCTCCCGCCGCGATGAACAGCCCGGTTGCCGTGATCGATCGGCGCGACAGGCGCGCTATCCCGCAGACACCGTGGCCACTTGTGCAGCCGCCGCCCAGACGCGTGCCGAAGCCGACCAGCAGCCCGCCGGCCACCAGCACGAGGGGGCCAGCGGCGATCGACACGACGGGGATGCCCACGGCCAGGGCATAGAGCAACGGCGCCGCCATCAACCCGGCCAAGAACATGACCCGCCACCCGCTGTCGTTTCCCCGGGCATTCGCCAGGCCGCCGAGGATGCCGCTGATGCCAGCGATGCGCCCGTTGCCGACCCACAGCACAGCCGCCGCGAGGCCTATCAGCGCGCCGCCCGCCAGGGACGACCAGGGGGTGAAGTTCTCCATCGCTTGTGTCCTTGTTTGCCGTCTGATCCGATCTGCCGGGGAACGGCGTATCGGGGAATACAGTGAGCGTTCAAGTCAAACGGGATCAAAGCGCGTTCAGCGGGATTCTCAGATAGCGGCGGTCATTGTCCTCGGCGGGTGGCAGCTTGCCGCCACGCATGTTCACCTGGATCGGCGGGAGAATGAGTCGCGGCATGCCGAGCGTCGCGTCCCGCGAAGTCCGCATTTCCACGAACTGGTTTTCCAAGATGCCATCGTGCTGATCGCACAGGGGGCCTGGAGCCAGTATCTCGAGGTGGGCATCGGGCCGGAGGCCGTCGATATCCAGAAATCGCGTGACGTCCGGCTTGGTCGAAAGGGCCACAGCGTTCAGAACCGATCCCATCGAAGCGTCCTCCTGGACGCAAGGGGCCATCGGCCTTGCCGAGCACGAGCGCGGCTGCCCAATTTACAAGCGCATTCGTCGTTACGGCGCCACGCCGCCGCCATCATGCTCATGTCGACTTCCAGCTTCCTGCTGCGCCAACCTCATCAATCACTTGGCGAAGCATCGCGCGAACTGCGGTTGCGGCTTCCGCGAGCTTCGGGTTTTCGACGGCCATCATGGAGGCGACGGGGTCAACGGCCGACACTTCCACTTTGCCTCCCTCGCGTTGTTGCACGATGACGTTGCAGGGAAGCATGGTCCCGATCCTGTCCTCGGCCTGCAGCGCCTCATAGGCCATTTGCGGATTGCACGCCCCCAGAATACGATATGGTCGGAAATCGACATCCAGTTTCTTTTTAAGCGTGGCTTTCACATCGATCTCTGTGAGTATTCCGAAACCGTGTCGTTTCAAAGCTTCGATGGTAGCGGCGACGGCAGCGTCGAACGGAAGTTCGATGGTTGCAGAAAAATGATAAGTCACGACGAGCCTCCATTGCCTGATAGTGCGTTCGTGCGCGACGCGGGAACGCGGCTTGCGCCTCGCCCCCCGAGATCGGCTAATGACCCGCGCTCATCGGCCCTGGAACGCAGATCCGACTGCTGGCGCACGAGGCTTTTGAGCCTGATCGCTCGGGTATAGCGCCGCACCGCATTGAATACGTTGAGTGAGCGGAAGGCAAGCTGCTCAACGCCGCCTCGCAGGCGGCGGAACTGAGTGCGCGTTGCAACAGTCGCGGGCCGGAGTAGAGCGGTTGATAAGAAAGAGGACTCCCGGATCGGAACCCGCTGGTAATCGCCGCCCGAGTGGCCCGACGCCCCCCAGCGGGGCATGTAACGTCGTATCGTCTCCTCAAAAGTCATCAGGCTCGCGTCGAGGTGACGATATCGCCGCTCCGGCCCCCACCATTGCAAGGCAGGTTGACGCGCGACTTCCGGATGAATCGGCTGATCTTGATGGCCGTAAGGTTCGAAACCGCTAAACAATGCCTCGGCACGAAGACCGCGTTCAGGTCATCGACGTCCAACTCGACGCCGAACTCTTCCGCGATGTGCATCAACAGCATGATTTGAGGGGGATACAGCACCTATCCCGCCGTGCAAACCAGGGGGTGGCCATCGTCCCGCTGCTCGACGCATTCAGCTTCGACTCCACAACCGCGCACTGGGATTTCGCCTGGGCACCGCAGCACCTCAAGGAGCTGGTCAGGCGCCTGTAGCGCCGCCGCAGGCAGGCTTACAGCACCCCCATGCCCTGTCGCTGCAGCAGCCGATACACCAGCAGCAGCGGCAAGGCCGTGAACACGATCAGGATGGACGCCGCCGCCGCCGCCTCGCCGGGCGCCGTGCCCTCCAGCGACTGGAACATCAGGACCGTCATCGTCCGCCACCGGCTGCTGTACAGCACGATGGTGGCGCTGAGCTCGGACGTGACCGTCACCCAGACCAGCACCATGCCGCCCGCCAACCCGGCGGCCATCATCGGCACCGTCATGGTCAGGAACGTCCGCAGCGGCGACACGCCCAGGTTGATCGACGCTTCCTCCAGGCTTGGGTCGATCTGGTGCACGATCGCGCCGGCCGAACGCACGCTGAACGGCAGCTTCCGCACCACGAATGCGACCGAGAGAATCAGCCAGCCACCCGTCAGCACCAGCCAGCCGCTGTTGAACGCGATGACCAGGCCGATGCCCAGCACCGTGCCGGACACCGCGAACGGCACCGTCACCACGATGTCGAGCAGGGTCGAGAGACGGCTGCGGTGCCGGGCCAGCACGTAGCCGATCGGCGCGCCCAGCAGGGTGACCGCCATCGCCGCGATGCTGGCCAGCAGCAGCGTGTTCCACAGCGGCCGGTACGACCCCCGCAACAACGCCGCATAGTTCGAAAGGGTGATCTCCCAGTTCAGCACCGGGCCACGAAAATGCTGGAACGAAATGACCAGGACCGCCGCGAACGGCAACACCGACAGCAGCACGACCGCCCAGCAGAACACCCCGGCCGCAATGCGCCCGCCCCGGCCCAGCACAATGGGCGGCGGAACCCGGCGCGCGCCGGTCGCGAAACGCCTTCGCGCCAGCCACCGCCGCTGCAGCACCAGCACACCGGCGGTGCAGGCGACCAGCAGCACGCTCAAGGCCCCGGCGGCCCCGGGATTGCTGTCGCTCTCGCCGGCGAACAGCTTGAAGATGTCGAGCGCCAGGAACGGCCGGTCCTCCGCCAGCACCGCCGGCACGCCGAAATTCTCCAGCGCCTCGATGAACACCAACAGGGCTCCGGCCAGCACCGATGGCATCACCACCGGCAACAGCACCGTCCGGAACACATGAAAACGCGAGCCGCCCAGATTGCGTGCCGCCTCCTCGATGGCGATGTCGACCGCCTGGAACCCCGCCATGACGGGCATCAGCACGTATGGATAGAGCGTCAATGTGAACACGATGACGATGCCCGGCATCCCGTAGATGGACCCGACCGGCAACCCGATGTCGCGCATGGCCACCGTCGCGATGCCGGCATGACCGAACAGCAGCACCAGCGCGTAGGCGCCGACGAACGACGGCAGCACCAGCGGCAGCGAAGCGAGCGTCAGCAGCACCGGCTTGCCCGGCACCTCGAGCCGCGCGAGGCAGAATGCCAGCGGCACCGCCAGCACGCACACGAACCCCATGGACAGCACGCCCGCCAGCAGGCTGTTGCCGACGCTACCGAGATAATAGCGGCTGGCGGCGATCTGCCGGTACGGCGCCAGTGTCCAGGCGCCCGTGTCCGGGTCCCGCACGCTGGCCAGCAGCACGGTCGCGAGCGGATAGACCAGGAACACGCCCAGGAACAGCAGGGCAGCCAGGCACACGCAGGCGCGGAACGCACCCAGGCCGCCGATGCCTTTCATGACGCGGGATAAAGGATGATCTGCGCCGCGTCGTAGCCGAGCAGCAACGCCCCGCCCGCGCCCTGGCGGATCTCCTGTCCCCCCAGCGCCGCCACCCGCAACGGCGTGCCGTCTGGCAGGACCGTATGCAGGCGCAGCGTCGGCCCGAGAAATTCGCGCAACACGAGCGTGGCCGTCACAGAACGCCCGTCCTCTGTCACCGAACGCCCGTCCGCGTCCCCCGCCAGCACCCGCATCGTCTCGGGCCGGATCGACAGCAGAACGGGGTCGCCCACCGTCCCCGCCGCCCCCTGGACGCGGAACATGGCTCCGCCGGCCCGAACGGCGATCTCCGCTCCGTCCACCGCTTCGATCCGGCCCGGCAGCATATTGGTCGAGCCCATGAATTCAGCGACGAAGGCGGTCCCCGGCGTTCGATAGATCGCCTCCGGCGGCCCCACCTGCTCCACCCGCCCGGCCCGCATCACGGCGATCCGGTCGGAGACCGCCAGCGCCTCCTCCTGGTCGTGCGTCACATACACCGCCGTCAGGCCGAGCTGGCGCTGCAACTGCCGGATCTCGACCCGCAGTTGCGTACGCAGCTGCGCGTCGAGGTTCGACAACGGCTCATCGAACAGCAGGACCGCCGGCTCGATCACCAGGCTGCGCGCGATCGCCACCCGCTGAAGCTGCCCGCCCGACAATTCGTGCGGCCAGCGTTCGCCGAGCGCGCCCAGTTGCACCGATGCCAGTGCCCGCGCCACCCGCGCCCCGGTCTCGGCCCGGCCGACCTTGCGGGCGCGCAGCCCATAGGCGACGTTGCCGGCGACCGTCAGGTTGGGGAATACGGCGTAGCTCTGGAACACCATGCCGGTGTTGCGCCGGTGCGCCGGCACCGCGTCGATGCGCCGCGCGCCGAACCAGATACTGCCGTGCTCCACGTCGGTGAACCCAGCGATCATCCGCAGCAGCGTCGTTTTGCCGCACCCGGACGGCCCCAGCAGCGTGAAGAACTCGCCTTCGTTCACCGTCAGCGAGACATCGTCGACCGCCCGGACGGCACCGTACGACCGCGTGACGCCTTCGAGCCGGATCGCGGTCAAGAGCCGCCCCGTATCAGGTCACCGCGTCTCCTGGATCGCCGTCTTCAACTTTGCCAGCGTATCGCGCCGCGCCGCTTCCCACTTGGCGTCGTCGTACGGCAGCAGCTTCAGCGCCGACAGCGCGGGCATGTGTCCAGGCAGGCTGGCCAGGTCGATATCCTGCCGAGCCGGACGGCGGAACGTGGCACGCAGCAGCTGCTCCTGGGTCGGCTTCTCGTTCAGATAATCGACGAAGGCCTTCGCCTCCGCGGGGTTTGCCGCGCCCTTGATGACCGCCGCCCCCTCGACCAGCGCCACCGTGCCGTCGGCCGGGTAGGTCACCCGCACCGGCGCCCCGTTCTCCGCCCAAAGCAGGCCGGCATATTCGAGCGAGATGCCGAGCGGATACTCGCCGCTGCCATTGCCGTCGAACACCTGCGTGGAGCGGTTCAGCACCTTCGTGTTCGCCAGCAGCGCCCGCATCTTCGTCCAGGCCGCGTCGTCGCCGCCCCACAACGACAGCAGCGCCGTCGCGGTCACGTAGGACGATCCGGAGTTGGCAGGATCGGTGTAGGCGATGCGCCCCTTCCATTTCGGATCGAGCAGGTCGCCCCAGCCCGTCGGCCCCTCGGCACCCGGGATCGCCTTCGTGTTCTGCGCGATCACCAGGATTTGCAGGTTGGTGCCGATCCACAGGTTGTTTGCGTCGCGGAACTGCGCCGGGATGGCGTCGCGATCCTTGGCCGCATAGGGCTGGAAATACTTGGTCCCATCCTTCAGCAGCACCGAGCTGACACCCCACACCACATCAGCCTGCGGATTCGCCTGCTCGGACGCAAGCCGGCGGAACAGCACGCCGGACCCGGTCGAGACGACGTCGATCGCAATGCCCGTGGACTTGGTGAAACCCTCGGCGACCATCTTGTTGACCGTGTCGTCGTTGGCCGAGTACAGCACCATCCGCCGCTCCGCGGCCTCCGCCTGGCCCGCAATCGCCAGAGCCAGCCCCAGCCACAACCCCATTCTCATCGCCGTCCCCTCCCGTTTCATGCGCCCTCCCCCAGGCAGGCGCTGGCCGCCGCGACTCCCGCCCCCCGCGCCGCCGGCAATCCCATCCCGCCCAGCACCGCTTCGAGCTGCACCAGGTCCTGCAGGATCGTGCCGGCGTCGAAGGCCCCCATCGTCCCGATGCGGATCACCCGGCCCGCCAGCCGGTTGCGCGCGCCGGCGATCACGGTGCCATATCGCTCGTACATCGCCCGCACGATCGCCGCACCGTCCAGCCCCTCCGGCACACCGAACACCACGACCGTGGCCGACAGATCGCGGCCCAGCCCGAACCGCTCCAGCCCCAAGGCCACGCCGCCCTCGCGCAATGCCGAGGACAGCCGGCGATGCCGCTCCAGCACGCGCGCAAGCCCTTCGGCGTGGATCATCTCCAGCGCCTCCACCAGACCGGCCACCAGACCGACCGGCGCGGTGAAGGGCGTTTCTCCCTTCTCGATCGAGGCCAGCGACCGGGTGAAGCTCCAGTAGAAGCCCGGCGCCCAGCCGTCCCGCCGGATCACCCGCCACGCCTTCTCGCTGACGCTCGCCAGCCCGAGCCCGGGCGGACACATCAGCGCCTTCTGCGAGGCCGACACGACGATATCGGCGCCCCATTCGTCCTGCCGCATCGCAATGCCGGCCAATCCGCTGACGCTGTCGACGACCAGCAGCGCCGGATTATCCGCCAGGATGCGCCCGATCGCCGGCAGCGGCGCCACCACCCCGGTGGAGCTTTCGTTATGCGTCAACATGACGGCGCGATACGCCTTTGCCCGCACGCGCTCGGCGATGGCGGCAGGGTCGATCGGCTCGCCCCACGGGAACTCGAGCATCTCGACCTCGGCGCCCAGGCTGCGTCCGATCGCGGCGAACCGTTCCCCGAACTGCCCGTGCGAGACCACCAGCAACGGATCGCCGGGCGCGGCCACGTTGACCAGCGCGGCCTCCATCATCCCCGTCCCGGTCGCGGCGAAGAACAGCACCCGGTTCGCGGTCCCCAGCACCGGTTGAATGAGCGTCTCCGCCCGCGCCAGCCCGGCCTTGAACTCCGGCCCACGGTGGTTAAGCACCGGCCGCGCGATCGCCTGGCGCACCCGCTCCGGCACCTCCGTCGGCCCCGGAAGCCGCAACCGATATGCCCCAGGCATTTCGATCCGCGTCGAAAAAGTAGGCGCGTCCACCACGTTCAGCATGAACCACCGTCCGCCGCACCCGCCCCAGCGTCAAGCCATGCGCCGGACGCGCCGCGCCTTGACAGCCGCGGCATAACGGATGAAGCCTCGTCAAGGCCTTGGGACGACAACAACATATGGACGCTGCGGCAAGCAGACCCTGGCACGTCGTGTTGCACGCCGTGCTGAAGTCGAACAAGGTGCGCCTGTTCACCTACGTCCCGGACCGGGTGCTGACTCCCCTCATCAAGATCGCCCACGACGATCCGGACCTGCTCACCCTCGTCGCCACGCGCGAGGAGGAGGCCCTGGGCATCGTAACCGGCGCTTATATGGGCGGAATGCTCGGCGTCGTGGCGATGCAGACCAGCGGGTTCGCAACAATCCCCAACGCGCTCGCCTCCCTGGCCGTCCCCTACCAGATCCCGCTGCTGATGATCGTGTCCGAACGCGGCACGCTGGGCGAGTTCAACCTGGGTCAGGCCATGGTGTGCCGCACGATGCGCCCGGTGCTGGACGCCCTGGGGATCGAGACCCACACCATCACCCGCCTGGACGAACTGGAATTCATCGCCGACCGCTCCATCCAGCAGGCGGTCATGACACAGGCGCCGGTCGCGCTCATCCTGTCGCCGCTCCTCACCGGCGGCAAGGTCTTCAGGTCGTAGGGCGCCCGCATGGACACCAACACCACGGCCCACCACGGCAACCGCAAGGTCATGAACCGCTTCGACGTGACGCAGCGCCTGGTCGCGCGGCTGCACAAAAACGAGGCGGTCATCGGCGGCATCGGCAACACCAACTTCGACCTTTGGATGGCCGGGCAACGGCCGCAGAACTTCTACATGCTCGGAAGCATGGGCCTTGCCTGCCCGATCGCGCTCGGTGTCGCCCTCGCGCAGCCCGGCCGCGGCGTGGTCGCGCTGGAAGGCGATGGTTCGCTGCTGATGCAGCTCAGTTGCCTCGCGACGATCGGCACGCTGAAGCCGAAGAACCTGCTGATCCTCGTCATGGACAACGCCTGCTACCAGATCACCGGCAGCCAACCCACCGCGACCGCCAGCAACGTCGACCTGGTCGGCGTCGCCCGCGCGTCGGGCCTGGAAAGCAGCCACTGGGCCGCCGACGAGCCATCGTTCGAGCACCTCGTCGAACGCTGTCTCGCCGAACCCGGCCCGCATCTGATCGCCGTCCGCATCGATGGCAAATCCGCCACCGGCTCCACCGAGCGCGACCCGGTCGCCATCCGCCAACGCTTCATGCGCGGCATCTCCACCGCAGCCTAGTTACCGAGGCATGGAACTTGCTGGAACCCTGTCGATGCCGACCGTCAAGTGCGCGCTCCAGGGCCTTCAGAAATCATACGGACCGCGCGAAGTGGTCAGCGATCTCTCGCTTTCGGTGGCCGAAGGGGAGTTCGTCGTCATCCTGGGCCCCAGCGGCTGCGGCAAGACCACGACCCTTCGCATGATCGCCGGGCTCGAACGCCCCGACCGCGGCACCATCGCCATCGACGGCGCCATCGTCTCCGCTCCTGGCCGCTTCGTCCGGCCCGAGCACCGGGCCATCGGCATGGTGTTCCAGTCCTACGCCATCTGGCCGCACATGACGGTGTCGGAGAACGTCGCCTATCCGCTCCGCGTCCGCGGCATCCGCTTGCGCGAGCGGCGGGAGCGGGCCGAGCGCGTGCTCGACCTCGTCGGCCTGTCCAATGAAGGCCCGCGTCCCGCGACCGCGCTGTCGGGCGGGCAGATGCAGCGCGTCGCCCTTGCCCGCGCTTTGGTCTCCGACCCGGCGCTGCTGCTGTTCGACGAACCGCTGTCCAACCTCGACCTCAAGCTGCGCGAGCGCCTCCGGACCGAGCTGAAGGCGCTCCAGCGCCGCACCGGCCTCACCAGCGTCTATGTCACCCACGACCAGGCCGAGGCGGTCGAACTTGCCGACCGCATCGTCGTCATGCAGGCCGGCCGCATCGTCCAGATCGGCCGGCCACAGGACCTTTACCGGGAACCGCGCACCCGCTTCGTCGCCGAGTTCATCGCCGCCGCCAATATCCTGCCCGCCATCGTGCTCGCGGCCACTGCGCCCGGCGTCGCGATCGTCCGCACCGCCGCCGGATTCGAGACCGAGGCCCGGCACGACATCGCGGCAAGCCCCGGCGTCCCGGTCGACCTCGTCATCCACCCCGAGGACTGCACCCTGCTCGCACCCGGCGCCCCGGCCCAGCATTGCCACGCGGTCGAGGTGCTCGGCTCAAGATTCCAGGGCACCGGGACCCGCTACACCGTCGCGCTGCACGGGGCGCCGTTCGACGTGCTGGTGCTTGGCACCGACGAGCCGCTGGCGCCCGGGACGCCGGCATCGCTGCGGATCGCGCCGGGCCGCGCCCGGATCGTGCCCGCCACTTGACCCTGGGCCGCTCCCTCCCGCTCGGCGCCATCGCGGTCAGCGCGCTGCTGCTGTTGCTGTCGGTGCTGATCGTGCTGCCAGTCGGCGTGCTGCTGCTGGGGTCGGTGCTGTCCGAGGCGCCCCGCGCACTCCGGTTCGACTGGTCCGGCCTGACCCTGGCCAACTACCGCGACGTGCTGGCGGCCACCGGCTTCGCCCCCCTGCTCGCCGCCACCCTCGGCGCCGCCCTGGCCGGTACCGTGGGCGCCGCTCTCATCGGCGCGTCGCTGGCCTGGCTCGCAGTACGCACCGACATCCCAGGCCGCCGCGTGCTCGACCTCGTCGCCGTCATGCCGCTGTTCGTGCCGCCGCTGGTCGGCGCGTTCGCCTGGGACATCCTGGCCTCGCCCCGCAGCGGCATCCTCAACATCGTCCTCCGCGCCATCGGCGCCCCGTTCACGCTGAATATCTACACCTTCGGCGGCATCGCCTTCACCTACGCCATCTACTACGCCCCGTACATCTACCTGTTCGTCTCCGCGGCACTCCGCAACATGGACGCGACGCTGGAGGAAGCCGCCTTCATGAGCGGGGCCGGGCGCGCCAAGGTGCTGCTGCACATCACCCTGCCCCTGGTCGCCCCCGCGCTGCTGTCCTCCAGCCTGCTCGTGTTCGTGCTGCTGATCGAGCTGTTCGCCATCCCTGCCGTGCTCGGTGAGCCGGGCAACCTCCATTTCATGGCCGTGCGCATCTGGGATCTCATCGGCTTCACCCCGCCGCGGGTGAACCAGGCGTCGGCCCTCGGGGCGATGATGCTGGTCATGACGGTCGTGCTCGTCATGCTGCAGCACAAGGTCGCGTCCCGCCGCAACGTCGTGACCGTCGCCGGTAAGGGGCAGCGCGTCCGTCCCGTCGCCCTCGGCGGGCTGCGCTGGCCGTTGGCGGCGCTCGGTTTCGGCTACCTCCTGCTCGTGGTCGTGCTGCCCACCGTGGCGCTGCTGTTCATCGCCCTTCGCCGGAACATCTTCTTCAGCACGATCGGCGCGATCCTCGACCCGACGCAGCTCTCGTTCGCACAATTCGGCATCGCCTTCGGCGACCCGGTCGTCGTCGGCACGCTGTGGAACTCGCTCGCCGTCTCCAGCGTCACCATGGCCGGCGGCACCGTGCTATATTTCCTCGTCGCCTATATCGTTCATCGCACCCGCCTGCCCGGCCGCCGCGCGCTCGACCTCGTCACCGTGCTGCCCGTCGCGATCCCCGGCATCATCATCGGCCTCGGCTATCTGTGGTCCTGGATCAGCCTCCCCATCGGCCTCTACGGCACGCTCTGGATCATCATCCTCGCCTACGTGTCGCAATTCGCGCCACAAGCCACCCGCGCCATCGCCGGCTCGCTGGTGCAGATCCACCCGGAACTCGAGGAAAGCTCCCGCCTCTGCGGCGCCGGGTTCCTCACGACCCTGCGCCTGATCGTCGTCCCGCTCGCGCGACCCGGCATCGTCTCGGCCATGATCCTGCTGTTCGTGCTCTCCTTCCGCGAGCTGGCGACGGCGCTGTTTCTCTACACATCGGGCACCCAGCTGTTCTCGCTGGCGATGTTCGACTTCTGGCAGCGCGGCTCGACCGGTCTGGTCGCGGCGATGGCGCTGGTGCAAAGCTTGATCCTGCTGGTCTTCGTCCTGCTCGGCCAGGCGCTCCGGCGGGACCGCATGACCGACGGCAACCCCGTGCCGACAGCTGGATAGGAACGACGATGGACATCAACGCAGCGCCCCACCCCATCGTCGACGATCCCGTCGCGCTCCAGGTCGTCTGGACCCGCCTGGTCGCCATCGCCGACGAGGCCGCCGCCACCCTGCGCCGTACTTCCTTCTCGCCCATCGTGCGTGAAAGCAACGACTTCGCCTGTGTCATCTTCGACGCGGCCGGCAACGCGATCGCCGAGAACACCATCGGCATTCCGTCGTTCAACATGACCCTGTCCCGCACCCTGTCGCACTTCCTCGGCATCCGCCCTGCGGCCCAATGGCAGGATGGGGACGTGGGCATCTGCAACGATCCCTGGCTCACCTCCGGGCATCTGCCCGATGTCACCATCGTCGCCCCCGTCTTCTTCGACGGCCGCCTCGTCGCCTGGACCGGCAGCATCGCCCACATGGCCGACATGGGGGGCGCACTCTGGTCCGCCGACACCAGGGAGCTGTTCGAGGAGGGCCTGCTGCTGCCGCCGCTGCTCTGGATGAAGGCCGGCGAGCCGAACGCCGACATCGAGGCCATCATCCGCGGCAACTCCCGCCTGCCGGACCAGGTCATCGGCGACATCGCCGCCCAGGTCGCCGCCGGCGACGCCGCCGCCCGGGGCCTGCGCGAGCTGATTGCCCGCGAGGGCATCGACGACCTGGCCCCGATCTCGCGTGAAATATGCGCGCGCACCGAACGGCTGATGCGCGCCGCGATCGCCCGCATCCCGGACGGCACCTACCGCGGCACCCTGGACCTCGACGGCACCGGCGAAGAGCCCGTCCACATCGCCGTCGCCATCGAGAAGCGCGGCGAGGAGATGTTCATCGACTACACCGGCACCTCGGCCGAGGTCGGCCGCGCGCTGAACACGGTGATGAACTACACCGAGGCATACACCTGCTACCCGATCAAATGCGCCCTCGACCCCGGCACGCCGCGCAACGAAGGCACGTACCGCATGATCCATGTCTCGGCGCCCGAGGGCTCGATCCTGAACCCCCGCCGCCCCGCCGCGGTCTATGCCCGGCAGCTCGTGGGCCACTGCCTCGCCGCCGTGCTGTACAAGGCGCTCGCCCCCGTGCTGGGCGACGCCGTCATTGCCGAATCCGGCAGCGCACCCACCTTGCGGGTCATCGTTTCCGGCTACCGCGAGGTCCATGCGGCAACGCCGGACCGATCGCCCGGCGATAGGCCGGCCCGAAGCCGGTACACCGCCATCCTGTTCATCAACGGCGGCATGGGCGCCCGCGCCGCGCAAGACGGCCTCTCCGCCACCTGCTTTCCGTCCAACGTCGTCTGCGGCTCGATGGAGATCATCGAGGCGCTGTCGCCGCTACGAATTTGGCGCAAGGAACTCGCGACCGACTCCGGCGGTCCCGGCCGCCACCGCGGCGGCCTCGGCCAGGATGTCGAGGTAGAGCTTGCGACCGACCAGCCCGGCACCCTGTCCCTGCTCGTCGAACGCCGCCACCATCCGGCACTCGGCGTGAACGGCGGCCTGCCCGGCGCACCCTCCAGCGTGGTCTGGAACGGCCGCGACAGCGGCTTTCCGCTCAAGGGCAAGAGCACCATCAAAGGCGGCGACAGCCTCCGCGTCCGCTACCCCGGCGGCGGCGGCTTCGGCGACCCCCGCCACCGCGACCGCGCGCAGGTGCGGCGCGACCTCGATGCCGAACTCATCTCCCCCGCCGCCGCCCGCGACGTGTACGGCTTATGACCCGCTATCTGGCCGGAGCCGACGTCGGGGGCACCTTCACCGACATCGCCGTCTACGATACCGAGACGCGCACCCTCATCCTCAACAAGCTCCTGACCACCCCCGACGACCCCCGCCGCGCCATCGTCGAAGGCCTGGCCGCGCTCGCCGTGCAGGCCGGCCTCGTCGTCCACGGCACCACCCTCGTCACCAACGCGCTGATCGAGCGACGCGGCGTTCCCGTCGGCATGATCACCACGGACGGCTACCGCGACGTGCTCGAGATCGGCACGGAGCTGCGCTACGACACCTTCGACCTGCAACTCGACCGCCCCGCCCCGCTGGTCGAGCGTCGCCTGCGCCGACCGGTGAAGGAACGCCTTGGCGCGGACGGCTCGATCGTGCTGCCGCTCGACGCCGACGGGGTGCGCCAGGCCGCCGCCATGCTCCATGCCGAGGGCGTGCGCTCCATCGCCATCGCCTTCTTCAACAGCTACCGCAATCCCGTCCACGAGGACGCCGCCCGGGCCATCGTCGAGGCCGAATTCCCCGATCTCGCCGTTTGCACCTCCTCCGGCATCGCACCCGAGGTGCGCGAGTACGAGCGCTTCTCCACCTGCGCCGCCAACGCCTATATCGCGCCGATCGCCACCCGCTATCTGCTGGAGCTGGAACGCACCCTCGGCGTGCCCCTGTTCGTCATGCTGTCCGACGGCGGCATCACCACCGCCCGCGCCGCCAGCGAGCAACCGATCGCGCTCGTTGAATCGGGCCCTGCGGCCGGCGCGATGGGCGCCGCCTTCCTGGCCCGTCAGGCCGGCTGGGACAACGTCATCGCCTTCGACATGGGCGGCACCACCGCCAAGATCAGCCTCATCCATGGCGGCCAGCCGCACCGCACGCACGAGCTGGAGGCCGCCCGCATCCGCCGCTTCAAGAAGGGCAGCGGCCTGCCGCTCCGCATCCCCGTCATCGAGCTGATCGAGATCGGCGCCGGCGGTGGCAGCATCGCCGCCGCCGACCACCTCGGCCTGCTCGCGGTTGGCCCGCGCAGCGCCGGCGCGGTGCCCGGCCCGGCCTGCTACGGCGCCGGAGGCACCGACGCGACGGTCACCGACGCCGATCTGGTGCGCGGCTACCTCGCCCCGGACGGCTTCCTCGGCGGCCGGATGACCCTCGACACGGCCCGCGCCACCGTCGCGCTCGAGGCGCTCGGCGCGACCCTCGGCCTCGACGTGATGCAGGCCGCCGCCGGCATCGCCCGCGTGGTGGACAACAACATGGCCACCGCCGCCCGGGTCCACATCGCGGAGGCCGGCACCGATCCCAACGCCTACCGGATGGTCGCGTTCGGCGGTGCCGGGCCAGTCCACGCCTATGCGCTTGCCCGGCTGCTGAACGTGACCGAGGTGATCTTCCCCCGCGGCGCCGGAGTCGCCTCGGCCATCGGGATGCTGGTCGCGCCCCGCAGCGTCGAGTTCACCCGCAGCCTGGTCACGCCGCTCGATGCGTTGGACTGGGGCGTGGTGGACGGCGTGCTCGCGGCCCTCGATGCACGCGGCCGGGCCATCCTGCACGAGGGCGGCATGACCGACGCCGATATCGGCGCCGAGATCACCGCCGACATGCGCTATGCCGGGCAGGGATTCGAAATCGGCGTGTTCATCGCGCGGTCGATTATCGACGCCCGCGACGCGATCGGCCTGCGCGCCGCGTTCGACGCCGCCTACCGCGACCGTTTCTCCCGCAGTCTCGGCAAGCTGGCCGCTGAAATCGTGTCCTGGCGAGTCCGCCTCGTCGCTCCGCCCTCCGTGACGGAGGTACGGTTCGACGCCGCCCAGGCGGCCAGCGGCGGCGATCCGCTGCTGGGCCATCGCGAGGCCTGGTTCGCCGAGGCCGGCGGCTTCGTCACCACCCCGGTCTATGCCCGCGACCGCCTCGCCATCGGCGCGACGCTCACGGGTCCGGCGCTGATCACCGAGGCCGAGACCACCTCCGTGATCGGCGCGTATGCCGTCGTCACCGTCGATCCGTTCGGCAACCTCATCATGCGGCTCGACCCCGCGCCCGTTCCAGGAGCCTCGCGATGATCCGCACAACAGCCGCCGCCGCCCTGCTTCTGATGGCCGCGCCCGCATTCGCGCAGATGCCCAGCCCGACCGTCGGCGGCGAGACGATCGCCACGCCGGACCTGGTGGCCGCCGCCTGCGCCGAGGGCCGCGTCACGTACTACACCGCCCAGCGCGACGCCGACGAACGCCAGATCGTGCAGAAGTTCCAGCAGGCGTTCCCCTGTATCCAGGTCTCCGTCATCAGCGCCGTGACCGGCCGCCTGTATGAGCGCCTGCTCACCGAGAGCCAGGCCGGCAAGATCCAGGCGGACCTCACCATCATCACCGACGAGGCCCTGACCCAGCGGCTGGTCGACGCCAAGATGGTCCGCCCCTGGACCCCGCCCCAGGCCGGCCAGTTCGCCGCCAACGCGAAGCAGGACGGCTGGTGGTATGGCGCGTCCGGCGCGCTGATGTACTTTATCGTCAACACCGCCGCCGTGTCCGAGGCCGACACGCCGAAGGCCTGGGCCGATCTGATCGCCCCGCGCTGGAAGGGCAACCTCAGCATGGCGCCGGTCACCACCGGCGGCACCTCCTGGGTCCAGTTCGACTTCATGAAGCTGAACCTCCCGGCGGCCTACCTGCCGGCCCTTGCCGCCCAGGAGCCCAAGGTGTTCAGCGCCTATGCCGCCGTCGGACAGTCCGTCGCCCGCGGCGAAACCACGATCGGCATCATCGACAGCCTCGACGACTACCCGTTGCGCGTCGGTCAGGGCGCGCCCATCCGCCCCATCTATCCGGTCGAGGGCGTGCCCTTCGTCAACTACCCTTTGATGCTGCTGGCCGGCGCCCCGCACCCCGCCGCCGCCGAGTTGTTCGGCAACTGGTACTTGTCAAAGGTCGCGCAGACCGAACTGGTTCGCATTCGCGGCGTCTACTCGTTCCGCGCCGACGTCGCCGCCGCGCCTGGCAACCCGCCCCTCGCCGGGCTCAAGCTCTGGAATCCGGGCCATGACGCCGTCCTGCGCGACCACGACACCCTGGTGAACGATGTCATACAAGTGTTCGGGCGCCGGTAGGCGAGAGCAGGAGAGGGCGCCCCGTGCGTTTCAGCAACTTCCTCTTCCCCGAAAGCCGCGATGCCAACCAGGACGGCGCCGTCCTGGACCAGGTCATGGAGGAGGTCCGCCTGACCGAGCGGCTCGGCTACGACACGATCTGGCTCTGCGAGCACCATTTCGACGGGAATTGCGCCTACGTCGACCCGATCAGCTTCGCCGCCGCCCTTGCCATGGCCACAACCCGCATCCGCATCGGCTTCGCGGTCGCCCAGGTTTCGCTCCACCATCCGATCCGCCTTGCCGAGCAGTTCTCCCTCATCGACCACCTCAGCAAGGGCCGCCTGATCGTCGGTCTCGGTCGCGGCACCGCCCACAACATCTATGAATACCAGGGCTACGGGATCGACGCGGCCGAGGCGCAGCCCCGGTTCGAGGAAGCAATCGGCATCATCACCCGGGCCTGGACCAGCGAGCACGGCTTCCATCACCAGGGCCGCTTCTGGAACCTGAACGTCCCCGTGCTGCGCCCGCGCCCCTATACGCGCCCACACCCATTCACAATCCAGGCCGCTTCCGGAGAGACCTCCCTCGCGGAACTCGGCCGCCAGGGAAAGCCGTTTTTGATGAATGTTCAGAGCAACCAGACCACCCTGCGCCGCATCGCCGCCTGGCGCGCGGCGGCACGGAGCGCCGGCCACGCCGAACCGGCGATCGCCGCCGCCCTGGACGCGAGCTGGGCCTGGCGCAACGTGTTCGTCGCCGAAACCGATGCCGAGGCCGAGCGCATCGCCATCCCCGCGTTCACCGCCATGCAGGACCACCGCGCCGCCATGCGCAACCGCGTGGAACGGGAGCAGGGTCTGACCATATCCCGCACGGAGGCCGAGCCGGTCGCCCGCGTCGATCCGCGCCATGCCTTGCTCTGCGGCTCCCCGGCCACCGTCGCGGAGCAACTCGCCGCGGTCGCCGCGACCGGCATCGGCGGCGTCATCCTCACCTTTCGCATGGGCCCGCTCAGCCACGAGCACGCCATGGACAGCCTGACCCGCTTCATGCATCAGGTCGTGCCGCTCACCCAGCCGTACACACCGGCGCTGCAGGTCGTCGCCTGATGCCAACCCCCCGCCTTGCCAGCCGCGTCGCCGGCCTCAAGCCCTCGGCCACCGTCGAGATGACCGAGCGCGTCCGTGCCGCCCGCGCCGCCGGCCGCCGGATCATTGGCCTGTCGAGCGGCGACCCTGGCCTCGACACCGACCCGCGCATCATCGAAGCGGCCAACCGCGCCCTCCACGACGGCGACACCCATTACGGTCCGGCTGCCGGCAGCGCCGCCCTCCGCGCCGCCCTGGCCGATCGCGAACGCCTGCGAACCGGCGCCGCCTACGCGCCCGAGGACGTGCTGATAACGCCCGGCGGCAAGTTCGCGCTGCTGACCGCCCTCATGGGCATCGTCGAACCCGGCGACGAGGTTCTGGTTCCCGAACCCGGCTGGGTCAGCTACGGCCCCTGCATCCGCCTGTGCGGCGGCACGCCCGTCCCGCTGCCGATGCTCGATCGCATCGACCCCGGCCAGCTCGCCGCCGCCATCACGCCGCGCACGGTCGCGATCGTCCTGAACTCGCCCGTCAACCCGACCGCCCGCGTGCTTCCGGCCGCCGAACTGGACGCCGTGCTCGCATTGGCCGAGCGGCACGACCTGTGGATCGTCTTCGACCAGGTTTATTCCGACCTGCTTCACGCCGGCCGCTTCGCCGCACCGCAGGCCTCCTCCGCCGGCCAGGCCCGCACCCTGGTGGTGGACAGCCTGTCGAAGACGTTCGGCATGACCGGCTGGCGCCTCGGCTCCCTGTCCATGCCGGCCGGCACCGCGCGCTCGTTCCAGCGCGTCATGCAGCACTCCGTCTATTGCGTTCCGGGCTTCGTGCAGCAGGCCGGTGTCGCGGCGCTTCGATTGTTCGACGACCTCGTTCCCGGCTACCGCGCCCTGTTCCGCGCCCGCCAGGAATACGCGGCTTCCCGCCTCGCCGCCTTGCCCGGCATCCATTGCCCGTTGCCCGACGCCGGCTTCTACCTGTTCCCCTCGGTTCCCGGCGACGATGGCGCGGTCGCCGCGAGCTGGCTCGACCGGCTCTCGGTCGCGAGCCTCCCGGGCTCGGCCTTCGGCGCGGCCGGTGCCGGACACATCCGCCTGTCCCTCACGACGACGCAGCCCGACCTCGAAGACGCGATGGACCGCATCGCGCAATGGTCCCGGCAGGAGCAAGTACTGGCATGAACCGTCGAAGCCTGGGCGTCGCGACCCTCCTCGCCGCGCCCCTCATTGCAATCGCGGCCGTGATCCGGCCCGCCAAGGCCCAACCCGGCCCCGACAGCGTCGCCGCCGTGAAAAGCCGCGGCAAGCTGCTGGCCGGGGTGAAGCTCGACACTCCGCCCTTCGGTTTCCTCGACGACGGAAATGCCCCGGCCGGCTTCGATCTCGATATTATCCGCGCCGTCGCCGCTCATATCGGCGTACCGGTCGAGTTCCAGAAGGTCACCTCCGTCACCCGCATCCCGCTCCTGCTCAGCGGCAACATCGACCTTGTCGCGGCATCGATGACCCACACGCGGGAACGTGGCCGCGCCATCGACTTCAGCCTCACCTACTACACCGGCGGCCAAGCGCTGCTGGTCCGGAAAGACAGCACGATCGCCGGCGTGTCCGATCTGGCCGGCAAGCGGGTCGCGGTGCAGCAAGGCACGACCCTGGAAAAAACCATTGCCCGCCTCGCGCCGGCCGCCCGCATCACCGCATTCCGCGACTACGACGCGGCCTGGCTCGCCCTCGCGCAGGGCCGCGCCGACGTCCTGACCGGCAGCCTCAACATCCTGCAGGGTTTCTCCAAGAACAACGACGGGTTCAAGATCGTTGGCGGCCTGCTCAGCACCGAACCGTTCGGGATCGGCGTTCGCAAAGGCGACTACGCCATGCGCGACGCCGTCGACGAGACCCTGCAAGACCTCTGGAACACCGGCGCTTACGCGAAACTCTACCAGACGTGGTTTGGCGCCGATCCCCCGGTTCCCATCGAGGTTTGGCCCTGATCGCGGTCCCGCGCGCTTCCACGCTTTCTGAGTCCTTGGCCAAGTATCCATGACCGGCATCGACTTCGGCCCGATCTGGGCTCACCGCGACCAGGTTGCCGCAGGGCTGCTCACCACCATCGCCCTCTCCGCGGCGGGCCTGATCGGAGCCCTCCTGATCGGCCTCCCCATCGGGGCCGCCGGCGCATCCCGCGCCCGCCCGCTTCGCATTTGTGCGGTCGCCTACGTCGAGGCCGTGCGCAACGTCCCCCTCCTGCTGCATATCTATGTCTGGTACCTCGGCCTGGCCTGGCTCGACCTGCCCGCCTCGCTCTGCGCGGTGCTCGGCCTGTCGATCTACTCGGGCGCCTATGCCGCCGAGATCGTCCGCACCGGCCTCCTTGCCGTGCCGCGGGGCCAAACCGACGCGGCCCTGGCGCTTGGCCTGACTGGCTGGCGCACCCTGCGCCTGGTCACCGTCCCGCAGGCGTTCCGCATCGTCGCGCCGTCCCTCGCCAACCTGCTTTCCCAGTTGATCAAGGACTCCTCGCTCGCCTCGGTGGTCGCGGTCGGGGAACTCGCCTACCAGGCCGGCGCCATCGAGGCCGACACCTTCCGCAGCGCGGAGATCTATTTCACCATCAGCCTTCTCTATCTGGCCCTGGTGAGCATCGTCAGCCACGCCGTGCTGCGCCTGCCCCGGCCGCAAGCCGCCGTCCTGCGCGATGCCTGATGGCTTCCATGTCCGAAGTCGCCAATGCCTGAGGTGATCGCCCGCAACCTGCCGTTCCTCGCGGCTGGCCTGGCAACCACTTTGTCGATGGCGGTCCTGACCGCCCTGGCCGGCACCATCCTCGCGGCCGGCATCGCGCTGGCGCGCCACCTCCGCATCCCGGTCCTGTCCCAGGGTCTGGCCGCCTATGTCGGCTTCATGCAGGGCACCCCCGTCCTGGTGGTGCTGCTGATCTGCTACATCGCCCTACCGGCCGCCTTCGGCTTCCGCACGACCGGATACGCCGCCTGCACCGCCGGCTTCGCCCTTTTCCTGGCCGCCTATTGCGCCGAAGACATGCGCGCCGGCCTCCGTGCGGTCCCTCCATCGCTCATCGAGGCCGCGACGGCACTTGGCCTGTCCCGTCCGAAAACCCTTCGTCTGATCGTGCTCCCCCTCGCCGCCCGCGTGGCACTTCCCGCGCTCATCGGCCAATACGTGCGGATGCTGAAATACACCTCCGTCGCATCCGTCATCGGCGTGCCCGAACTCACCGGCAGCGCCCTCATGGTCAATGCCCGGGTCTTCCAGCCTTTCACCATCCTCGGCAGCGTCGCCCTCGTTTACTTCGCCCTGTGCCTCGCCCTTTCCCTGACCGGGCGCGCCCTGCAGCGCCGGTTTGCGGAGACAACCTAGACGGGCGCCAATCTGGTCAGCCCCCAAGATCCACAACTGTTGCCAGCAACGTCTCTCAAGAGCAGCTTGCCGCGACACGACGGAGGGAACCGCCATTATGCCGACCGGCTTGCGAACACGTCCGGCATGATTCTGCGCCTCGCCGTCGGCCGCTATCCCGCCACCGCGACGCTACGCGACGGCCGCGCGCGGTCGGCGCTGTTCGACCTCGACTTAGCCGAGGTCCAACCCATCACGCGCGCCTTTGCCCCCATGCTGCGCGACGCCGCCTTCGACGTGAGCGAGATGGCGCTGGGGACCGCGCTGCAGGCCCTGGCCTATGACAAGCCCATCGTGCTGCTTCCGGTCGTGCTGGCGTCACGCCACCAATACGCCGCCTTGCTGTGCCGGGCCGACAGCGATGTGGCGCCCGGGACGCTCGCGGGCCGGCGCATCGGCGTGCGCGCCTACACGCAGACGACCGGGCTCTGGCTGCGGGGCATTCTGATGGAGGAATACGGCCTGTCCGCCCAGGACATCCGCTGGACCAGTTTCGAGGGCGCCCACGTCGCCGAATACAACGACCCGCCCTGGGTCGAGCGCGCCCCGCCCGGGTCGGACATGCTCGCCATGCTGCATGACGGCGCGCTCGACGCCGTCATCGTTGGCAACGACGTGCCCGGCGACCCGTGGCTCCGCACCGTTTTCCCCGATCCGGTCGCGTCCGGCGCCAAATTCCTCGACCGCCATGGCTTCGTGCCCGTGAACCATATCGCAGTCGTGGCGCGCCCTGTCGCCGAAGCTCACCCGGACTGGCTGCCCGAGATCATGCGCCTGCTCGGCGGCGGCAGCACCCGCGCCGCAATCCAGCCCGCGATCGACCTGGCGCTGCGCTACATGGCCGACCAGGCGCTGCTACCCCGGCCGTGTGACCCGGCGACGGTCTGGACCGGACTCCCGGCGAGCATCGAATAGCGGCTGGCATCGGACGGGCGGGGCGCTTGACCCGACCGGCGTCGTTGGCTTCCTGCTTTCCGCCGAGGGCGACCTCATGGGGCGAAGCGACGCTGGTCGGCGGAAACGGGGCGGGGCGGACGGCCATACAGCCAGGTCAGCGAACCGATCGCTACGAGCGTTGCCGCGTAAAAGAGGAGCTGGACCACCGACGGTTGGGCCGAATATCCGACCAGGGTATGCAGCGTCTTGCCCAGCACGCTGCTGTCAGTCAGCACGCGCGAGGTGTTCCAGACGGCGTCACCGAGCGACGGCAGAACGTCGGCCTGCACCAGGAACGCAGCGCCCTGACCAGCCATTCCGGCTGCGAGCAGGACGATCATCCATGTCGTCACCGCGAACAGGTGTTTGGTTGAGATTCGCAACAGCCCGTAATACATCGCCAAACCAAGCGCGACCCCACCAACAAGCCCGAGCAACCCTCCGACGATCATTCTACCAGTCTGGTCGGGCTCGCCTGCGGCGATCCCATAGAGGAAGAGCACTGCTTCCGACCCTTCGCGCAGCACAGCGATCCCGACCACCACAGCGAGTGCATAGGGCGGACGTGAACCGGCCGAAACGGCTCTGCCAACGGTTCCGAGGTCGCGCGCCATCTCGCGGCCGTGCCGTCCCATCCAGACGCTGTGCCAGCCCAGCATCGCGACGGCGATGAACATCACCGAGGCGTTGAACAACTCCTGTCCCATACCGGAGGCGAGCTGAGCTATCGCGCCGGCAAAGGCGGCGACAAGACTGGCTCCGAGGATGCCGCCGCCCAAGCCATACCCCACCCATAATCCACGGCCCAGCACACCCTTCGTCGCAGCCATGACGATGCTGACGACGAGAGCTGCTTCCAGGATTTCACGGAAGACGATGAGAGCTGTGGCTAGCATGGCGATATATGCTTCATTCCGACTACTTAACTATGAGGCGGCTTTTCGACAGTGCTTCGTTGTATTCGTCATGGAACTCATAGATGCCGGGCTTGAGCGCAGGGAGGAGAATTGTGACCTCCTGGCCGGCGGGAATAATCTTCTCGGCCTTGAAGTCGTCGCTCTCGAACTCGGCCGGCGTGGGATCCAGGTTTTTGACCATGAAGCGCACGCGCATGTTGGCTGGGATCGTGATCTCGGCCGGACTGAAGCGATGATCCTTTATCGTCAACGAAAACGAAGGGTCTTCGGCCTTGGCAGCCACCGCAGAGATCACCAGCAGGCAAAAAGCAAGGGCAAGCAGGCGCATGGACAACCTCCTGATCGGACCAGAGTTGCCTTCTTAAAGAAAATGAGAATGCCTCGCAATAGCGGTTCCGTTCTGCCGCCATCCAAGGCCTGAACCGTATGCCGGAATTGGGCCGTCCGAACGCGGGCCGGATCGAACAAAATCGGATGCGTGTCAGCGTCCGGTGAACACCGGCGGCCGCTTCTCCATGAACGCGCGCGGTCCTTCTTTCGCATCGTCGGTCTTGGCGTTCGCCCGCGTGCACTCCGTCTCGATGGCGAAGGCCTCATCGAGCGGCAGGCCGTTCGAGCGGACCATCGCTTCCTTGGTCTTGGCGAGAGCCACCGGGGCGCCAAGGCTGACGCGCCGGGCCAGATCCTCGGCCGTCGCCAACACCTCGCCGGGCGGCACAACGCGGTTCACCAGGCCGATGGCCAAAGCCTGCCGTGCCGTGATCGGCTCGCCGACCAGCGCCAGTTCCATCGCCTGCGCCCACGACACCTGGCGCGCCAGCCGGACCAGCGAGCCGCCCCCCGCGATCAGGCCGCGACGCACTTCGGTCACGCCGATGGTCGCATCCTCCGACATGACACGCAGGTCCGTTGCCAGGATCATTTCGGCGCCGCCAGCCAGCGCGTGCCCGTTGATCGCGGCGACGACGGGCTTGAAGAAGTTCGCGTTGCGCAATATCGCGGCATAAAGCTGTTTGCGGTCGGCGGCGAACCGCTCCTCCCACTCGCCCTGCGGCGGGCGGGTGCGCATCATCAGCGGGATGGTGGTGCCGAGATCGCCCCCCGAGGAGAACGCCTGGGTTCCGGCGCCCGTCAAGAGCACGACCCTGACCGCCGGATCTTCGGCGATGTCGGCCCAGACCTCCACCAGCCGCACGATCATCTCCGGCGAAAACGCGTTGCGCTTCTCCGGCCGGTTGAGCGTGACGTAGGCCACGCCTTCGCGCTTCTCGAACAGGACGTGTGACATCGACGGATGCTAAGCCTTCGCCGTGTGTTGAAGCCATTCGGAAATCCGCCGCGCCACGTCCGGATAGCTCGCCTTGCCATTCGGCCCCCGCTCGACGGAGGCAACGGGCATGATGATGCGCGGAACCTTGTGACGGGCAAGCCGGCGCCGCGCGTGTTCGATCAGGGCGTCGCGGTCGCTGCCGGACCAGCCTGGCGCTTCCACCATGGCCGCGACCACTTGGCCGAACCGCGCGTCGGGCAGGCCGACCACCACGGCATCGCGGACCGCTGGATAGGTCTTGATCACCTCTTCGACCTCCTCGGGGAAGACCTTCTCGCCGCCGGTGTTGATGCTGACCGACCCGCGCCCGAGCAGGGTGATGCTGCCATCCGCCTCGACTGTCGCGTAGTCGCCGGGAATGGCGCAACGCACGCCGCCGATGATGGGGAATGTCGCCGCGGTCTTCACCGGGTCCTTGTAGTAACCAAGCGGGATGCGGCCCCGTACGGCCAGGCGGCCGGGGATGCCGCTGCCCGGGGTCACCGGAGAGCCATCGTCGTCGATGACGAAGGCGTTGTCGCCAAGCCGGAAGCGTGCGCCGCGGTCCGAGCGTTTCGCCGAGGTGAGCGAGCGGCCCAGCCCGCTTGCCTCGCTGGAGTTGAGGAAGTCGATCATCAGCACGCCGGGCGCGTGCTTCAGCAAACGCTGCTTCACGCCCGCGCTCCACATCATGCCCGATGACGATACCACCTTCAGGGCCGACAGGTCCCAGCGGCCGGGATCGCCGTCGAGCGCGTCCACGATCGGCCGGCAGAACGCATCGCCGACGATGCAGAGGTCGGTGACCGAGCTGGCCTGCGCCGCGTCCAGCAGGGCCGCCGGATCGAAGACCTGGCCCGGCAGCGTCAGGACGGTGCCGCCCCGATTCAGGATCGTTGCCGCGAACACGAAGCCGGTCCCGTGCATGAGCGGCGCCGCCGGCAAACCCATCGGCGGCGCGCTCCGGCCGAGCCGGTCGCGGACATGGCGGGTGTCGGCAGTCTCCGGATCGCCAGTGGTGTTCGAGGCGAGGAACAGGTCGTGCTGCCGCCACATCACCCCGCGCGGCAGACCGGTCGTGCCGCCAGTGTAGATCAGGATGAGGTCGTCGCCGGACCGACCCCAGGCAGCGCGCACCCGACCCGGCGCCGCGCTGGCCGCCGCCTCGTAGCGCGATGCCCAGGCCGGGCACGGAGTGGTGCCGTCATCCACGTGCAGCCACAGCCGGACCGCCGGGCAACGCAGCCGCACCGCGTCCACCCGATCGGTGAAGCCGCCATGAAAAACCACGGCGGACGCATCGGCGTCGTCCCACAGATAGACCAGTTCGTCTTCGACATAGCGGTAATTCGTATTGACCGGCACCAACCCGGCCTTCATCGCGGCGAACGCGGTCTCGAGGTATTCGGGCGCGTTGTGCAGGTACAGCGCCACTTTGGCCTGCTGTTTCAAGCCGGCGCGCATCAACGCCGCGGCGATTCCGTCCGCCCGCGTGTCGAACTCGCGCCATGTGTGGTCCCGCCGGGCGTGGCGTTGCGCGATCCGCTCGGGAACGGCGTCCGCGACAGTCTCCCAAACGTCGGCGAAGGTCCACTGGTCCAGCATTTCTTGTTGATACACCTTGGACACTTTCCGACTCTGTGCAAGCGGTCTCGCTGCGTCAAGTGGCGTTCCGGGAAAGCTCTGCATGGCTGCAAGGCTGTTGACCGTCCTGGCCCGCATTTCTACGGTGCCCCATAGAATCGCGCCGGGAGCGAACAGGCCGTGGATGCTGAGCAGGGGTCGGCGATGCCGGAAGACGCCGGCGCGGCGGGTGCGCCATTCCTTCCACTCGCGGGCGTCCGCATCGTGGATTTCTCGACCAACATCGCCGGCCCTTACGCGACCATGATCCTGGCCCAGCTCGGCGCGGACGTGATCAAGGTCGAGGCACCGCAGGGCGATGACGCCCGGTACTGGCCCCCCGCCATCGACGACGGCAGCGTCGTCCATCGCCACGTCAATGCGGGCAAGCGCGGCATCGTCCTCGATCTGCGGCAGGAGCAGGCCCGCGCGGTCGCGCTCCGTCTCGCGCAGCGGTCGGACGTGCTGCTCCAGAGCATGCGGCCAGGCGTGGCGGACCGGATCGGCATCGGCGAGGCGGCGGTGCGCGAGCTCAGTCCCGGCATCCTCTACTACAACCTGAACGCATTCGGCGCCGGGCCGGTCGGCCGGGTGATGCCCGGCTACGACCCGCTGGTGCAGGCGTTCAGCGGCATCATGCGGATGACCGGGCATGACGGCACGCCCCCCGCCCGATGCGCCCCATCCGTCATCGACCTCGGGACCGGCCAGTGGATTGCCATGGCCGTGCTGGCGGCCCTGCTGGCCAAACAGCGAGGGCAGCCGGTGCGCTCGATCGAGACAGCGCTGGTGGATACGGCGTTCAGCCTCGTCCCGTATCAGGCGACGACAGCGCTCACCACCGGCGCGCGTCCCAGGCGTGCCGGGTCGGGCAACCCGATCGCCTCACCCTACCAGGTATATTCGACCGGCGATGGCGAGATCATGCTGGCCGCGCCCAACCAGCGGCTTTGGGAGCGGGTGACCGAGGTGTTGGGCGCACCCGAACTGCTCGCCGACGCGCGGTTCCGGACAGTTACCGACCGATGCGGCAACAATGCATTGCTGGAAGCGGCCATCACGGCGCGCCTGGCCGCCGCGGACGCCGAGACCTGGGTGGAGCGGTTCCGCTCCGCCGGCGTTCCCGTGACGCGCGTGGCGGGCATCGAGGAATCGGTCCGCGGCGAGACGGCGCGGGAACGTGGAACCTTCATCGACTCGGCGGGCCTGCCGCTCGTGCGCCTGCCCTGGATGGTGGATGGCGCCCCCATCCCGTGGGCCTGCGCCGCGCCGCATCTTGGCGAGCACACGGCCGATGTGCTGCATGAACTCGGCTACGATGCCGACGACGTCTCGCGGCTGCTTCACTCCGGCGCGGTCGCGTCGTACGAGGCCGCAGCGGCATCGTGAGCTGACGGGGGCGAGGTCCACGCCGCGCGCCGCCCCCTTATCGCCAAACGTCGTGGTCGAGGAGACATGATGCCGAACGCCAAGTCCCTGCCCGCGGCGCTTCGCGTCGTCGATATCAGTAGCGATATCGCCGGCGCCTATTGCGGCTGGCTGTTTGCACGGTTGGGCGCAACTGTAACAAAAGCCGGCCGGTCACGCCCCGCCGGACAGCCCGGCGCCGACGCCATCTCCCTGGCGCTGGATTATTTCGACACCGGCAAAATTCAATCCGGCGATCCTTCCCTCGACGACGCCGACATCGTCATCTGCGACGATTTGGAGCGGCTGCGCGATTTCTGCGGGGGCACTCCGGACACGCTTCGGCAGCGTCATCCCGGCCTCGTGGTTGGCGTGGCGTCGGTGTTCGGCCTCACCGGGCCGCTCGCGGGCGTGCCGGGCACGGCGCTCGACGCCCAGGCGGTCAGCAGCGTGGCCTGGGTGCTGGGGGAAAAGGGGCGCGTGCCGCTGTCCATCCCGCCGGGCGTGCTCGAGTGTCAGGCCGGCGCCCACCTGGCCGCCGCCTGCCTCATGGCCCGCTTCATGGGGGGCGATCGCGTGGTGGACATCGCGCTGGCCGACGTGCTCGCCAACTACGTCGCCGTGAACTGCCGCCTGTACATCCATCATGGCCTGCGCTGGGAGCGCGCGGGCCGCCGCGCCTCCGGCTCGGGC
The DNA here is from genome assembly GCA_025352565.1 of Rhodospirillales bacterium. Taxonomy (GTDB): domain Bacteria; phylum Pseudomonadota; class Alphaproteobacteria; order Acetobacterales; family Acetobacteraceae; genus JANXTF01. The sequence goes on along the minus strand of JANXTF010000145.1, from coordinate 4,438 downwards.
GGGGCATACCCGTTCGTCATCCTGCCGTGCCGTGACGGCGACGTCTGCCTGTCCGGCCGGACGCGGCAGGAATGGGAGCGCTTCGTGGCGGCGATGGGCTCCCCCGACTGGGCCAGCCAGCCCCGCTACCAGAAGCTGCGGGCGATGGGCACGCAATACCCCGACGAGGTCGACGCCTTGGTGCAGCCCTGGCTGCTGGAGCGCACAAAGGCCGAGATCGAGGAGATCACCAGCCGATACCAGCTGACCATCGCGCCGCTGCGGACCATTGCCGATGTCCTGGCAACGCCGCAGCTGCATGACCGGGGCTTCCTCGGGGACTGGCGGTGGCGGGGCCGGACGCTGTCCGCGCCGGGCCTGCCGTTCAAGGTCGCCACCGCCCGCTCCCCCGACACCGGGGACGGCATCCGTCCGGCGATGCTCGCCCATGCCGGCGGCCCGCCGCCTCATCCGCGCGGCCAGGACGCCCGGCCGCTCGCCGGGCTGCGGGTGCTCGACCTGGGTTGGGTCTGGTCGGCCCCGCAGGTCAGCAGCATCCTCGCCCAGTTCGGGGCGGAGGTGATCAAGGTCGAGCATTCCAAACGGCTCGACAACACGCGGCTGTCCGGCCTGGTGTTCAAGGACGGGGTGAAGGTGGAAGGCCCCACCACCGAAATGTCGCCCATGTTCCACCAGATCAACCAGGGCAAGCTCGGCATCACCCTCAACATGAAGCAGCCGGCCGGCATCGACCTGGTGCGCCGGCTGGTGGCGAGGAGCGACATCGTGGTCGAGAACATGTCCGCCGGCACGATGGAGCGCACCGGGCTCGGCTACGACGTGCTGCGCGGCCTCAACGAGCGCATCATCGTGGTGTCGATGTCCGGCGCCGGGCAGTTCGGGCCGCTCTCGGACATGCGGACCTATGCGCCGACCATGTCGAGCTTCGCCGGGCTCGAAACGCTGATCGGCTATGAGGGCGAGGGGCCGGTGGGCGCGCTCAACTTCGCGCTGGGCGACCCGAACGCGGCCGCGCATGCGCTGGTCGCGGTCAGCGCGGCCCTGGCCCGGCGCGAGGCAGAGGGCGCCGGCTGCTACATCGACCTGTCGCAGACAGAGGCGCTGCTGAGCACGATGACGCCCTACTTGCTGCAGGCGCAGGTCGATGGCGCGCAGCCCGGCCCGCTCGGCAACGCCCACCCGGCGATGGCGCCGCACGGCATCTACCCCGCCGCGGGGCCGGACCAGTGGCTGACGATCGCGGTGGCGGATGACCGGCAATGGGCGGCGTTCGCGCAGATGGCGGGGCCTTGGGCGCGGGACCCGCGATTCGCGACAACCGCCGCCCGCGTCGCCGGGCACCGGGCGCTCGACGAGGCGGTCGCGGCATGGACCAAACTGGAGGAACGCGACGCGCTCGTCGCACGGTTTCGCCAGGCCGGCATCGCGTCCTCACCGGTCCAGTCCATCGAGGCGTTCTGGCGCGACCCGCATTTCACCGCGCGAGGCCTGCGGCATCCGGCCGAGCTCCCGGCCATGGGTTCCACGGATTTGTTCCGGGCGCCCTGGTCGATCTCCGGCACCGACGCCCAGAGCAGCCGCGGCCCGCTGCTGGGCGAGCACAATGAGCGCGTTCTGAAGGGCATCCTCGGCCTTTCCGATACCGAGTATGCGCGGCTTGAGGCGGAGGGCGTGATCCTGTGATCGGCGGCAACGCACCCGTCCTGGTCGGCATCGGACTCGCTGCCCAGCGCGAGGACGATGCCGCGCGCGCCGTCGACGCGCTCGCGCTGATGACGCGGGCGACGCTCGCCGCCGGGCAGGATTGCGGTAACCCCGCCCTGCTTCGGCAGCTCGATCGCATCCTGGTCCCGAAGGGGCGCTGGTCCCATACCGACCCGGCTCGCGACATCGCACGTTCGGTCGGCGCGGACGGCGCGGTCACGGTCCTGTCCACGGTCGGCGTGCTGCAGCAATCCCTGATCGCAGACGCCTGCAACCGCATCGCCGACGGACAAATCGGTGCCGCCCTCGTCACCGGCGGCGACGCGGGGTACCGAATCCTGCGGTCCCGGATCGCCGGCGTACAGCTGCCATCGCCGCCGCCCGGCGGCGCACCGGACGTGACATTGGCGCCCCACGAGGAACTGCGGCACGAGGCCGAGTTGCGTGCGGATCTCCGGATGCCGGTCAGCCTGTACGCCATCATCGAGAGCGCGTTCCGGGCGCGGCACGGCTGGGCCATGGACGCCCATCGCGACCAGTTGGCCGCGCTGTACAGCCGCTTCAGCGCCGTCGCCGCCGCCAATCCCGCGGCCTGGACACGCCAGCGGCTGAATGCCGCGGAAATCCGAACCGAGTCCCAACGCAACCCGATGCAGGCATTCCCCTATACGAAGGCGCTCTGTTCGTCGTGGAACGTGGACCAGGCCGCCGCCCTGCTGTTCTGCTCGGCGAGCAAGGCGGAGGAGCTTGGCATCCCGCCCGATCGTTGGGTGTTTCCCTGGGCCAGCACCGAGTCCAATCACATGGTCCCCGTGTCCGCTCGCGGCCAACTCGACGCCTGTCCGGGCGCCAGGATCGCGGGACAGGCGGCGACGGAACCGTTCGGGCTCACGCCGGCCGATCTTGGGCTCGTCGACCTGTACAGCTGCTTTCCCGTGGCGGTGGAGGTGTACGCGTCGGAACTCGGCCTCGACATGGAGCGGGACCTGACGGTCACCGGAGGGATGCCGTTCGCCGGTGGTCCGTACAACAACTACGTGCTGCAGGCGACCTGCCGGATGGCCGAACTCCTGCGTGCCGGCGACCCGCGCCCCGGCCTGGTCGCTTCGGTCTCAGGCATCCTCACCAAGCAGGGCTTCGGCCTGTGGTCGACCCGGCCGCCGCAAGGTGGCTACCGCTTCGCCGACGTGAGCGACGCCGTGGCCCGGATCACATCGACGGTTGCGGTCGATCCCGATGCGTCCGGCGCCGGGAGTGTCGTCGGCTATTGCGTGCTGCACGATCGCGCCGTCCCGCCGCGGGGCATCGCCGTGATCGACCTCGACGGCGGCGGCCGGGCCGTCGCCACCAGCGCGGATGCGGAGCCGATGGAGCGGATGCAGCGCGAGGAGTGCTGTGGCATGCGCGTCGACGTGCGGGCCGGTCGGTTCGCCCCGTCAGTGGACCAGGGGGCAGCCGCCCTCTGACAAGGGACGAAACGCATTGGCCGCCGGAACGGTCGTCACCAGCTTGTAGAGGTCCCACGGCCCCTTCGACTCAGCCGGCGTCTTCACCTGGAACAGGTGGAAGTCGTGGATCACTCGCCCGTCCAGCCGCACGGAACCGCGCCCGAACGCGTCGTCCTCGGCGGGGAGGCTCCGCATCGCCGCCATCACCGCCGGCGCGTCCACGCTGTTGGATTGCCGGACCGACTTGAGATAGTGCAACACCCCCGAATACACGCCCGCCTGGATCATGGTCGGCTTCGCGCCGCCCATCCGCGCGGCGTAACGCTCGGAAAACGCCCGCGTCCGGTCGTTCATATCCCAATAGAACGGTGACGCCAGGTACAACCCCTGCGACGCTTCCAGTCCCAACGACCGCACGTCCGTAATGAACGTCAGCAACGCCGCGAGCCGCTGTCCACGGCGGTCGAGGCCGAATTCATGCGACTGCTTGACGAGGTTGATCAGGTCCACGGACGCGTTGGCGAATGCGATGACCTGCGCCTTGCTGCTCTGCGCCGTCAGCAGATACGACGAGAAATCGGCGTTGAAAGGCGGGTTCTTGACGCTGCCGACGACGGAGCCGCCCAGCGTCTTGATCACCTGCGTGGCGTCGCGCTCGAGCGCCAGGCCGAACGCGTAGTCGGCGGTGATGAAGAACCAGGATTTCTGCTCCTGTCCGAGCAGCGCACGCGCCACGACCTGGCTGATCGCGTAGGTGTCGTAGGTCCAATGCACCGTGTTGGGCGAGCACGACGGTCCGGTCAGGTCGCTCGTCCCCGTGCCGGAAGCGATGTAGATCGTGTGCGGCGCGTTGCGGACGACGTCGTTGACCGCGAGACCCGCCGATGAAAACGGCACGTCCGCGATGACATTCACGGCGCCGCCCGCCACCCAGGCGCGCGCGATGGTCGATGCGACGTCCGCCTTCGGCGGCATGTCCGAGCTGATGACCTCGATCGTGACGCCCGGCAGCATGGACGCCGCCTCCTCCGCCGCAAGGCGCGCGGCCGCGATCGAACCCTGGCCCGACAGCACGGCGTTGCTGCCGCTCAGATCGGTCAGCACGGCGATAGTGATCTTGTTGCCGGGAATGTCGGCCCGGGCGGGACCGGCCGCGACGGCCAACGTGGCGGCCGCCAGGAAGGCGAATGTCTTCAGCATGGGTCTGGTTCCTGGTTGCGGTCTGTGTGCGGTGGAGTGGGGTGGGATGGAGTGGGGTGCGGTGGAGTGGGGTGCGGTGGAGTGGG
>JANXTF010000032.1 GCA_025352565.1 Rhodospirillales bacterium | reverse complement strand
CCCCCCCCCGACCATGACGGGTAAATTACTCCGGACTTCGCAAGATGAGTAACAGGATCGTCAGCGTGCTGACAGCGACGCGGGGACGCGGGCGCTGGGATTGGACCGATTGGGCCAGTTACGGCTATCTGTTCCTGGGCGTGCTCATCATGTTCGGGCCGGTGCTGTGGCTGGGCATAAGTTCGCTGAAGAGCCAAGCGGGGCTTGGGGAATATCCGCCGACGCTGCTGCCGACCGAACAAGTTCGCGCGACCGTGCCGGGCTACACGAACCCGCTGCCGCTGTTCAAGATCGACGGCGGCGATCAGGCGGGCAAGACTCTGGCGGAAATCCGCCGCGTCGGCATTCAGGCGCAGATGGTCGATCCGGCGGACCCCAAGACGGTGATCCGGCTGCCGGTCGAGGGGCGCACCAGGATGATGCAGGTGCGGGCCGCGTGGGACAACTACACCGACCTGATCGCGAAGTTCAATTTCGGCCGCTATCTGTGGAACAGCGTGTTCATCACCACGATCGCCACGGTGCTGACCCTGCTGGTCAACTCCATGGCGGCGTTCGCGCTCAGCAAGTACAAGTTCGCGGGCCGCGACATGGTGTTCCTCATCATGCTGGCCACCCTGATGATTCCGCCCACGATCGTGCTGGTGCCGAATTACCTGATCGTCGCGATGCTGGGCCTGACCAGCAATCCGTGGGGCGTGATCTGGCCGGCGGTGGCGACGCCAACCGGCGTGTTCATGCTGCGGCAGTACATGCTGAGCCTGCCGGACGACCTGATCGAGGCGGCGCGGATGGACAATGCGAGCGAGTGGCGCATCTACTGGCGCATCGTTCTGCCGTTATCCGCGCCGGCCTTGGCCGTGCTGGCGATCTTCTCAGTCATGTGGCGGTGGAACGAATTTCTGTGGCCGATGGTGGTGCTGAGCCGCAGCGAGAGCTTCACCTTGCAGCTGGCGTTGAATTCGTTCCAGGGCGAGTTGACGACGGCGTGGAACTATCTGCTCGCGATGACGGTGCTGACGTTGCTGCCGGTGACGGTGGTTTTCCTGTTTCTGCAGAAATATATCACCCAGGGCATCGCCTCGGCGGGCGTGAAGTAGGACACCATGGCAACCCTCAACCTGCGCAACCTGGTCAAGCGCTTCGGCGACACCACCGTGATCCACGGTGTCAGCTTCGACATCGCGGATGGCGAGTTCGTGGTGTTCGTGGGGCCGTCTGGCTGCGGCAAATCGACCCTGCTGCGGATGATCTGCGGGCTGGAAAGTGTTTCGAGCGGCGAGGTGCTGATCGACGGTGACGTGGTGAACGATGTGCCGAGCGCGCGGCGGGGGCTGGCATTGGTATTCCAATCGTATGCGCTGTATCCGCATATGACCGTGTATCAGAACATGGCGTTCGGGCTGGAAAATCTCGGCACGCCGAAGCCCGAGATCGAGAAGCGCGTGGGCGAGGCAGCGCGGATGCTGCGGCTCGACACGTATCTGCAACGCAAGCCCACGGCGCTGTCGGGCGGCCAGCGGCAACGTGTGGCGATCGGGCGGGCCATCGTGCGGGAACCGAGGGTGTTCCTGTTCGACGAGCCGCTGTCCAACCTCGATGCGGAGTTGCGCGTGGGGATGCGGAGCGAGATCGCGGGGCTGCACCGGCGGCTGAAGACGACGATGATCTATGTGACGCACGACCAGGTCGAGGCGATGACCATGGCCGACAAGATCGTGGTGCTGCGGGCGGGGCGGGTGGAGCAGGTGGGGGCGCCGCTCGAATTGTACAACCACCCGGCCAACCAGTTCGTGGCGGGGTTCATCGGCTCGCCCCGGATGAACTTCCTGAGCGGGACGGCGGTGATATCGGGGGGTTCGGTTGGCGTGGACGTGCCGGGGGTGGGGGTAATCATGACGCACGCCTCGGCTGACGGGATCGCCTCGGGCGCCGCGATGAGCGTGGGCATTCGGCCCGAGCATGTGCTGGCTGGTCGGGCCGGGTGGAACACGGTGCGCGGCGAGGTGGCGAGCGTGGAGCAGCTTGGGGGCATGAGCTACATCCGGCTGGCCGCGCCCGACATGACGGCGCAGTTGCCGGGGCAGACGCGGCTGGGGTTCGGCGACGAGGCGGAGATGAATTTGCCGCCGGATTCGCTGCACGTGTTCGATGCGGATGGGTTGTCGGTGCCGCGGGCGTGGGCTGGGGCGGAGATGAGGCAGAGCGCGTGACGTCAGGGGGCTTCCGGTTTCCTTCCCCCGTCCCCACCAGCGGGAGAGGGGAGAAGAAAGAATGAAACCGATTCGCGCCGCCACGAGCGCCGCCGGTATCGATCGTGGCGTCACTCTCGATTGCGGCCACGGCATCACCTGCCGGGTCTCCGTCCTGAAGCCCGACCTGTTCCGCGTGCTGTTCCTGCGCCACGGCGTGGCGCCGCAGCGCACGTGGATGGTGCCGGCGGAGGGCGCCGCGGATGCGCCCTGGGAGGGCCGCGACCGCACCGACGAAAGTGCCTGGGGCACGCCCGCGTTCCGCGTGGAGCACGCGGAAGGCGAGGTCGTCGTCAGCACCGACGCCATGTGCCTCGAAATCGCCTTCTCCCCCTTCGCGATGACATGGTCGCTGCCGGATGGCACGGTGTTCGCGCGCGACCGGCCGACCCATGCCTACATGTTCGGGCAAACCGAAATCCGCCACGCCTGCGCGCGCGATCCGGCCGATGCGTTCCATGGCCTGGGAGACAAGACCGGCCCGCTCGATCTGCACGGACGGCGGCTGCGGACGACGATGATGGACAGCCTCGGCGTCGATCCCGAGCGCGGCGACCCGTTGTACAAGCATTGGCCGTTCCTGATCGCGAAGGATGCGGCGTCGGGCGTGTCGTACGGTACATTCTACGACAATTTCGCCGATGCCAGCTTCGATCTTGGCGCCGAACACGACAATTACTACGGGCTGTACCGCAGCTATTCAGCCGCGGGCGGCGATCTTGACCTGTACATGACGGTGGGGCCGCGCCTTGCGGATGTGACGCCGAAATTCCTGGCGTTGACCGGCCGCACGGCGCTGCCGCCGCGCTGGAGCCTGGGGTTCGCGCAGACCGCCATGGCGATTGCCGACAGCGATAACGCGCAGGAGCGGATCGAGGCATTCATTGCGCGCTGTGCCGCCGAGGACATCCCGGTCAGCGCCTTCCATTTCGGCTCCGGCTACACCTCGATCGGGCCGAAACGCTATGTGTTCAACTGGAACCGCGCGAAGTTCCCCGACCCGGACGGGCTGATGCTCCGCTTTCGCGACGCGGGCATGCGGATCGTGGCGAACATCAAGCCGTGCCTGCTGGACGACCATCCGCGCTACGGCGAGCCATTGGCGGCGGGCGCGTTCGTGAACGAGGCCGGGACCGGCACGCCGGCGCTGAGCCAGTTCTGGGACGGGGAGGGGGCGCATATCGACTTCACCAACCCCGATGGCATCGCGTGGTGGCAGCGCGGCTTGTCCGGGCAGGTGCTGGCAACCGGGATCGACGCGGCGTGGAACGACAACAACGAGTATGGCTTCTGGAACGATGGCGCGATGTGCGCGGGATTCGGCGACCCGATCCCGCTCGATCTCGCGCGGCCGTTGCAGCCGCTGCTGATGACGCGGGCATCGCTGGAGCGGCAGCGCGCGGAGAAGCCGGGAGAGCGGCAGTTCACCGTCACGCGCGCCGGGTGCCCCGGCATCCAGCGCTACGGGCAGACCTGGAGCGGCGATAATGCCAGCTCCTGGCATTGCCTGAAGTGGAACCTGCGGATGGGACTCACCATGAGCCTGTCAGGCATGTTGAACATCGGGCACGACGTGGGCGGCTTCTCGGGGCCGGTGCCGGACGCCGAGTTGCTGGTGCGCTGGACGCAGGCGGGAGTGCTGCATCCGCGTTTCATCATGAACTCGTGGAAGCCCGACGGCGTGTATACCTCGCCCTGGCTGCATCCGGAGGCGACGCCGCTGATCCGCGACGCGATCCGCCTGCGCTACCGGCTGATGCCGTATCTCTACAGCCTGATGCATGCGGCGCATGACACCGGGGAGGCGCCGCTGCGCCCGCTTTGTGCCGCGTTCGAGGACGATGCGGAGGCGGATGCGCTGGGCAATACGCTGATGCTGGGGCCGTTTCTGCTGGCGTGTCCGGTGACGCAGCCGGGCGAGCGCGATGTGTGGCTGCATCTGCCGGCGGGGCCGGAATGCTGGTTCGATTTCTACACCGGGGAGCAGCTGGAGGCGGGCGAGCCGTGCGTTGTGTCCGCGCCGTTGGACCGGCTGCCGCTGGTGGTTCCGGCGGGGACGATTCTGCCGATGACCGATCCGGGGGAGGATTACGCATTGCTGCACGACGAGCCGTCGCGGCTGGTGCGCATTTTTCCAGGGCCGGGCGAGGGTGAAAGCGCGTTCACGCTGGTGGAGGATGACGGGCTGACCGAGGGTGGGCCCGTGACGCGGCTGCGGTTCAGCCTCGCGTGGACGCCCGATTCGGTGACGCTGCGCTGCGTCTGCGAGGGCGAATTCGTGCTGGGATTCGCCCGCGTGGTGGTGGCGATGCCGCGCGCCGACCGCCGGGGGCTGACGCTGGAATGCGAAGCGGCCATGTTGGGTCTCGCCCAGGGTTCGTTCAGGCTGTAGCCTGACCGGGTGCCGCGCCGCATCCTGCTGCTCGGGGGCCACGGCCTCGTGGGCTCCCACATCACGCGCCTGCTGGCCGGGGCGCCGGGTCTGGTTTTCCTGATCGCCGGGCGCGATGCGGCGGCGGTTGGGCTGTTCGTCGAGTATCTGGTCGAGGAAGGCATCGACGCGCGGGCCGTGGCCTGCGGCGCTCGGCCGGGGGATCTGGTCGCCGAGGCGCGGGCCGATCTGGTGATCGATGCCACCGGGTCGGCGCGGCCGGACCATACGACAGCGCGGGCCTGCATCGCGGCGCATGTGCCCTATCTCGATATCTCCGACGACCGCGAAACGGTGCTGGCGATCCGTGCTCTCGACGCGGCCGCACGGGATGTGAATGTGGCGGTGGTGTCAGGCGCCGGCGTGGTGCCGTGCCTCACCATGGCGGCCTGCGCCTCGCTCGCGGTGGCACTTCCCGTCGTGGTCGGCGCGCGCATCGTGCTGCTGCGGGGCAACCGCGAGGAGTATGGACAGGCCTCGACCGCCGCGTTGCTCGATCATGTGGGCCGCCGGATGCGCTGGCGGCAGGGGGGTGCTTGGGAAACCGCCCGTGCGTTCCAAACGGTGGCCCCGCGCGACGGCGGTCGGTACGGCGGTTTCCGCCTGCTGGCGTATGACGCGCCGGAACTCGAATTGCTGCCCGAGATGTGGCCCAGCCTGCGCGATGCGACGGTTTGGGCCGGGATCGAATTGCCGGCCCTGGCCCGCGGATTGCGCATTCTCGGCTGGATGCGGCCGAAGGCGGGATTCGCGGCCCGGATCGGGCTGTTCGACACGCTCGCGCGCTCGTTCGGCCATTTCGGCACCGCCCGGTCCCGGGTACGGGTGGAACTGGACGGTCTGGTGGGCGGCCATTCGGTGCTGCTGTCCTGGACCCTGGTGGCCAAAGACGGCAGCGGCGCGTGGCTTCGGGCCGCGCCAGCGGCGGCGATGGCGCGGCAGATGCTGCAGGGCGTGGTGCGGCCCGGAGCCCGGGTGGCGCGGCTGGACCTCGCCGAGATATTGGTGGAATTGCGCGGCCGGGACATCCTGGTGAGCAAGACGGACATGGATCGGTAAAACCAGGTATGAACTATAACAATCAGAGGCAGCCATGACGCTCGACCCCCGGATCGTGACCGTATTATCGGGCATCTCCACGGCCACTTTAACGACGGTTTTGCTCAAAAAAGGGCTCAGAAACGTCTGGATGAGGGGCACAAAACCGCTCCGTGACGGGCAACCAAGGCTGGTCGGCCCCGCCTTCACCCTCCGTTTCGTCCCCGCCCGCGAGGATCTCGCCACGCCCGAAAGCTGGGCCTCGCCGATTTCCACCCGTGCCGCGATCGAGGCGATGCCGGCCGGATGTATCGCGGTGGTGGATGCCATGGGCGTGACCGATGCCGGGATTTTCGGCGACATTCTGTGCGCCCGCATGGCGAAAAAAGGTGTTGCCGGTCTGGTGACCGACGGCGTGGTGCGCGACCTCGCCGGCGTGCTCGGAACGGGGCTTCCGGTGTGGTGCAATGGCGCCGCCGCCCCACCCTCGGTCGCGAGCCTCACCTTCGTCGCCTGGCAGCAACCCGTGGCCTGCGGCGGAGTGGCCGTGTTCCCCGACGATATCGTCGTGGTCGACCAGGACGGGGCCGTATTGATCCCGGCCGCGATGCTGGATCGCGTGGTCGCCGCCGCCATCGAGCAGGAACGCCTCGAAGGCTGGATCATGGGCGAGGTCGATGGCGGCGCCGCGCTTCCCGGCCTCTATCCGCCCAACGCCGAGAACCAGGCGCGCTACGACGCATGGGTTGCGGCCAACCCTGCACGAAGCTAAAAGGTCGGGAACCGGGCGATTAGCTCAGCGGGAGAGCGTCCCCCTGACACGGGGAAGGTCACAGGTTCAATCCCTGTATCGCCCACCAACCCCCGCCAAACGCACCCTCCGAGTCGTGACTGGAACCGTCAGCCGCTTTAAGGCTATGTTCACGTTTCGTCTCTCACCACCCTGTTGCTTGCCGGTGTCAGACCCCTGATATTGTGTCTGTCCAGGGTCAGCACGACTATATATGGTTGGACGCTGGTGCCCGCTTTGGCAGGATAGGAATTCGAAATTGGTTGTTCCGGGGGATATCGCAGTGCTCGACGCCGTCCAGATGCAAGGTCGCCACCAGGTACGCCTCGACCGCAGCCGCGACTCGCTGCTCACCGATTTCGGCCGTGCCACCCTCGATGACCGCTACCTCCTCCCCGGCGAGGAATACCAGGACCTGTTCGCCCGCGTCGCCAGCTTCTATGGCGACGACCAGGGCCACGCCCAGCGCATCTACGACTATATCAGCAAGCTCTGGTTCATGCCCGCCACCCCGGTGCTGTCGAACGGCGGCACCACGCGCGGCCTGCCGATTTCGTGCTTCCTGAACGAGGCCTCCGACAGCCTCGACGGCATCGTCGATCTTTGGAACGAGAATGTCTGGCTCGCGTCCAAAGGCGGCGGCATCGGCAGCTATTGGGGCAATCTGCGCTCGATCGGCGAGAAGGTCGGGATGAACGGAAAAACCTCCGGCGTCATCCCGTTCATCCGCGTCATGGACAGCCTCACGCTTGCCATCAGCCAGGGCAGCCTGCGCCGCGGCTCGGCCGCCGTGTACTTGCCCGTCAGCCACCCCGAGATCGAGGAATTCATCGAGATCCGGCGTCCCACGGGCGGCGACCCGAATCGCAAGGCCCTCAACCTGCATCACGGCATTCTCATCCCGGACTCGTTCATGCGCGCCGTCGAAGCCGACGAGGAATGGGCGTTGTGCTCGCCCAAGGACCACGCCGTGGTCCGCCGTATCGGCGCGAGGGCACTCTGGATCCGCATCCTCACCGCGCGCATCGAGACGGGCGAGCCGTACCTCGTGTTCAGCGACCACGTGAACCGCGCCCGCCCCGAGCACCACAAGCTCGCCGGGCTCGAAGTCAAAACCTCCAATCTGTGCAGCGAAATCACGCTCCCCACCGGCCTGGATCATCTGGGCAACCAGCGTACCGCCGTGTGTTGCCTCTCATCGGTCAATGTCGAGACCTGGATGGAATGGAAGGACCATCCGCTGTTCATCGAAGACATCATGCGCTTCCTGGACAACGTGCTGCAGGATTTCATCGATCGCGCGCCGCCCGGCATGGAGCGCGCGAAATACGCCGCCATGCGCGAGCGTTCCGTGGGCCTCGGCGTCATGGGCTTCCACAGCTTCCTGCAATCGCAGATGGTGCCGTTCGAGAGCGTGATCGCCAAGGTGTGGAACAAGCGCATGTTCTCCCACATCCGCGGCCAGGCCGATGCCGCGAGCCGGCTGCTGGCGGAGGAGCGCGGGCCATGCCCGGACGCGGCCGAATACGGCATCATGGAGCGTTTCTCGAACAAGATGGCGATCGCGCCAACCGCGTCGATCTCCATTATCGCGGGTAATTCCTCGCCCGGCATCGAGCCCATTTCCGCCAACGTGTTCCTGCAGAAAACCCTGTCCGGCAGCTTCACCGTGCGCAACCGCCACCTCAAGCAGTTGCTGGCGGAGAAGGGGCAGGACAACGAGGATGTCTGGTCGTCCATCACGCTGAACAAGGGCAGCGTGATCCATCTCGAGTTCCTGACCGAGAACGAGCGCGACGTGTTCAAGACCGCGTTCGAGCTCGACCAGCGCTGGATCATCGAGCACGCCGCCGACCGGACGCCCTATATCTGCCAGAGCCAGTCGGTGAACATTTTCGTGCCCGCCAATGTCCACAAGAAGGACCTGCACGCCTATCACTTCATGGCGTGGAAGCGCGGCGTGAAGTCGCTGTACTATTGCCGCAGCCTCTCGATCCAACGCGCCGATACCGTCAGCCACAAGGCGATCCGGCCCTCGGAAATTCTGCAGGCCGAGAACATGTCCGTGCCGGTGGTGCCGATTACGGCCGGCGTCACCGATTATGAGGAGTGCCTCGCATGTCAATGACGCTCGATCTCCCCACCGACCGCATGATCGCCCGCATCGAGGGGGCGGTCGGCTGGATGATCTTCAACAGCCCCGAACGCCGCAACGCCGTTTCGCAGGAGATGTGGGCGGCGATGCCGCTCATCCTCGACCGCTTCGAGGCGGACCCGGACGTGCGCGTGATCGTGCTGCGCGGAGCAGGTGGTAAAGCGTTCGTCTCGGGTGCCGACATCTCGCAATTCGAGGAGAAACGCGCCTCGGCCGACGCGGTCGCGCGCTACGAGGAGATCTCCGATCACGCGAGCCGCCGTCTGGCGGCTTCGCCAAAACCTACCATCGCCATGGTCGACGGCTGGTGCATCGGCGGCGGCGTCGGCATCGCCGTTTCGTGCGATCTCCGCATCGCGTCGGACGCCTCCCGCTTCGGCGTGCCGGCCGCCCGCCTCGGCCTGGGCTACGGCATGGAGGGCGTTGCCAAGCTGATGGCCCTCGTCGGCCCCAGCCACACCAAGGAGATATTCTTCACCGCGCGGCACTTCACCGCCCACGAGGCGCTCGGCATGGGCCTGGTGAACCGCGTGGTGCCGCAAGCCGAGCTTGAATTTTATGTCAGCGAGTATTGCGAGACCATCGCGCGCAACGCGCCGCTTACCATGCGCGCGGTGAAGGTGACGGTCGAGGAACTCGCCAAAGGCTCCGCCCACACCGACCGCGCGCGCGCGGCGGCGCTGGTGCGCGCCTGCTTCGACAGCCAGGACTACATCGAAGGCCGCCGCGCCTTCATGGAAAAGCGTGCGCCCGTCTTCAAGGGACGCTGAATGACGGCGCAGCGTCGCGCACGCCTTCCTTCCCGCCTCCGCTTGCGGGAGGGGAGGGGGGAAGGCAAGTCAATTCAAAGCACCGCCCCATGAGCGCCTATTGCCGCACCGCCCCTGGCCATCCGATCCACGCCCCGTACCACGACACCGAATACGGCTTCCACCAGACCGACGAGACCATCCTGTTCGAGCGCCTTTGTCTCGAGATCATGCAGGCCGGCCTCTCCTGGGAACTCATCCTCAAACGCCGGCCCGGCATGCAGACCGCCTTTGCCGGATTCAACGTGGACCGTGTGGCGGCATTCGACGCCGCCGACGTGGCCCGTCTGCTCGCGGACCCCGCCATCATCCGCAACCGCCTCAAGGTCGCCGCCATCATCGAGAATGCCCGCCGCGTGCGCGACCTCCGCCACACGGCGGGCGGTTTTTCGGCATGGCTGGAGGCGCATCACCCGCGCGACAAGGCGGCGTGGCTCAAGCTGTTCAAGGCGAATTTTCTGTTCACGGGCGGGGAGATCGTGGGGGAGTTTCTGATGAGCCTTGGGTATCTGCCAGGGGCGCATTCGGCGGAGTGCCCAGTGGGCGCGCGGCTGCGGGAGGCTCAGATGGGGAATTTGCGTCCGTAAGCCCGCTGAATAGGCCGCCCGCTGAACAGGGCGATTGTCATTCCGTACTGAGTTCGCGATGCTCAGGAGGTCAGACGACGAGCCATCTGGCGGATCTCGGTTGCAACGGAGGATCTATCATGGAAGTCGGACGGCGGGATTTGCGGGCACTCGGAGCCGTGTTGGCCACTGGAGCCGTCGTGGCTGCCCGGGCGGCATCCGCCCAGACAAATGGCTCGACCTGGGAGGCGATCCGGGCGCGCCGCACGGTGCGGATCGGCGTGACGCCGTCCGAGCCGTGGTATGCGAAGGATCTGGCCACGGGGGCGTGGACCGGCATGGGCTCGATGCTCGGCGAGCAGATCGCCAAGGATCTGGACGCAAAGGCCGAATTCGTCGAGACCACCTGGGGCAACGCGCCGGCGGCGCTGCAGGCCGGGCAGTTCGACCTGATGTTCGTGCTCGACCCGACGCCGGCGCGGGCAATGGCGATCGACTTCCCTTTCGCGCCGGTGCTCTACTACGCACTCGGGTTCATGACCCGGGAAACCGGCACCCCGCGGACATGGGCGGCCCTCGACACGCCGGAGACAACGATCGCCGTGCCGCTAGGCACCGCCATGGACCGGTGGATCTCCGCGCACATGAAGCGCGCGCAGGTGACACGGCTGGCCACGATCGACGAGACCATCCTGCACTACCAAACGGGCAAGTCGCGCGTGCTGGTGCTGTATCATCCGGCGCTGATCGCCTACCGGCTCAGGATCGGCCAGGGCGAGGTCGTTGTGCCGAAGCCCGCGGTGACGTCTGTCGCCGGTGCCGGCATCCGTCGCGAGGCCGACAAGACCTGGCGCGACTACCTGACGCTGGTACTGACGTTCTACTATGAGAACGGCACCATCGAGGATCTGTACCGCTCCTATCTGACCAAACGCGGCATGGATGGCGCCGCCGTGCCGGGCATTACCAAGGAGAGCCTGGAGCGGGCCTGATGGCCGGAAGCCAGGACATCGCGGAAGACTCGCGCAACGCGCATGTGCTGGTGTGGATCGATGGCGCCCTGGTGCCGCGCGCCCAGGCGGTGGTCTCGGTCTTCGACGGTGGCTTCATCGCCGGGGATGGCGTGTGGGAGGGGCTTCGGCTGCATCGCGGACGCTGGCTGTTTCGCGACGCGCATCTGGATCGCCTGCTGGCCGGCGCGTCGGCGATCGAGTTGGAGCTCGGTCTGTCGCGCGCCGGGCTGGCGGCGGCGCTGGACGAGACGGCGCGCGCCAACGCGATGACCGATGGCGTGCATGCGCGGTTGATGGCCACGCGCGGATTGAAGCGCACGCCGAGCCAGGACCCGCGCCAGGCGGTGGGGCCCGCCACCGTGGTGATCACCGCCGAGCACAAGCTGCCCAATCCCGCCCTGTTGAGCACGGGGCTGGCGCTGATGACCTCGACCTACCGCTGCACGCGCCCGGACCAGTTCGACATGCGGCTCAACACACATAGCCGTCTGCCCCTGATCATGGCGCTGATGCAAGCCTATCGGAACGGTGCCGACGAGGCGCTGATGCTCGACGATGCGGGGCATGTCGCGAGCTGCAACGCCACCAATTTCTTCATCGTCCGGCGCGGCGAGGTGCTGACCTCGACGGGGCATTGCTGCTTCAACGGCATCACCCGCGCAGCCATCCTGGCGCTGTGCCGGGAGCACGCGATGCCCCACCGCGTCACCGATTTCTCACTGGTGGACGCGCAGGGCGCCGATGAGGCATTCGTCACCGGAACATTTGGCGGCGTCACGCCGATCCGCTCGCTGGACGGCCGCATCTTTCCGGGCGGCGTGCCGGGCGCCGTCACCGCGCGGCTCGCGGCCTTGTATAGCGCTGCCATCAGCGAGGCGCCGGAGGCGCTGGAATGCGCGCTGCCAGGCTGGCGCGTCTGAGCCGAAGCACGCCGATTGGTCTGTCATGCGGAAATTTGGTGCCCCGTAGGGGATTCGAACCCCTGTTCCCGCCGTGAGAGGGCGGTGTCCTGGGCCTCTAGACGAACGGGACAACAGGCCGGAGGCGGCTTCTAGGACGAAAAGCGGAACGCTTCAAGCGTCTATCGTGCCAGGACTATCGTACAAGGCCGGCGCGCGCGATCGGGCGGCCCGTGCGCAGGTCGATCACCACCACGCGGTCAGGGCCGCCGCCGCTCAGCTGGATGGCGAGGCGGTCGGGCATGGCGGCGATGCTGACGATGCGGGTTCCGGCCGGCTCGTCAAGCAGCGCGGCGGCGAGCGGCGGGGGCGGCCCGAACACCACGCGGGTCAAGGCGTAGCCGAGGCCCGCCACGCCGAGCACGATCATGACGCCCATCACGATCACCGCCACCTTCAACGCGCGCATCCAGGCCTCCCCACGCGGCCCGCGCCGCGCTATGGCTGTTCATGTCCGATGAATTGCGCGTCCATGCAACCGAGTGCGATGCCGGCGAACGGGTCGATCGCTTCCTCGCGCGCAGCTTCGAGGCCGTCTCCCGCAGCCGCATCAAGGCACTGATCGAGGAAGGGCGGGCGCGGCGTGACGGCGGCCTGCTGACCGACCCGTCGGAGGCCACCCGCGCGGGTGCCTTATATAC
The DNA here is from genome assembly GCA_025352565.1 of Rhodospirillales bacterium. GTDB lineage: Bacteria > Pseudomonadota > Alphaproteobacteria > Acetobacterales > Acetobacteraceae > JANXTF01. The sequence continues at coordinate 17,313 of JANXTF010000032.1, read as the reverse complement.
GCTTCAGCCGCCCGAGCCGGTGGCGGCGCAGCCGGGACCCGAGGCGATCGCGTTCCCGATCCTGTTCGAGGACGGCGACCTGATCGTGCTCGACAAGCCGGCGGGCCTCGTGGTGCATCCGGCCCCCGGCAACGAGACCGGGACGCTGGTGAACGCGCTGCTGGGCCATTGCGGCGACAGCCTGCCGGGCATCGGCGGCGAGCGCCGGCCGGGCATCGTGCATCGGCTGGACAAGGACACCTCTGGCATCATGGTCGTGGCCAAGACCGAGATGGCGCTGGCGAACCTGTCTGCGGCCTTCGCGGCGCGCGACATCGACCGCGCCTATCTGGCGGTGTGCTGGGGTCTGCCCAACCCGCCGAACGGCAGCATCGAGGGGGCGATCGGGCGCGATCCGCGCGACCGCAAGCGCATGGCCGTGGTGGGTCGCGGCGGCAAATACGCGCTGACGCATTACCGCACGCTGCGCCATCGCGATGCCGCGGTGACGGTGCTCGAATGCCGCCTGGCAACGGGGCGCACCCACCAGATCCGCGTGCATCTTGCCAGTCGCGGCCATGCGCTGGTCGGCGACACGGCCTATCTGCGGCGCATCCCGGCGGCGTCCCGCATCCTGCCCGACGAGATGCGGGTCGCGGCGCTGGACTTCCCCCGGCAGGCACTGCACGCGGCGCGACTGGGGTTCGCGCATCCGCGTACCGGGGAAGCGCTGCGTTTCGAGACGAAGCCGCCGGCCGATTTGCGGGCGTTGCTGACCGCGCTCAAGATGACGGAAAGTTAACCGGACTTCAGGGGTCCTGTTTCTTGACGCGCAATGTCCCGTCAGATATAACGTCGGCGTCCGGGGCTGGGTGTCGCCTCGGGCCGTTCGTCCGTTCGTCCACCGCCATTCCGGGGTGAACCGGCGGGATTTGTCGAACGCTCCCGCACCTGAAGATGTCTCTGAGACGCGGTTGATCGCCTGTCCGTGCGATTGCCGCGCAACCCGGACCTCGCTGCGCCGTATGGGCAGTCAGGTCGTCGGTCAGACGAAAGGACCCCCTCCATGGTTTCCGCCGTCGTTAATGTTGCTCCCGAGGGAAACCTCACCCGCTATCTGCAGGATATCCGCAAATTCCCCATGCTGGCTCCCGAGGAAGAGCTGGCGCTGTCGAAACGCTGGCGCGATCATGAGGACATGTCGGCCGCGCACAAGCTGGTCACGTCGCATCTGCGTCTCGTCGCCAAGATCGCGATGGGCTATCGCGGCTATGGGCTGCCGGTGGGCGAGCTGATCAGCGAAGGCAATGTCGGCATGATGCAGGCGGTGAAGCGCTTCGATCCGGAGCGCGGCTTCCGTCTGGCCACCTATGCAATGTGGTGGATCCGCGCCGCGATTCAAGAATACATTCTGCACAGCTGGTCGCTCGTGAAAATGGGCACTACGGCCGCGCAGAAGAAGCTGTTCTTCAATCTGCGCCGATTGAAGGGCCAGATGCAGGCGATCGACGATGGCGATCTACAGCCTGAGCAGGTTGCCCGGATCGCCCATGTGCTCGCCGTTCCGGAGCAGGACGTGGTCAGCATGAACCGTCGCCTGTCCGCGCCCGACCACAGCCTCAATGCACCGGTCCGCGCCGACAGCGAGGGCGAGTGGCAGGACTGGCTGGTGGACGAGTCCGAGAGCCAGGAGACCATGATCGGCGACCTGGAGGAGCTGACCGGACGCAAGGCGCTGCTGAACGGGGCGCTGAAGACGCTGAACGAACGGGAGCGTCATATCCTGATCGAGCGGCGGCTGAAGGATAACCCGACGACGCTCGAGGAACTGTCCCAACAGTACAACATCTCGCGGGAGCGGGTGCGCCAAATCGAGGTCCGGGCCTTCGAGAAGCTGCAGAAGGCGATGCACAATCAGGTGGCCGAACGCCGCCGGGCCGCTCAGCCGATGCAGGCCGCCGCGTAAGCTGTTGCATTCCACGATATGACGATAGGGCGCCCCTCGGGAACGGGGGGCGCTTCTATGTCGAAGACACGGCCGCCGGGTCCTGGGTCAGTCCCGCAATATCTTCCAGATGCCCTGCGCGTCGAGCAGCGTCAGCCCGCCGCACCAAACACGGCCGCTGATGAACACGAGCGACCTGGTCGCGCGGGTGATGGTGCCGGCGCATTCGATCCAGTCGCCATCGCGGCCGGGAGCGACGAAGCTGACGGTAAGGCCGATCGTGGTGCAGGGCGCCGCGACGGCGCGATGCACCGTCGCGCCCAGACAGTTGTCGGCGAAGGCGGTCAGCAACCCGCCATGTGCGACTCCGCCGGCATTCATGTGCTGGGACGCGAGACGCATCCCGTAACTGGCACCCTCCGGGGTTTCGCGGCGGAACAATGGCCCGATCAAGGCGGCGAAACCGTCGCTGTCACGAAGCTCGAAGTCCGGCGGCGGCAAAGGGTCGTGCATAATAGGGGCCATCTTGCGTCTCGCTTCTGGAAGTCGTTGTATTATCGGTCAGAGATCAGGGGAGGCGGCCAATGCCGCCGTATCGGTGCTGAACCAGGAAGACGCCGCCGGACTGCTGCGAGACCTGTTCGCCCATGTCCCGGTCGGGGATGCCGCGCGGATCGCGGTGCTTGGGCGGCTGGGCGGGGAGGGGCGGCATTACCACGGTCTTGCCCACGTTGCCCTGCTCTGGCAACGGCATACGCGGTTCGCGACGGACGCCGATCTCACAGGCGAGGAACCCATGCGCCTGATCGCTTCCGCCATCGCCTATCATGATGCCATCTATAATCCGAAAGCCGCCGACAATGAGGCCCAATCCGCGGCGCTTTGGCGTGAGGATGCCGCGAATGCGCTGGTGCGGACGACCGACATGGGGTGGGTATCCGACACGATCAGGGCGACCGCGGACCATTTCGGCTATCTGGAGAATTCCTGCCCTCACGAGGCCGCGCGGATCTGGATGCTCGACCTCGACCTTACGCCACTCGGCGAGGAGGCCGAGGATTTCGCGCGCAACACGGCGTTGCTGCGGCTGGAATATGCCCATCTTTCCGATTTTGCCTGGTCCTCCGGCCGTGCGCGTTTTTTGGAGGGCTTACAGTCCCGGCCTCTCCTGTTCCGGACGCCGACACTTGCCCGCAGGTTCGAGGCGGCCGCCCGGGCGAATATTGCCGCAGCACTCGAGGCCTTGCGCCGGGCGTGAGCGTGCTTTTCATCCGAACGCATTCTGGTAGAACCCCGCCTGTGGAAGGGCGGCCGCGTGACTTCGTCCTCGGAGGAGAGCGCCGTTGAACAACCCGCAAGCCGCGCCGGCCCCATCCAAGGCGGCTGCATCCGTGACGGCGCCTTGCATGACGGCGCCTTGCATGACGGCGCCGTCGGTGATGGTCGATCTGCGGAACTGCTACGAGGGCTTCGCGGGCATCCCGCAAGAGCTTCGGCTGCTGTTCAAGATGTTCTCCGACATGGCCATCGGTCCACTCGCGGGCCTCGCGTCGGGCATCCATTTCCTGGCACCGAAATTCGCGCCCCCAAAAACCCCCTACGAGCGGGTGATGCAGCAATCCCAGGTGCTGATCTCGCAGGACACCAAGCGTTTCGCCGTGCCGGCGGCAATTGCCCTCATGCCCGGCCGGTTGCAGCGGATGCTGACGTATCCGGCTGCGATGGCGGCGACGCTGGGCCAGGCGGAGACGCTGGACATGGAAATAGATATAGGGATCTTCGAGGACTACATCTGGTCCAAGCTTTTCGACAAGACGCTGGCCCCTCGCGACCGGACTTTTTTGCAACGGGCGCGTTTTTTCGCGACACGGCTCGGCCACGAAAACGCGCGTCACATGGCATTCCTGCCGCGCTTCCTGCAAAAGAAGATCGAGACCCAAGACTGGGACGTCTTCTTCGCCGCCAGCGTCTCGCCCTACCGTGTCAGCCCGAACACCGCGATGATGGTGCGCTATTACGACGCCCTGCCGCTGATGAGCCCGCACACGGTCGGCGACCCGTGGCCGCACGCGATGTCCCATGGGCGCATGCTGGAACGGAACATGCGCGACGGAGCCAATTTCTATTGCGACTCGGAGCCCGTGCGCGACGACTTGCTGCGTCTGTTCCCGCAAGCGGAAAAGCGGGTGAGCACGATTCCCGCGCTGCTGGCATCGGAATTCCATCCCGAAGGCTGCGATGCCCCGACGCTTGCCCAGATATTGCGCCGGCGCGCCAGCCCTTCCACCACCCCGGCACCGGCGTCCCGCAAGCCCGAACCGCAGGTTCCCGCGAAGCTGTTCATGGCCGTGTCGACCATGGAGCCGCGCAAGAACTATCTCAAACTGTTCCAGGCGTTCGAACTGGCGTGCCGCATGTCGGACACGCCGATGCGCCTGCTGGTGGTGGCCAACCCTGGCTGGCGGAGCGATGCCGAGGTTGCGGAGGCCAAGGCGCTGGTGCGCGAGGGCCTGCTCCATCACGTTTCGGGTCTGCCGATCTCCGAGTTGCGCCTGTTGTACAGCGCGGCCCATGCCGTGGTGTGCCCCAGCCGCGCGGAAGGTTTCGACTATTCCGGAGTCGAGGCGATGGCGTGCGGTACGCCGGTGATGGCGTCCGACATTGCGGTGCATCGCTGGGTGTATGGCGATGCGGCGGAGTATTTCGATGCCTATGACGTGGAGCAGCTTGCCGCGATGATCGTGCGTTTCGCGGACCTGCCCCGCGAGGAAGGCTATCTCGCGGATTTGCAGGATACCGGCTTCAGGCAGGCGGCGCTGTACCGGTCCGAGACGCTCGGGCCGAGATGGGAGGCGGCGATCCAGGACGTCGCGCGCCAGCAGCGCGCGGGACGTTAGGCACATTTCACGATTCCAGACCCTCGGGTGAGCCGCCCCGGAAGCCGGTGGCGACCACGTACAGCTCGCTCGAACCCTTGCGGCTCGCAGGCGGCTTGGCGTGCTTCACGCTGGCGAACAGCCGCTTCATCGGCGCCTGCATGTCGCGTTCCGATCCGCCTTGAAACACCTTGGCGATGAACGCCCCGCCCGGTGCCAGGACGCGCACCGCGAATTCGAACGCGAGTTCGGCCAGCGCCACGATCCGCACATGGTCGGTGGCGGAGTGGCCCGTGGTGTTGGGGGCCATGTCGGACAACACCAGATCGACCGGGCCGCCCATCAGCGCGATCAGCCGGTCGGCCATGTCGACATCGTTGAAGTCACCCTGGATCAGGTGCACGCCGGGGATCGGGTCGATCGGCAGCAGGTCGAGCCCGACGATCTGACCCACGCCGCGCTTGACGGCGACCTGGCTCCAGCCGCCGGGAGCCGCCCCCAGATCGACCACGCGGATGCCGGGGCGCAGGAGATGAAACTTGTCGTCCAGTTCGATCAGCTTGAAGGCGGCGCGCGACCGCCATCCGCCCGCGCGGGCAGCGGCCACATAGGGGTCGTTCAGCTGTCGCTGGAGCCAACGCTGAGAGCTGACACTGCGGTCGCCGGCGTTCTTGACTTTGACGGCCAGGGCGCGGGGCTGGCCGGGGTTTTTCGGAGGAGGCTTTGCCATGCGCCTTCCTAAAGCAGCATCGGCGTCATTGGGAATGCTTCATGGCCAGCGCCCGTCAGCGTGGCGGTGCCCGGGTTCCGGTGCGGCTGCCCCGGATCATCCGCAGGAGCATGCCCTCGCGCAGGCCCCGGTCGGCCACGGTCACGTGGCTGGAGGGCCAGACGCGGCGGATCGCCTCGAAGATGGCGCAGCCAGGCAGCACGAACTCGGCGCGTTCCGGCCCGACGCACGGATGCGCCGACAGGCCGGCGAGCCCCAGTTCATGCAACCGGACCAGCGCCGCGGATGCGTCATCGTCGGACAGCACGAACCCGTCCACCATGGAACGCGTGTAGCGCGGCAGGTCGAGCACGATGCCGGCCAACGTGGTGACGGTGCCCGACGTGCCGAGCAGGGCCACCCCGCCCAGGCTGATCTCCTGCCCGATGCGATGGACCGCCTCGAAGACCCGCAAATCGGCTGCCACCTGATCCACCACCGCGTCGAACACCGCAGGCCCCCCGGCCCGGAAGCGATCCGCCAGCGTGACCACGCCGACCGGCACCGAGACGGTGCCGATTAGCTCGGGCGGGCCGTCCTCGGGCAACCGCACCCAGGTGAGTTCGGTCGAGCCGCCGCCGATGTCGAACACCAGCGCCCGGCGGCCGATGCCGCGCAGCAGCGGCGTGCAGCTTTCCAGCGCGAGTTCCGCCTCCTCCCGCGACGAGATCACGTCGATCCGCAGCCCGGTCTCAACGCGCACCCGGCCCAGGAATTCGGCGCCGTTGGCGGCCCGGCGGCAGGCCTCGGTGGCGATCGCGCGCAGCGCCTGCACCGGCCGTCGCCGCAGCCGCGCGGCACAGCCATGCAGGGCCACGATCGTGCGCTCCATCGCCGCGCCGTCCAGCCGCCCGGTTTCCGCGAGGCCCTCGCCCAGGCGCACGATACGGCTGAAGCTGTCCAGCACGCGAAAGCCGTCAGGCGTGGGCGCGCCGACCAGCAGACGGCAATTATTGGTGCCGAGATCAAGCGCCGCGAACGCGGTCTGGCCGTGGATGGGGAGGTCGTGACCGGCGGGCGCGGCGAATGTGACCATGGCAAGGCCCTTCCACGCCTGAAGCACCATCTTTCGCGCCGCCCGCACGGCGTGGCAAGGGCGGCGCGGCGGCGGTCGCGCGCCGCCATCCCCGCCCCGCATAGGCGCCCCACACTCTCGCCGCTGCTCCCCGCGCTTCGTCTCGTGTATGCCACCGACTTCCCCAGTCAGATTGCACCCGCCCCATGCCGTTCCCCATCACCAACCCGGCCCTGGCGCGGGCGCTCGCCGCGCGCGACTACGATGAGCCCACGCCCGTCCAATCCGCCGTGCTCGAAGCCGACGCCGAGGGGCGGGACCTGCTGGTCTCCGCCCAGACCGGCTCCGGCAAGACCGTCGCCTACGGCCTCGCCTTCGCCCCCACCCTGCTGGGCGAGAACGAGCAGTTCCAGGGCCGGCCCGGCTCGCCGCTCGCCCTCGTCATCGCCCCCACCCGCGAGCTCGCGATGCAGGTCCATGGCGAGCTGGAATGGCTCTATGCCCATACCGGCGCCCGCGTCGTCAGCTGCGTCGGCGGCATGGATGCCCGCCGCGAGCAGCGTCTGCTGTCCGCCGGGTGCCACATCGTCGTCGGCACGCCGGGCCGTCTGAAGGATCATATCGAGCGCCGCCAGCTCGATCTGTCGCAGCTCCGCGTCGTGGTGCTCGACGAGGCCGACGAGATGCTCGATCTCGGTTTCCGCGACGAACTCCAGTTCATCCTCGACGCGGCCCCCGCCGAACGCCGCACCCTCCTGTTCTCCGCCACCATCGCCCGCGAAATCGCCGCGCTCGCCCGCCAGTACCAGACCAACGCGCTCCGCATCGACACCGTCAACCGCAGCGAGCCGCACGAGGACATCGAGTATCGCGCCATGCGCGTGGGCGGCCACGAGGCCGAGCGCGCCGTGGTCAACGTGCTGCGCTACTTCGACAGCCGCGCGACCCTGGTGTTCTGCGCCACGCGCGACGCTGTGCGCCGCCTGCACGCCAGCCTCCAGGCGCGCGGCTTCGCGGCCGTGGCGCTGTCGGGCGAGTTGAGCCAGACCGAGCGCACCGCGGCCCTGCAATCGCTGCGCGATGGCGTGGCGCGCGTGTGCGTCGCCACCGACGTGGCCGCGCGGGGACTCGACCTGCCCGATCTCGGCCTCGTCATCCACGCCGATCTGCCCACCAACCATGAGATCCTGCTGCACCGCTCCGGCCGCACCGGGCGGGCCGGGAAGAAGGGCGTGTGCGTGTTGATCGTGCCCACCAGCCGCCGCCGCCGCGCCGAGCAGTTGGTCTCCTCCGCCGGCGTGGACGCCACCTGGAGCGGCGCGCCCTCGGCCGACGAGATCATCGCCAAGGACCAGGAGCGCCTGCTGGCCGACCCGATGCTGGCCGAGGAGCCGTCGGAGACCGAACTGGTCCAGGCCCGCCTGCTGGTCGCGGGCCGCCCCGCCGAGGTGATCGCGGCGGCGTTGATCCGCATGTACCGCGCGCGGCTGCCCATCGCCCAGGAGATGAGCGACGGCGGCAGTGCCCCCGAACCGAAAGGCGAACATGTCCCGCGCGCGCCGCGCGAGCCGCAGGGTCCGATGAACTGGTTCGCCATGGCGGTCGGCCGCAAGGACAAGGCCGACCCGAAATGGCTGATCCCGCTGCTGTGCCGCGTGGGGGCGCTGACCAAAAAGGACATCGGCACCATCCAGATATTCGATCAGGAAACCCGTTTCCAGATCGCGGTGGACGCGACCGACCGCTTCACGAAGTCGGTCCTCGTCGCCGGTGAGGACCAGCTTCGCATCGGTCCCGTGGCCAACACGCCGGCCGGTGAGGCCGGCGACCGCCTGCCGCGTCCAGAGAAGAGGTTCGACAAGCGCCCCGAGAAATTCCAGGGACGCTTCCAGGGCCGGCCGACCAATCCCGATCGCGGCCAGCCGGAGCGCATCTTCAAGCGTAAGCCGAAGGCCAAGACGGTGCGCGCCTGATGTGCTAGAGGGCGCCCCGCAATCAAGGGAGCGCCCACGTGGCCCAGCCGACCGTTCACGGACCGTCCTACAGCACCTATGTCCGCACTGTGCGCCTCGCGCTCGCCGAGAAGGCCGTCGCGTACGATTTCCACCATGTCGGCATGTTGCAGGGCGAGCACCAGCAGCCGCCGTTCCTGGCGCTCAACCCGTATGGCAAGGTGCCCGCCTTCACGCATGACGGCCTCACGCTGTACGAGACCAACGTCGTCACCCGCTACATCGACCGCGCCTTTCCCGGCACGGCGCTGCAGCCCAGCGACGCGCGCGGGCTGGCATCGATGGACCAAGCCATCAGCATCACCGACACGTTCGGCTATGGCTGCATCGTCGGCAAGCTCGTTTGGCAGCGCATGGTGGTGCCGATGATGAACGGCACGCCGGACGACAAGCTGGTGGCCGAGGCGCTGCCGATGATCCGGCTCACGCTCGGCGAATACGAGCGCATCCTGGGCGACCACGCGTGGTTCGGCGGTGCCCACCTCAGCCTCGCCGATCTGCACCTCGCGCCGGTGTTCGCCTACATGACCGGCACGGCCGAGAGTGGCGAACTGATGGCCAAACACCCGAAGCTGTCGGCCTGGTGGGCCAGGATGGCCGCGCGCGCCAGCATGGCGGCGACGCAACCGCAATTCGGGTAGCCCGCCACGTCCTCTCCGGTCGAGCGACCGGATTCAGACATCGTTTTCTTCCGCCTCCCACAATGGGGAGGCGGAAGAAAGGCTACCCGATCTCCACCACCACCGGCACATGGTCGGACGGCTGCTCCTCCCCCCGAACCGCCCGATCCGCCACGGCGGACACCAGCCGTTCGGCGATGGTGGGCGACAGCAACGCGTGGTCGATCCGCAATCCCCGGTCGCGTGGCCACGCCCCGGCCTGGTAGTCCCAGAACGTCCACACGGCCCCCGTCGGCCGCACGGCGCGGATGGCATCTGTCAGCCCCAGCCACAGCAGCGCCCGGAACCGAGCCCGCGTCTCGGGCCGCACCAACGCGTCGCCCGCGCCCAGCGTGCCGGGGGCGAAATCCTCGTCGGTCGGGCACACGTTGAAGTCGCCGGTCACGACCAGGGGCGTGTCCTGCTCGAGCAGCAGGGCCACCCGCGCGTGCAGCGCGTCCATCCAGGCGAGCTTGTAGGCATAGCCCGCCTCGCCGCCGGAATTGCCGTTGGGGAGGTAGATGCCGATGATCGTGACGCCGGCGGCCACGATCTCGATATAGCGCGCCTGCGCGTCCTCGGGGCCGAGGCCGGGCAAGGCGCGATGCGTCACCTCGAACGGCACCCGCGCCAGCACCGCCACGCCGTTATACGCCTTCTGGCCGATCGCCTCGGCGCGGTAGCCGATCCGCTCGAAGGCGGCAGCCGGAAAGGCGTGGGCTTCGCACTTGATCTCCTGCAACAGCAGGATGTCCGGCGAAATCCGCTCCAGCCAGCGGCAGACATGGCTCTCGCGCTGGCGGATCGAGTTGACGTTCCAGGTGGCGATCTTCACGCGGCGCGGATCAATCGACCGAGAAACTCGTCCCGCAGCCGCAGGCCGAACTCGCGTTGGGGTTCTTCACCGCGAAATGCGCCCCCATCAGCGCGTCGGTGTAATCCAGCTCCGAACCCGCCAGCAGATCCATGCTGGCCGCGTCGATCAGCACGCGCGCGCCGTCGCGCTGGATCACCTCGTCGTCCGCCGCGGCATCCGCGCCCGTCAGGTCGAATTTGTATTGGAACCCGCTGCAGCCGCCCGCCAGCACCGCCACCCGCAGCGCCGATCCGCCGCCCTGCGAGGCGACGATCTCGGCGATCCGCTCGGCGGCGCGTTCGGTCAGGCGGAACGGGGCGATCATTGTGTCCATTCCCCGAACATAGGCGCTTTGGGCGCGGGATTGAAGGGCCATGGCAGGCGGTGCTAGGCCAGGAAGCATGGCAGTTGTCCTCTGGGCCGTCCGGGCCGAATCCTCGCGCGGCAGGCTGCATCCGGAGCCGGACGCCGCCACCCGCAGTCCGTGGCAGCGCGACCGCGACCGCATCATCCACAGTTCCGCCTTCCGTAAGCTGCAATACAAGACCCAGGTGTTCGTCAACCACGAGGGCGATTTCTACCGCACGCGGCTCACCCACAGCATCGAGGTGGCGCAGATCGCCCGCTCCGTCGCCCGTGAACTCGGGCTCGACGAAGACCTCACCGAAGCCCTGGCGCTGGCCCACGACCTCGGCCACCCGCCTTTCGGCCACGCCGGCGAGGAGGCGCTGCAGGAGAACATGAAGCCGTTCGGCGGCTTCGACCACAACGCCCAGGCGCTGCGCATCGTGACGCTGCTGGAAAGCCGTTACGCCGCCTTCGACGGCCTCAACCTCACCTGGGAGACGCTGGAAGGCCTGGCCAAGCACAACGGCCCGCTCCGCAAGCCGCCGCCCTACGTGGTGGAATACAACGAGCGCCACAAGCTGGACCTCGCCACCTACGCCTCCGCCGAGGCGCAGGTGGCCGCGCTCGCCGATGACGTGGCCTATCACAGCCACGACCTCGATGACGGCCTGCGCGCCGGCCTGTTCACGACCGACGACATCCGCCATCTGCCGGTGGTCGGCGACGCGCTGGCCGAGGCGCGGCGCTCCAGCCTCGACGTGCCGCCCGCGCGGCTGCGGCACGAGACCATCCGCCGCGTCATCAACGTGCTCGTCACCGATCTCGTGGTCGAAACCAGGCGCCGCATCGCCGCTCTGGACCCGGCCGACGCCAACGCGATCCGCCGCGCCAAGCGCCCGGTGGTGGCGTTCTCGCCGGTCATGGCCGAGGCCAACTTCGTCATCAAGGAGTTCCTGTTCGCCCGCATGTACCGTCACTGGCGCGTCAAGCGCATGACAGCCAAGGCCCGCCGCATCACCGGCGAGTTGTTCGCGGCCTTCAACGCCGATCCCGGCCTGCTGCCGGATGACTGGCGCCCCCGCGCCGGCGAACCCGGCAACACCACCCGCGCGGCCACCACCATCGCCGACTACATCGGCGGCATGACCGACCGGTTCGCCCGCGACGAGCATCTGCGGCTGACGGATCTGTCGGTCGCGGGGTGAGCCGTCACCCCGGATGGAACAACTGCTCACCTCGCACGCGGAATGCCCCGATCGCCGCCTGTCCCCCGGCCGATAGCAACCACGTCGCCAGCGCGTCCGCCGGCTCCCGCCCCTCGGGCCGGTGCTCGGCCGGGTTGAGAACGATCACGTCGTAGCGGTTGATCAGCGCGTCCCCGCCCTCGACCGCGATCCGCACTCCCTCCTTGTTGCCGAAGCTCAGCCAGGTCCCCCGGTCGGCCAGCGTATAGGCCCCCATGGCGTGGGCCATGTTCAACGCCGCCCCCATGCCGCCGCCGATCTCGCGATACCAGCCGCCGCTGAATTGCGCCGGCTCCAGCCCCGCCGCCCGCCACAGCCGCTTCTCCTGCGCGTCGGTGCCGCTTCTGTCGCCCCGCGACACGAAAGCCGCCCCCGCCGCGCGGATCGCGGCGAACGCCGCCGCCGCGTCGTGCCCGCCCGCGACATGCGCCGGATCGCTGGCCGGGCCGATCACCACGAAATCGTTCCACGCCACCTGGCGCCGGCTCACCCCATGGCCCGCGTCGAGAAACGCCCGCTCCGCGTCCGGGTCATGCACCAGCACGAGGTCGGCGTCCCCGCGCGCCGCCACCGCCAGCGCCTGCCCCGTGCCCAGCGCCACCACCCGTACCGCGATGCCCGTCTGCTGGGTGAAAATCGGCAGGATGCGCCCCAGCAGGCCGCTGTTCTCGACGGAGCTTGTCGAGGCCAGCACCACCGCAGGCGGCGGCCCCGCCGCGCCAACCAGCAGCAATCCGAGCAACCAAATCCTCATTGCGCATGCCTCCCCGCCAGCGCAAATCCTACCAGACTGACCGCCGTGCTCAACGCGATCAGCACGAGGCCGAGCGTGATGGCGAAGGCGAGGTTGCCTTGGCCGGTCTCCAGCGCGATCGCCGTCGTCATCGTGCGTGTGTGCCCGGCGATGTTGCCGCCGACGATGATGATGGCACCCACCTCCGAAATCGCTCGCCCGAACCCCGCCAGCACCGCCGTCAGCGCCTGGGTGCGCCCGATCGCCAGCAGATGGGGCATCGCCTGCCAGATACGCGCGCCGTCGAGTTCGAAGGCCGGCCCCAGCCGCGACCAGATCGGCTCCAGCCCGCGATGGGCCAGCGCGGTCACGATCGGGATCGCCAGCAGCGTCTGCGCCAGCACCATGGCGGCCGGCGTGAACAACAGATCGAGCCCGCCCAGCACGCCGCTGCGCGACAGCAGCAGATACAGCCCGAGTCCCACCACGATTGGCGGCAGCCCGAGCAGCGCGTTGGCGCCAAGGATGATCGCGCCGCGACCGCGAAACCGCAGCATCGCGAGCGCGGCCCCCAGCGGCAGCCCGATCCCCGCCGCGATGGCGGTCGCCGACAGGCTCACCATCAGCGACAGGCCGACGATATGGGGCATCGCACCCCGCCAGGCCTCGCTCAACTCCGGCAATCTCTTTCCCGCTCCAGGCCGCCTCGGGGTTGACCGGGGGAGGCTCGGCCTGCCTTTAGCGCATCCCGAACCCGAACTGGATAGCGGCATGACGACAGACATTCTGGCAGGCGTGCGCGCGCGCATCGTGGCGGCGCTCGACGCGGCCCATCCCGGCCTGCCGCCCGAGGTGCGCGCCCGCGTCGATGTCAGCGTTGCGCGCGACCCGGCGCATGGCGAGCTTGCCACCAACGCCGCCATGGTCTCGGCCAAGGCGGCCGGCCGCAAGCCCGCCGACCTCGCCGCCGCCCTCGTGGCCGGCCTCGCCGGTGACGCGCTGATCGCGCTTGCGGCACCCGCTGGCCCCGGCTTCGTGAACCTCACGCTGCACCCGGCGGTCTGGCGCGCGCAACTCCCCACCATCCTGCGCGCGGGCGAGGCTTACGGCGACAACGCGGCGGGGCAGGGGGTGCGGGTCAACGTCGAATACGTGTCCGCCAACCCCACCGGCCCGATGACGGTGGCCCATGCGCGCGGGGCGGTCACCGGCGACGCGCTGGCCAACCTGCTCGCCAAGTCCGGCTTCGCGGTCACCAAGGAATTCTACATCAACGATGCCGGCAACCAGGTGCAGGCGCTCGCCTGGGCCGCCTACTGGCGTTACCTCGAAGCGCTCGGCACCACCCTGACCGAGGACGCGTTCGCAGCCGCCGTTCCCGGCGGTTTGCAGTACAGGGGCGCCTATCTCGTGGACGTGGGCGCGGCGCTGGCCCGCGCGCGCGGCGACACGCTCGCCGGCCCCGGCCTGACGGTGGCCGACCCCGCATCGTGGTTGGACGAGGTGCGGGATTTCACCATGGCCGAGATGCTCGCCAGCATCCACGCCGACCTCGACCAGCTCGGCGTGCATCAGGACGTGTTCAGCAGCGAGCGCGCGCTGCTCGCTTCGGGCGAGGTGGAGCGCACCATCGCCCGTCTTGCCGACAAGCAACTGGTCTATCGGGGCACGCTGGAACCGCCCAAAGGCAAGCTTCCAGACGACTGGGAGCCGCGTGAGCAGACCCTGTTCCGTTCGACGGCGTTTGGCGACGACGTGGACCGTCCGCTCAAGAAATCCGACGGCAGCAACACCTATTTCGCCAACGACATCGGCTACCACGCCGCAAAGGCCGCGCGCGGCGCGGCTCTCCTGATCGATGTTTGGGGGGCCGACCATGGCGGGTACGTCAAGCGCATGCAGGCAGCCGTCAACGCGTTGGGCGACGCCAGGCTCGAGGTCGTGCTGTGCCAGATCGTGCATGTCCTGAAGGGCGGGCAGCCGGTACGGATGTCCAAGCGCGCCGGCACCTATGTCACCCTCGCCGACCTGCTCGACGAGGTTGGCCGCGACGCGGTGCGCTTCACCATGCTGACGCGCAAATCCGACGCGCAGATGGAGTTCGACCTGGATGCCGCGGTTTCGCAGACTCGCGAGAACCCGGTGTTCTACGTGCAATACGCGCATGCACGTTGCCGCAGCGTGCTGCGCGCGGCCGCCGCACGCCTGGACGGCGCCGATCTTGCCGACGTGGGGCTGGACTCGCTGGTTCACGAAACCGAACTCGCCCTGATGCGCCGCCTGGCTTCCTGGCCACGCACCGTGGAGGCGGCCGCACTTGCACGCGAGCCGCACCGAATCGCGTTTTTCCTGTATGATTTAGCGGGCGACTTTCATACTCTGTGGAACCGTGGCCGCGATGATGCTGCATTGCGTTTCCTCCGCGATGACGACCTGGCGGGAACGCTGGCGAGCGTCGCTCTGGTGGCCGCGACGGCGGTGGTGATCCGTTCCGGCCTCGCCGTGATGGGGGTCGATCCGGTGGAGGAGATGCGCTGATCCGGCGCCCGTTCGGGGCCGGCCTGGCTCGAACGATGGCCAGAGCGATGGCCTGAACGATGGAGCGACGGCGTTGCGTGACACTCTCGACATTCCCGTGCCGACCGATGGCCCCAGCTACCGGGTGTCTCGCGCCCGGCCCGGCATGGAGCCGAACACCAAGCGCCTCGCCATCATCGCCGGCGGGATCGGCGGCGCGCTCGTCCTGCTGATCGGTGCCTACAGCATTGGCGGCCATCGCAAGCCGGCCGGCATCCCAGTGGTCGAGGCCGATAGCCGCCCGCTGCGGGTGAAGCCGCTCAATGCGGGAGGCCTCGAGATCGCCGGCTCCGACGAAAGCATCCTTTCGGGTGCCGTGATCGGCAAGGAAGCCATGGCGCCCCCGCCCGAGGTGCCGGCGCCCCAGGTGTTGAAGGCCGAGGGGGCCCGCAACACCGCACAACGCCTCGCGGACGCGCAGCCCACTCCCGCCATCGCCGACGCGGCGCCACCCGAGCCGCGCCCGGCCTCGCTCATCGAGACCGCACCTCCCGCGGCGGCCAGCCGGCCCCTGGCGATCGCCGCCATACCGGAGCAGCGCCCCGCCCGCGCGGCGCCCGTCGCCAAGGTGGCGGCACCCCTTGCGGCAGCCCCGGCCGCCGCCGGCGGCCCCCAGGTTCAGCTTGGGGCGCTGCCCAGCGAAGGGGCGGCGCTGACCGAGTGGCAGCGCCTGGCCCGCAAGATGCCCGACCTGCTCGCGAGCCGCCGCCCGGCCGTGTCACGTACCGAGCGCGAGGGCAAAACCTTCTTCCGCCTCCGCACCGGCGGCTTCACCGACGTTGCCCAGGCGACCAGCTTCTGCCAGCACGTCCGTGAAAAGGGCGGCGGCTGCTCGATCGCCAGCTTCTGAGCCGGGTCCAGGCCAGGGCACCGTCCCTGCCTCGGCGGCGATCAGTCTGCACAAAAACTGGGCGCAACCTTCCGTTCAAGGCATTTGTGCGGTTGCGGACAGGCTGGCCCACCAGCTGGCCCGCTCCTTGCACCAGCATTGGCGTGATCTCACGCGTTGACGGCGGGGGACCAGGGCGTTCGCTCGCCAGCGCCGCGATCATCCGATCCAATCCGCCGCGTCGAAGCTGACGCGGCGACCCAACCATAGGGTGCATCATGCTGCCTTCGGCCCCTGACGTCGCGCGTGAACGCCTGATCGTGGTCGGCAACGGCATGGCCGGCATGCGGACCGTCGAGGAACTGCTGAAACTCGACCCGATCCGCTTCGACATCGTCGTGTTCGGCGCCGAGCCGCACGTCAATTACGATCGCATCATGCTGTCATCCGTCCTCGCGGGCGAGAAGACGCAGGACGAGATTACCATCAACCCCCGCTCCTGGTACGACGAGAACGACATCGTGCTCCACGCCGGGGACCCGGTCGTCGCCATCGACCCGGCGGCGCGCACCGTCACCTCCAAGGCCGGCATCACGCTCGGATATGACCGCCTGCTGCTCGCCACCGGCTCCAGGCCCATCGTCCCCCCTATCCCCGGCCTCAACCTCCAGGGCGTCTGCGCCTTCCGCGACCTCAAGGATGTGGACACCATGATCGACGCGGCGGCGACCCATCGCCGCGCGGTCGTCATTGGCGGCGGCCTGCTGGGTCTCGAGGCCGCCTGGGGCCTCAAGCGGCGCGGCATGGAAGTGGCCGTCGTGCATCTGATGCCCACGCTGATGGAGCGCCAGCTCGACGTGGCCGCCGGCAGGCTGCTCCAGCATGACCTGACCGAACGCGGCATCGCCTTCTTCACCGACGGCCAGACCGAACTGGTCACCGGCACGCACCGGGTCACCGGGGTGCGCCTCGGGGTGGGCCGCGCGCCCCCCGCCGATCTCGTAGTGGTCGCCATCGGCATCCGCCCTGACGTGGATCTCGCCCGCGCCGCCGGCCTCGACATCAATCGGGGCATCGTCGTCGCCGACAACATGAGCACGTCCGACCCCGACATCTTCGCTGTAGGCGAATGCGCCGAGCATCGCGGCCAGTGCGTCGGCCTCGTGGCGCCGATCTGGGACATGGCGCGCGTCTGCGCCCATCACCTCGCCGGCGGCGAGGATCTGCTGTTCAAGGCCCAGGCGACGGCCACCCGGTTGAAGATAACCGGCATCGACGTCTATTCGGCGGGACAGCTTTCGGCGGGCGAGGGCGAGGACGAGATCGTGCTGCGCGATGCCCGCCGCCGTTCCTACCGCAAGCTCGTGCTGCGCGACGGCAAGGTGGCCGGCGCCGTGCTCTACGGCAACGTCGCCGACGGCGAATGGTATTTCGACCTGATCCGCCGCCAGACCGACGTGTCCGACATCGA
>JANXTF010000024.1 GCA_025352565.1 Rhodospirillales bacterium | reverse complement strand
GGAAGTTTAACGGCGGGCCGGCCAGCGGCATTTACGGCATCGCCGAAGCTGCCTAGCCTGAACGCATGGTCGGAAAGGCAATGCGATGATGGATGGAATGGCGGCAATGGACACGGCCGAGCGCGCGGCGCGGCTCGACCTCGCCGCGTGTTACCGGCTGGCGGCGCATTTCCGGCTGGACGACATCGTCTATACCCACATCTCGCTGCGCATCCCGGGCACCGAGCATTTCCTGCTGAACCCGTTCGGCACCATGTTCGGCGAAATCACGCCCGCCACGCTCATCCGGATCGACCGGGACGGACGCGTCGTGGGCGGCGCGGGGCGGGTGAACGAGGCCGGCTTCGTGATCCACAGCGCGTTGCACACCGGGCGCGACGACGCGCATTGCGTCATGCACTCCCACACCGCCGCCGGCATGGCGGTCTCGGCGCTGGCCGACGGGCTGCTGCCGGTGTGCCAGAAATCCATGATCTTCCACGGCCACCTCGCCTACCACGCCTATGAGGGCCTGGCCTTCGACCTGGCGGAGCGCGCCAGCCTGCTGGCCGACATGGGCGCGCACAAGGCGATGGTGCTCCGCAACCACGGGCTGCTGACGTGCGGGCGCGACTGCGCCGAGGCGTTCAGCCTGATGTACCAGCTGGAGCTGGCCTGCCGGACGCAACTCGACGCGATGGCCACCGGCGCGCGCCTGCATCTGCCGCCGCCGGCGGTGTGCGACCGCTCGGCCCAGCAGCTATGGTCGTACCCGCTCGGGCCGGATGTGCTGGAATGGCCCGCCTTGCTGCGCCTGCTGGACCGCACCTATCCGGGGTGGCGTGACTGAAATGGATGGGCTGCCCGTGCGTACCGAATTCGCCCGCCCGGCGGCGCGCATGGAGCGTGCGGCCGACGGAGCCCTGGTGCTGCGCCACGCGCTCGACCTCGGGCGCTACGACCGCCAGGTCGGCGACTGGCTTCGGCGGGGAGCGGCGGCCGCGCCCGGCCGCGTCTGCCTCGCCGCATGGGACGGCGACGGCCGGCTGCGCACGGTCAGCTACGCGGAGACCCGTGCCGCCTGCGACCGCCTGTCCCAGGCGCTGCTGGACCGGGGGCTGGGGCAGGCGCGGCCGGTCGCTATCCTCACCGAAAAGAGCATCCCGCACGCGCTGCTGACCTTGGCCGCGATGCAGGTCGGCATTCCGGTCAGCGCGATCTCGCCGGCCTATTCGCGCCTGGCGGAGGCGCGCTCGCGGCTCGATGCGTGCCTCGCCGTGCTGCGGCCGGGATTGCTGCTGGTGGACGGCGCGGGGGCGTGGCCCGGCGCCGAGGCGGTGACGGAGCAGGGGCTCGACGCGATCGGCCGCGAGGCGCGCGACGTGGATGCGGCGTTCGACGCGGTCGATCCCGACGCGCCGGCAAAGATCCTGTTCACCTCGGGCTCGACCGGAGAGCCGAAGGCGGTGGTCAACACGCACCGGATGATGTGCTCCAACGCGGCGGCGCAGGCGCAGCTGTTTCCGTTCCTGCGGCATCGCCCGCCGGTGGTGGTGGATTGGCAGCCCTGGCACCATTGCGGCGGCAGCAGCCACAACTTCCATGCCGCGCTGGCCAATGGCGGCAGCTACTACATCGACCACGGCAAGCCGACGAATGCGGCGGCGTTCGCGCCCACCTTGCACGCGCTGCGCAGCGTCTCGCCCACGCTGCACTTCAACGTGCCGCTCGGCTACGACCGGCTGGCGTCGCATCTCGAACGCGACCCGGCGCTCGCCGCCAGCTTCTTCGCCGAGCTGGACTGCATGGTCTACTCAGCCGCCGCGATGCCGCCGCCGCTTTGGGCGGAGCTGGAGCGGCTGTCGGAGGCCGCGCGCGGCAGCCGGGTGCCGATGGTCTCGTCCTACGGCATGACCGAGATGGCGCCCCTGCACACCAGCCTGCATTGGCACGAGGGCGCGCCCGGCCTGATCGGCCTGCCGATCCCCGGCTCGGCGGTCAAGCTGGTGCCGGTGGACGGCGGCAAGCTGGAGCTGCGCGCGAAGGGGCCGAACATCACGCCCGGCTATTTCCGCGCGCCCGCGCTGACCGAAGCGGCTTTCGACGAAGAGGGCTGGTATCGCAGCGGCGACGCCGTTCGCATGGTCGATCCGGCGGACCCGGCGCGCGGCCTGGCATTCGACGGGCGGTTGACCGACCAGTTCAAGCTGCTGAGCGGCACCTGGGTGCCGCTGGGCGAACTGCGCACCGCGATCGTGGCCGCCTGTGCGCCGGTGGTGGACGATGTGCTGGTGGTCGGGGAGGGGCGCCCCGAGGTCGGCGTCCTCGTCATCCCCAAGCTGGAAGCCTGCCGCGCGCTGTCCGGGTGTCCCGGCCTGACCCTGGCGGAGGCGGTGGCGCTGCCCGCGCTGGCCGCGCGTCTGCGCGCGGGTCTGGCCGCCCACAACGCGGCGAACCCCGCGTCGAGCCGTAGGATCGGGCGAGCCATGGCGATCGACGACGTGCCATCGCTCGCGGCCGGCGAGACGACCGACAAGGGGCACATCAACCAAGCGCTTGCGGTGCGCCGCCGCGCCCGGCTGGTTGCGCGGCTGTACGACGATGCCGAGCCCGCGATGCTGCGGCTCTGACGACGGGTGATCCTGCGCGCCATCCTCCCCCGCCTGCTCGCCGCCCTGATGATGGTGGTGCTGGTCTCGGTACTCGTGTTCGTCATGCTGCGGCAGCTGCCGATGGACCCGGTTGGGATGTCGCTGCCGCCGGGCGCCACCGAGGCCGACCGCCTGGCGCTCACGCGCGAGTTCGGCCTGGACCGCCCGGTCGCGGAGCAATACCTGCGCTGGGGGGCGGGGCTGCTGCGCGGCGAGTTCGGCGTTTCCGTGAACCTGCGCCGCGCGGTCGGGCCGCTGATCGCAAGCGTGGTGCCGGCCACGGCGGAGCTGGTGGCGGCGGGGCTGCTGCTCGGGACGGTGTTCGGCATCGGCGGCGGGCTGGTGCTGTTTGCCGTCCGCCGCACGCCATGGGAGGGCGTGGGCGATGTGCTGACCTCGATCCTGGTGTCGGTGCCGGAATTCGTCTGGGCGATCGGCGGCATCCTGCTGTTCGGCGTGTGGGCGCACGCATTGCCGTTCATCGGCCGCGTGGACCCCCAGAACGTGGTGGCGGCGCGCACCGGATTCATGCTGCTGGACACGCTGCTCGCCGGACGCCCGGCGGCGTTCGCCGACGCGCTGGCGCACCTGGCCTTGCCGGCCACGGCCCTGGGCATCACCCTGGCGCCGCTGGTGACGCGCATCCTGCGGTCGAGCCTGCTCGGCGTGATCGTCGAGGACTTCGTGCAGATGGCCCGTTTGCGAGGGCTGACGGAGCGGCAGGTGCTGACCCGTCATGCGCTGCGCAACGCGGCGCTGCCGACCTTGAGCCTGATCGGCGTGCAGGCCGGCTTCATGTTCGGCGGCACGCTGCTGGTCGAGGTGATTTTCGGCTGGCCCGGGCTCGGCAACCTGATGGTGACGGCGGTGCGCAGCGGCGACATCCCGGTGATCCAGGCGGCGGCGCTGGTCTATTGCCTGGGCGTGCTGCTGATCAACCTGGTGGTCGATCTGGCGTATCTGCGGCTCAACCCGCGTCTGCGCCTGCGATGAACCCGCTCTCCCGCCCAGTGCGCCCCCACCTTTCGCGCGCGCAACTGCCCGCGCAGGGATGGGCGGGCGGCCTTCTCGTGCTGCTGTTGGGGATCGTGGCGGCCGCGGCGCCATGGATCTCCCCGGCGCCGCCCAACGAGATGGACCTGCTTGCCGTGCTGCTGCCGCCCGACTGGTCAGGCCCCGGGCCGCATCACTGGCTCGGCACCGACAACCTCGGGCGGGACGTGCTGGCGCGACTGGTGTGGGGCGCCCGCATCGCCTTCGTCGTGGCGGGCGGTGCTGCGGCCGGTGCGGCCGTGGTGGGCACGGCGCTCGGCCTCGTGGCCGGCCTGCTCGGCGGCTGGACGGACTGGGCGATCTCGCGCCTGGTGGATCTCTGGATGTCGTTCCCGCCGGTGGTTCTGTCGCTGCTGCTGCTGGTGGCGCTGGGGGCCGGGCTGGGCAACGTGGTGCTGGCCATCGTGCTGGTGGACTGGACCCGCTTCTGCCGGGTGTTGCGCTCCGAGGTCATGGTGATCCGGCGGCAGGACTACGTGTCGGCGGCGCGGCTGATCGGGTTCGGCCCGCTGCGCATGATCCGCCGTGAGGTGTTCCCCGGCATCGTGCCCACGCTGCTCACCCTCGTGGCGCTGGAGATGGGGATCGCGGTGCGGGTGGAGGCGGTGCTGTCGTTCGTCGGCATGAGCGTGCCGGCGGACGTGCCGGCATGGGGCCAGATGATCGCGGATGCGCGGGGCGACATGAGTGCCGCACCCTGGGCGATCCTGGCCCCGATCGGTGCAATCGTGCTGACCGTGATCGGTTTCAACCTGCTGGGCGACGGCCTGCGCCGCCGCCTCGACCCGCGTCTGCTGGGGCGCACATGAGCCTGCTGTCGCTCCGCGACGTGACCGTGACGGCGCGGCTCGGCGGCATCGACGTGGAATTGCTGCGCCGCGTGTCGTTCGAGCTCGCGGCCGGCGGCGTGCTCGGGCTGGTGGGCGAGTCGGGCGCGGGCAAGAGCATGGTGGGGCGGCTGATCGCGGGCCTGCTGCCGGACGGGTTCCGCGTGAGCGCCGGGCGCGTGATGTTCGACGGCGCCGATCTGCTGGGCCAGCCGGCCGCCGCCGTGCGCCGGCTGCTCGGGCGGCGCATCGCCTTCATCCCGCAGGAGCCGAGCGCGGCGCTCGACCCGGTGCGCACGATCGGCTGGCAGTTCGGGCAGCATCTGGCGCGCCTCGGCGTGGCGCGGGGAATGCGCCCCGCCCGCGCGGCTGCGGCGTTGGCGGAAGTCGGGCTGCGGGACCCGGCGGGCGTGCTGGGCCGCTACGCGCACCAGCTGTCCGGCGGCGAATGCCAGCGGGTGCTGATCGCGCTCGCGTTCTGCTCCGCGCCCGCGCTCGTCGTGGCGGACGAGCCCACCACGGCGCTGGACGTGACCACGCAGGCAACCATCGTGGCGCTGCTGCGCCGGATGCAGGCGGCGCACGGCACCGCGGTGCTGTTCATCACCCACGACCTGCGGCTGGCCCACGACGTCTGCGACGACGTGATGGTGCTGTATGCCGGCGACCCGGTGGAGCGCGGGCCGGCCGACCGCCTGTTCACCGCGCCGGCGCACCCCTACACGCGGGCGCTGCTCGCGGCCAATCCTCGTCTGACCGGCCCGCGAACCATGCTGCGCGCGTTGCCGGACACGATGCCGGGGCCGCTCGCTTTCGCCGCCGCCCCAGGGTGCCGCTTCGCCAGCCGCTGCGAAATCGCGGACCCCGCCTGTGCCGCAAGCCCGCCGGTCTGGCGCCTTGTGGCGGAGGGCCACGACGTCGGCTGCGCGCCGGCCTGCCAGGCCGGCCTGCGGCGCGTGGCTGCGGCGGCGATGCCCGCGCCGGCCAATGCGGGGGTTCCAGTGCTGCGCGTGGCGGGCCTGGGCAAGGTGTATCCCGGCGGCTGGGGGCGGCCCGCCACGGTCGCGCTGGAGCCGGTCAGCCTGGAGGTGGCGCCGGGCGAGATCGTCGGCATCGTGGGCGAGAGCGGCAGCGGCAAGAGCACGCTCGCGCGGCTGCTGGTCGGGCTCGAGACGCCCAGCAGCGGCACAGTGACGCTGGACGGCACGGACGTGACGGCGGCCAACCGGGCCAACGACGCCCGCCGGCGCGCGGCGCTCCAGATGGTGTTCCAGAACCCGCAATCCGCGCTCAACCCCCGGCACACCGTGAACCAGCTGGTGACGCAGGCGATGGAGGTCGCGCGCGCGCCGATGGCGGCCCGCCACGCGCGCGCGGCGGAGCTGCTGCGTGCCATCGGCCTGTCGCCGGAACTCGGCGGCCGCTACCCGTTCCAGCTGTCCGGCGGCCAGCGGCAGCGGGTGAACATCGCGCGCGCGCTGTGTGCCACCCCGCGCATCCTGCTCGCCGACGAGATCGTGTCGGGGCTGGACGTGTCGGTGCAGGCGCAGCTGCTGAACCTGCTTTTGCGGTTGCGCGATGAAATGGGCGTGGCCATCCTGGTCATCAGCCACGATCTTTCCGTGGTGCGCTACCTCTGCGACCGCGTTCTGGTGCTGCATCGTGGCCGCATGGTCGAGAGCGGGGCCGCCGCCGAGATGTTTGCCCGCCCGCGCTCGGATTACACCCGCGCGCTGCTGGCCGCGTGCCCGCCCGATCCGCTTCCCGTAGCCGAAGGAATGCCGACATGACACCGAACCTGACCCGCCGCGACATGGGGCGGCTGCTCGCCGGCGCGGGCCTGGCCTCGCTGCTGCCCGGCCGCGTGCTGGCGCAAACCGCCGACACCCTGTCCATCGCCTATCCCGGCGACGTGCCGGTCTGGGATCCCAACCTGCGGACGCACGTGGTCGGCCACTCGCTATTCAAATGCGTGTTCGACCAGCCGCTGACCTACACGCCCGACCTGAAGCTCAGCCCCGCCATCGTCACCGCTTGGCAGGCATCGCCCGACGGCAAGACGCTGGAGCTGACGTTGCGCGACGACGTGTCGTTCCATAACGGCGACCGGCTGACCGCCGAGGATTTCCGCTACACCTTCTTCGAGCGGCCCCATGCGGAGAAGCTCGATACCACGGGGATCTGGCGCCGCGTGTCCGACATCGAGGTGGCATCGCCCACGCGCGCGATCATGCGGTTCAGCGACGCGATGCCTTCGGCGATCCCGTGGCTGTCGTTCCTGGCAAGCTTCGTGGTGCCGAAAAAATACATGACCTCGGTGGGGCGCGACGGGTTCATCGCCAGACCCGTCGGTTCCGGCCCGTACCGGCTGGCAAGCTACCAGCAGAACGCGCGCATCGGGCTGGAGGCGTTCGACGGCTACTGGGACGGCGCGCCCGCCTACAAGCAGGTGACCTTCGAGATCCTGAACGACGTGTCGAGCCGCACCGCGGCGATCGAGAGCCGGCGCGTGGGGCTGTCCTCCGACATATCGGTGCGCGAAGCCAACCGGCTGGGGCAGGACCCGCAGCTCAAGGCGAGCGTGGAGCCGTTCACCGACATCTACGTGCTGCAGGTGGGCAACACCGGCGGTTTCACCGATTCCCGGGTGCGGCTGGCGGCCCATCACGCGATCGACAAGGTGGCGATCAGCCGCGCGCTGTTCGGCGGCGTGGCCAAGCCGATCGCGGTTCCGGCGGCCCACGGCACGCCGGGATACCCCGAGGATTTCGATTTTCCGTTCGATGCCGCCCGCGCGGCGGCCCTCGTGAAGGAGGCGGGGTTCTCGGCCGAGAAGCCCGTCGATGTGACGTTCTTCACCACCAACGGCACGTTCCCCGGCGATTACGATCTGAGCCGGGTGATCGTGCAGATGTGGGGCCGCATCGGCATCCGCGCCAGGCTCGAGACCATCGAGTTCGTGCAGTACCAGGAACGCCTGCGCGCCGGCACGCTGCCGGAAGCGACCATGTACCGCTGGGGCAACATGACCGGCGACCCGGAGCTGTATTCGGGATATCTGCTTAATCCGAAGTTTCCTTTCGCGGCCTGGAAGAGTCCCGACGTGTCGGCGCGGCTGGACCCGCTGTTCGTCGAGACCGATCCGGAGAAGCGCTTCGCCGGCTACCGCGAGTTCAACAAGTGGGCGGTGCTCCAGGGCTACGCGATCCCGCTGCTGCAAGGCGTCACGACCTCGGTGTATCGCAGGACGGTCGGGTTCGTGCCTTACGCCAATGGCTGGATCCGGCCGAGTGCCTACAAGCCCGGTTGAGGCCGCGCTCGTCCGGCTGCGCGGGCAGGCCGGCGGCGCGGCCCTGCTGACCGAGTGGGAGCACTTCGACCAGGCTGCGGTCAATGCGTACGGGGCGCTGACCGGCGAGGACCTGTGGGTCCATACCGACCCGGCGCGGGCGGCCGCGTCGCGCTTCGGGGGCACGATCGTGCAGGCATCGCTGCTGATGGCGCGGTTCGGCGCGTGGCTGCGCGCGGCCGGGCTCTGGCTGCCGGAGCCGGCCGTGCCGTTGAACTACGGGTTCGACCGCGTGCGCATCCTGCGCGGGCTCCCGGTCGGCGCCGCCGTGCGCGGCAGGCTGCGGCTGCGCGCACTGGCCGAGGGGGACGCGCGCATCCAGCTGCATGTGGACCTCGAGGCCGAACGCGACGATGCCGGCAAGCCGGTGGTCGCGGCGGAATGGATCGTGGCGTTCCTGATGTGATGGAGACTGGTTTGCGCATACTCCTGTCGCGATCCGCGTTCGATCGGGCGGCCGACGACATCGCGGCGCTGGCGCCCGGCGCCGCGTTCGTCACACTGGAAAAGGACGGCCGGTTCCGCGGCGGCGGTCGCGACCTGCCGATCGCCCTGGTCGATCCCGACATCGCCTGGGCCAGCGCGGACCTGTTCCATGACGGGCTGTTCCATCGGTTTCTCGAGACGCTGGCCCAGGTGTCGAGGACGCAATGGTGCCAGCTGGCCAATGCCGGGCTCGACAACCCGGTGTTCGGCGAGCTGATGGCCAAGGGGATGCGTCTGACCAAGGCGAACGGGCAGGCGGCCTCGATCGCGGAATATGTCCTGGCCCATGCTCTCAGCCTGATCGTGCCGCTCGCGGCGCAGCGCGAGGCGCAGCTGCGGGGAGAGTGGCGCAAGGTCCCGTTCCGCGAGATCGGACAGACCCGATGGGCCATCGTCGGGTTCGGCTCGATCGGCACCGAAATCGCGAAACGCCTCCGCCCGTTCGGCGCCCACATCACGGCCGTCCGACGCGCGGCCACGCCCGATGCGCTGGCCGACGACGTGATCGGGCTCGATGACCTGCATACGGTGCTGCCGGTGAGCGACGTGGTGGTGCTGGCCTGCCCGCTCAACCCCGCGACGCGTGGCCTGGCGGACCGGCGCTTCTTCTCGGCCATGAAGGCTGGTGCCGCGCTCATCAACGTCGGGCGTGGCGCCGTGCTGGACGAAGCCGCCTTGCGCGAGGGACTGGACCGCGACCGGCCGGCGCACGCCGTGCTGGACGTGTTCCCGACGGAGCCGCTGGCGGCCGGGCACTGGATGTGGCGCCACCCGAAGGTGAGGGTGACCGCCCACACGTCGAGCGATGGTCTGGGCACGATGGCGCGGCAGGATGCGTTCTTCCTGGCAAACCTGCGGCGCTACCTGGCGGGTGAGAAGCTGGTGAACGAGGCGGCGCCGCACGAGGTCGCGCCCTGACGCCGGCCGGCGGGCCGCTCCGCACGCAAGCCGCCGGTGATCTTGCGGAAGACAACGCAAAGCTGGAGCGCCCGCTCGCACGCATTGTTGGTTTAAGGGACGTCTCTTTGTGTCACGAAGCGGAACAGGTCGTCGCGGTTCCGGCGCAGGCCGCGGAACAGGGTTCGTGCGGCCTTGGTCGTCCCAATCATCGATGGTGGAGCAGCCTTGTGCCGCGCAGCCAAATCATTGCGAATTGCGGAAAGCGCATTGGTCGAAAGTGCCACCGTCCTCCCGACTGGGCGTCGGCATTCGAAGGTCAATCGAACACCTCGCCGGTGAATTCGACCGGATCGATGCGCGGGAATTCGCAAACGCGCAGGCGCGCGCAGCCGTAAGGCACGAGCGTGATCGGGCGCGGCGTCTGGTTGGTGGTCACCGGACTTTGCGGCGGCGGGGCGGCGGAATTGCGCAGCAGCTCCCAGCCGGGCACGAAGCGGCCTCGCGTCTGGACGCGGACCGGCGGCGCGGCGAGGCCGAAGGGATGCGGCGAGGGTGGTTGGCGCTCGACCGCGAGCGGCAGCTCGGTCACCCCGCCTTCGATCTCGAGGCCGAAATTCCAACTGCCGCGCGGGGTGACCTCCCAGTCGCCGAGGCCCGGCGTGTCCGGGATCGCGCGCCAGATTTCGCCGGGGCAATAGGCCAGCGTCAACGGACCGGTGTGCAGGCTGACGGCGCCGTTGGGACGGCCCTCGACCCGCACCGGCATCGGCAGGCGCAGCTCGATCGTGTCACCCGCGCGCCATGCCCGCGCGACAGCGGCGATGCCGGCCACCGGCGCGACCGCGACATCCTCGTTTCCGACGCGCAGGGTGGGGGCGGCGCACCATTGCGGGACACGCAGGGCGATCCGGCGCTCGCCGGCGGCCGCGCGAAGCACGCGGATGGTGATCGTCTCGCCGAACGGGTAGTCGGTGATGACTTCGATCTCGAGATCGCGGCCCCGCGCCACGCACGGCGCGTAGGCGACCGCGGCGAGGCCGCCTTGCGGGTCCTCCGCCCACAGGCTCGCCGCGAGCTTCGGCCAGCCCTGGTGCAGGTTGGCGGTGCAACAGCCGAAATGCGGCGCCAGGCCGAAGATGTTCGGGGCCTCGCTGCTGTACGTCCAGTCGCGCCGGGCGATGGTCGCGAGCACCTGATTCGGCTGTTGGTGGTACTGGTGCGCGGTGACGTCGGCGGTCATGGTGGCGGCGAGGGCGTTGTAGGCAACACGCTCCAGCCGGTCGCCGTATTCGCCCGAACCATAGGCGCGGGCCAGGACTTCCAACGAGTACATCAGCTCGACCACGGCGCACAGCTCGACGCCGTGGTTCGGCAGGTTGCCCGCCAGCCACTCGTCGCCGGAGAACATGCCGGTGGCCTGGCCGTGGAAGCGGTCCAGGTTGGCGAAGGCGCGATCCACAATGGCCTGCTGGCCGGAGTCTCCCAGACGCTCCCGCAGGGCCGGCAGCTTGAGCCCCATGGCCACGTTGACGACATGCGTGAGATGGCTGAACCGCGCGGCGGGTCCCTGGACGATGCGGTCGGCGAGATAGCCGCCCCAGTCGACCGTCATCGCCAGGATGCGCGATGCGAGTTCCGGCAGCATCGGATCGGGCGCGCGGTCCTGGAGCCACTGGATGACGAGGATGTTCTCCTGCCCCCGGGCGATGGCCCATTTGCGGAACGGCCGTTCTCCGATGGTGGCGTTCTCGTACGCGAAGTAGCGCTGCATGAACGGCACGACGCGCGCGTCCCCGGTGGCGTCCGCGTGCTGCATCAGCACTTTGAGCGCCACCATGCGCGTCCACCAGTCGTCGTTGCCCGCAGGGCCGAACCAGCCATCGCCGCGCTGGCTCGCGAGCATCCACTCGATCCACTTGCCCGCTTTGGCCTTCAGCCTTGCGTCGTCCAGCACGTGGGCGAGCGGCACCAGGCCGTCGAGGTAGTAGGGGCCGCGCTCCCAGCTTTCGCCCGGCCCGCCGAGCCAGCCGCTGCCAGGGCCGACATCGGGCCAGATCTCCTCCAACTGGCCGGTGAGGTTCGCGGCCTGGAGCAGCAGCTGGTCGCGAAGCCAGCCGCGTGGCGCGATACGGCCGAGCGGGATGGCCTGGAGGTGGTCTTTGCGCATCATGGTGTCCTCAGCCTTTCGTCGAACCAGCCAAAAGTCCCTGCACGTAATAGCGCTGGAAGGCGATGGTCAGCGCCAGACAGGGCAGCATCGTAATCACGGTACCGGCTTGCAGCGCGCCCCAGTCGACCGCGCCGAGATAGCCGAAGGAGATCGTCACCAGCATGACCGGCATGGTGTAATTCGACTGGTCGGTCATCAGGATCAGCGCGGCCAGGAACTCGTTCCAACTGGCGATGAAGTTGATCAGCACCACGGTCACGAGGCTCGGGGCCACGAGCGGCAGCAGGATGCGCCAGAGCAGGTTGACCGAGCCAGCGCCGTCGATCATCGCCGCCTCGTCCAGCGCACGTGGCACGGCGTCGAACGCGGCGAGCATGATCATGATGCCGAGCGGCAGGTGGAACGTGGTGTAGACCGCGCCGAGCCCGATCAGCGAGTTCTGAAGCCCCACAAGCCGCAGCACGATGAACAGGGGCGTCAGCACCGTCTGGAACGGCACCATCAGGGCCACCAGGCAAAGCATGAACGCCAAGCGGCGGCCGATGAAGCGGAAACGCGAGAAGCCGTAGGCGGCCAGCGAGGCGATCGCGGCGACGCCCAGCGCGCTGCCGATCGCGACCGTCAGGCTGTTCCACAGATAACGCCATAGCCCGGCGCCGACATGGGTCAGGGTCGCGTAATTGTGCAGCGAGAGCCAGGACGGCAGCCAGTCCGGCTCGGCGGGCACGCCCGCGATGGGCTGCAAGGAGGACAGCAGCACCCAGGCGACGGGAAACAGGAACGCCAGCGTGATCGCCCCGGCGACGGCGTAATAAATCGCCGCCGCGAGCGCCGGCGCCGGCCGCCATCGCGAGGCGTTGAGCGTCGTTGCCGTCATGCCGCGTCTGTCATGCGTCGTCCGGTTCGCGCAGCAGCACGAGCTGGACCAGGTTGACCGCCAGGACCACCGCCAGAAGCAGGAGCGCGAGCGCCGCCGCGTAGCCGACGCGGAACGACACGAAGGCGCTGTTGTAGATCCAGTAGACGATGCTGATCGTGCCGTTCTGCGGCCCGCCGCGGGTGATGACGTAGAACGGGTCGAACACCAGCAGCGAGCCGGTGACGGACAGCATGAGCGCCAGCCTCAGCGTGCGCCGCATGAGCGGCAGGGTGATATGGCGGAAATCCTGCCAATAGCTCGCGCCGTCGATGCGCGCAGCCTCGTGCAGCTCGCGCGGGATGCCTTGAAGGCCGACCAGCAGCAGGATCATGGTGAACCCGGCCGTCTTCCAGACCACCATGCTCGACGCCGCGGCCGTGGCCGCCATGGAGCTGTCGAGGTATGGGACCGGCCCATGCACCAGCCCCAGCGCGTTCAGGATGGTGGTGAACACGCCGACATCGCCGTTCAGCATCCACACCCACAGCACGCTCGCGGTGCTGATCCCGATCGACGTGGGCAGGAACCAGACCGTGCGGAACACCCCGACGCCGCGACGCTCGACGTTGGCAAGCAGCGCCAGGCCGAACGCCACGACGAACAGGACCGGGGTAATGATCGCGGCGTAGGCGACGGTGAAGCGGATCGCGTCGAGGAACACGTCGTCGTCGAAGGCCGCGACATAGTTGCGCCAGCCGATCCAGCGGGGGCGGCCGATCAGCGGCCAGTTATGCGCCGAGATCCACGCGACCATCGCCAGCGGCCACAGGAAAAACACGCCGGTGAGGCCCAAGGCGGGCGCCACGTACAGCCATCCCTGCAAGCCGCGCCGGCGCATCGCCGCCGCCCTAGTTGCCGGTGTCGATGATCTGCTGGAACCTTTTCTGCGCCTCGGCGACGGCGCCGGGCACGTCGCCATCGAACACGGCACGTTGCAGCATGCGCAGGAACGGGCCTTGCGGGCTGTTCAGCAGATCGTTGTAGACGAAGCTGTACGGCGTGCGTCCCTTGGCCATTGCCTCGGCCGCGACGAGGTAGAGCGGGTTTTTCTCGCTGTATTCGTTCTTTGCGAGATCGGTGCGGACCGGAAGGGCGTTGTTGTGCGCGAGGATGCCGACCTGCACCTCGGGCGAGAACGTCCACCGGATGAAGTCCCAGGCAATGCCGGGCTGCTTGCTGCCGCGCGGGATGGCGATCGAGTCGCCGCCCGCGAACGATGCCCACTGGCCCGGCTTCTCGCCCGGCAGGAACGTGGCGCCCAGCTCCATGTTCGGCGACAGGCGGCGCACGCCGGTGATGGTGTAGGCGCCGCCCAGCCACATGCCGACTTTGCCGCTCGCGGGTGTCGCGATGGTGTTCTCCGCGCCGTCGTTGCGCGAGGACGGGGGGATGACCTTGGCCGCCCACATCGCGCGGTAGAAGCCGAGCGCCGCGGCGACGGCGGGCGAGGTCAGCGTCGCGGTCGAGCCGTCCGCGCTCAGGATGTCGCCGCCGGCCGCCCAGATCAACGGCAGGAAGGTGAACACGTTGGTGCCGGCGGTGTTGCCCGGGAAGTAGAATCCATAGACGCCGTTGCCGAGCGCCGCGATCTTTTCCGCGTCGGCCTGGATCTCCGCCCAGCTTTTCGGCGGCGCCTCAGGGTCGAGCCCGGCGCGCCGGAACAGCGACTTGTCGTACATCAGAAACGAGGCTTCGGCGCTGTAAGGCAGTCCGTAAAGCTTGTTGTCGTACGTCGAAAGTCGCAGATGCGACTTGCTGAGGCTGTCGTAGAACGGCAGCGTGTGGGCCTGCGCGGTGATGTCGGCGAGCTGCTCGCCGCGCGCGAAAATCGGCAGGTAGATGAGGTCGATGGACATCAGGTCGGGCGCCGAGCCGCCGGCGATGGCGGTGCCGACCTTGGCGACGAACTGCTCGTTCGGGATCAGGTTCAGCCTGACCTTGTCGGCATGCGTGTCGTTGAACGCCTTG
Organism: Rhodospirillales bacterium; assembly: GCA_025352565.1. Lineage (GTDB taxonomy): Bacteria > Pseudomonadota > Alphaproteobacteria > Acetobacterales > Acetobacteraceae > JANXTF01. Next base: position 68,327 of record JANXTF010000024.1, on the reverse strand, counting down.
ACCATCGCGGTCGAGTAAGCCTCGGTGGTCGCGCGGGCCCACATCGAGATCTCGGTGGCATTGGCGCCACCCGACCATATGCTGGCCAGGGCGGCCCACCCAAGCACGCTTTTCCTGATGGTGTTCATCGTTGTTCCCATGTGTTTACGCGGCTCTGTCGGCCGTTTTCAGTGAGCTTCCGCCGCCGCAGGAGGCGCGGACCAGCAGGCGGCACGGCAGGCGAACCACGTGGCGCGTGGCGGCCGGGCCATGGTCGCCGTCGATCATGGCAAGCAGCCGCGACGCCGCCGCTTGGCCAAGTTCGTGCAGGCACGGATCGATCGTGGTGAGCGGCGGCCGGGTCGCGGCGGCGACGATCTCCCAATTGTCATAGCCGACGATCGCCACGTCGTCGGGCACGTTCAGGCCCCGTTCGCGAAGGCAGTCCGCCACCCCGCGCGCGATCTGGTCGCTGCCGCAGAACACGGCGTCGAACGGCGGCCCCGCATCGAGCAGGCGCCCGACCGCCTCGCGGCCCCACGCCTCGCTCCAGGGGCCCGTCGAGGCCAGGCGCGGGTCGAGCGGCACCTGGGCGCCGGCAAGCGCGCGCGACAGGCCGGCGCGCCGCTCGCGGACGGCGGCGAACCGCTCCGGCCCGGTGATATGGGCGATGCGCGTCCGGCCGAGCCCGACCAAATGGCGGCCCGCCAGGTAGCCGCCGCCCTCGTCATCGGCCAACAGGCAGGTCGCGCCGGCACCCGCGGTTTGGGCGTAGGCATATATCACCGGCACGGACGTCCCGAGCGTATCGAGCGGCGGCCGCGGATCGGTTCGGCGCGAGGTTACGATAAGGCCGTCGACACGCTTGGCCAGCAGCGATTCCACATGCCTCCGCTCATGCGCGGGATCGTCGGTGGGCTTGCAGAGGAACACCGCCACGCGGGCCGAATCCAGTGCGTCCTCGATGCCTTCGAGCAGAGGGATGCTGAACCGCCCGAAGCGGTCGCTCGAGACCAGGCCGATCGTGAATGTGCGCTTGCGGTGCAGGCTCCGCGCCAGGTCGTTCGGCCGAAACCCGAGCAGTTCAGCGGCCGCTCGCACGCGCAGCCGCGTTTCCGCCCGAAGTTGGCCCTGGTTGTTGAGCACTTTCGAGACCGTGCCGATGCTCACCCCGGCGTTTCGGGCGACCTCATGGATGGTTACCAGTCGCATCGCGCCCCGCCGCAAACTCTGGCCATCACCTGCTACCCCCATTTGAACAATAGATAACGGAGCGAAGATTTGCAACGGAAAAGCTTTTCCGTTGGTTTTCTCCGCTGGTTCTTTCCGGGGGTTGGTGTCGAACCTCACGATCGCATATCGCATCGGGGCAAAACCCAAGGCATCAGGATGCTGTCGTTTCCGCCGCCGACTGTGAGACTTTGGGGCGGACAGTCCATCGGCACCGGCCAAGGCAACGCGCGCTTCATAAACTGCGCGTGAGGCAACCCGCGCCGGTGTTCACCGTTTAGCACGAACCACCAGAAAAATGGATTTCTCATGGACAAAGATCGAGTTTCGGGTGCCATCGACCAGGCCAAGGGTGCCGTGAAGGACACCGTCGGCAAGCTGACCGGCGACACCAAGCTGCAGGCCGAGGGCAAGGTCGACAAGGCCGTCGGCAAAATGGAGAGCACCGTCGGCGGGGCCAAAGACACGGCGCGGGAAGCGTTGAACAAGAGCTGATCTTCCCCTTCCTTCCCCTGCGCGAGGAGGAGGCGTCGCGAGCGATCGCGGCGTCCCCTTTGCCCCGCCTGGGTCCCGGTCGGAGTTTGCACCTCGCGAGGGGCCGATGCATGGTCTCTCCCGCAGCAATGCTTAGCCGGAGTGGGCCCGATGGTGACGAAACAGGAATATCGGGAAGCCATGGCGCGCTTCGGCGCTGCGGTGAACGTCATCACCAGCGACGGGCCGGCCGGCCGCTGCGGCTTTACCGCGTCCGCCGTGTGCAGCGTCACCGACGATCCTCCAACCTTGCTCGTGTGCATCAACCGCACCAGCGATTCACATCCGCTTATCACCGTCAACAAGGTGCTGTGCGTGAACACGCTCGGGCCGGGGCACCAATCCCTGTCGCCGTTGTTCGGCGGCCAGGTGGAAAGCGACGTGGACATGCGCTTCGCCGCCGCGTCCTGGAGTGTGCTGGCAACGGGATCACCCGTGCTCGATGAGGCAACGGTCGCATTCGACTGCCGTGTGGATCGCATGATCGAAATCGGCACGCACAGCGTGCTGTTCTGCGAGGTCGTCGCTGTGCGCCAGGGTTCCATCCACGAGGGGCTGATCTATTACGGCCGCGCCTATCATCCGGTCCGGCCGCTGTAGCGCCGAGGGCGATAGCGCGGCCAGGAGTTTCGCGTGCCCGGGTTCCGCCAGCAGCTGGCCATCGACCATCACGCCTTCTCTGAACAGCGGAAGCGATCTTTCCAGGTCGCCCGCGTCCCGGCAGATGAGCCAGCGCGGCGGCGGCCGGGAGGCATACGCGAAGTGACCATGCGCATACGAATGTCTCAACTCCTGCCCGGCGCGATGATAGATCGCGGCCAACCCGCCTGAGAACAGCGACAGCAGATGCGCGTTGCCGCCCTGCACCGTGATGTGGAACGCCGTCTCGGCATACAGACGCAGCTTCGCCTCGTTGTAGGACATCGATCCCGACATCGCCTGGGCCAGATCGTCGAACGCCTCGACCGCGGGAAACCGGCGCAACACCTCGTGGTCGTCCCATGCGAGGTCGCATTGGTGGTCGGCCGAATATCCCGCCGGCGTGCCGCGCAGCCCCGGACGCAGATAGACGATCTGGAACCGCTCCTGAAGCGCTGCGAACAATCGCGCGAGCAAAGCCCGCGGCAGGAAGTTGACCGGCGCCCCGTTCCATTCCGGCGTGAACTTGTTGTGGATCACCAGCAACTCGCGTCCGCCCCCGAACAGCCCGCCGCGATACTGGCGGCGGTAATCGGGGAACGCCTCGAACGGGCTGCGTGCGGCTGCGTGATCGTCGCGATTGGGCAGCCAAGGCGGCCGGTCCGCCGGGTGCACGTAGCGGCGCGGCGTCGCCACTTCCTCGATCTGCCCGGATTCCAGAAAAAAGTAGAAGGGCCGCATCCCGGCATAGGTGCGGATGCGTCGCCCGCGCATCAGACCCGCGAGATGCAGCCAATGCACGAACGGCAAGAACGAATTCACCTCGGCGCCGAACTCTCCCGCGAAGGCAAGCAACGACGGCAGCCCGGCCGCGAGCGGAAACGGGCTCATGCCGCCAGCGCCGCAGGATATCCCGCATGCGGAACTTCCCGCCGATGCGCACGCAAGACGCGGCCGACGAGATCGCGCCAGGTGGCGGTATCCTCCTGGCCCAGCCAATGGATCGAGGGCCGGTCGCCCGCCTCGCGCGTATCGTCCGCGCCACCCCGATCGCTTTCGTCCCCCAGCAGCCGCGACATCCGGCGCAACGCCAGATGGTTCACTCCATTGGCCTCGTCATAGGCCAGGCGCATCAACCCCTCGTCATCGAGCAGTGCCGCCGTCAACATCAGGAAGGCGAGTTCGACCGGATCGAAACAGACCCGGTCCGACGCGGCTGCGATATGCGGCGCGTGGCGCTGCAGCTGGATCGCTGCCGGACGTGCGAGACATTCGCGCGCCTCCGCCGCGTCGCCGCGCAATAGGTGGATGACGCCGAGCAACAGCCAGGGTTCCGTGAGATGCCCGAGCCATGATGCGGCGTCGTGCAGGCGCGCCGCGGCCGCGACGAGGTCCCCGCCGGTCAGGATCGCCTCGCGCGCGCCTGCCAGGATCGTGGTGAGCTGGTTCGGCCGGTTTGGCAATCCGACGCATCGCGCGGCATCGCATCCCGCGACCACCTCGAAGTTTCCAAACATCCCCAACTGGCGCACCGTCTCGCCGTGACGCGCGTGGCGGCGCGCCTCGTACCAATCGACGATGCCGCGCCACTGCCCTGGCGTGTGCCGCGTGTGCACGAGGCGGTGGCCGGCCTCCCTGATGCGCGCATACGAGCCCGGATCGGCCGATACGGCGGCGATCTTGTCGGTGAGATCGCTGCCGCTTCCGGTGATGCAGTTCACCATGTCGGCAAATCCGTAATCGGCGAGAGCGGCGCTCGCGGGTGCGATCAGGATTGCGCCGCAGCCAGGAATTTCCAGATGCTTGCGGACCATGTAGTCGAGCCGGGTGGAGTCCGCGAGCGAGAACCAACTATGGTTCAACTGGCGGGCGTAGCTTGCGCCAAGCATCGCGAAAGGCTGCGGCGGGGTGTCGCGGTAACCCGGATGGGTATGCACGAGCGTCGGGAAACGCATCCGCAGGAGCGGGATCGTTGCCGCGCGCCAGGCATAGAAGCGCGGCTCGGCGCAGCCGCCGAACACGCTGATCGGAATGAGCTTTTCCAGCCCGAGATCGCGGTGAACCGCGGGGTCGATCATCATGCTGGCCGAATAGGTCATACCGGCAAGTTCCGGCATCTGTTCCTCATGGTCGGAATCATAGGCAAAGATCGCCTCGATCCCGAGGGCCTCGATCATGCGGTAAATATGCGGGCGCATGGCGTCATGCGGATCGACGTTGAGAAAGATCGCGCGCGGGATCGTGGGGCAGGCATGCGCGGAGGCGATCCGCGGCGGCTGGGGACGCAGCGTGCTCAGGCCTTCGTAGACGATGAAGGCCGGCTGGTGGATGTCGCAGGCTTCCGCGAGATCGAAATCGCCGTCCACGATCCGCAGATCAGCGTGCAGCGCCAGTGCCCGGATCCATTCGTCGATGAGCGGTTCCATGAAAGGCGGCGCGGCCGGGCTTGGCCGCGCGCGGACGCACAGCGCGCGCGGACGTTGGCGTTGACGCGGACGTGGGTGTGGGCGTTGGCGCGTCATGAGATACCGCGCGAGAAGAAGTGCCGCACGGCGGAAATCACGCGCGCCTGCTGCGCGTCCGGCATGCCTGCATAGAGCGGCAGGGACAGGGTTTCGCGCGCGATCCGGTCGGTTACCGGGAAGCTGTCCCGGTCCATCGCGTGGTCCCGCAGGCACGGCTGGCGATGCAGCGGCACCTTGTAGTGCAGGCCGGACTGGATGTTCATCCGCGCCAGATCGGCGCGCAACGCATCGCGATGGGGCGTAAGGACGGTGAACAGGTGGAACACGTGGTCGCCACCCGGGGCGGGCAGGACGAGCGGGAGATCCGCGAAGGCCGCCGCGTAGCGCGCGGCCTGCGCGCGGCGATGCGCGGTCCATCGCTCCAGATGCGGTAGCTTGTGGCCAAGCACCAGGGCCTGCAGGCCGTCCATGCGCTCGTTGAAGCCGAGCTCGCCGTGCACGTAGGTCTCGGTCTGGGCGTGGTTGCGCAGGGCGCGGGCGCGGTCGGCCAGCGCCGCGTCGTCGGTCGCGATCAGTCCGGCCTCGCCCGCCGCACCCAGGTTCTTGCCAGGATAGAAGCTGAAACAGCCCAGGTCGCCGATGCCGCCCACCCGCCTTCCGCCATGCCGCGCGCCGATCGCCTGGGCCGCGTCCTCGATCACCATGAGGCCGTGTTCGCGCGCGAAAGCGCCGACCTCGTCCATGTCCATTGCCCGGCCATACAGATGCACCGGCAGGATGGCGCGCGTGCGCGGTGCCATGCGCCGGGCCGCGTCATCGAGATCGAGCAGCCCGGTCCGCGCATCCACGTCGCACAGCACGGGTTCCGCGCCGAGATACAGCAAGCCCCAGATCGAGCCGATAAAGGTGTGCGCCGGCACCAGCACGCGGTCGCCCGGCCCGATGCCGGCGGCGGCGAACGCGATGTGCAGCGCGGCCGTGCCCGAACCCACGCCGACCGCGTGGCGAACCCCGAGATAATCCGCGATCTCGCGCTCGAACCGCGCCACCCAGGGACCCAGCACGAATGCGCTGGAAGCGAACAGCGCGTCGATCTCCGGCAGCGTCGCGTCGCGGATTTCGGCCCATTGGCAGGCGAGATCGACGAACGGCACCGGTGCGATCGCGTTCATGACGGGTCCTCCAGCGCGGTCCGCGTTCCCGTCACACGCGCCGGCACGCCCCAGGCGGTGGTGCCGGCGGGAATGTCGCGGGTCACCACGGAGCCGGCGCCGATGAGCGCCCGCGCGCCGATGGCGATGCCGGGCAGGATGGTCGCATTGCTGCCGATGGATGCGCCCGCGCCGACACGTGTGCGAACGCACGCCCAATCCCCGTCTTCCAGCAATCGGCCATGCCGATCGGTGGCCATGGGGCGGCGGTCATTGGTGAACATCACGCCGTGGCCGATGAACACCTCGTCGCCGATCGCAACGCCCGCGCAGATGAAGCTGTGCGACTGGATCTTGCAGCGCGCGCCGATGGACGCCCCGGCCTGGATCTCCACGAAGGTGCCGATCCGGGTGGCCGCGCCGATCGTGCAGCCGTACAGATTGACCAGTTCGCGATGGTGGATCACCACGCCTGCGCCCAGCACGACATCCGCCGCGACCGCCATGTCAGGCGCCTCCCAGGGCGGCGCGCAGGGCGGCGCGCAGCGCGTTCACCACGATGTCCTGCTCGTCCGCGGTCATGCCGGCGAACAGCGGCAGCAGAAGATGGGTGGCGCTGATCCGTTCCGAGATCGTCTGGCCGTCGCGCCGCGCGCGCCGCCAGGGCGGTTCGAGATGGCTCGACATGATCGCCCGCCGCGTGGCGACGCCCGCATCGAGCATCGCCTGCATCACACCCGGCCGGTCCGCGCCCGCCGGCAGGCCGACGCAGTAGCTCTGCCAGTTGGACCGCGCCCAGCCGGGTTCCGCGGGCGGGCGGATCGCGAGAGTGCCCCGCAGGCGCGCGCGGTATCCATCGGCCAGCGCGCGGCGCTCGCCGATGGTGGCTGCCAGGCGCGGCAGCTGCGCGCGGCCGAGAGCGGCCTGCATGTCGGTCATGCGGTGGTTGAAGCCCGGTTCGGCGTAACTCTCCGTCGTCACGCTGGCGGCCGCGTGCCGGTCGGCGTCCGACACGCTCATCGCATGCTGGCGCAGCGACCTACATCGCGCGGCGAGATCGGGCCGGGCGGTGGCGATCATGCCGCCTTCGCCGGTGGTGAGCACCTTGCGCGGGTGGAACGAGAAGCAGGCGGCATCCGACAGCGGCGCGCCGATGGGCCGCCACGCGCCGTCGATGCGTATCTCGGAGCCGATCGCGCAGGCCGCGTCCTCGATCACCGCGAGGTCGTGTCGCCGGGCGATCGCCAGGATCGCCGGCAGGTCGCACGGCATTCCCATCTGGTGCACGCACAGGATCGCCTTGACGCGCGGGCCGATCAGCCGCTCGACCGCCTCGGGCGCGAGGTTGAAGGTGTCGGCATCGATGTCGGCGAACACCGGGGACGCGCCGCAGAGATGGATCGCGTTGGCGGTGGCGATGAAGCTGTGGCTGGCGGTGATGACCTCGCAGCCCGGCCCGACGCCCGCGGCCAGCAGCGCCAGATGCAGGGCGGTCGTGCAGTTGCTCACCGCGACCGCGTGGGGCGCGCCCACCGCGCGGGCGAAGTCCGCCTCGAACGCGGCCACCGCAGGCCCCTGCGTCAGCCAGCCTGAGCGCAGCACCGCGACCACGGCGGAAATGTCGCCCTCCTCCAGCGCGGGTCGCGCGAGCGGGATCATGCGGCCCGCCGGAGACTGTGCGACCCGGCCGCGCGCCACCAGTCGACGAGGTCCCGCAGGCCTTGCTCGAGCGTGATGCGGCTGGTGAAGCCGAGCATCTCGCGGGCGCGCATCGTGTCGGCGAGCCGGCGCGGCACCGGGTTCACGGCGCGCTCGGGCGCGAACGCGATGCCGAGGTCGGGCCGCCCCATGGCCGCGAGCAGCACGGTGGCGAGGTCGCGCAGGCTCACCTCGCGGCCGGTGCCGATGTTGATCGCGGCGTTGGCCGCCGGTCCGTGCAGGGCGGCGACGTTCGCGCGTGCCACGTCGCGTACATCGACGAAATCCATCGTCTGCGCGCCATCGCCGAAGATGACCGGCGGCTCGCCTTGCCCGATGCGTTCCATCCAGCGGATCAGCACCTCCGTGTAGCGGCCTTGAACGTCCATGCGCGGGCCGAACACGTTGAAGTAGCGCAGCGCGCAATAGGCGAGGCCGTGCGTGTCGTTCAGCGCGCGCAGCAGGCTCTCGCCCAGCAGCTTGAGCCCGCCATACAGCGTGCGGTCGGCATAGGGTGCGGCCCCCTCGGGCGTGGGAAACGCCGGCGCCATGCCATAGATCGACGCCGAGGAGGCGGCCACCACGCGCCGCACGCCATATTTCGCGCAGAGCTCGAACAACCCGAATGTCGCGGTGCCCATCACCTCGAACGCATGGGCGGGTTCCGCCGCGCATTGGGTGATGCGCAGCGCCGCCTGGTGGAATACGAATTCGGCGTCGCGCACCAGCGATTCCACCAACACGGCGTCCCGCATGTCGCCGACCACGAGGCGAAGGCGGCTGTCGTCAATGACGCCGGCGAGGTTTCCGGCACTGCCTCGGGCGAAATTGTCGAGCACCGTGACCCGTTCGGCGCCGTCCGCCAGCAGCGCCTCGACGATGTGCGAACCGATGAAGCCGGCACCGCCGGTGACGAGGATGCGCGCGTTCATTCCGCGGCGATCCCGATGGCGGATGCGTACCGCGTTCGGGTCACCTGACGCAGGCTGCGATCGAGCGCCGCCTGCGCGCGTTCCAGCGTTCGGACCACGCGCAGACCTTGCAAGCCAGGGCTGCGGCACGGCTCGTCGCCGCGCACCGCCAGCCGAAAATTCTCCACCGCGTCGGCCAAGGGCTCATGGCTGGGGAGCCGGGGCGACGACACGTCGCCCACGCGGTAGCCAGGTACGATGACGCTGCGGCGGCTTTGCGGCAGTATTGTGATCCCCGACTCATACAGCTTGAGCGGTTCGTCGCGGTTGAGGTCGTCCCACACCGCCATCCGCGTGCTGCCGCCCACCGCGATGCGCCGCTGCTTGACCGGCGACATCCAACTGAGATTGAGATGCGCCACCCTGCCGGAGGGATAGTGCAGCGTGATGAAGGCGAGGTCGGGCAGCGCGGGATTGACGTGGCAATGGCCCGAGGCCTCGATATGCACCGCTTCCTCGCCGAACAGCGCATCGAGAATGGCGAGGTCGTGCGGCGCCAGATCCCACAGCACGTTCACGTCGGGCTGGAAGATGCCCAGGTTGATGCGCTGCGAATCGTAGTACGACACGCGGCCGAGTTCGCCCCGCTCCATCATGCCGGCGAGATGGCGCACCGCCGGATGGAACAGGAACGTGTGGTCGACCATCAGCGTCCGGCCGCCGGCGCGCGCGCGCGCCACCAGGTCGCTCGCCTCGGCGGCATTCGCGCAGAGTGGCTTCTCCACCATCACATGCCGTCCGCGGTCGAGCGCACGCTGGCTGAGCGCATGATGCGTCGAAACCGGCGTCGCGATCACCACCGCGTCGATCGCGGGGTCGTCGATCGCGGCCTCCGCGTCGTCGGTGACATGAACGCCAGGCGCGATCCGGGCCGCCGCGGCGCGCGATGCGGCATTGTGGTCGGCGACATGGCGCACATGAATTTCCGGATTGGCCGCGAGCACCCGCAGCAGGTTGCGCCCCCAGTATCCGGCGCCGCAAAGGGTGACGTTCAACATGGCCTTGCTCTCACACTGCGGTTTTCGACAGGCGTGACGTGCGGCCAGTTTGCGGCGGATTGGTTAGCACGGGGTTAACGGCGCGGGTCAGAGAGCGAGCGCGAAATGCTCGCGGCAATGATAGCTGGCGCCAAGGCTTTCCTTGAACGCCATGACGCCGGGGTTGGCCGCGTGATGGTCGGCACTCGGCCCCAGATCGAGCCAGGCGGCACCATCGGCGGCGAGGCGGTCCATTGCGTCGGCCACCGCCAGCAGCACGCCGCCGGCACGCGGCCGCGCGCGATTCGGGCATATGTAGAAGGTGGTGGCGACACCGGCGTTGAGACGGAGCACGCAGATGCCGCCAGTCGCCGCGCCGTCCTGGCGGGCGATGTGGAACCCGACCCGGTCGGGCAGGCGGCGCGCGAGGTCGCGCAGTTCCGCGTGGTCGTGGGTGGGAGCCACGCCGTGATGGGCGTAGGTCTGGTCGAGCAACGGCAGGAAATCCCCGGGGGCGGATGTCCGAGTGACCGTGGCGCCGGCCCTGCGCGCGGCCCGGACGCGATTGGCGGCGGTGGCGCTGAAAGCGCGCGCGTAAAGCTCCGCCCCGCCCGGTGCCAACGGGATCGCCGGGCAGAGCCGGCGGTTGACCGTGTGGAACCCGGCTTGCGTCAGCGCGAAGGATGGCATCTGCGCCGCGCGGCCGTGATAGATCGCCGGCGGCAGCGTGATCTCGATCCCGCGCCAGCCCATCGCCCGCGCATGGCGCAGCAATGCGTCCACCAGGCTTTGGGCCGTTTCCAGACGTGTCTCGGGCGCCAGCACCAAGCCGCCCACCGAGGCGCCGAGAGGTGACGCGAATACCGTGCCGGTCGTGTCATGCCGCAATCCGCCCGGCAGCAGCGCCACGATGCGGCCCGCGTCGCGGAATACCAGATGGCGAAAATTATACCGGCCGGGCGAGTGGTAGGCCAGGAAGCGCAGGTCGTGGTACAGCGTGCCGGTGGCGGATCGGTCGAGGAAGCCCTGCCAGCCGGCCGCGTCATCGGCGCGCAGGCAGGCGATTTCTATGGCCACGGCGCCGGATGCCGCGCGCGCCATGCGGCCGCGACCTCGGCCAGCGTGGCGGTCGGCCGATCGCGCGCGGCGATGTCGTCGAGCATGCTCTGCAGCAGGTCGCGCGGGCCACGCGCGGTGCCGCGTGCGGCGAGCAGCCGGGCCGGGTCATGGTGGAAGGCGCGCGCGCGTTCATGCGCACCGGGATCGGCGATGTTGGCGTAGACGATGTTGGGGTGAAGGTTGAGCACCTTCAGCCCAGGCCGATGCAGATTGAGCGCGGCGGCGTAAAACCCGGTTGCCTGGGTGCGGATGTCGAAGAAGTCGTTGTAGAACAAAGGCAGTTCCAGGATGCCCGCCTCCTTCCAGAACGGCCGCAAGCCCGCCGCCAAGGGCAACTGGTAGCTGCTGTCGTATTGAATGCCGTGGGCGCGGTAGATCGCGAGCAACTGGCTGTCGTAATGCAGGCTGTGGCCGCGCACGCCGATTGCCTCGGGCGCGAAGCCGTGGAACCAGTCCATCGCGAAGCGATAGCCGGCAGCCTGATCGCGCATCGCGTCCGCGCCGTCGCGCGCGACGAGCGCCTTCATGCAATCGCCGTCGCCGCGGAAATTCGGATGGAGGCCGCGCTCATGGCCCGGCACGTCGATGCCCGCATGGGTGCAGAAAAACGTGGCGCGCAGGCCGCGCTGGTCGAACAGCGCGACGAGGTCGGCCAGGACCACGGGATGCGCCCATTCGACATCGACGGTCAGGCAGATCGCCTCGGTCGCGATCATGTTGCGTGCCGTTGCGAGGTCCACCCCGATACGTCGAGCCCGGTGAGCGCCGCGAGCGCGCGATCGGGCACGGCGAACATTGCGGCGAGGCGCGCGCTTGCCTGCGCCGGCATGGCGGCGGAGGCGGCTCCATTGACCGGCGCCAGTCCGTCCGCGTCGCCGGGACGCGCGGCGACGCCCAGAAAGCCATGCACCGCCGAAGCGACGTTGTTCGCCGCGCCCGCAATGTCGTCGAAGCGGATCAGCAGGATGCGATCGCGTCCGATGCCCGCCAGATAAGGACGCAGCAACGCGGCATACATGCCCCGCGCGGCATAGGCGAAAGGGCGGGCATAACGCATGCCGTCCGGCGTCGCGCGCCCAGGTTCGGCCGCAATGGCATCGATGAAATCGAGCCGCTCGTGGCCATGCGCGCGCGACCAGCGGTAATTCGAGAACGCGCGCTCCACCGGGTCGCGGAGCACGAAGATCAACCGCACGCGCGGCAGCGTTTGGGCGATGCGGCCCGCCGCCTCGGCGCTTTCGAGGTAGTTCGTGCTTTTCTCGCCGACCACGCGCGCCGTCAGGCGGTCGAACCAGCGCTCCGCGTAGTGCGCGACGCCGCGCCGGTACAGGTCGTCGACGATAAAGAACTTCGGCTCCGGCGCGATCGGCCGTGCGAGGCCGATTTCGGGGTGGCGCGCGAGCAGGTGGCACAGCCAGGTTGTGCCCGAGCGCGGCGCGCCGCCGATGATGAAATCCGGTGTCCGCATCCCGCCAGCTTGCGCCGCGCGGGTTAACCAATCCTTGCGCCGGGCATGTCGGCCGGGGGTCTCAACCGATCGGCGTGACCTGGGAACTGGCGCAGGAAGCCGCGATCGCGTCCATTGCCGCCGCCTGGTGCCACGACGCATCGAGTCCGTGCAGCATCGGGCAGTCCGTCTCGATCGCGCGGGCGAAATCCAGCACCATCAGCCGGTACGGATCGACCGCCGGGAGTTCGATGCGCGCCGCGTCGTGCCAGAGCGTCGTGGCGTGGCCCTTGGTGGAAAACGGCCGGTCCAGCCGCAAGCGCCCCGCGCTGCCGAAGATCTCCAGCACCGCGGAACGCGGCCGGTCGAACGAACACACGAACTGGGCGGCCACGCCGTCGCCGAAATCAAGCTGTGCCGCCGTGTCGAGATCCACGTCGCCGCGCAGCTTCCGCACGCCGGCGGCGCTCACTGGCTCGCGGCCGAGCAGCACGCGGAAGGCGCTCACGCAATAGGTGCCGATGTCGAACAGCGCGCCGCCGCCCATCCGCGCCGCCCAGCGGAAATCGGCCGGGTTGGCGATCGCGGCGCCGACGCTGGCCTGAAGCGCGATCACCCGGCCGATCGCACCTTGGGCGAGCAACGCGCGGGCCAGGGCGATCTGCGGATGGTGGATGTGGCAGAACGCCTCCATCGCCCGTGCGCCCGCGCCACGTTCGCCCGCCCCAACTGCGCCCGCGCCACGTGCGCCCGCCCCACGTGCGCCCGCCCCACGTTCTGCCGCGCGCATACGTCCGACCTCGGCGGCGTTCAGCGCCAGTGGCTTTTCGCACAGGACGTGCTTGCCCGCCTCCAGCGCCCGCACGGTCCATGGCAGGTGCGCGTCGTTGGTGAGCGCGATGTACACGGCGTCGATATCGGGGTCCGTGAGCAGGGCCTCGTAGCTGGCATGCGCGCGGGCGAACCCGCACTCGGCGGCGTAGCTTGCGGCGCAAGCGGGGTCGCGGGAAGCGACGGCGGCGAGGGCATGGCCGGGCAGGGCGGCGATCGCGGGGCCCAGGGCCGAGCGCCCGATGCGGGACGCGCCGAGAAACCCCCAGCGCCAGGGTCGGGCGCCGCTCACGCGGCCCGCGCCGCGGCGATGGTGGCGCGAACCAGGTCGGGGTCCGTGACCATGCGCAGATATTCGCGCGCCGGCGCGGCACCGCCCATCGACAGCCTCGTGTTGCGGAATCGCATAGGGCTATCTTCCTGGCGCAAAGCGGAAAAATGCAATTCGGGCAGTCCCGCGCGCGCGACGAAGCCGATGTTGTCGGGACGCAGCGCGCCGCACGCCATGACCACGATCCGGCCCGAAGCCCGCGCCACGAGCATACGCAGCAGCTCGAGTCCGTCGAGGGCCGTGGCGCGCTGTCCGCTGGTCAGCACCCGCGCCACGCCCAGGCGCACCAACGCATCGAGCGCCGCGCCGGGGTCGGGCGTCATGTCGAACGCCCGGTGAAACGTGACCGCGAGGGGGCGCGCGGCGGCGGCAAGTTCGGCGGTGCGGGGCTCGTCGATCGTCCCGTCCAGGTGCAGGCACCCGATCACGACGCTTGCGGCCCCCTCCGCGCGGATCAGCGCCACGTCGTGCAGCATGGTCGCGAACTCCGCGTCGGAATACCGGAAATCCCCGCCGCGCGGACGGATGATGACATGGACCGGGATGCGCAGCCGCCCGACCGCCTCGCGCACCGCGCCGAGGCTGGGGGTCAGGCCGCCTTCCAGCAGGCTCGCGCATAGTTCGACCCGGTCGGCGCCGCCGGCCTCCGCGGCCAGCGCGCCATCGACGCCTTCCACGCATACTTCGAACAACGGCTGAGCCATCGGATCGGTGCGTCCCCCCCCCAGAGCGGTGGTTGCGTTGGCGGCGGGTTCAGTTGATAGCCCGGCCGCGCCGCGTCCGGAACGCATGAAATCGCCCGCCGGGCTAGGAGTGGCGGCGATGCGCCCCCACCTACCCGGCTTCACCCAAGGAGGCTCTTGCTTTGACCACTTCCAATACGCGCACCAGCGACCATCCGATCGACAAGCTGTTCCTCGATCGCTGGTCGCCGCGCGCCTTCGTGGCGCGGGACATGCCCGAGGCTGACCTGAAGACCATCCTCGAGGCCGGCCGCTGGGCGCCGTCCTCCTACAACTCGCAGCCGTGGCGGATGCTGTTCGCCCGTCGCGGCACCGCGCATTGGGACAAGTTCCTCGGGCTGCTGAACCCGTTCAACCAGTCCTGGGCAAAGAATGGCTCGGCGATCATCGTCATGGTTTCCAAATCCACCATGCGCCCGCCGGGACAGGACAAGGACATCCCGTCGCACAGCCATTCGTTCGACACCGGCGCGGCCTGGGCGCAGATGGCCCTGCAGGCGACGCTATCGGGCTACCAGGCGCATGGCATGGTCGGTTTCGACATGGACCGCGCCTTCGCCGAACTGAACGTGCCCGAAGGCTGCCGGGTGGAGGCGGCGATCGTGATCGGCAAGCAGGGCGACAAATCGCTGCTGCCGGAGGCGATCCAGGCGCGCGAGGCGCCGAGCGGGCGCAACGCGCTGTCCGAGTCGGCGCTGGAAGGTGGCTTTCCGGGCTGAACCAGCCGTCACCCCTCCGCTGGAGGGGTGACCCACCCGCTCAGGCGGCGACCGATTCGGATGCGGTCAGCACGCAGCCGCTGATCCGCCAACCGCCGTCCGGTTCCTGCTCCATACTGTAGAGCGCCCCGGCGGGCCGGCCATCGGGGCCGACGAGATCGACCTGCTGCACGATCTGGCCGTCCTGCAGCAACAAGCGGCCGAAGACCGTCGATTGCGGCCGATAGACCGGCTCGTAATGCTGGCGCACGAGATCGAGGAAGCGGGCGGGCGTGCCCATCTGCTGCTGGATCGACCGCGAGGCAAGGCTGAAAGCGGCGACCGCGTCGTCGTGCTGGAACGCCTGGATCTGGCGGGAGATGACGTCGCGTATCGCCGTGCGGTCGGCTGGCGACGGCGCGGCGGTTTGCGCGCCCGCGGTGGCGGCTGAAAGCAGGAGCAGCAGGGCGGCGGCGAGGTTTCGCATCGCCCAATATTGCGCTGCCGTGGCATTGCCGGGCAATGCCGATCCGCGTCCGTGCCGGAAAGTTGAAGCGGGGGGTGGCACGAGGGACAGCGGCCCAGCGCCCCGTGTGGATTCGCCTCCTGCGCCGCTCCGCCCCCTTGGCGTCCGAATCTCACCGTCTCGTGATAGCCACACGTATGTGGCATGCGAGCAACACTTCGCCGTGGAAAAGCTAAGCTCGCGCCAAACAGGCCAATCATCGCTTCTCTCGGCGAACAATGGCCGCTAACTTGATTCTCGAAACGGATGGATCGGTTCAGAAGCCGTCCGGTGCCGGCCCGCAACAGCGCGGCCAACGAGATAACGAGGAGAGTAGGATTATGAAGCTCCGGAATGTGCTGCTGGCGGCCACGATCTTGGCCGCACCGGTTGCCGTGAAGGCCCAGCCCGTCAGCGGGCTTTATGTCGGCGCCGGCGTCGGGTACGATTACCTGACCCAGACCGACATCAACCGCATTACCTTCGGAACGGGCGGCTTCAATGGCGGCCCCGTAACCTCCGGCAAGCTGAAGACATCCAGCCGCGGCGGTTACACCGGCAATCTCGCCATCGGCTACGGGCTGGGCAACGGCCTGCGCTTCGAGGTCGAAGGCAACTACATAAAGAATCACTACAAGATCAAGAACAACAACATCCTGATCGGCGGTGGCGACATCCAGACCTACGGGCCGATGTTCAACGCCCTGTTCGACTTCGACGTGGGCGCGGGCTTCATGTTCCCGTATGTCGGTGTCGGCGTGGGCTATGAGCTGAGCAGCCAGGAGAGCGGCCGGGCCTACGGGATCAACGCGGCCAGCACCCCGAACCTCGCCCTGTACAAGGGCGGCCATGGCAGCTTCGCCGCGCAGGGCATCCTCGGCGCCTCGTTCCCGATCGCGGCGGTTCCCGGCCTCGCCTTCACCGCCGATGCGCGGCTGAACGTGCAGACCAGCAAGGAAACGTTCCGCGGTGACGGCTTTGTCAACCCGGGCCTCGGCCGCACCCGCGGCACCGAGCAGCTCGGCACCCAGTTCAACGTCGCTGGCCTGATCGGCGTCCGCTACGCCTTCAACGCCGCGCCGCTGCCGGTTGTCGCTCCCGTGTTGGCCACTCCGGTTCAGGCCGCCCCGTCGCGCACCTACCTGGTGTTCTTCGACTGGGATCGTTCGGACCTGACCGCCCGTGCGCGCCAGATCGTCGCGGAAGCGGCCCAGGCCTCGACCCGGACCGCCTACACGAAGATCCAGGTCTCGGGTAACGCCGACACCTCCGGCACCCACCAGTACAACCAGGGTCTGTCGCTCCGCCGCGCCGAGACCGTGGCCGCCGAACTGGTTCGTGACGGCGTGCCGCGTTCGGCCATCGCCATCCAGGCGTTCGGCGACACGCATCTGCTCGTGCCGACCGGCCCGGGCGTTCGTGAGCCGCAGAACCGCCGTGTCGAGATCGTTCTCCAGTAATCTCGGCTTAGTCCTGGCAAACCCCCGCGTCGGGCAACCGGCGCGGGGGTTTTGCTTTTTGTGCCGAATGCGGGCAGGGAATGGGGGAAATCCGTCCAAGCCCCAGGAGGCCCGCATGATCGACCAGCAGGTGCTCGACGCCATCGGCGTCTACCATCCCGAACTCACCACGCTCCGCCAGGACATCCATGCCCACCCCGAACTCGGCCTGGAGGAGACCCGTACAGCGGCCCTGGTCGCGTCCAAGCTGCGGGAATGGGGCGTCGAGGTCACCGAGGGCGTCGGCAAGACCGGCGTGGTCGGCACCATCCGTGGCAAGCGCCCTGGCAACCGAGCGATCGGCCTGCGCGCCGACATGGATGCGCTTGCGATCGTGGAACAGACCGGGCTGCCCTACGCATCGCAAAATCCTGGCAAGATGCACGCCTGCGGACATGACGGGCACACCACCATGCTGCTGGGGGCGGCACGCTACCTCGCCGAGAACCCCGATTTCGCCGGCACCGTGCAACTGATCTTCCAGCCTGCCGAGGAAGGCCGCGGAGGAGCGCTGGCGATGCTGAAGGACGGGCTGTTCGAACGCTTCCCCTGCGAGTCGATCTACGGCATGCATAACGGCCCCGGTATGACGCAGGGCCATTTCTACACCTGCGACGGCCCCATGCTCGCCGCGTCCGGCCGGTTCTGGACCACGTTCCGCGGCAATGGCGGCCATGGCGGCAGCAGCCCCCATCTCGCCGCCGACGTGACGGTGGCCCAGGCGCAGTACGTCCTCGCGCTGCAAACCATCGTCAGCCGCAACGTGCCGCCGCTGGAAACCGCCGTCATCAGCGTGGGCCACGTGGCGGGCGGCGACATGGAAAGCCTGAACGTGATGCCGGCGACCGCCTTCGTCGGCGGCACCGTGCGCTGCTTCAACGCGGCCGTCCGCCAGGTGCTGGAGCGCCGCATCATCGAACTGGCGAAGGCGATGGCAATGGCACAGGGTTGCGAGGTCGAGTCGCGGGTGGAATGGGGCACGCCCACCCTCGTCAACGACGCGGAGCAGGTGCGCGTCGCGGTGAAGGCGGCACAAGCGGTCGTGAAGCTTTCCGACATCGTGGACGACATGGCGCCGATCACCGGCGGCGAGGATTTCGCCTTCATGATGGAGAGGAAGCCGGGCGCCTTCGTGTTCCTGGGCAACGGCACCGCGCCCGATGGCAGCTTCCACACCGTCCATACCCCGAAATACGATTTCAACGACGCGATCATCCCGCTGGGTGCGGCCTATTGGGTCAGCCTGGTGAAAACCCAACTCGGCGAGACGGCGGCATGAACGATTTCATCACGACCCACCCCATCGCCATCCAGCGCACCGCCTCGCCCCGGCCGGTGCCCACCGATGTGCGGCACAGCTTCGGCACCAGCTTCAGCGATCACATGTTCGTCATGGAATTCCACGAGGGCCAAGGCTGGCACGATCCGCGAATCGTGCCCTATGGCAGCTTGGACCTCTCGCCCGCGACCTCGATGCTGCATTATGGCCAGGCGATCTTCGACGGGCTGAAGGGGTTTCACGGCGATGACGGGCAGTTGCGGCTGTTCCGTCCCCAGGCGCATGCGGCCCGGATCAACCGCTCCGCCGAGCAGCTCTGCATTCCGCCGCTCGACACCGGCCTCGTGGTGCAGTCGTTCCTGCGGCTCGTGGACGTGGACCGCGCGTGGGTGCCGACGGCCCGCGGCACGGCGATCTATCTGCGGCCGACCATTATCGCGAGCGAGGCGTTCATCAGCGTGCGCCCCGCGAAATCCTACCTGTATTTTGTCATCCTCTCTCCGGTCGGCGCCTATTACGCCGAGGGCAACGAGCCGGTGAGCCTGCTGGCGACCGAGCAATTCACCCGCGCCTCGCCCGGCGGGCTGGGGGCGGCCAAGACGCCGGCCAACTATGCCGCGAGCCTGATGGCGGCCGAACATGCCAAGAAGGAGGGCTTCACGCAGGTCCTGTGGCTCGACGGCGTCGAGCGGCGCTGGCTTGAGGAAGTCGGCACGATGAACCTGATGGTGAAGATCGGCGGCCAGATCCGCACGCCGCCCTTGGGTGGCACCATCCTCGCCGGAATTACCCGCGACTCGGCGCTGACGCTGATGCGCGACTGGGGGCTGAACGTGGCCGAGGCGCCGATCTCGATCGAGGAACTGATCGCCGCCGTCGCCGACGGCACGCTGGAGGAGATGTGGGGCACTGGCACCGCCGCCGTGGTTTCCCCGGTCGGCATGTTCGGCTATCGCGGCCAGCGGTACCTTGTGGCCGATGGAAAGGCCGGCCCGATCACCGAACGGCTGTATCAGGCGATCACCGACATCCAGTATGGCACGGCCCCCGATCCGCATGGCTGGACCATGCCTGTCCCGATGATGAACTGACGAGCGGCAAATGACCGATTGGCGTGACAATGGCGTGCGCGTGGTTCCGGGCGACCAGCTCGACACCAACACGCCGCAAACCCCTGGTATGAACCGGGCGGCGGCGATCAACTTCGCCCGCGTCGGCGCCCAGAAGCTGTGGGCCGGGACGGTGCATATCCATCCCGATGCCAAGACCGGCGCGCATCACCACGGCGCGCTCGAAAGCGTGATCTACGTGCTGCGCGGGCGGGCGCGGATGCGCTGGGGCGAGAAGCTGGAATACACCGCCGAGGCCGGCCCCGGCGACTTCATCTTCATCCCGCCTTACGTGCCGCACCAGGAGATCAACGCCTCCACCGAGGAGACGCTGGAATGCGTGCTGGTGCGCAGCGACAACGAGGCGGTGGTGGTGAACCTCGAGATCGACGGGGTGGAGCGGCCCGAGACGGTCCATTGGGTCGACCCGATCCACAAACATCCCTGACCGTCATCGAACACGCCCGGCCGTCATCGCGGGCCGCCGAGGGGCTCCTTGGGCCGACGGGAGCCTAGGCGTAGGCGAATGCCGCCTCGCCAAGACTCGGGAAGCGCACCCGCACCCGCGCGGCGGGGCCAACCATGCTTTTGCCGGTCCATGATCCGCAGGTGACGAACTGGCCGGCCGCGAGGCCGCCGGCCCAGGCGGCGCCCTCGTTAGCGAGCCAGATCACGAGGCGGATCATGTCGCCGCACGGGTTGCCGGTGCGCGTCATGTGCAACGCGCCATCGACGTATTGCTCGACCGTCTCGCTCACGAAGTCGATGTCGCGCCAGGCGGCGACCGGGGGACCATAGACAAAGCCGCCATGGGACAGCGTGTCCGCGAGGTTGCTCATCGCGTCCACCGAGTCGGGGTCGAGATAGCGGGACTCCAGAACCTCGATGGCGGGATGGGCCGAGGCGATGGCGGCGATCACCTCGGCGCGCGTGTACGGCGTGGCGCGCGGCGGCAGATCGGTGCCGATGCGGAAGCACACTTCGGCCTCGATGCCGCGCAGGAGCGACGCCGCCGCCGGCAGCGTGGCCGGGCTCGCGACGATGCCGGAGGCGGGCAAGGGACCGCAATTGGGCGGTGCGTCAGGTCCGGGCGCGCCGACCTTCCAGCCGCCGATGGCGCCGAAGCCGCGTGCCACCGCATGCTGGATGGCATAGGCCGCCGCCGCATCGGCCGGCCGGACCGAAGCGGGCAGCGCGGCGAGGCGGCGCGCGGGATCGCGGCGGGCTTCGAGCAGCAGGGCGGCGGCGTTCGGCATCGCGGCATCTGGCATCGCGGCATCTGGCATCGCGGCGTCTGGCATCATGGATCCTTGTCTCGGCGGAGCGACCATGCCTTCGGCCCCCCGGCTTGTCGATGGCGCGGCCCGGGACCAGTCTGGCGCCATGCATATCGAGCACATCGACGCGCCTTCCCCCGCCATCCGCGCGGCCATCTCGGCGGCGATCGACGTGTACAACGATTCGCGGACCGGGCGGCCGGAGCCTGCCGAGCGGGTTGCGGTCCTGCTTCGCGGGCCGGACGGTGCCACGCTCGGCGGGGCGTGGTGCGCGCTCTACTACGACTGGCTGCACGTCGACCTGCTGCATCTGCCGGAGGCGGCGCGCGGCCAGGGCTTCGGCACGCGTGTGATGCGCGCCGTGGAACGCGCGGCCGTGCGGCGCGGCTGTCGGGGCGTGTGGCTCGACACGGCGACGTTCCAGGCCCCCGGCTTCTACCGCGGGCTCGGCTTCACGCCGATCGGCGCCATTGCCGATTACCAGCAGGGCCATGACCGGATGTGGCTGCTGAAACGGGACATCGTGGATGGGCCGGACGATCCGGGTGTGCATGTGGTGTGGGAACCGGATGACGCGGACCACGCGCTTATTCTGGACCAATTGGTCGCCTTCAACGCACAGCAGGCCGGCCCGTCCGAGTCGCGGCTGTTCGGGCTCGCGGTGCGCGACGTGACGGAAGGCCCCGTGATCGGCGGCTTGTGGGGGCGCATGTCTCGCCAGTGGCTCTGCGTCGATCTGCTTGCGCTGCCCGAGCAGGCGCGCGGGCGCCGTATCGGCACCGAACTGATGGAGCGGGCGGAGGCGATGGTGCGTCGGCATGGCGGGCGGGGCGTGTGGCTCGACACGTTCAGCTTCCAGGCGCGGCCGTTTTACGAGAAGCGCGGCTATCGGGTGTTCGGCGAGATCCCGGATTACCCGGCGCCGCACAGCCGATTCCTGCTGGCCAAGCGGTTTGCCGCTTAGCCTGACCTTGGCATCGCGCGCGAAGTCGCCAAGTCCTTCCACATGCGCACAGCCATCATCGCCTACATCGCCACCGCCATCGTGTTCTTCGGCATGGATTTCGTCTGGCTCGGGACCATGGTGAACACGCTCTACAAGCCCCGCCTCGGCGCTCTGCTGCTCGACAAGCCGATCATGGGCGTGGCCGGATTGTTCTATGCCGTCTACGTGGTCGGCATCGTCGCGTTCGCGGTGCTGCCCGCCTTGCGCGATGGCGACTGGACCCGTGCGGCATGGGGCGGCGCCTTGCTCGGGCTGGTGGCCTACGGAACCTATGACATGACCAACCTTTCCACCATCCGGGGCTGGTCGGTCGCGGTTTCGCTGGCCGACTGGACCTGGGGCGTCGTGGTCACGGCGGTCAGCGCGGTGGTGGGGTATGCCGCCACCGCGTATTTCAGCCGGCTTCTGTAACGCGCGGCCAGCGCGCTCGCGATCGCCGCGATCGGCCCGGACCAGTCGCCCGGAACATCCTGGCGGAACAGCCGCATGGAGCGATACCAGGGCGTGTCGCGCCGCCCGGTCATCCAGCGCCAGTCCGGCGCATGGGGCAGCATCACCCAGACCGGCACGCCCAGCGCGCCCGCCAGATGGGCCGTCGAGGTGTCGGCCGCGATGACGACATCGAGATTGGCGACGAGTGCCGCCGTCGCGGCGAAGTCGGTGAGGTCGGCGGATCGGTCGGCAATGCCGAATTGCTCCGTGATTTCGGCGGCGCGGGGGCCGACCTGCAGGCTGACGAAGCGCAGGCCCGGCACGCCGATCAATGGCGCCAGCGCCTGCGTCGGCAGGGAGCGCCTGCGATCGTTGCGGTGCAGCGGATTGCCCGACCACGCCAGCCCCACGCGGATGCCCGTCGGCAGAAGGCGGTCCCAGGCCGCTGCCAGGCCGGGGTCGGCGCGAAGGGTGCCGAGCGAGCCGGGGATCGTCTCCACCCGCGTGCCAAGCAGCCGCGGCAGGCTCATCTGGTCGATCCACACATCGTATTCCCCCGGCGAGGCTCCGCGTGCCACGGCGCGCGTGACACCGGGGGCCGACGCCAGCAGCGGAACCAGCGGCGCCGCGCAGGCGAGTACCACCGTGGCGCCCCGCCCGGCCAGCAATGGCAGGAAGCGGGACAGTTGGATCGTGTCGCCGAGCCCCTGCTCGGCCTGCACGAGAATGGTGCGTCCGGCGAGGGCCTCGCCCTGCCATTGCGGGCCGGGCAACGCCACGAAATCCCGCGGGAATTGTTGGCGCCGCCATTCGTATTCGCGCCAGCCGGCCTCGAACTCGCCGCCGAGCAGATGGGCGAAGCTCAGGTTCCAATGCGCCTGCGCGAAGTCGGGACGCAGCGCGATGGCGGCGTGGCAGGCCTGCTTCGCCTCCTCCAGCCGACCCTGCCCGGCGAACAGCCAGCCCAGGCTCGCATGAGCCTCGGCCAGGCGCGGATCGAGTTGCGCGGCCCGGCCCATGCACGCCTCGGCTTCATCGAACCGATCGAGGTCCGCCAGCGCGTTGCCGAGGTTGAGATGGGCGCTCGCATGGCCAGGGGCGAGCCGGATGGCATGGCGCAAACAGGCGATGCCGCGTTCCGGATCGCCGGTCGCGGATGACGCGGTACCAGCGAGGAACCAGCCTTCCGCGCATCCCGGATCGCACGCCACGGTCCGGTCGGCCGCATCCCGCGCGTCGGCCATCCGGCCGCTTGCGAGAAGCGCGCGGGCGAGCGCCACCATGGTTGCCACATGGTCCGGACGCAGCGCTGCGGCCCGTTCGAGCCAGATCGCGGCCTGGGGAGCCTCGCCGCCTGCCAATGCCGCCAGGCCGCGATAGGTGAGGGCCAGCGGATAATGCGGATCGTCCCGCGGGACGCTGCGATAGAGCAGCGCCGCCTCGGCCAGGCGGCCGGAGCATTGATGGGCGAGGCCGCGAATCAGGGTTTCGAGCGTGCCGTGCATGCGGCCAGTCTGGCTTCAAATCGTTAACGAAGCCTTGCCTACCAACGCGCGGCGGCCGCGTCGTCCGCGTCGCGCGCCGCGACCCATGAATGGCTGCCGTCGGCGCGGAATTCCTTTTTCCAGAACGGCGCACTCGTTTTCAGCCAGTCGATCAGGTACCCGGTCGCGTCCAGCGCCGCCTGCCGGTGGGCGGACGCCGCCAGCACCAGCACGATGCCCTCGCCCGGCACCAGCCGACCGACCCGGTGGATCAACGTGCAGCCGAGCAGCGACCAGCGTGCCTCGGCCTCGGCCGCGATGGCCGCCATGGCGCGCTCGGTCATGCCGGGGAAATGCTCCAGCTCCAGCGCCGCGATGTCCGCACCCCGGACGGTGCCGACGAAACAGCCGATGCCGCCGACATCGACGCGGCCGGCGGTCAGCGCCGCCATCTCGGCGGAAACCTCGAAGGCCTCGGCCTGGACGCGGACCGTGGCCATCAGCCGCCCGTCAGCGGCGGGAAAAACGCCACTTCGTCATTCGCGTGAACCGGCTGGTCGGGCCTCGCGAATTCCTGATTCACGGCGCAGCGGATGCGGTTCTCGGGCACGAACGCCGCTGCGAAAGC
Organism: Rhodospirillales bacterium; assembly: GCA_025352565.1. Taxonomy (GTDB): domain Bacteria; phylum Pseudomonadota; class Alphaproteobacteria; order Acetobacterales; family Acetobacteraceae; genus JANXTF01. The sequence continues at coordinate 44,295 of JANXTF010000024.1, read as the reverse complement.
CGGCCCGCGCGTCCGCAGCCACGTGACAACCCCTGCCACGTCCGACACGTCGAGCGGCATCGCCACACGCTCCGACGAACTGCCCAGCCGCTCCCGGAGCCAGGCGAAATACAACAGGTTCAGCTCCATCACGCTCTAACGCTGCTGCGGCGCGGTGGAAACCGTGCCGTCCGGCCCGATCAGCGTATTGGTGCCATTGCCGTTCGGCACCACGATGCCGGTGCCGCCGCCCGGTGCCGCGTACGTCTGCACCCCGCCGCTGGACGGGTTGATGAAGCCGGGGCCGCCCGGCGTCGGGATCGTCCGGAGCGGCGGGGCCGATTGCGACGGCAGCGCGGGTACGGCCGCACGGAACGACGGGGCCGGCTGAGTGGTGCCGGGTGGGGTGGAGCCGGGGCGCCCGATCGGCCGCGCACCCTCTGCCGTAGGAATGGCCGCCGGCGCGTAATAGCCCGAGGCGCGGAAATTCGGATCGTTCTGCTGCCGCTCCAGATCGGCCAAGGTGGGGTCCGGCGCCTGGGGACCGGGCCAGACATTGCCCGGCTCCGGCGTCAGCGGCTCGGTGTCCACCTCGCGTCCCCTGACACGGCGCATGTTGGGCCCGTCGCCGGCCGGGCTGTTCGGGCCGCGCGCGAAGCCGTGCGTGTCGCGGATGAAGTCGCCGAAGCCGTCAAGCGGATTGCCGACATAGGCGCACCCCGGCAGCACCGAAACGAGGCCGAGCAGCACGGGCACGAGCAGAGCGGTCAAACGCATCGATGTAGTCCTACTCTTACTGTGCCATAAATATCTCGCACGGTTCGGCACAGATTGTCTATCGATGGCGATGCATGTTCGTGGGGTCGCGCGGCAGCGCGGGCGCATGCCGACCAGCAGGCGAACGGAGCAAATTTACCGCCGCGAGGCGGTCAATTCACGCCCAGCAGCTCCACATCGAAAATCAGCGTGGCGCCCGGCGGAATCAGGCCGCCGGCTCCACGCGCGCCATAGCCGAGTTCGGCCGGGATGATCAGTGTCCGCTTGCCGCCCACATGCATCGTCGCGACGCCCTGATCCCAGCCCGCGATCACTTGGCCCGTGCCGAGCTTGAACGAGAAAGGCTTGCCGCGATCGATCGAACTGTCGAACTTCTTGCCCTTTGCCCCCGCATTGTCGAGCCATCCGGTGTAATGCACGCTCACATTTTGCCCGACCGCGGGTTGCGGGCCGGTGCCGACGACCTCGTCCTGGTAGCTGAGGCCGGAGGCCGTGCGATGGATCGTCTGGGCGCTGACATTCGTGGTCATGGTGGCGGCAAGGGCTCCGGCAAAGAGAAAATCCCGATAGCGCATCGGCGGCACTCCGGCAGAATGAAACCGCATGCTAGCACGCCACGTTCCAGCGGGCCAACCGAGGCACCGGATCAGCCTCCCACATACTCGGCCATGAAGGTGTCCGGGTGTGCGCGGGAGAAGAGCCACCTTGCCGCATCCGCCGAACTGAGCGGTCGCGAGAACAGGTAGCCTTGCAGGCGATTGATGCCGAGTTGGACCAGTTGCAGCTGCTGTTCCCTGGTCTCGACGCCTTCGGCCGTCACTGTGAGGCCATATTCCTCCGCGACCAGCAAGGTCGCCCGGATGACGGCGGTGCCTCCCGCCGCCATCGCGCCGATGAACGAACGGTCGATCTTGATGGTGTCGATCGGCCAGATGCGCAGCCGGCTGAGCGAGGAGAACCCGGTGCCGAAATCATCGAGCGCGATGCCGACGCCCATTTCACGCAGCACCCGCAGCACCGGCACGATCCGTGAATGCTCGGCGCCCACCATGCTTTCGGTTATTTCGAGCTGGAGCCGCCCCGGTGCCAAACCGGACCGTGCGAGTGCCGCGGCGACCTCCTCGGGAAGCCGGCCCGAGGTGATCTGGGCCAACGAGACGTTGACGGTCACGCCGGGTGCCGCGTCGCCCTGCCATGTCGCCGCGTCCATGCAGGCGCGTTCCAGCACCCATCGGCCCAACCGGCCGATCAGCCCCGCGTTTTCCGCCATCGGAATGAACTCCGACGGGTCGATCGGCCCCCGGGTGGGATGCTGCCACCGCAGCAGCGCCTCGAGTGCCACGCAGCGTTCGAGCGGCATTTCGACGATCGGCTGATAGCTCAGCGTCAGCACATCGTCATCGAGCGCCTGGCGAAGTTCGCCTTCGAGCTGGTGAGAATCGTCGATGGCCTGTGCGATCGCCGGGTCGAATATCCACACGGTATCGCCGCCTGCCTGCTTGCCCGCATACATCGCGAGGTCGGCGGCGCCGACGAGCCCATCCTGGGTCGTTGCATCGCGCGGGTAGCATGCCAGCCCGATGCTCGACCCGATGTGAACCGTTTGGGCGCCCACGTCGATCGGCAAGGATACGCAATGCAGCAGCTTCCTGGCCAAGGCGATGGCGCCGTCCGGTTCCTGCCCGAGCGCCGAAGGGTTCACCGCCATGACGATGACGAACTCATCCCCACCCCACCGCGCCACGTCGGCCGTTCCGGATACGCGGGCAAGCCGATCGGCGACGACGCGCAGCACCGCGTCGCCGATCTTGTGGCCATGCACGTCGTTGACATGGGCGAAACCATCGAGGTCCAGGAACAGCAACGCGACCTGCGTGCCTTGCGCGTCCGCCGCTGCGAGCAGGACTGCCAGCCGCTCGGCAAGTTCGGTCCGGTTCATCAGGCCAGTCAGCGAGTCCATCGTGCCGGCGCGTGCGAGTTCCTCCGCGTTGCGCAGCCGCTCCGCCAAAGCGCCCTCGCGTGTCCGCCGCGCCAGCGACAGCAGCACGCCCGCGAGCCCAAGGCCGGAGACCAGCGCGGCGGTCGCCACCACCCAGACCTCGCGCCACCACGGCCCCAGAACCCGCCCCTCGTCGACCGATATGCTGACCGCCAGTGGAAATGCTTTCAGCGCCCGGATCGCCAGAATGCGGTGGCTGCCATCGACCGGGCTGGTCATCAGCACCGTCCCGGCCATGCTGTGCGCCAGAACCTCGGTGAACGGCGGCAGATCGGCAAAGCTGGACCCGATGATGCCATCGGCGCGCGGGAAACGTGCCAGGACCACCCCGTCGCGGCGATGCAACAGGATGGCGCCGTTCTCGTTCAACTCGACGGCTTTGTAGAAATCCTCGAAATAGGCAAGGTTGAGATAGGCGATTGCGATACCGCCGAACCCGCCATTCGGGGCAGGAATCCGGCGCGTCATCAGCGCGGTCCAACGTCCATCGCCGTCGCGCATGGGCTCGCTGATCCGCAATCCCATGACCGCGTCGGCGCGATGGGCGGCGAGGGCCAGATTCCCCGTCAGCGGCAGCGCGTGATCCGTCGCGGGGCCGGATGAAAACATCACCTTGCCCGCGGCATTGGTCAGTTCGACGGCATTGACCTGCCGCACCCCCGCGATGCGGCGCGCCAATGCCGGTCCGGCCGCCGTCTCGTCCGTCGTGCCGCGCGCCGGTAACGTCTCCATCACGTCGCGCAGGATCACGTCGACGGTTTCCACCGCCCGGCCGGTCTGCTCGGCGAACACCATGTCCAATCGCGACATCTCCCGCGCGACCCGGTCGATCATGTCCGCCCGGGCTTGCCGCAAATGCTGGGCTGCGAGGACTACCAAAACGAGCAGGGCAACGCCGGCCAATATACGCAGCGCCCGACTGATGCTCTCCACGCGCCCGCGCCCTTGTTCCATCACCGTATGTCTGCCAAACCGCGCTCCGCGAGAGTCTTATTTACTGGTGGGAGACGAGGCGAACGCGCAACAGGCCGACTTTCACGACCCGAGGAGTTTGCCAATCGGCGAGCCTCGGTGCGGCGCCAACCCGCGACAGAAACTCGTTACGAACGACAGCGGCTTCCGCCATTGCCGCAACCCGGAACACAAAACGGTCATAGGTCAGGGTGGCGCAACGCGTCAACGACTTTGATGCAGCTTGGCCTGGAGTTTAAGCCTGGTTGCGTCGCATCGCTTCAGCGGCTTTTGATCGGCTGCCTTGGGCTTTGCAAGATGGTCGCCCCAGGGGGTTGACACCGGCCAGTTTAGCCCGCTTCTGAGCACATCGTCCAAGCGATGGCGTGATAATGTCGTCACGATACTTTAACGCAGAATTCCATTTCCCTGGCGTGCGCATTGTCCTCGCGCCTTGGGTTAACTCAGTAAGCTGCCGCGAGCCGGTGCGTCTGCAACCAGCGTGCGGACGGACGATCGTTACGGCTTCGAGGAAACAATGCCGTCGCCAGTGCCTGCGTCACCAGCGGCTTCGCGCGGTTTCGGCAGCCTCTCGCCCGGCAATGCGCCCGAATACCACGCCACTCGTTATATTCAGACCTCCAACGTATCGTTCACCCAGCACGCCTCCGGCTGTCTCGCCCGCGGCGAACAGGCAGGGTATCGGCACGTCTGCTTCAGTCAGCACGCGCGCCCGCGCGTCGATCCGAAGTCCAGCGGCCGTCACGGCGATGACCGCGGGCCGCAAACGTGCGGCATAGAACGGCGGAGCGGCGACCGGCCTGAGAAGCAACGCGGGCTTGCCAAAGTGTCGGTCGTGGACGTGCAGTTCCAGCCCGCCCTCGATCAGGCGCACAGCCATTGGGCCGCCCATGTTGCCGAGGCCGATGAAGCCGATCGCGGTGCCCGGCATCCTCAGTACGTGTCCAGCGGCACGTTCAGCACCAACCCGGACAGGGCCGGCGAGAGTTCGATCTGACAGGACAGCCGGCTGTTCGCCTGTGGATCGGAAACGATCGTCAGGAGGTCGCGCTCCATTTCGCTGGGCGGGGGCACGCGCGCCATCCAGGCCTCGTCCACATAGATATGGCATGTCGCGCAGGCGCAGCTCCCGCCACACTCGCCGATGATGCCAGGTACGGAATTGCTGGTCGCGATTTGCATGATGGATCCGCCGTCGTCCACATCGATGTCGAAGCGTTCGCCGGCGGCTGTGATAAAAGTCACGCGCGTCATGCGACGGTCTCCGCTTTCCGGCCCGGCGTGAAGAGCGCGTGCAGCGGCCGGAAGTCCCGCAGCTGCACGCCGCCGAATTTGGGTTGCAACGCCTTTGGGTCGATGCGCAGATCCGGCACCCGGTCGAGGAAGGCCCGCACGCTTTCCTGCAACTCGATACGGGCGAGGTTGGCGCCGACACAGGTGCGCGGGCCGAAGTTGAAAGCGATATGGTCCCGTGGATTCGGCCGCTCCAGGTCGATCTCGACCGGGCATTTGTAGCGCTTGGGGTCGCGGTTGGCTGCCGACTGAACCGAGACGACCGCCTCGTCCCGCCGCACCAGGGTTCCAGCCACCGTGAGGTCACGGTTGGCGAGCCGGCTGCGATAATGCACCGGGCCATACGACCGCAAGGACTCCTCGACGAATGCGCGGACCGCCTTGTCTCCGCCGGCTCTCAAGCGGTCTGTAAGTCCGATCTCTGTCATCATGTGGCGCACGGTGCTCTGGACGTCCCGCACGCCCCAGTCCGGGATCAGCGTCGGTCCGGCCAGCACGCCAACCTTCAGGTGTTTGTCCGCGGCAACCCGTTGCAGGATTGTCTGGCCCTGCATGGTGCTGACGGATTCCGTGATAAAGACATAGGGATATTTTGCTGGGTCGGTTGCTTCCACCACCGACGCACCCGCCATGTGGATCATTCGGGATCTGTTGGACACGGCAATCGCAGACATCTCCGGCGAGCCGGTCGTCGGGCCGACAAGAAAGCCGACTTCGTCCTGGTCGATAAGCTCGCGGGCGACCTGGGCCGCAGTCGTCGGGCTATTGGCCGAGTCTTTCACCAGGACGGTCGCGCAGTGCCCAAGGATGCCGGTTGCGGCATTGAGATCGGCGACTGCCATGTTCACGCCTTCGACGCTGCGCTGGCCGTGGGTGGAGGAGGTTCCCGAAAGATCGAAGATTGCGCCAATTTTGAAGGGAGCGACAGGATTACAGGCCGCGAAGGAGTGGCCGACGAGACAAACGGGCCAAAGTAGAACGGCCGACATAAACCAGATAGATAGCTCGATGATACGTCATTGACTGTTTCTCCCAATTGTCGCGCCTTGGTCGTCCGACGCGACCTGCACGGGTGTGTCCGACGGCACTTCGATGTCCCGCGAAGCTTCTCTCGCGCTGGCTAAAGTGCGGGTTCGACAGCGATGCGCTTCTCCAGAAATCCGTCGATCTCCGCCTTCGAGTAGCCGGCTTCGCCGAGGACCTCGCGTGTATGCTCGCCGAGAAGGGGGGGGTGACGGCCGAGCGCGCCCGGCGTGTCCGCCATCGACACCGCCGGTTGCAGCTGCGGGATTTCGCCGAGCAGCGGATGCTGCAGGCTGCCCACGATCCCGGCCTGCTGAACATGCGGATGATTCAGCAACTCGCCGAAGGTGTACACAGGGCTGAAAAGCACCTGCATCGACCGGAACCGCGCTTCCCAATAGGCCGTGCTCTCCGTCACGAAACGGGCCTGCAAAATCTTGCCCAGTTCCGCGCGATGCTCCAGCCGATTCAAATTCTCGGCATATTTCGGCTCGGCGCCAAGCTCAGGCAAACCGAGAGCCTCGCAGAATTTCGGCCACATCACGTTGCCGCCGTTCCACACCCCCGCGACGACATAACCGTCGGAGGTCTGCCAAACCTGGTATGGCATCACCAGGCTATGCGCGCCGCCATTGCGCGCCGGCTCGCGGCCTGTGGCCCAATACGAGGCGAGCCTGGTGGTCAGCGAGGTCATCAGGGCATGCAGCATCGAGACTTCGATATACTGCCCTTTGCCGGTTTTTCCGCGCGCGATCAGCCCCAGCATCACCGCCTGCGCGCCGGTCATCGCCGCGGTGAAATCAGCCATCGGCACGCCCACCAGTATCGGCGGCCCACCTGCCTCGCCTGTCACCGACATCACGCCCGACATCGCCTGCACCACGGGATCGGTGCCGGGAAACGGCTCCAGCGGCCCGCGGCCGAACGCCGACAGCGAGATGTAGATCAGCCCTGGGTTCAAGCCCTTGAGGTCGTCGTAACCAATGCCCATGCGCTCGACCGTGCCGGGCTTGTAGTTCTCGAACACAACGTCGGCGGTGGCCGCCAGGCGATGGACGATTTCACGGCCTTCGGGTTTGCGAAGATCTAGCGCGATACTGCGCTTGCCACGATTCCACATCAGAAACGGCGCGCTCACCTTGCCATCGACGAGTTCGCCGGTGGTGCGGCTGGCATCGCCATCCGGTGTCGATTCGATCTTCACCACATCCGCGCCGTAATCGGCCAGGAATACAGTCGCGTATGGGCCGGCCATGTGCCGGGTGAAGTCCAGGATGCGGACTCCTTCGAGCGCCTGGATGCCCGCTGTTGAAATGTCCATTGCTTTCCCCGCCCCAACGCGACGTCGTGCAACTGTTCCAGCCATTCACCGGATGACAGCAAGAGTTGAATATCTTATAACCATATTCATAGATCGGCGTCCGGGGCTGGTCAAATGGTTGTCGGGAGATCGGACTCGAATATGTCGATCGGCGGAACATCTTGAGCGGCAGCGAGCAGGTTTCACTCGATCTTGCCGCTTATATTTGTGCGGGGGATCGCCTGGTCTGGAGCGGCGGTACCGCAGAGCCCCTGACCTTGACCGAGGCGCTGGTCGCCCAGCGGACCCGCATCGGTCCGGTCTCGGCTTTCATCGGGACGGTCTTTTCGCAGACGCTGCGCCCCGAGCACGCGGACCTGATCCAGCTTACCGGCCTGGGCGGCATCGGACTGGCGCGGGCACTTACGGCGCATGGCGCTGTGCAAGTTCTGCCATGCAACTTCAGCGAACTCCCGCAGCTGCTCGAACATGGGCAGATCGGCTGCGACGTCGCAATGCCGCAACTCAGCCCGGCGGGTCCGGACGGCTTGCACAGTTTTGGTCTCGCCACCGACTACATCGTCGCCGCCGTGAAAGTGGCACGAACAATCGTAGCCGAGATCAACGACCAAATTCCCTGGACCGAGGGCGGTCATTCGCTGCATGCGTCACGGATCGATCATGCCGTGCGAACCTCTCGCCAGCCGCTGCAGGTTCCGTCCACCGCCGCCACGCCCGAGGATGAGGCGATTGCACGCCACGCGGCTCTCCACATACCGGACGGGGCGGTGTTGCAAGTCGGAGTGGGGCGCCTGCCCGATGCGGTGCTCCGGCTTCTTGCGGATCGCCGCGACCTCGGCATCCACTCCGGCCTGATAAGCGACGCGCTGCTCGATCTCATCATGGGCGGGGCGGTCACGAACGCCCGCAAGCGCGAGGACGCCGGCATCAGCGTCGCGGGATCGCTGTTCGGAACCGACCGCCTGTATCGCTTCGCCCATCGTAACAAGGCTGTTGCGTTGCGTACGGCGGACCACACCCATGACGCGGCCGTTCTGGCACGGATCGAACGCTTTATCTCGATCAACTCCGCCCTGGAGGTCGATCTGAGCGGTCAGGTGAATGCCGAGGGCACCGGCGAAAGCTATATCGGCGGCGTGGGCGGCCAGCCCGATTTCGTACGCGGCGCACATCGCTCGCCGGGCGGCAGCGCCCTGATCATCCTGCCATCCACCGCGCGTACAGGTGCGTCCAGCCGCATCACAAGTCACCTGACGGGACCGGTCACCACGGGTCGCAGCGACGTGGACATTATCGTCACCGAGTTCGGGAGTGCCGAATTGCGTGGCCAGCCCATCGCGGAACGCGCGCGCCGCCTTATCCGGATCGCACACCCCGGCCACCGCGAGACTCTCGAGCGCGAGGCAATGAATATCGCCCGCCGAGGCTTTTGATTGACCATTCCGCAACATCGGGAGCATTCGACCGTGACTGAAATCGCCGACGACCATCCTGCCTTCGACGACGACGCTTCATTCGACGGCCAACACGAGACCCGCATTGCGACGGTCGATGGCCTCTCGCTGCAATTCACGGATTGGCCATCGCCGAGTCCGCGCGTCCTGGTGCTGCTCCACGGATTCAACGTACAGGCGCACACCTGGGACCCCATAGCGAGCGCGCTGCAACCCTATTTTCGGGTGCTCTGCCCCGACCTGCGCGGTCACGGCGGCAGCGACTGGTCACGGGACGGATATTGGACCCGCCTCATCGCGGGCGATGTCGCGGGCCTGTTGCGCCAGGAGGGTATCGCGAAATGCGACGTGGTCGGGCATTCGCTGGGCGCCCGGATCGGCCTCGCACTCGCGGCCCGATGTCCCGACATGGTCAGCCATCTTGTTCTCTCCGATGGCGGGCCGGAACTGCTAAGCGGTGGCACGCGGCAAAGCGCCAATATCGGTGCGGCGCGTCTGGCCCGGCGCGGTTTCAACAACGCCGCTGAAGCTCTCGCGCTGTACGAGGAAATGCATCCAGAATGGATGCCGGTCTTCCGCAGGCTACATGCGCGTTTCCAACTCCGCGAAAACTGGGTGGGAAAATTGGTCGAGCGTGCGGACCCGGAGCTGTTTTGGATAACCCGCTCCGCCGGCCGCCTCGACAACGCCGAAGTATGGGGCTTTGCGCGCCATGTGCATGTCCCAACACTCCTCTTATGGTCCGAGAAGGCTGGCTTTCTCGATGCGGAGATGGTCGGGCGCTACCGTGAAGCGATCGCAAGCCTCGTCGATATCAGCAGCACGGCCGGGCATTACATTCCACGCGAACGACCCGGCGAGTTTTGCCGCACAATACTCGAATATCTCGGCAAGGGCTGACGCCCGTACATGGCCCTTCTCCTGGAGGTCAACGAAGATCGTCGAGGAACGTCGCGGTATCGGCACCCAATATAGGGGGAGGCGGGATTCTTTCAGGCTCCTGTGCGCCAGGCGTAACGCCAGAAGTGGAGACGTGAAGTGGAATGTTGGGCACCCTCACATCCTGGCCATTGACCGTCGTCACTCCCATTACGCCGACTGCCCGAGCCTGCTCCGTGTCCACCGCTTCCAGCACAGTGTAAAGCGGCGAGAACGGGACACCCCCGCGCTCGAGGTGGATCAGCCAGTAGCCCAGGGGATGTTGCCGGAAACGCTCCGCAATCGTCGCGCGCTCCAGTGTCCTGCCATGGCCCCAATCCATGCCGCTCTTGTCCCAGGACCCTTCTGCCTTCCAAGCAGTCGGCAAGTCGAGAATGTCGCAAAAGCTCTCCCAGAACTTGCGTTCGATGGGACAGACGAGCACGACGCGATCGTCGGCAGTGGCATACATCGCGTATCGCGATCCCAGATCGGCGTAAGCGAGCGAGGGTTGGCCGGTATTCGCCATTGTCATCACGTCACGCCATTGCCAGAACATCGCGCTTTCCCAAACCGATGTCGTGACACATTGCGCGCCAAGCCCGAGATCGCGCCGTCGCAATCCTTCCAATATTCCGATGGCGGCTTCGATCCCGGCAAGTGTCGAGCCGACCGAGCGGTAATCCGCGCGTGGCACCGGCATGCCGTCCCGCATCTCGATCGGGACCAGTCCCGACACCACGTCGCCATTCAGGCCGTGCAACGGGAAGTCCGCCCAGGGACCGGTCTCGCCGTATCCCGAAATGTTGCAATAAACCACTCGATCGTTCATCTCGACGAACGACGTGAAGTCCAGACCTCGCGTTCTGGCCGCGCCCGGCTGAGAGCCGACGATCACCACATCGGCCCAGCGCGCACTTCGGCGCAGGGTTTCGGTCCAGTCAGCGGAGCGGCGGTCCACCGCCACGCTGCGCTTGCCGGCGTTCAGCGCGATATGGGACATACCTTCCCCCGCCACGTAAGGGCCAAGGCCGCGATTCCCATCCCCGTAATTCGGGTTTTCCAATTTAACCACATCGGCGCCGAGATGTACCAGATGACGGCTGGCGACCGAGCCGGACCAATGGCTGGAAAGATCGAGAACCTTGATCCTGTGCTCAGGTTTCACGCCAACGCCTCAGTCAACAGTCGAGAGCCGAACGTCTCTGCCGCGTTGCCGAACGCGACCTTCGCGCGAAGCTTCTCCGGCATGGCGTCCAGCACCTCGGCGGCGCTGTTGGTGGCGAACGGTGAGTTCGAACCCCACATCAACAAGCCTTCGGCAAGCATGTTGGCGATCTGACGCGACGCTTCAGGCGGCGTGAGGCCTAAATCGTCGATCACGATCCGGATATGGCGTGCCACGTAAACCGAGGGCGGATCGGTCACCCATGGAATGTCGATACGCAGGCTTCGCCATTCCATATCGAGATGCCACAATACTCCGGGCAGCCATTCGAAGCCAAAGCCCGCGAACACCACGCGCAAATCCGGTAGATCGATGAACACGCCATCATACACCAGGCTTGCGATGTTGGTGACTGCTGCCTGCCAGATCAGCGAGTGATACTCGCCGGCGTGACGTGGACCCATGCCGGATAGGACGGGAGTACCCACGATCGTGCCCTCGCGCCCGCTCGGGTGAACGATCACGGGAAGCCGGTGCCGCGCGGCGGCTTTGAAGATCGGACGATAATGCGTCTGGCCGAGATGCGTGGCGAGCAGCGGCATGACTATGGCGGCCGCGGAGACATCCTCGCCGTAGCGATCGATCTCGTCGGCCGCGAGTTCCGGCTCGTGCGGCGAGATAGCGATTGCCATGCGGAAGCGGCGGTCGGCAGGTATCCAATGCTCACGGACGTAACGATTAAGCGCCGTGGCGTAGACCGAACAGAGCAGGGTGTCGGTCCAACCGGCAACGGGCATGACCTGATGCGGCACGAGCAATGCCGCGCGCGTGCCGGCCGCCAAGGCAGCGCCTGCCGTGGCGGGATCGGGCAGGCTCGAGCCCTCGGTCAGGCTGCCGCCGCCCGGGTGTTCCCTGCCGAGCGGCAGCGAGAAGCGGGAACGCACAAACCGGGCGGCCCAGGACTTTTCCATGTAAGGAAGCAGGAGTTGCAAATCCGGTGCGGCGACATGGTATTCGCAGTCGATCAGGGCCTCGCTCATTGCGGCGTTTCTTTCACACGGGCGGCGGCGCCCCGCGCCGCGCGATACTGCACGAAAACCTCCGCGCCCTCGACGATCACCGGGAAGCGCAGGAGCCGGGCTTTAGTGGTGTTCCCGATGCTTTCGCCCGTATCGACCCGAAATTCCCACCGGTGCCACGGGCATCTCACCACACGGTCTTCATGGGCCAACCGGTACTCGAAAGGGCGCGATGCGACGGTCGAGGTCGTGAGGTCAGTACCGACACATACCGGCGCGCCCATGTGAGGGCATCGGTTCAGCACAGCGTAGAACCCATCGGTTGTCCGCACGACACCGATCGCTCCGGCTGGTGTATCCACCACGCGAAACCGGTTCAGCACGAACTCATCCACCACTCCGGCGCGGACTCGGTCGTTGTCCATGCTTCTCGCGCTGCTCACAGCCCGAGACGTGTCCCGAACGTCTCCATCGCGGTTTGCTTCGCGACCCGCTCGCGCAATTCGACAGGCAAGCGGCGCAGCACGACGTCCGGACGATCGGTGTCCCAGTGCGGATAATCGGAGCTGAACACCAGCGTGCGATGGGCCTGCATCGAATCGAGAATCGGGACCAGATCGCGAGGGTTGCCAGGCTCGTCGTAAGGCTGCGTGGTGAAACGCAACTGGTTGAGCAGGTATTCGCTCGGCGGACGTGGCAGCAATCCGTCGGCGCCGCCGCCGCGCTGCCAGGCGGTATCCATGCGCCACATCATCGGGCCGACCCAGCTGAAACCAAACTCCGCCAGCACGACGCGCATGGTCGGGAAACGTTCGAGGGCCCCGCTCATCACCAGTTGGGTCGCGGCGCCCTGGCCGGGTTGGCTCAGCAGGACGTGATGTTCGGCATAGCTGCGGGTGACGCGCCCCGCACAGGAGGGCGAGTTCTGCAGGGAGCAGTCCACGCTGTTCGGGTGGAGCACCAACGGCAGGCCGAAATGGGCGGCAGCCGCATACACCTTGAACATCGCCGAACTGCCAAGGCCGATCTCGCCCATGGGAATTTGAAAGCCGACGACGCCGGGCTTGTCCGCGAGCCGCTCGATCTCCCGGACGGCCGCGTCGGGGTCGTGGGGGGAGACCGAGATCAGCATTTTGAATCGCGGGTCTTCCGCGTGCCACATCTCAAGGAACAGGTCGTTCATCGCGGCAAGGTAGCTGTTCACGACCTCCTCGGCCGCCCAGGCAATCACCCCCATCGCCTGAATGGGCATCATCACCGCAGCCGCGATACCCCACCGATCCAGGTAGTCGGCGACGGCGAAGGCCGGGTCCGAGCCCGCAAGTCCGCCGCGCGTCGGCACCGCATCGAGCCGCAGCGGCTCGCCTGTCGGGATCAGGAAGCGATTATGCTCGCGGCCCAGGACGGCCGCGTAACTGCTGACCTGCACGGACCGGCGCGCTCGCGCGGGCATACGGGCGATGACCTCCTGCAGCGGCACGAATGGGTGAAAGTCGCAATCGACGATGGAGAGCGCGGCTGCAACGGGCTTCGAAAGGCCGGTTCCGACGCCTGGAGATACTTTGGAGACGCCGTTCATCGCAGACACTCCGCTTGAGGTTTTAGTACGACGATCATTATTGCCCGGAGAACCGGGGCGTGCGTTTTTCCAGGAACGCCGTCACGGCCTCGCGATGGTCCGTGGTCGTATGCGCCAACGCCTGCATCTGCGCGGCCATTTCCAGAAGCTGGCCTTGCGCCATCTCGCGCCCCTGTTGCAGCAGACGCTTGGCCATCCGCACCGCTTGCGGTGGGTTGGCGGCAATGCGTGCCGCCAGCTTGCGCGCTTCGGGCAGCAAGTCGGCATCGGCCACGACCCGGGTCACGAGGCCGCAGGCCAATGCTTCGGCCGCGTTCAGGACGTCGCCGGTAAACGTCATCTCGCAGGCTTTTGCGAACCCAACCGTTCGAGGAAGCAGCCAGGCGCCGCCGTCACCGGGGATGATGCCGACTTTCACGAAGCTTTCGGCAAATCGTGCGCTCTCGCCAGCAAGGCGTATGTCGCACATGCAGGCGAGATCGAGCCCGGCACCGATCGCCGGACCGTTCACGGCCGCGAGGATCGGCACCTCAAGTCGCGCGAAGGCCAGGGTGATACGCTGGATGCCGCGTATGTAATAGGCTGGGGTTTCGGCCGGGCGTCCCGCACGGGTCTCAAGTTCATCCGACATGGCGCGCAAGTCGCCACCCGACGAGAAGGCGCTGCCGGCGCCGGTCAATATCGCGGCGTGTATGGAGCGATCCCGGTCGAGGCGTTCCAACGCCGCGACCAGCGCATTCACCATGCCGATTTCAGAAATCGGGTTACGTTTGTCTGGCAAGTTCAGCGTCACCGTCGCGACGCCGTCATTTACCGCAAACAATACCAGTTCGGACATCGCCTTCTCCTATCTCAAGCCCAACCCACGGGCGATAATGCCACGTAGGATTTCGCGGGTGCCTCCGCGCAAGGAAAACGATGGCGCGTGCAACGTCAGGTAAGCAAGCACGGCCGTGTAGCTGCCATTGTCGCCAGTGGCGGCCTCGGGCGGTACCAGCAGGCGGGCAATCTCCGGGATTTCCTGCTCCACCATCGCGCCGAGGTCCTTGACCATGGCCGCCTGCAACGAAGGATCGCTGCCGGAGGCCAACATGCCCGCGACAGAACGGGACAGACGGCGAAGGGTGGCGATCCGCGCGACCAGGCGGCCGACCGCGATTGCCGCGCGCTCTGACGGGTCCGGGCCGAGTATTCGCACAAGCTCGACCAACAAGGCGAACGAGGAAAGAAAACGTTCCGGCCCGCTGCGTTCATAGGCCAGCTCGCCCATCACCTGCTCCCAGCCGCGGCCGACTTCGCCCAGCAGCGCACCTTCAGGTAAAAACGCGTCCTGAAAGACCACTTCGTTGAAGTGCCGCTCTCCGGTCATCGCTGCAATCGGACGAATGGTGATGCCGGGAAGCGTGAGATCCACGACGAACTGGCTGGTGCCGCCCTGCCGTTCCTCCGCCGCTCCGGTGCGGCAGAACAGGATCATGTAATGGGAGAGGTGGGCGTTCGTGGTCCATAGTTTGCTCCCGTTCACCACCCAGCCGCCTTGCACTTTGGTTGCGCGGGTCCGGACAGCGGCAAGGTCGGAACCCGAATCAGGCTCGCTCATGCCGATGCAGAAGAAGCATTCGCCGGCCGCGATGCGTGGCAGGATGTCGCGCCGCTGGTCTTCGGTGCCGTAGCGCAGCAACGACGGGCCGCTCTGGCGGTCAGCGATCCAGTGGCCTGAAACAGGCGCGCCCGCAGCCAGCATCTCCTCCTGCACGACATAGCGTTCGAGAGCGCTCCGTTCGCGCCCGCCATACGCCTTCGGCCAGGTCATACCGATCCAGCCACGCTCGCCCATTTTGCGGCTGAAATCACGGTCGAAACCGTTCCAGCTCTCGGCGCGGCGCTCTGGCGAACGGGTGGCGATTTCGACGGCAAGAAACGCCCGCACTTCAGCACGAAGGTGCTCGGCAGCGGCATTGGATGGCGGTGGCGCGAAGGTAACGGTCGGCATGTTGGTTCCTGGGAAGCGTTCAGACCGAGGTGATCTCGGCCCAGAGCCGATCGGCCCCAGCCGTCGCGACATGCCGGCCCAGAAGAAGGCTCCACTCCGCCTCGGTGCCATATTCATCCCGCCAGGCCCATAGGCGCTTGGTCAGAAAATGCAGGCTGTGTTCATTGGTAAAGCCGATGGCCCCATGCACCTGGTGCGCGATCGCGGCGCCGAGACCCGCCGCCTCGCTGGTGCGCGCCTTGCCGACGGCGATGGCCGGCAGTCGCATACCGTCTGCGAACCCCTCCGCGGCAAGATCGCTTGCGGCGATCGCCGCGGCCGTTTCCGCCGCGAGAACGGCGAGGTTCTGCTGCACGGCTTGAAACCGCCCGATCGGCTTGCCGAATTGCTTGCGATCCTGTGCGTACAGAACGGTCATCTCGCTGACGCGCTCCAAGGCGCCCGCCAACATCAGCGCGCGTGTCACCGCACCCGCGGCGCGCAACTGGGCGAACCCGACGCCCGACGCAGCCGGCGCCACCTGCCCCTCGTCGAGGGTGACGTCCACCTGCAGCGTATCCCGGGGCTCGTCGGCTATATTGACGCGTTGCTCGATACGTCCGACTCCACGGGCCAGGAGAACCACATAGGTCTGTCCAGCCATCGTGGCCAATGCCACGATGGCTGCCGCATCCCGTGCCCAGGCGACATGCCGGTCCTGACCGGTCAGCCGCCATTCGGCGCCGGCGCGAACAAGCCGTAATGCCGTCCCTGTGGCGACCGACATTGGCCCATCCGGAATCGGCAGGCCCGCGCCTGCGAGCAGCCACCCGGCCAGCATCGTCTCAGCCAAGGGAAGCGGCAACGCCGCGGCACCCGCACGGCGCAAGAGCAACAGAGCTTCAACGAGCGGAATACCGAATCCGCCGGCATCCTCCGGAACCAGCGCTCTGGTCAGGCCGACATCCTCGACCGCTGCCCATAATGCCGCGGGCCAAACGCCTCGCGCTGCAACAGCCAGCAATTCCGGCGTTACATGATCCGCGAAAACCCGCGACGCGGTGTCTCCCAGGATATCGGAAAGCGTCCCGTTCACGCCATTGCCGCGCGAGACGCGGCGTTTCGAACAACACCCTCTGACAACGCCGCCACGAACGGGACCAAAGCCACTCTCCCCCAACGATCCGCCAGTTGGCGGACGGTCTAACTATGATAACCAATATCCCGGTTTAGACAAGAACGACTGCTGGCGGACAGTTCGGTGCCAGGGGTTTCGCGCGGCGCTATCCCCACTCGATGCGATCATCGAGGCTCGCTGCATGCACTTTGCCGCTCTGCTCGGCGTAGAACATCATGTGGTCGGCCATGAGGCGTTCGGCCTCCAGGCCCTTGCCTCCCAGGATCGCGTCGGCGATCGCCCGATGCACCGACAGCACCTTCGCCCGCAACTTCAAAGGGGCCAGACTGGTCAGTGCCCAACTATGATAGACGTCCTTCAGCGACATTCCGAGCAGGTCGAGCACCGCGTTCCCGGAAATCCCGGCGATTGTCGCATGGAACAAATGCGATGTACTGAGCCACTCCGCCTCATTGCTGGGGTCGGCCTGCTCACACAATGCGATGACACGACGAAGCTCCGCGATCCCCTTCTCGTCCTGCGCGTCCGCGGCGAGGCGGGCCATCATCGGCTCGATCGCCAGCCGCGCGCCCAACACCTCGCGATATGTCGCTCCCCGCATGCGAAGGTAGAAGCGCATCATCCGCGCGAAATCGGCCGGTTCGGGATCGGCGATCATCGGACCACCGCGTGGACCGGGCTTTATGGTGATTATTCCCTGAACCTCGAGCAGGCGCAGGGCCTCCCTCAAGGTACCACGACTCACGCTGTAATCGCGGGTCATTTCGGCTTCGGTCGGCAGCATGCAGCCGCAGCGCAAGCCCTTGGCCAGGATGTCGTCGACGATCTGACGGGCGAGCTTGTCCGACATCTTCATCGGTCGGCGCGACTTGTGCCACACGGCATCGGTCGAAATCGGCTTCTTCGACCGATCAGTCGCAACGGCCAATTTCCTTGCGGACATTCAATGTTCCTCGATGCGCGACCGGACAGTCAATTGTCCTGGCTGGATGTCACGAATTCAGCCGCAGCGCGCGTCTGGCCGTCCACGGAAGCAAGCGCGTCCCGACATTTCACGGCTTGAACACGCTGCTCCACTCCTTGATGACGGCGTCATGATCGCGGGCCGCGGCTTCCGCGTCGGTAATCACATAGTTCGTGGGCGGCGGTGCAAACCAAGGCTCCCGCACCACCCGCTGCACGATCTTCGCATCGAGAGCGGGTCGGCCGAGGCCCGCACGATACAGCTTGCCCCACTCCACCATGCCCTCGGCGCTCGTGGTGTATTCCATAAGAAGCCGTGCCGCACTGGGGTGCGGCGCGGTTTTTGCCACACCGGTCATCAGTAGAACAGCCGGGGTCGGGTCGGGGAACGCGAAGCCGATCGGCGCGCCCAACTCGTATTGCTGCAGCGACACCGGATCGAACGTGACCCCGACATCCAACGCGCCAGAGGCGATTTGCGCGCCCATTTCGGTATGCGCCGCGAACAGCACCGGCTTCTGCGCGGCGATACCCCTCAGAAAGGGCAGACCATATTGTTGCGGGTTGGCGCGCAGGAGATAGTGATAGGCCGCATAGACGCCGCCGCTCCGCGTGGCATCGCCCAATCCCATCCGGCCATCTCCAAATGACGGGTCCAGCAAACCTTTCCACTGCCGCAACAGTTTGGCCTTTTCCGGAGTCACCGACTGCGTGTTCCACATGAACACCATCTGCGTGCGCGAGGTCGGATAAGCGATCCCGCCGCCGACCCGCATTGTCCAACCATCCGGGAAGTCGTCCACCGAGGCGGTTCGGTAGTCGGCGATCAGGCCTTCCTTCATCAACTGATACATGAGGATCGCATCGGTGGCATTAAACACATCGCCCACGGTCTTTCCCGCTCTGGCCTCGGCTCGAAACCGCTCGAAGGCGGGCGAACCGATGCCGAATACGTGGTTGACCTTCACGCCGAAACGCTTTTGGAACATCACCGAAAAGTCGCGGCCGGCGGCCTCCAGGCTTCCCTGATACCAGGTCACCTCACCTTCGGCCCGCGCCGCCTTGATGAGATCGCGAAAGCGCTCGTCGAACGGCGCCGACGGCTCGGCCCGGACCCGATCCGGCGCGATGAAGGCCCCACCTGCCATCGCGGCGAGAGCCGCTCGCCGCTTCACCAAACGCGGGCTCTTGGCGACGTCCATAGCATTCTCTCCCTTTGGGCGCGGCCGCGACCGCTGGTCGCTCGCCGAGGTTCGCCCTTCGTATGGGCAAACCATGATACTATTCAGGCCCGATGGGCAACCGCGAATTGTCCGATGGCAACGCGGCCCGACGGCGGCTCTCCTCCCAGGCGCGCTTGTTGACCGGACCATTATAATGAATTACCGATTTGGCCCCGCGAGATCAGGCTGGCAAGAGCATTAGGAGGGAATATGGCATCTGCCCCCGTGCATCTGCCACATGTGTCGCCATCGCGCGTCCAGGCCGGTCCGCTCGGCACAAACGTCCGGTCAGGCGAGGGCGAGGCGCTGAGCCTCATCGGACTTGGAAAGCAGTTCGGCAACGGTGCCGCTATCCGCGATGTCACGCTCACGCTTGCCCGTGGCGAAGTCGGCAGCCTGCTCGGCCCCAGCGGCTGCGGCAAGACCACGACGTTGCGCTGCATTGCAGGTTTTCATAAGCCCGACAGCGGCACCATCCGCATCGGCAGCCGCGTGATTGTCGGCGACGGCATTTTTGTGCCGCCGGAGGAACGTGGGCTGTCCATGGTGTTTCAGAACTACGTTCTCTGGCCGCACATGACGGCCGCGCAAAATATAGGGTATGGCCTCCGGCTGCGCCGCCAGCCCTCGAGAGCGATCGCGGCCAAGGTTTCAGACCTCATGGCGTTGCTTGGTCTTGCCGGTCTCGAAGGTCGTTATCCGCATCAACTGAGTGGCGGGCAACAGCAGCGCGTCTCCGTCGCGCGGAGCCTCGCGGTCGATCCGGAGGTTTTGCTCCTCGACGAACCGTTCAGCAATCTCGACGCCAAGCTGCGGGTCGAGATGCGCCGCGACATGCGCGACCTGCTGAAGCGCCTGGGTACCACGGCCATCTACGTCACCCACGATCAGGAGGAAGCCATGGCGCTCTCCGATCGTATCTTCCTCATGGACCGGGGTCGGATCGTCCAATACGGCACGCCACGTGAGATGTTCGAGGAACCGGCGTCCCGCTTCGCCGCGGCGTTCTTCGGCTTCGCCAATTTCTTCCCCGGGATTGCCGAAAAGGACGGCGCGCAAACGGTCGTCCGACTGGAACATGCCGGCGTGCGTATGCCTGTTCCAACCACCCACGCCGGCACCCCTCTCACCGTTGCCGTCCGAGAGAACGAACTGGAGGTGGCGCCGCGGTCGGTCGTCGGCGGGGATTGGTTTGCTGGCGAGATCACCAGTCGTCTTTACGTCGGTGGCGCTACCCAACTCGTTCTGCGATGCGGTGAGTTGCGGCTGGCAGCGCATCTGACCGGGTACGAGGCGATGACATTGCCGGCCGAAGTGGCTCTGCGCATTCGGCCCGAGCGCGTCGTGGTATTGCCCACCCACGATCGGCCGGAGAGGCTTGCGTGAGCGGAGCCGTTCGCGTCGACCGGGCTATCTCGCGCATCGTGCTGCTCGTCGCCAGCGGTCTTGTGATGTCGGCGATCCTGGCGCCGATCGGCATGGTGATGTTCGCGACCTTCCGCGACGGAACACCGGGAAGTCCGACGGCCACATGGACCTTCGCCAACGTCGTGCAGGTCTACACGTCGAGCACCATTCTGGCACCGTTATTCGGCACGCTGATGACGTGCGTGCCGGGAACACTGATCGCGCTCGTGCTTGGCACTCTGCTTGCGTGGCTGGTCGATCGGACGGACTTGCCAGGTCATCGCTGGCTTCGTCCCGCCTTACTCACGCCACTCTACCTCTCACCGCTGTCGCTTGCGGTCGGTTGGGTCGTGCTCGCAGCCCCTCGCATCGGATTTCTCAACGTATATTTGCCAATCGGAGGCGGACTTCTGAACGTCTATTCGCTCACGTCGATAATCCTGTTCATCGGACTTTACTATACGCCATACGTTTACCTGATGCTAAGCGGCACGTTGCGCGCGTTCGACGGCGGGTATGAAGACGCAAGTGCCATACTTGGCGCCCGGCCGTTGCGTACGTTGCGAAGCGTGACGTTGCCGATGCTGCGGCCGCAGTTGCTCGCGGCGGCAATGCTCGTGTTCATCCTCTCGGTTTCCATGTTTGCGGAACCGGCGGTATTCGGCACGCGATTCCGGTTCACCAACCTACCGCTCAAGATTTACGAGATGATGCTCAACGTGCCCGCGAATTTCAATCTTGCCGCGGCGGCCGGGACGGTTCTGATCCTCACCGCGCTGGTAGCTCTCGCGTTATATCGGCGGGCACTGACGGATGGCGAGCGCTTCGTGACGACGCAGTCCCGCGGCTTCGTTCGGCGCCGCTCGACGCTCGGGCGATGGCGTGTTCCGGGCCTGATGCTGATCTGGCTTTATCTGCTCTCGGTGGTCATTCTTCCCCTGCTTGCGCTGCTGGCGACCTCGTTTCTCCGATTTCAGAGTCCGCGGCCGAGCCTCGCCCTTTTCACGTTCGACAATTACGTTCGCGTCATCGCCAACCCGCAGGTGACGGGCGCGGTCGTAAATACGCTTATCCTGTCGGCGGGCGTTGCAACCGCCACGATGGTTTTTGGCTTTCTGGTATCCTACGCCGTCGTGCGTCGGGAATTTCGGGGCACCGCCGTGGTGGACGCCATTTCGATGCTCCCGATCGGGGTGCCCGCGATCGTTCTGAGCCTCGGCTTCCTGTGGGCATATCTGTGGCTGCCGCTCGGGATTTACGGCACGGTGTGGGCGCTGATGATAGCACTTGCGACCGTGACGGTTCCCACCGCCGTCCGAAGCATGGATGCGGCGCTTCGGCAACTCGGTCTGGAAGCGGAGTTCTCCGCGCGTTTGCTTGGCGCAGGACCCGGTTACCGCCTTTTCACGATCGTGCTGCCCATGTTACGCGACCAGCTGATTTCAGGCTGGTTGTTTGCCTTCATTCTGACCACGATCCAGGTGAGTGTGCCCCTGGTGCTCCGCGCTCCCGGACAGGAGACGCTGTCCGTCATGGTTTGGACGCTGATCTCGGACAGTGGAAGCGTCGGCCAAAGTAGCGTGGTCGCGTTGCTACAGGCCGTGATCGTGGGAGTTGTCGTCATCCTCGCGGGTATCTTGGGCCGAAGCAGGAGTCAGCAGACATGACCGAACGCACCATCCAGGTAGCCGCGGTCACCGGTGCCGCGTCCGGTGTTGGATATGCCGTAACCGCCGCGCTGCTGAAGCAGGGTTGGGCCGTTGCCGCCATCGACGTCATGGCAATCCCAGGAGACCTCAAGGCGTTCGGGCGGGATGGGGCAGATCAGCTATTGCCGCTCAAGTGCGACTTGCGCGAACCCGCCTCGATCCGCGGCGCGTTCGACGCGATCGGTGGTCGTTTCGGGATGCTTCATGCCATCGTCTGCTGTGCCGGGATTCTTCGCGTCGCCCCGATGGAAAGCATGAGCGTCGACGAATTCGACCTCATCTTCGATGTAAATACCCGTGCTCCCTGGCTTTGCGTGCAGTCGGGGTTGAAGCTGCTTCGTGCGACCGCGACGGCAGACCGACCGTCGCGCGTTATCATCGTTTCCTCGCTTGGTGCAACCCGGCCGAAGGTTGGGGTCGGTATCTACTCAGCCTCCAAGGCTGCGGTAAGTCAAATGGTGCGTACTCTCGGGGTCGAGCTGGCGCGCGACCACGTTCTCGTGAACGCTATCGAGCCAGGCTCGATGGATACCCCGATGCGCCGTGCCGCTCGATCCAAGGTTGTTGCCGGCGGCTACCAGCCTTCGACCGTGCCGCCTCTTGGTCGTGCCGTTGAACCGAACGATGTCGCGAACGTGGTCAAAATGTTGCTCAGCCCCGAAGCCGCGTTCATCACCGGCATTTCCGTGACGCTGGATGGCGGCGCCGGAGCCGCCTATCAGCCGGGCGCGGGCGGCTGACGAAAAATCGAACGGATCACCATGGAGATGACGTGCAATGCCTCTCATTGGAACCCGTGAAGACGCCCTTGCGAACCGGCGTCTGGCACCCGGCTATCCCACGTTTCGGAGCGACTTCCTCAGCGAGGAGGCGCCTTCCGGCACCCGCCGCGGAAACGGCAAGCTGGTCGAGCAAGACCCACTCACGACCCTCGGCGCCCATTTTCACTACGTCAACCAGTTTCAGGTGGTCGTCAGCGGTTCGGGCAAGATCGGCCGTTACGAGGTAAGGCCAATTACGGTGCAGTATGCTGGCGCCTACACGGCCTACGGGCCGTTGCGCGCGGGTCCTGAGGGACTCGGTTATCTCGTGCTCCGCGACGCGATTATCCCCGGTCTCGCGCTCATGCCGAGCGAGATCGCCAAGTTGGATCGCTCGACCACGCGTCGCTACTTCATGGCCGGCGCCACCGATCAGGCGCGAGCGGCCGCTCTGGTGGAAACAGGGCAGGGAACCGAGCATGTTTTCCATGCGCAGGAGGATGATGGTCTCGCGGCATCCATCTATCGTCTTCCACCGGGACAAACTTATCTTGGCCGGCGCCCAGCCTCGGGCGGTGGCCAGTTTCATGTGGTGACTTCAGGAACGGCAATATGTAATAGCCAGGAGTACTGGCCTCTTTGCTGCATCTTCTCGAACGCCAATGAGGAGCCGCTGCGCCTGGTGGCGGGTTCCACGGGTGTTGAGATAGTGTTCATGCAATTCCCGACATCCGGCGCCCCGATCGTCGACGAACAACAGCCGTGCATCAGGAGATAGCTATGTCGACCGCAGAAACACCAAGTTGCCCCGTCTCGCTCAGACAGATCGTGGGCCAGGACCCCTATCCGATTTACGAGGAGATGCGGGCGCGGGGAAACGTTATCTGGGATGCGGGCATGCAGGCCTGGTTGGTGCTTTCCGCCGATGGCTGCCGGGAGATGATGCGCACCGACCTCGATGCAATCCGGTTCTGGACCAAGGACCTCGGCGAGATCGCGCGTGACATTCAGGGAAGCAGCAGCCTGACGCTGATGGAGGGCGAGGATCACCGCCGGCTCCATACCTGGTGGCTGCAACAATACAGCATACCTGCCATGGAGCGATTCCGAGTCAGTAGTGTGCGGCCCCTGGTGAACAGCCTGATCGATCGGTTTATCGAACACGGCCATGTCGATCTGATTCCCGAATACGCAAACCGGTTGCCGATCCGCGCGATAGCGACGGTGATGGGGCTGCCGTGGCGCGACGACGCATGGATTGACGAGGTCTACGAGACCATGAAGCCGATCGAGACCTTCTTCAACTTCTCGATGGCTGGAGATGCCGAGATCATCGCCAACGCCCGGGTGGCCGGGCGCAAACTTGGAGACCTGCTGCTGCCGTTTGTCGAGGAGCGGAGAAACGGCCTCGGAGATGACATTATCAGCCGCATGTGGCGCGAAGTGCCGAAGCTGATCCCAGGTTGGGATTTACCGAACATCCTGACGAATCTGCGTCACATGCTGTTTGCGGGTAGCGGCACCACGTCGCACGCGCTGGCCAGCACCCTTTATCTCATGATGACCGAGCCGGGGCTGATCGATCAACTCAAGGCAAATGGGGAGAAGGCGATTCGGGCCTTGGTGGAGGAATCGCTTCGGCTACACGGTCCCGTCCACTATCGCAGCAGGCGTGCCAATCGGGACTTCACCTTGGCGGGCACCGACATTCTGCGGGACCAGGCTGTCATCTCGGTTCAATCGGCCGCCAATCGCGATCCGCAGCGATACGAATGCCCGGCCCGGCTCGATCTCGGCCGCACCAATCCGCGTGATCACATCGCCTTCAATTTCGGGCCCCGCACCTGCGTCGGCGCCAATCTGGCGCGCCTCGAGGTGCAGGAAACAATCCGCGCGTTCCTCGATCGCGTGGAGGATTTGCGTCTCGACCCGGACGCACCCCCGCCACGCTTTGGCGGCTTGCAGCTTCGCGATTTCCGTCCGTTGCACGCCTTGTTCACGCCGGGACCGTCGCTTTGCGGCCCGCAATTGAATGACCAATTTCGATGAATCTTACCGACGTGCAGCGCGCCGAGATTGCCGCCCTGCGGGACACCACCGCTCCCACGCGCCGCGCCAGCGTCCCGGCGTTGGAGGAGATGCTGTATCAGGCGCTGCCGGTGCTCGATCACGGCTTCGTCCGTGTGATCGACTACATGGGCGACGATGCCGCAATCGTGCAGGCGGCGCGCGTTTCCTATGGCCGAGGCACCAGGCGGGTCAGCGAGGATGCCGGGCTGATCCGCTACCTCATGCGCCACCGCCACTCCACTCCGTTCGAGATGTGCGAGATCAAGTACCATGTGAAGCTGCCCATTTTCGTGGCACGCCAGTGGATCCGCCACCGCACGGCCAACGTGAACGAATATTCCGCCCGCTACTCCATCCTCGATCGCGAGTTCTATATTCCCGCCCCCGAACACCTCGCCGCGCAGTCCGACAGCAACCGCCAGGGACGCGGCGCCGTGCTGGAGGGCCAGGAGGCGTCCGACGTGCTCGACCTGCTGCGCGCCGACGCCACCCGCACCTATGACAACTACGCCGCCATGCTGAACGAGGACGCGGACGGCCAGCCCCGCGACCCGGCGCGCCAGGGCCTCGCCCGTGAACTCGCGCGCATGAACCTCACCCTCAACACGTATACCCAGTGGTACTGGAAGACCGACCTGCACAATCTGCTCGGCTTCCTCTCGCTGCGCGCCGACGCCCACGCGCAATACGAAATCCGCGCCTATGCCGACGTGATGCTGGAGACCGCGAAGGCCTGGGTACCGGCCACCCATGCGGCGTTCATGGATTACCGGATGGGCGCCATCACGCTCTCGGCCGGAATGCTCGCCGTGGTCCGCCGGATGCTCGCCGGTGAGGCGGTCGAACAGCCGGGCAGCTTCCTGTCCAGGCGCGAATGGACCGAGATGATGCACGCTCTCGCTGCGCCACGCCCAGACCCATGATCGTCGTTTTCGGCTCGATCAACCTCGACCTGATATTCCGGGTGACTGAGCTTCCCGCGCCCGGCCAGACCGTCGCCACCCCCGCGATGCGGATCGAACCCGGCGGCAAGGGCGCCAACCAGGCGCTGGCAGCCGTAAGGGATGGCGCGAAAGTGGTTTTCGCCGGGGCCGTAGGCACCGACCGCTTCGCCGCCGAGGCGCTCGGCCTGATGCGGCACGGCGGCATCGATTTGTCGCGCGTGGCCGTCACCGAGGCCTGGACCGGCTGCGCCTCGATCTGCGTCGACGATGCTGGGCAGAACCTGATCGCGGTGGCCAGCGGGGCCAACCTGTTCGCCCGCGCGGCGCAGGTCGAGGACGCGCTGCTCGGGGCCGGCACCACGGTTCTGCTCCAGATGGAGGTCGATCCGCGCGAGACCGCGGGCCTGATCCACCGCGCCCGCGCCGGCGGTGCCCGCGTGGTGCTGAACCTCGCTCCCGCTGCGGACCTGCCCGACGGGGCTATGCCTGACCGAACCTGGCACGCGGTCGATCTGCTGCTCGCTAACGGCCAGGAAGCCGCGTGGCTCGCCAGCCGCCTCGGCACAGGCAACGACGCCGCCTCGCTCCACGCGACGTTGGGCTGTGACGTGGTCGTGACCCTTGGCGCCCACGGAATCGACGCGGAAACCGCGGCCGGACGCTTCCGCCTGCCCGCGCGGCAAGTATCGGTGGTGGACACCACCGCTGCCGGCGACTGTTTCGTCGGCGTGCTGGCCGCAGGGCTCGACCGAGGCCTCGCCATGGGACCCGCGCTTCATCGCGCCAATACCGCCGCTGCTTTGTGCTGCACCCGCGCGGGGACCCAAGGCAGCCTGCCGACTGCGGCCGAAACGGACAGCGCCCTCGAGCCGACCTAATGGTCCAAACCTGACGCTCGCTACCCGAGCGTCAGGGAATTTGGACCATAAAATGAGCGATAACGAATAGAATCTAACGGATGCTTCCGTCAGATTGTTACCACTAGCCCGGCTTGCGGGCCGGATCGGCCTTCAACGACAGCGGCACCCACCGCAGTCCATCGGCGTTCTGAACCAGCATCAGCACCGATTGACGGTTCGCCTTGCGCACGCTGTCGATGCGGCGCAGGACGTCGTCCGGCGTGCTCACCGCCTCCTGCTGCACTTCCACGATCACGTCCCCGGCCTTCAGGCCGCGATCGGCGGCGGGAGTCCCGTTGGTGACGTCGGTAATCACCACCCCCTTCTGCTCGGCGCTCAGTTGAAACTTGCCGCGCGCATCGGCCGTGATTCGTCCGACCTTGAGGCCGAGCCCGGACAGCTCGGTCACCGCGGCTGCCGGCTTGTCCGGCGCGGCCGAGGCCAGTTGCGTCTTAGCGTCGTCCGGCAGCTCGCCCACCACGGCGGTGAGCGAAACCTGCTTGCCGTCGCGCCAGACCACTAGCGGCACCTGCTTGCCGATCTCGGTCTCGGCCACGATGCGCGGCAGGTTCTTCATCTCCTTCACATCCTGGCTATTGAATTTCAGGATGATATCGCCGCCGCGCAGCTGCGCCTTGCCGGCCGGCCCGTCGGCGGTCACTCCCGCGACCAGCGCGCCCGAGGGTTCGTGCAGGCCCATGCTCTCAGCGATGTCGGGCGTCACCTGCTGGATCTGCACGCCGAGCCAGCCGCGCCGCGCGCGACCGAAATCGCGCAACTGGGCGACCACGTTTTTCGCGAGGTTGGACGGGATCGAGAAGCCGATGCCGACCGAGCCGCCAGACGGGGAGTAGATGGCGGTGTTGATGCCGATCACCTCGCCGTCCATGTTGAACAGCGGTCCACCGGAATTGCCCCGGTTGATGGCGGCGTCGGTCTGCAGGTAATCGTCATACGGACCCTGATGGATGTCGCGGCCACGGGCGGAGACGATGCCGGCGGTGACCGATCCGCCGAGGCCGAACGGGTTGCCGATGGCCAGCACCACATCGCCCACGCGCGCCTTGTCGCTGTCGCCGAACGGCACCGCGACCAGCGGCTTGTCGCTGGTTATTTTCAACACGGCGATGTCGGCGCGGGCGTCCTTGCCGAGCAGCTTGGCCTTGAAGCTGGTGCTGTCCTGCAACAGCACGGTGATCTCGTCGGCGCCGTCGATCACGTGGTTGTTGGTGATGACGATGCCCGACGGATCGACCACGAAGCCCGAGCCGAGGCTCTGCATCTTGCGGCCCTGGTCGGGCGCGTCGTTCTGCCCCTGACCGCCGCCGCCGCCGCCGCGCCGCTGGCGGTCCAGGAAGTCCTTGAAGAACTGCTCGAACGGAGAACCGGGCGGGAATACCGGCATTTCCGGCCCGGCACCCGGGCGCTCGGCCTTGCCCGACGTCGTGGAGGAGATGTTGACCACGCCGGGCAGCAGCTTGGCCGCAAGATCGGCGAAGCTGTCACCGGCGACCCGGGCCTGGGCCGGCTGTACGCCCATGGTCGGCAGGACAGGCACGGCCAGGAGGCCGGCGAGGGCGAGGGCGGCGTAGCGGGAAGTGGAGCGCATGTCGTGCTGATCCCTAAGGGCGAATTTCATCAAATGTGCGCGGCGGGCCGCATTGCATCAACCTGTGTCGCATCCAGGGGGCAATTCACCACCTAAAACTTTCGTCATCGGGCCAAGGGGGTGCGGTGGTCGCCTTCCTCGCATGTTTATTTGGGTGCCGCCCCAGCCACCGTCGGCGCCTGGTTCAGCAGCTTCAGGAAGTCCGAACCGGGCGTGAGAACCAGCCGCGAGGCACCGCTGGCGAAGGCGTCCTTGTAGGCTTGCAACGTCCGCCAGGTTTCAAAGAATTGCGGGTCGCGCTGGAAGGCGTCGGCGAACAGGGCGATCGCCTGCCCCTCGCCCTCGCCGCGCAGCTTGTCGGCGGTGGAGCGGGCCTCGGCCAGCAGCACGGTGCGTTCGCGTTCCGCGCTGGCGCGGATGCGCGACGAGGCCTCGGCACCCTCGGCACGGGCCTGCCGCGCGACGCGCTCGCGCTCGGACTGCATGCGCGAGAGGATCGCCTGGGTGTTCTCCTCCGGCAGATCGGCGCGACGGATGCGGACATCCTCGATGGCGACGCCGAAGCCCTTCATCTCGTCGTTCACCTGGCCCTTGATGAGCCCCATGATCCGCCCGCGATCGGATGACAGCACGTTCAGCAGTTGCTCGTTGCCCAGCACGCGACGCAGCGAGGAGGAAACGACCGAGTTGAGGCGGGCGCGCACGCCATCCTCGGTCGGACCGACCGCCTGATAATAGCGCAGCGGGTCGGTGATGCGGAAGCGCGTGAAGCTGTCGACGATCAGCCGGCGCTGGTCGCCGAGAATGACCTCCTCGGGCGCCACCTCGTAGTCCAGCAGGCGGCGGTCGAAGCTGATGACGGTCTGCACCAGGGGCAGCTTGGCATGGAGTCCCGCGTTGGAGATGACGCGGATCGGCTGGCCGAACTGGGTGATGAGCACCTGCTCGGTCTGGCTGACGGTGAACAGCGACGAACTTGCGAGGACGGCGATCGCGAAGGCGGCGGCCACCGCGGCCATGGAAGTGGTCCTCATGGCGTGGTGCTCCGACCGGGGGTTGGCGCGGCGGGAGATGCCGGAAGCACGGATGTTTGACCCGTGGAAGTTTGACCCGTGCTGGCGCCCGGCCGGGGCGGCACCCGCGGGAAATCGTTCAGCGGCAGATACGGCACCACGCCCTTCAGCTTGTCATCCACGATCAAGGTCGGCGTGTGCGACAGGATGTCCTGCATGGTCTCGATATAAAGGCGACGCAGCGTCACATCCTTGGCGGCGTTGTAGGCGGTCAGCACCGACAGGAAGCGCTGCGCCTGGCCGGTGGCTTCGGCGACCGACGATTGCCGCGCGCCATCGGCCTCGGCGACCAGCCGGGCGGCGTCGCCGCGCGCACGGGGGACGATGTCGTTGTGGTAGCTCTCGGCCTCGTTGCGGATGCGCTCGGCGTCGGTGTTGGCGCGCTGCACATCGCGGAAGCTGTCGATGACGGCCGCTGGCGGATCGACCTTCTGGAGCTGCACCTGGGTGATCTCCACGCCGCTGCCGTATTGGTCGAGGATCGCCTGGACCCCCTTGTAAACGGCGGTCTCGATCTGGGCGCGGGCGTCGGTCAGCGCCGGCTGGATGGGGGTGCGGCCGATCACCTCGCGCATCACGCTCTCCGCGGCGGATTTCACCGTCTCGGCGGGGTTGCGGGTATTGAACAGATACGCGCTGGCGTCGCGGACGCGCCAGAACACGGCGCAGTCGATGTCGATGATGTTCTCGTCGCCGGTGAGCATCAGGCTCTCCTCCGGCACGATGCGCTGCCGCCCGTCGCGGCCCGAGGCGGTGCGGGCCTCGGGGCCGGCGGAACGGTAGCCGACCTCGACGCGGTTGATGCGGGTGACGGCGGGGCGCAGCACGCTCTCGACCGGCCAGGGCATGTGGTAGTTGAGGCCGGGCAGCGTGGTGCGTTCATAGGCGCCGAAGCGCAGCACCACACCCTGCTCATCGGGCTGGACGCGGTAGAACCCGCTGGCGAGCCAGCCGGCCACGAGCACGAGGCCGAGCAGGACGGCACCCCGCCCGCCGGACAATGCCCCGCCACCGCGCCCACCGGCACCACGCCCGCTGCCGCCGCGCGGACCCATGCCGCCGCCGCCCGGACCGCCGGGCAGCAGGCCGCGCACGAAGCCCTGGGCGCGGGCGATCAGTTCGTCGATGTCGGGCGGCGTGCCGCCACCTGGACCGCGTCCGCCGGTGCCCCACGGGGTCTGCGGCCCGGATGGCCGGCCGAACGGCGGGCGATCATTCGGCGGACGATCGTTCGGCGGACGATCGTTGGGCGGACGATCATTGGGCGGACGGGTGGGCTTGCGCGCGGGTGTTTCGCCGGGCGTGCCCCACGGGCTCGGCGGCTTGCCGCCGTCTCCGGGTTCATCGCCGGAGCCGCCATTGTTCCAGGGCATCGAGGGGGGAGGCTCCTAAAGTGTCGCGGGTCGGCGCCGTTGGCAGCGCGCCGCGCGGGCCTCATAAGGCGTTCTCCATATTGCCGACGTACGAAAGGTTTTCAAGCGTATGCCCATTCCCGACGAGCAGGCGCTCCGCAAGGCGCTCCGCACCATCATCGATCCGGCGACCGGGCAGGACGTGGTGGCGGCCGGATTGGTGGAGCAGGTGCAGACCCGCGACGGGCTGGTGCATGTGAGCCTGCTGACCGATCGCGCCCATGCGGCGGGCATGGAGCCGGTGCGAAGGCAGGCGGAGGCGCTGCTGGGCGGGCTCCCCGGCGTCAGGAACGCGACCGTCGTGCTCACCGCACACAAGGCCGCGCCCGAACAGATCGCCCAGCCCAAGGCGCCGCCCGCGCCGGGCGGCGGGCGGCCGCGCCTGCTGGCCGATGTGGGCGCCGTCGTCGCGGTCGCCTCAGGCAAGGGCGGCGTGGGCAAATCCACGGTGGCCATCAACCTCGCGGTCGCCCTGTCGCGCCTTGGCCTGTCGGTCGGGCTGCTCGACGCCGATATCTACGGTCCCAGCCTCCCGCGGATGCTCGGCCTGTCGCGCAAGCCCGAACTGCGTGGCGACCGGATGCAGCCGCTGCTCGCGTGGGGCCTCAAGGCCATGTCGATCGGCTTCCTGGTCGAGGAGGAGACGCCGATGATCTGGCGCGGCCCGATGGTGATGGGCGCGCTGGAGCAGATGATGGGGCAGGTCGATTGGGGCAGGCTCGACGTGATGATCGTGGACATGCCTCCTGGCACCGGCGACGCACAGCTCACCATGGCGCAGCGTGTGGCGTTGGCGGGTGCCGTCATCGTCTCCACGCCGCAGGACATCGCGTTGCTGGATGCGCGGCGCGGCGTGCGGATGTTCGAGAAGACCAGCGTGCCGGTGCTCGGGCTGGTCGAGAACATGAGCTATTTCCATTGTCCCGCCTGCGGCCACCGCGCCGAGATCTTCGGCCATGGCGGCGCGCGAGCCGAGGCCCGCCGGCTTGGAGTGGATTTCCTGGGCGAAATCCCGCTGCTGCTCGACATCCGCACGGCGGCCGATGCCGGCGCGCCCATCGTCGCCTCGGCGCCGGAGAGCGACGGCGCGCGCGCGTTCATGGCGGTGGCGGAGGGGCTTCAGGCGAAGTTGGCCGGCGGGCGGGCCGCGGGGCCGCGAATCGTCGTGGAATAGCCCGCTTCGGTCACCCCGCTTCGGTCGCATGGCCGGCGCGCCACGACGTTCGGCCGTGGCGATATCGAGAGCCCGGCGGAATCAAACGGTGGCGTAAGGAAACTTTCCTCAAGATCGCGTGTTTCACGACCGAACGCCAAATTGGCCAGGAGACCCCCATGACGAAGACGATCGCGGTCCGCGCCCTCATCCTCACATTGCTGCTCGGGGCGGTCGCTCCGATGCTAACCGCCTGCAACACAACGGCCGGTGCCGGCCAGGACGTGTCCGCGACCGGCCGGGCCGTGACGCGCGGTGCCGAGGACGTGAAGAGGACGCTACCCTAAGGCCGGGTTGCCTAAAGATCGGGCTGCCCTCGGATCGGAATGCGGCGCGCCCTATGAGGGTGCGCCGACGATCTGCTCCAGACGATAACCTTGCGCGAACAGCAGCGCGCGCAGCGACGAATGCACGATTTCGGCCTTTGCCTCCCGTGCGACGATCGGCTTGGCGCGGTAGGCCACTCCCAGACCCGCCGCGCGGATCATCGCGAGATCGTTGGCGCCATCTCCCACCGCCAGCGTCCCCGCCATCTTGAGGCTTCGCGCGGCGGCCAGTTCGCGCAGCGTGGCCAATTTCGCCTCCCGGTCCAGGATCGGCTCGCCGACCTCGCCAGTCAGCGCCGACCCGTCATCCAGCAGCACGTTCGCCCGGTTCACCTCGAAGCCGAGTTCGCCCGCCACCCGCCCGGTGAACCAGGTGAAGCCGCCCGACACCAGCGCCGTGGTCGCGTTGTGCGCCCGCATCGTCGCCACCAACTCGCGGGCGCCGGGGCTGAATGCCACCCGCTCCCAGGTTTTCTCCAGCGCCTCCAGGCGCAAGCCCTTCAGCATTGCCACCCGTTCGCGCAGGGCCTGGGCGAAATCCAGCTCGCCCTCCATGCTGCGCTTCGTGATGGCCGCGATTTTCTCCCCGATTCCCGCGAACGCCGCGAGCTCGTCGATCGTCTCGCCGGTGACGATGGTGCTGTCCATGTCGGCCAGCAGCAGTCCTTTGCGCCGGCCGCGCGCCTTGGTGGTGATGGCGTCGATCGGCGCTCGCTCCAGAGCGGCGGCGATGTCGTGGCCATCCGGCCGCCTCGGACACATGATGTCGGCCGCCTCGCCGGGCGAAAGCACGTCGCTCGCGGTGCCGCCGACCGCGTCGCGCACCCGCGCGATGATCGCGTCGGTCAGGGGAAAGGCGGCCGGGTCCGCGATCAGCGTCAGAACATGGTTCATGCCAGCCGTATGCGGATTTAGCCCTCTGGCCGCAACCCGTGCGTGAACCGCACGCCCTCCTCGTCGCAGGCCCCACCGCCAGCGGCAAGTCAGCGCTGGCGCTGGCGCTGGCCGAGGAACTCGGCGGCACGATCGTCAACGCGGACTCGATGCAGGTCTATCGCGAACTCCGCATCGTCACCGCGCGCCCCACCGAGACGGAGGAGGCGCGTGTTCCCCACCGCCTCTACGGCGTCCGCCCGGCCGCCGAGGCCGGCAGCGCGGCATGGTGGCGCGCGACCGCCTTGACCGAGATGGACCGCGCCCACGCGTCCGGCCGTCTGCCCATCATCTGCGGCGGCACCGGCATGTATTTCGCGGCCCTCGTCCAGGGCCTCGCCGCCATTCCCGCCATCGGTGACGCCGCCCGCACGGAAGCCCGCCGCCTGCTGGCAGACCAGGGCGCCGCGGCGCTCCATGCCGCGCTGGCCCATGTCGATCAGGCCACAGCCGCCCGCCTGCATCCCACCGACGGCCAGCGCATCGCCCGCGCCTGGGAGGTGTGGCGACAGACCGGGCGCGGCCTCGCCGCCTGGCAGTCGGACGCGGCCACGCCCGCGCCCTGGCGCTTCACCGCCCTCCTGATCGACCCCGCGCGCGAGCCGTTGCGCGCCGCCATCGCCGCGCGTTTCGACGCGATGCTGGAACAGGGTGCCCTGGCCGAGGTCGCGACGCTGGCCGCCGGGAACCTCGACCCGGCTCTGCCAGCCATGCGCGCCCACGGGGTGCCGGAACTGCTGGCCCATCTCCGGGGCGAGACCTGTCTGGCCGACGCCGCCCGCCTCGCCGTGTTCGCCACCGGCCGCTACACCAAGCGTCAGGCAACCTGGTTCCGCCACCACTCCCTTGCCGATCCGGCACGAACGCATATGATCCATGCGCGTTTCGCGGGTCTAGAGCAAGTTTCGGAAAGAACTTGGGCCGAAATCATCGCTTTTGTTCGCGCGGGTTGACGCGGTGCAGCGGGAGCGCCTACCTCTCCCACCCATGAGCCAGACCCTCGCCGCCCCCGCCATCCCGCCAGCCGCCGATCTGCAATCCGGGGCCGAAGTCCTGCTGCGCGCGCTGAAGGACCAGGGCGTCGAGGTCATTTTCGGCTATCCGGGCGGTTCGGTCCTGCCGATCTACGACGCCATTTTCCAGCAGAACGCCATTCGCCACATCCTGGTGCGCCACGAGCAGGCCGCCGTCCATGCCGCCGAAGGCTATGCCCGCAGCACGGGAAAGGTCGGCGTGGTGCTCGTCACCAGCGGTCCGGGCGCCACCAACGCCGTGACCGGCCTCGTGGACGCGCTGATGGACAGCATCCCCGTGGTCTGCCTGACCGGCCAGGTGCCCACCCACCTGATCGGCAACGACGCCTTCCAGGAGGCCGACACCACGGGCATCACCCGCCCGGCCACCAAGCACAATTACCTCGTCAAGAAATCCGAGGACCTTGCCCGCATAGTCCATGAGGCGTTCTACGTCGCCCGCAGCGGACGCCCCGGCCCGGTGGTGATCGACCTGCCGAAGGATATCCTGATCGGCAAGGCCCCCTACCAGGCCATTCCGGAAACCCCGCACCGCAGCTACCGCCCGGCGACCGACCCCGACCCCGCGCAGATCGCCCGCGCGGTGGCCGCCATGAAGGCGGCCAAGCGCCCGATCGTGTATTTCGGCGGCGGCGTCATCAACGCGGGCGCCGCCGGTGCGCTCACCCGGTTCGTCCGCAAGACCGGCTTTCCCTGCACCGGCACGCTGATGGGCCTCGGTGCCTACCCGAGCAACGACCCGCAATTCCTCGGGATGCTCGGCATGCACGGCACCTACGAGGCAAACCTCTCGATGCATGGCTGCGACGTGATGCTCAACGTCGGCGCCCGCTTCGACGACCGCGTGACCGGGCGCCTCAACGCGTTCAGCCCCGGCTCGACCAAGATCCACGTCGATATCGATCCGTCCAGCATCAACAAGAACGTCCGCGTGGATATCCCCGTGATCGGCGACGCGGGCGTGGTGCTCGAAGCCCTGATCGCCGCCTGGGACGCGCACCCGGCGCCGTCCGACACGCAGTCGGTCGCCGCCTGGTGGCGCCAGATCGCCGAGTGGCGCGGCATCGATTGCCTGAAATTCACCCAGACCCAGGGCCGCGGCGACACCATCAAGCCGCAATACGCCGTCCAGCGTCTGTACGACATCACCCGCGAACTCGGCCGCGAGACATTCATCAGCACCGAGGTCGGCCAGCACCAGATGTGGGCGGCGCAGTATTTCCGCTTCGACCAGCCCAACCACTGGATGACCAGCGGCGGACTCGGCACCATGGGCTACGGCCTGCCGGCGGCCATGGGCGTGCAGATCGCCCATCCCGACGCGTTGGTGATCGACATCGCGGGCGAGGCCAGTATTCTGATGAACATTCAGGAGATGGCGACGCTGGCGCAGTACCGCCTGCCGGTGAAGGTGTTCATCCTGAACAACCAATACATGGGCATGGTCCGCCAGTGGCAGGAATTGCTGCATGGCGGCCGCTACTCGGAAAGCTACAGCGAGGCGCTGCCCGATTTCGTGCGGCTGGCCGAGGCGTTCCACGGTGTCGGCATGCGCGCCGAGAGCGTCGATCAACTCGACGACGTGATCCGCGCGATGATCGCGAGCCCCAAGGCCGTGATCGCCGATATCTGCGTCGATCAGAAGGAGAACTGCTTCCCGATGATCCCGAGTGGGGCGGCCCACAACGAGATGATCCTGGGCGCGGGGCACAACCAGCGGGCCGCGAGCATCACGGATGAAGGCTTGGTTCTGGTTTAGTATTTTCGCCCTCCCCCTTGTGGGGAGGGCCGGGGAGGGGTGCCTCCACCTTCGAACGCTGTGCCCGGGCGCCCCCGCCCCCGGCCCCTCCCCACAAGGGGCAGGGGAGAAGTCAGGAACACTGCCATGACCACGCCCGCCCCCAACACCTCCGCCACCATCTCCGTCCTGGTCGAAAACGAGGCTGGCGTGCTGGCCCGCGTGATCGGCCTGTTCTCCGGGCGCGGCTACAACATCGACAGCCTGACGGTGGCCCCGGTCGATGACGGGCGCGGCCGCAGCCGCATCAACATCGTCACCTCGGGCACCGAAATGGTGATCGAGCAGATCAAGGCCCAGCTCGACCGGCTGGTGCCGGTGCATCGCGTGTCCGACCTCACCCGCGAGGGCCCGCACATCGCCCGCGAGATGGCGCTGATCAAGGTGTGCTCCACCGGCAACGATCGCGCCGAGGCGTTGCGCCTGGCCGACGCCTTTCGCGCCCGCGTGGTCGATGCCACAACGGGCAGCTTCGTCTTCGAAATGACCGGCAGCACGGAAAAACTCGACGCCTTCGTCGAGCTGATGCGTCCGCTCGGGCTGGCCGAAGTCTCGCGCACGGGGGTCGCCGCGATCGCCCGCGGCACGCGCGTCATCTGACGGAGCGCAGGGCAACACCGCACCACCCTTTCCAGTCCCCCAAACGGTTACTTTCCATCCACCATCAAGGAATAAGCCATGCGCGTTTACTACGACCGCGACGCCGACGTGAACCTCATCAAGGCCAAGAAGGTCGCGATCGTCGGTTACGGCAGCCAGGGCCATGCCCATGCCCTCAACCTCAAGGACAGCGGCGCCACCGAACTCGTGGTTGCCCTCCGCCCCGGCTCCGCCGGCATCGCCAAGGCCGAGGCGGCTGGCCTGAAGGTCATGGACCCTTCCGCCGCCGCCAAATGGGCCGACGTGGTGATGGTGCTGACGCCCGACGAGGGCCAGGGCGACCTCTACCGCGAGCACCTCGGCCCGAACATGCGCCCCGGCACGGCCTTGGCCTTCGCGCACGGCCTGAACGTGCATTTCAACCTGCTCGACCCCCGCGCCGACATCGACGTGTTCATGATCGCGCCGAAAGGCCCCGGCCACACGGTCCGCAGCGAATACCAGCGCGGCGGCGGCGTGCCCTGCCTCGTGGCCGTCGAGCAGAATGCCAGCGGCAACGCACTCGAGATCGCCCTGTCCTACGCCAGCGCCATCGGCGGCGGTCGCGCCGGCATCATCGAGACCACGTTCAAGGAGGAATGCGAGACTGACCTGTTCGGCGAGCAGGTCGTGCTCTGCGGCGGCCTCGTGGAACTCATCAAGGCGGGCTTCGAGACGCTGGTGGAAGCCGGCTATGCGCCCGAGATGGCGTATTTCGAGTGTCTGCACGAGGTGAAGCTGATCGTGGACCTGATCTACGAGGGCGGCATCGCCAACATGAACTATTCCATCTCCAACACCGCCGAATACGGCGAATACGTCACCGGGCCGCGCATCATCACGTCGGAGACGAAGGCCGAGATGAAGCGCGTTCTGGCCGACATCCAGAGCGGACGTTTCGCGCGTGACTGGATGCTGGAGAACAAGGTCAACCAGAGCAGCTTCAAGGCCACCCGCCGCCGCAGCGCCGAACACCAGATCGAACAGGTCGGTGAGAAGCTGCGCGCGATGATGCCGTGGATCGCGAAGAACAAGCTGGTGGACAAGACCACCAGCTGACGCCCTGAAGTGGTCCTTCCTCCATCTTGTTCGGTCGGCAGTCCGAGCAAACGGGGGGAAGGGCCGCGGGCGATCCCAAAGGGCGGCCGCGGACTCGGGACTCGTTCCCGAGGCACGCTCGATCCGACGATCATGTTCCGGCAAGCACCATCATCGGGCCGCTTGCGCGAACTGCCTGGTGATTTGCCCGGACAGGCGCGGGTACACGCGACGTGCGTTGCCTTCGTAAATCTTGGCCTTGTCGGCATCCGACAACGGCAACTGGTCGACGTAGCGCTTCGTGTCGTCGAAGTAATGGCCCGTCTCCGGGTCGATGCCGGGCACGGCGCCGATCATCTCCGAGGCGAACAGGATGTTGTCGACTGGGATTACTTTCGCCAGCAACTCCTGGCCGGGCAGGTGATAGACGCATGTGTCGAAGAAGATGTTCTTCAGCAGCAGCTCACCCAGCAAAGGCAGCTTCGCGGCCTGTGCCAAGCCCCGGAACCGACCCCAGTGATAGGGCACCGCTCCGCCGCCATGCGGAATCACGAATTTCAAGGTCGGAAAATCCTTGAAGACGGTGGACGTCATGAACTGGTTGAACGCGACGGTGTCACCGTTCAGGTAGTGGGAGCCGGTCGTGTGGAACGCCGGGTTGCAGGCGGCACTCACATGGATCATGCCGGGCACGTTCAACTCGACCATCTTCTCGTACAGCGGATACCAGTAGCGGTCCGAAAGCGGCGGGTCCTGCCAATGGCCGCCCGATGGGTCCGGGTTCACGTTGCAGCCGACGAACCCGTACTCGGTCACGCACCGCTCGAGTTCCGCCAGGCAGTTCTTCGGCGACACGCCCGCGCTTTGCGGCAGCATGGCCACGCCAACGAAGTTGCGCGGGAACAACGTGCAGATGCGGTGGATCAGTTCGTTACAGGCGGTCGCCCAGCCCTCGCTGGTCGAGGCGTCCCCGAGATGGTGGCCCATGCCGGCCGCGCGCGGCGAGAAGATCGTGAGGTCGGTCCCGCGTTCGCGCTGAACCTTGAGTTGCCCGTTGACGATCGTCTCACGGAGTTCGTCATCGGTCATCGTCGGGCGTGGCGGCGGGGAGCGGCCCTCCGCGTGCGCGCTGACCTGGGCTGCGCGCCACGCCTCGTGCTGGCGCGGCGCCGTCGTGTAATGCCCGTGGCAATCGATAATCATGCAGTCCTCGCAGGGTTGAGTGATCGAGAGCGCCGTCGACGGGACGGGCCGGCGGAACGTCAGAGATCGAGAACGAGGGTCGTGGTCTCGATCCCGAAAGGCAAATCATGATCTTGCGGGCTGCCTCCAACCGTCAAGCGCGTCGGCCGGAGCGCGACCCGCCTTCTGAAACTGTAGTTCTGGCCCGCGCGCACGACGCTTGAACGGGGGTGGCGTCTCGGATATTCCGGCGTCATTCTGGAGAGTGCGACTCGATGAACCCGATATCCACCATGCGCGTGGCCGTTGCCGGCGCCGCCGTGCTGGGCGCGCTGCTCGTGGCGGGCGCCGGTTACTACACCGTCCGGAGCGATGGCGTGACACTCGCCAGCGCCTCATCCGACCGCGTGATCGAAGGGGTGGGCGCGGTCGACGCCGATACCGCCGCGGAGTTCAGGCGCGCCATCGCCGCATTGCGCGGCCACGACTACGCGGCGGCCGATGCGATCTTCCAGCGTCTCAAGACGCATCTTCCGAGCGTGGCCGGCGCCGATTTCTACGTGGCGGTCGTCGAGGCGCATTTCGGCCGCGCCGCTCCGGCGGAGGCCGCCGCGTCGCGTTACGTGGCGCGCGCGCCGGACGACATTGCCGGCGTCGCGCTGCTGGCGCGCATCCAGATGGCGTCCGACCACCCCGAGCGCGCGTCGGCCACGCTGATGGCGGCGGTGGGTGCCGGGCACCTGGACGCCGACGCCCTGGTGCTGCTGGGCCAGGCCTATGCCGCCGCCGGCGACGCGCAACGTGCCACCCGCACCTTCGACTGGGCGGCGAGCCTCGCACCGGATGACGCCCGCCACCTGACGCAAATCGCCACGGCGAGGTTGGGCCTGCCGGTCGAGCCGGCCAGCGCGGAGCTGGCCCCCGCGACCCCCTCGCCCGCCGAGCGGCTCCGTGGCGCCGAGGCCGCCATCTATTCCGCTGTGGCCGTGGGAGACGCCGATCGCGCGGGGGCTGGGCTCGATGGTCTGCGCCAACTGCCGGGTGGGGCCGAGCCTGCCGCCATTCTGACAGGCGTCGTGAAGGCCGCGCGGTTGGATTATTCCGGCGCCCGCGCGGCGTTCGCCAGTGTGCCAAACTCTCCCCGCGCCCGCCTGAACCTCGCCCGTCTCGATGTGTTCGAGGGGCGGCCGGATGACGCGCGGAAGCGACTGGGTGAAACGCTGCAAGCCGAACCCGCGAACATGGCCGCCGTGCAGGCGATGATCGCGCTGCTGCTGGCGTATAACGACATCCAGCCCGCGATCGGCGTGGTGGAGAGGGCGCGGGCCGCTTCCCCGGGCCAGCCATTGTTCACGATCATGCTGGCCGACCTCGTGCTGCGCGCGGGCGACCCGACGAAGGCGCTGGCGGTGATCGACGCGGCGCCCGTGGAAAGCGCCAGCCTCCCCGCCATGCTGATCGCCCGTGCCCGGATGCTGGTTGCCACCGGCAACCCCAACCCGGCCCGAGACATCTACGCGGGCCTCGTCGCACGAGAGCCAAATAATCTCGCCGCGCGAACGGGATTGATCGAACTGCTGGTTGCCCGCAACGACATCGACGCCGCGCGCGCCATCTCGCACGCCGCACTGCGCGCGGGTGTGGGCCGGGTTGCGGCGCTGGAGGCTGTGGTTCGGCTCGAGGCGCGCACGCGCGGCGCCGCCGCCGCGGCCGCGGCCGCCGACCAGCTTGTGACGGATTCCACGAACCTGCCCTTCGCGCGCTCGCTCAAGGGGGACATGTTCATGTCGGTGCAGTATTTCCCAGGCGCCGTCTCCGCCTATGCCGAGCAGATGCGGGCGGCGCCCTCCGCCACGCTTCAGGCGCGTCTGGCGGCGGCGCTTGAAGCGAACGGGCAATGGGATCAGGCGCTGACCCAGCTTCGTGCGTGGGTCGCCCCGCATCCGGACGATCTCGAGACGCTGACGGCGCTCGCCTCGCTGGAGCTCAGCTACAAGCGGGTCGATGACGCGATCATCCATCTCAACGCCGCCATCCAGAAGCAGCCAAACAACGCAGGCGCGCTGAACGATCTCGCCTGGGCGTACCAGTTGAAAAACGATCCCCGTGCGCGCGATCTCGCCCGAAAGGCCTATCTGTTGGCCCCCACCGCCGAGATCGCCGACACGCTGGGATGGATCATGGTCACGAGCGGGCAGGCGAACCTCGCCGTGCCTCTGCTGCGCCAGGCAGCCGGAGCCATGCCGGGCAATCCGACCGCGCTCTATCATTACGCGGTCGCGCTGAACGCCGCCGGTTTCCCGCGCGACGCGAGCCGGGTGGCAACCGCCGCTCTGGAACAGCCGCAGAACTTCGCCGAAAGGCGGGCGGCGGGACAGCTCCTCGCGGAGGCGTCCCGCCGGCCCTAGGCTCTCACATTTCGGCGTATTTGCCGGCGTGCCAGACGTAGAACACGTAATCGCTGACCTTCACGTCGCCCTTGCTGTCGTAGGAGATCGGGCCGAGCACGCTGTCCCACGTCCCGGCGCGCAGCACTTCGGCGACCTTCTTGGGGTCGGTCGTGCCGGCCTTGGTGGCGGCCTTCGCCCAGATCTCGACGGCGGCGTAGGTGTAGAGAACGTAGCCCTCGGGATCGATCTTCTTGTCGGTGAATTCCTTCACAACCGCCGCCGCCGTCGGGCGCTTGCGCGGGTCCGACGGGAAGGTCATGAGCGTGCCCTCGCCGCTCTCGCCGGTGATCTGCCAGAACTCGTTGGTCACCAGCGCATCGCCGCCCACCAGGGTCACCTTCATGCCCTGTTCCTTGGCCTGGCGGATGATCAGCCCGGTCTCGGTCTGGTAGCCGCCGATATACATGACCGTGATGCCCTCGGACTTCATGCGCGACACCAGCGCCGAATAGTCCTTCTCGCCGGGCACGTAGGCCGCGTACATCGCCTCGGTCTTGCCGCTGGCGTTCAGGTTCTTCTTGGTCTCGTCGGCGAGGCCCTTGCCATAGGCCGAGTTGTCGTGGAGCACCGCGATCTTGGCGTCCTTGAACGTCTTGGCCATGTACTCGCCGGCGACCTTGCCCTGCTGGTCGTCGCGCCCGCAGGTGCGGAAGGTGTTCCAGCCGCCCTTGTCGGTGAAGGCCGGGTTGGTGGAGGCGGGCGTGATTTGCAGGATGCCTTCCTCGGCATAGACCTTGCTGGCCGGGATCGAACTGGACGAGCAAAAATGCCCGGCCACGAACACGACCTTGTTGCTGGCGAAGTTGTTGGCGACCGAGACGGCCTGCTTCGGGTCGCAGGCATCGTCGCCCACGGTCAGCTCGAGCTTCTTGCCCAGCACGCCGCCGCGGGCGTTGATGTCGGCCACGGCCTGCTCGGCGCCCTGCTTGAGCTGCGCGCCGAAGCTGGCGTTGGAGCCGGTGATCGGGCCCGCGGTGCCGATCTTGATCTGCGCCCGCGCCGGTGCGGCCGCCAACGTCAAAGCCACGGCAAGCGACGCGGCGCCCGCCAACAGAG
This sequence comes from Rhodospirillales bacterium, assembly GCA_025352565.1. GTDB lineage: Bacteria > Pseudomonadota > Alphaproteobacteria > Acetobacterales > Acetobacteraceae > JANXTF01. The sequence continues at coordinate 1,944 of JANXTF010000024.1, read as the reverse complement.
TCCGTTTCAGCATTGGTGTTTCCCCAAAACAAAGACGACGGGCCGCGCGAGATGCGCGGCTGGGTTGCAGCCTATGCGGGATCGGAGGGGGCGGGAAGGGTGGCGAGGCTTTGCCGTGGGTTCGCGTTATGGGCCTATGCGACGATGATCGAGCATGTTGGTCCGAAAGCCACGGTCGAGGAGTTGCTTCCCGCGATGGTGGAACTGGCGTCCATCCAGCACGATCTACTGACACGATTAAGCGGACCTGCGTATTCCGCAAAGACGGACATCCACGCTCTCATCGAACGCAGCCGGGTTTTGCTCCAGTGGGTTCAGGCAAAGGCGCAACCCGCCGGTGAATGACAAAGTGGTTTCAGGACCCTGGCTAGCCGATCAAGCCGTAAGGGGGATCAAAACGCTCCCTCCGGCAGCGCCATCATCGACTCCTTGCCCGCCTTGACGGCGGCATAAAGCCCGCCGGTCTGCGGCAGGATGCGCTCCATGTAGAACTTCGCCGTGGTCAGCTTGCCCTGGTAGAACGCAGCCTCGCCGTTGGCCTCGGGCAGCTTCTCCAACGCCACCACCGCCGTCCGCGCCCACATGAAGCCCAACGCCACCAGACCGAACAGCCGCAAATAGTCCGACGCTGCCGCACCGGCCTCCTCCGGGTCCGCCATGCCCTTGGCGGCGATATGCCCCGTCGCCAACTGCAACGCGCCGAACGCGCGGCCGAGCCCGGTCACCATCGCCCCCAGTTGCGGGTGGGCCGAGTGTTGCTCGATGAACTCCGCCACCGGATGGAAAAACCCGCGCAGCAGCCGCCCGGCATGTTGCGGCATCTTGCGGCCCACCAGGTCGAGCGCCTGGATGCCGTTGGTGCCCTCGTAGATCATAGAGATGCGGGCATCGCGCACGTATTGCTCCATGCCGTGGTCGCGGATGTAGCCGTGGCCGCCATAGACCTGCATGCCGATATTGGTCGCCTCGAAGCCGAGATCGGTGAACAGAGACTTCACGATCGGCGTCATCAGCGCGGTGAAATCCTCCGCCTGCTGGCGGGCGGTGGGGTCATCGGACCGCGCGAACACGTCCAGTTCCCGCGCCACCCAGCCGCCCAGTGCGCGACACCCCTCGGTATACGCTCGGATTGTCAGCAGCATGCGTCGCACGTCGGGATGCACGATGATCGGGTCGGCGGCTTTGTCAGTCGCCTTGGTGCCACTCAGGCTGCGGCCTTGAATGCGGTCGCGGGCATAGGCGACAGCACTTTGATAGCTGGTTTCCGCCGCGCCGAGGCCCTGGATGCCGACCGACAACCGCTCGCTGTTCATCATGGTGAACATGGTCGCCATGCCTTTGTTGGGCTCGCCGACCAGCCAGCCGGTGGCGTCCTCGAAGGTCAACTGGCACGTGGCGGAGCCTTTGATGCCCATCTTGTGCTCCAGCGCGGTGCAGACCACGCCGTTGCGAGGGCCGGGGCGACCGTCAGCCGAGGGGATGAACTTCGGCACCAGGAACAAGCTGATGCCCCGCGTGCCTTTCGGGGCGTCGGGCAAACGCGCCAGTACCAAATGAATGATGTTTTCGGTCAGGTCGTGTTCACCGGCGCTGATGAAGATCTTGGAGCCGCTGACCCGGTAGGTGCCATCGCCTTGCGGAACTGCCCGCGTCCGCAGCATCCCAAGATCGGTGCCGCAATGCGCTTCGGTCAGGCACATCGTCCCGGACCAGGTACCGTCCACCATCTTCGGGAGATACAGATCTTTCAGCTCATCGGACGCATGGCTGGCGATTGCCTGATACGCGCCGTGCGTCAGGCCCGGATACAGTCTGAACGCGAGATTGGCGGAGCAGATCATTTCCTCCACCAACTTGTTCAGGCTCTCCGGCAGGCCTTGGCCCCCGTAAGCCGGGTCGGATGCCAGCGAGGTCCAACCGCCATTCCGAAATGTGTCGTACGCC
>JANXTF010000010.1 GCA_025352565.1 Rhodospirillales bacterium | reverse complement strand
TCCAGAATTCCACTGGCCGTACCGTTACGATTAGGAGACCGTCCGGCTTTATGCACTTACGCAAGGCTCCGAAAGCCGCGTTCGTTGCTGCCAGCGAGGTATGTGTAAAGACCGAATATGCATAGATCACGTCGAAGATCGCGTTTCCAACTGGAAGTTCGGTAGGCAGATAGGCGGACTGTCGGAGATTACCAAGCACGTTGCTCTCGCGGCAAAGATCGATCGAACGATCCCATGGATCGACGCCAAAAAGATTATTCGGGTTGCTATAGTAGAGCATCATTCGCAACAGCCGGCCATACCCCACGCCATAATCGAGAATACGGCTGCCGTAGAGGCATCGGCCCGATATTTCCTCAAAACAATACTGCACCCGTTTAGCGAAATCCTCTGTTTGCCGAAACAAGTCATATCCATGCGAGCCTGTCCAGGATTTCTGGGTCTCGGCTGTGGCCATTTGGGGAAGAAGCGAGCTGAGATTAGGAAAATCCTGCATCGGCATTTCAAGGAGCAGCAACCCGAAATCCAGCAGGGAGAGACGCCGAAGCATGTGCAGCGCTGCTTCCAAATCGCCCTCTGAGGCAACTTTTTCGGCAAGCCGGACATCGTGGCGAACGTGTTCAAACATCGTTTCGGTCTCCCCTATATTTGGTTGCGTCGCACTGCCGAAGATGTCGATCGCAGAATTTACAGTTTGATGGAGGCATCCGCGCTCAATTCAACCGCGACCGCATCGCCGCTCCGCCACCATCGACCACCCGGCGGCGTCAGGCGGCGTCCACCGCCGCCGGGGGCGCGGGGCGCTTGCGTTGCAAGCCGGACCGGCGGCACTGCGCGACGAGGTCGCCATGCTGATTGAACGCGCGGTGCAGGAACGTCACGATGCCGGCATCCGGCCGCGAGCGGCTTTGGCGCAGTTCGAGCACCTCGGTTTCGACGCGAACCGTGTCGCCATGGAACAACGGCTTGGGAAAGCGCACCTCGTCCCAGCCGAGATTGGCGATCGCCGTTCCCAGCGTGGTGTCGCCCACGGAAATCCCGACCATCAGGCCCAGCGTGAACGCGCTGTTGACGATACGCTGGCCGAACTCGGTGTGCTCGCGGCAATACTCCTCATCGAGATGGAGTTGCGCCGGGTTGTGCGTCAGCGCGCTGAAGAACACGTTGTCTGCTTCCGTCACGGTGCGCCGGATCGGATGGCGGAATTGCTGACCGACGATCAGCTCATCGAAAAACAGGCCCGGCATGGTCATCTCCCTGACAGTTGTGCGGTCAATACGGACGCCGCTGGTAGCACCTTCCCGGCGATGAGCGACAGGACCATCTGCCACGTGTCCGGCGCAATGCGCGGGAGTGCCATGGGGCGATGGGCCTGGGTGCGCGCACGCTCCCGTCAGGCGCGCCGCTTCACCGGCGGGAGGCCCAGATTCTCGCGGAGCGTGGTTCCCTCGTATTCCGCGCGGAACAGCTTGCGGGTCTGCAACTCGGGGACGATCAGTTCCACGAAGTCGCGCACGTTGCCGGGGGAGAACGCCGGGCAGATGTTGAAGCCGTCGCAGGCTTCGGCGTCGAACCACGTCCGCATGTCGCGCACGACCTCCTCCGGGGTGCCGACGATCTGGCGGATGCCGGCCTTGCCGCCGACGCGCTGATACAGCTGGCGCACGGTGAGCTTTTCCGCGCGCGCCATCTCGATCGCCTTGTCGGCGTTGCTGGTGCGAAGGGTGAGCACGATGTCGTCCGGGACGGGGCCGTCGGGATCGACGTGGCTGAAATCGCCCAGCAGGTTGCAGAGCACGGCAATGCCGATCACCGGGTCGATCAGGCTTTGCAGATACTCGAACTTCTCCCGCGCCTCGGCGGCGGTGCGGCCGGTGAAGACCTGGATGCCAGGCAAAATCTTCAGGTCGTTCGGATCGCGGCCATGGGCGGGCAGGCGGCGCTTGATGTCGGCATAGAAGATCCGCGCCTTCTCGATGTCGTATTCGTTGACGTAGTACACATCCGCATGGGCGGCGCCGATCTGGCGGCCCGGCTCGGACGCGCCGGCATGGGCGATGACCGGCCGGCCCTGCGGGGTGCGCGAGACGGTGAGCGGCCCGCGCACCTGGAAATGCTCGCCCCGGTGATGCAGGGTTTTCAGCTTCGCCTGGTCGTAGAACACGCCCGATGCCTTGTCGTGGACGAAGGCGCCCTCGCCCCAGCTGTCCCACAGGCCGAGCACGACATCGACGAACTCGCTGGCCCGGTCGTAGCGGAAACCCTTTTCGAAATGCGCCTCGCGATTGAAGTTGACCGCCTCCATCTCCGACCACGAGGTGACCACGTTCCAGCCCGCGCGCCCGCCGCTGATGTGATCGAGCGAGGCGAAGCGGCGGGCGACGTGGAACGGCTGGTCGTAGGAGGTGGAGGCGGTGGCGACCAGGCCGACGCGGGTGGTGAGCGCCGCCAGCGCCGAGAGCAGGGTGAGCGGCTCCAGCTCGACGTTCTCGCTGGAATGGGCGAGCGAGCCGGGCGGGTTGTCATGCGCGCGGATGCCGAGGCCATCGGCCAGGAACAGGAAGTCGAACCGGCCGGCCTCGGCAAGCCGCGCGTTCTCGGCGAAGAAGGCGAGCGATTCGGCGCCGCCCGGCATCACGTCCGGATGGCGCCAGGCGGCGACGTGATAGCCGATGCCGCGGGTCGAGAGGCCGAGCCGCATCTTGTCGGATCGTGTCATTCCAGATTGTCCTTCATCGCGTTCAGCCGTCCAGCTGCGTCAGCCCAGGATCGAGCAGGTCGCGGAGGCGGTCGCCGATCAGGTTCACGCCCACCACCGTCGTAAAAAGCGCCAGCCCCGGCATCGCCACCACCCACCAGGCCGTCGAGATATAGTCCCGCCCATCGGCGATCATGCCGCCCCAGGTGGGGATTTCGGGCGGCACGCCCAGGCCGAGATAGCTGAGCGAGGATTCGAACAGGATCATGCGCGCGATCAGCAGCGACGAGATGACCACGGCGGACGAGGCCACGTTGGGGAGCAGATGGCGCAGCAGGATGCGCGGCACCGAGGCGCCGAGGGCGCGGGCCGCCTGGACGAACTCGCGCTCGCGCAGCACCAGGCACTCGGCCCGGACGACGCGCACATACTGCACCCAGTTGGTCAGCCCCAGCACCAGCACGAGGTTGGCGAGGCTGGCGCCCAGCACGGCGACCACCGCCAGCGCCAGCACCAGGAACGGCACCGCGAGCTGCATGTCGCCCAGCACCATCAGCATGCGGCCGAGATAACGGTCCTCGTAGCCCGCGATCAGCCCCAGCCCGATGCCGACCACGGCCGAGATCGCCATGGCGAGCACGCCCACCAGCAGCGAGATGCGGGCGCCCACGATTATGCGGGAGAGCACATCGCGACCCAGCGCGTCGGTGCCGAGCCAATGCGTCCCGTCCCCGCCCGGCGATCCGGGCGGCAGGAGACGAGCCAGGATGTCCTGATCGTCCGGGTCGAACGGGGCGAGATGCACGCTGGCCACGGCGCAGACGACCACGACGAGCAGGATGAGCGCGCCCACCAGGGCCAGTCGCTCGCGCAGAAAATGGCGGACGAAGCGCACGCGGCTCACATCCGGCGCAGGCGCGGGTCGAGCAGCGCATAGGTCAGGTCCACCAGCAGGTTCACCGCCACGATCACCACCGCCATGGTCAGCACGAACGCCTGCACCACCGCGAAATCGCGGTTGGAGATCGCCTGGATCGCGAGCTGCCCCATGCCGGGCCAGGCGAAGATCTGCTCGGTGATGACCGCGCCGCCCAGCAGGCCGCCGACCTGCAGGCCGATGACCGTGACGGTGGGGATCGCCGCATTGCGCAGCACATGGCGCCAGATGACGCTCCCATGGGGCAAACCCTTGGCGTGCGCGGTGCGGACGTGGTTGGACTGCAGCACCTCGATCATGTTCGAGCGCAGCAGCCGCGTGATGATCGCGGTCGAATAGGCCGCCAGCGAGATCGCGGGCAGCACCAGCGACCGCCAACCCTGCCGCCCGGATGGCGGCAGCACGCCAAGCCACTCGCTGAACACGAGGATGAGCATGATGGCGAGCCAGAACGCCGGAAAGCTCTGCCCGGCGAGCGTGGCCAGCAGCCCCGCCCGATCGAACGCACGCCCGCGATTCTGCGCGGCGACGATCGCGACCGGCACCGACACCAGCACCGACAGGACCAGGGCCACGGCCGACAACTCGACGGTCGCGGGCAGGCGTTCCAGCACCAGCCGCATCGCCGGCTGGCCGTAGCGCAGGGACTGGCCGAAATCGCCATGCAGCCCGGCCCACAGGAACTGCCCCAGCTGCACCGGCCATGGCTGGTCGAAGCCCATCGCGTGACGGAACGCCGCGAGGTCGGCCGGTGCGGCGTCCGGCGGGAGGAACAGCCCGGTGGGGTCGCCGCCGAGGCGGACGAGGAAGAACACCGCGACCGACACACCGAGCAGCACCGCCGCCGCATGCAGCAGGCGTGAGAAAACGCGGCCGAACATCAGGCGTATCGGGCGCCGCGCAGGTCGATGATGCTGTCGGTGCGGGGCTGCCAGCGCAGCCGCGAAGCCATGCCGTAGATCAGCGGCGGCTGGAGCATCGGCAGATGCGGCGCATCCTCCTTGATGATCGCGGCGGCCTGCCGGTAGATCTCGCGCCGCCGTTCCGGGTCCAGCGTCGCGCGGCCTTCGTCCAGCAGCAGATCGAGGGCGGGATTGGCGTAGTAACTTTGGTACTGGCCCGAACGCAGCAGCGGGAACCAGACGAGGTCCGGATCGCGGCCGCTCCAGCCGGGGAACATGATGCCTTCGCGGGCCTTGCGTTCGGACAGCTGCTCCCACACGCCGGCCTCGAGATACTGGGCCTGCACCCTGATGCCGACGCGGCGCAGGAAGCCCGCCGTCGCCTCCATGATCTCGCGGTCCTTGAGGTAGCGGCCCTGGCGGCCGATCATGGGGATGGTGAAGCCATCCGCGAAACCAGCCTCGGCCAGCAGCGCCTTGGCGCGGGCCGGGTCGTAGGGATAGGGCGTCCAGGCCGGGTCGTAGCCGAACGCATTCGCGGGCAGCGCCAGGGCAGTACGGGTGCCGAGTCCGCCCAGCAGCGCCTTCTGGATCGCCGCGACATCGACCGCGTGGTTGATCGCCTGGCGCACCCGCCGGTCGGTCAGCGGCGAGGGCTTCAGCGTGTCGAAGGCGAAGAAGTACAGGAAGTCGCTGGCGATGTTGGCGATGCGGGTCGCGCCGCCGTCGAGGCCCGCGATGTCCTCCGGCGGGATATCGACCGCGAGCTGCACGCCGCCGCTGCGGAGTTCGGCGATGCGGGTGCGGGTTTCCTTGATGGGCCGGAACACGGCGCTCGGGATGGCGGGGGCGCCGCCCCAGTAATCCGGGTTGGCCTCCAGCACGATGCGGTCGTCGCGGCGCCATTCGACGAAGCGGTAGGGCCCGGTGCCGACAGGGGCGGCCGCCAGGGCGTCCGGGCCCTTCTGGGCGAGATAGGCTGGCGGGGTGATGAGGGCGGGAAACGACGCCTCGTACAGCGAGAACAGCATCGTGGGGTACGGCTTGGCGGTGCGGAACTCGACCGTCAGCGGGTCGATGACCGCAACCGTGCCGATGGCCGAGATGCGGGAGTAGTACGGCGCCCTGAACGCCGGATCGAGCACCCGGTCGAAGCTGGCCTTCACCGCATGGGCGTCGAACGGTTCGCCGTTGTGGAAGCGGACGTTGGGGCGCAGGCGGAAGCGCCAGGTGAGCGGGTCGGGGTTCGACCACGCCAGTGCCAGCGCCGGGCGGAAGCCGCCCGCCGGGTCGATGGTGATGAGCGCGTCGTAGATCTGGAACAGAACGTTGGCGGTGGGGAACACCGAGTGCCGGCCTGGGTCCATCGTGTAAGCATCGGCGCCCTGCGCCACGACCACCTGGGCGGGGGCCGCCGCATGGGCGCGGGACAGGACCATCGTGGCGGCGGCCATCGTGGCGGCGGCCATCGTGCCGGCGGCCATCGGCATCAGGGTACGGCGGGTCAGCATTGCGGGGCGTTCTCCGGGGGGTTCAGTCAACGCATCCGCACAAACGGGCGCGCATGCGGCGGATCGGGGCGGCCAGTGCGGCGGCGTCGCGATAGACCTCGCTGTTGTCGCGCAGCCGGCGGGCGGAGAGCGCGCGCGCCTCCTCCCAGATGGCAGCCTCGTCCAACAACGTGCAGATACCGTGCCGCAGCACGATGCGGCCAGAGACCAGTACGGTGTCGATGGCGGCCCCGTTCTCGCCTTGCACCAATTGGCGCACCGGATCGTGCAGCGGCACGAAGGCCGGGCTGTTCAGGCGCAGCAGGGCGATGTCGGCTTCCAGCCCCGCCGCCAGCGCCCCGGTGACGCCACCGAGGCCGATCGCGTCGGCGGCGCCCTCGGTCGCCAGCGACAGGATGCGGGCCGGCAGCGGCCAGTCCGCCTCATGCGACGTCAGGCGCGGCAGCAGGGCCGCCCATTTCATGGTCTCGATCAGGTTGACCGCGTCGTTGCAGCAGGCGCTGTCGGTCCCGAGCGCCACCCGCACGCCGGCGCGCAGCATCGCGGGCAAGGCGCAGGTTCCCGAACCCAGACGGGCGTTGCTGACCGGATTATGGACCACGGCCGCGCCGGAGGCGGCGATGCGCGCGATATCGCCTTCCTCCAGCCAGACCGCATGCACGAGGTTGGCGCGGCGGGTCAGCAGGCCGAGCGCGTCGAGATGCGCCAGCATCGGCCGGCCGTACAGCTGGAGGCCCATGGCGCGCTGCACCCGCGTCTCCAGTACATGCATGTGCAGCACGAGGCCACGCCTGGCGGCGAGGTCGTTGGCCGCCACCAGCAGCTCGTCCGAGCAGCGCTGCGGTCCCGAGGGGCCGGCGGCCGCGCCAACGCGCCCGGTCCAGCACGCGGCGAAATCCTCGGCGATGGCGATCTGTTCGCGCCACGGAAGCGTCGGCCGCGCGCCATAGGCGGCGATGTCCGCGCCGTCGAGATCGGCCTCCGAGAGCGGCATCGTCGCCGACACCGGCCGGTCCGCCAGCACCGGGGCGATCACCGCCCGCATCCCCCCGGCATGGTAGGCACGGGCGGCGGTTTCGAGACCGTCGCGGTCCAGGTCCGGCGACAGGCGCAGATGGTCCAGCACGGTGGTGATGCCGCCGCGCAGCATCTCGATACATGCCAGCTGCACGGCCAACTCGATCTCGCGCGGGGTGCGCCCGGCCCGCCCGGCAGCGGAATGCAGCGACCATAGTTCCAGCGGGAGGTCCGGCGCGGAGCCCCGGATGAGCTGGTCGGGCGAGTGGAAATGCGCGTTGATCAGCCCCGGAATGGCGAGCATGCCGGCGGCCTCGAGTCGATCGTCGCTGCCCGCGGTGCCGGGAGGGTGCAGGGCCAGGATGCGCCCCTCGGCCAGTTCGATGTCGTTGACATCCGCACGCCAGTCCGAACCGTCGCGCACGAGGCACACCGCGCCGGCGATCCATCGCGGATGGCTGCTCAAGGCCGTGCCGGCGCCAGACCGCCGCCTGCCAGACCGCCGCCTGCACGACAACCGCATGCCCGATCGGAAACGAGTGAGGCGGAAATGGCCATCTCCTGAGAGGGTATGATCGCTTCAGCCTGGCGTAAACCCGTGCCCGTATTGCCGCCGAGCGGCGCGCGTGCGTCGGAACACGTCGCCCAGCCCGCCCGCCCGCGTGCGGTCGAGCCGCCGGCTGAGCCGGTCGCTGAGCACCGAAAGCGGGTAGCAGATGGCGAAATAGACCAGGCAGACGGTGCCGAACACCTGGAGCGGCTCGAAGGTGACGGTGTTGACCATCACGGCGGTGCGGGTGATCTCGCGGATGCCGATGAGCGACGCGACGGAGGTGGATTTCACGATCTGCACCATGTAGCCGATCGTCGGCACCACCATCAGCCGCATCGCCTGCGGCAGCACCACGAGGCGCAAGGTGGGCAGATAGCGCAGGCCGAGCGCGCGCGCGGCTTCCCATTGCGTGGCCGGGACCGCCTCGATGCAGCCGCGCCAGATTTCGCCGAAGAACGCGCTGGTGTTGAGCACGAAGGTCAGCGCGGCGGCGACCAGGGCGTCGGGCGTGAAGCCGATGAACGAGCTGCCGTAATAGACCAGGAGAAGCTGCACCAGCAGCGGCGTGCCCTGGAACAGCGTGATGTAGGCATCCATCGCACGCCGCAGCGCGCGCGAGGGCGCCACGCGGCAGGCCGCGACCACGAGGCCGAGCGCGCCGCCGCCCGCGAACGCGATCAGCGAGAGCAGGACGGTCCAACGGACGGAGAAGACGAGGAATTGCAGTTCCGGCCAGCCGAATTCCCGCAGCGTCATGCTACGCGGCCCAGCGGAACAGCGAGCGGTTCGTCTGGGCGAAGAACACGCGGAACGCCAGCACCATCGCGAGATAAAGCGCGCCGGTGACGATGAAGACCTCGAAGTTGCGGAACGTCTCCATCATGATGTTGTTGGACACGGCGGTGAGTTCCTCGGCCGCGATGGCCGAGACGAGGCTGGAGCCGAGTATCTGCAGCACGAACTGGCTGCCGAGCGCCGGGTACACCGAGCGCAACGCCGGGCCGAGGATGATGTGGCGGATGATGCGGCCCTTGCGCAGCCCGAGCGAGAGCCCCGCCTCCACCAGTCCGCGCGGCGTCGCCTCCAGTCCTGCGCGGATGATCTCGGTGGCGTAGGCGGCGAGGTTGGCCGAAAGCGCCAGCGCCGCCGCCTGGTTGCTGTCCAGACGCATTCCCGCCTTGGGCAGCACGAAATACACGAGATAAAGCTGCACCAGCAGCGGCGTGTTGCGGATCAGCTCGACATAGGCGCCGATCAGCCACGCCACCGGGCGCGGACCGAAACTGCGCGACACGGCCAGCACGACGGCGATCGCGAGCCCCACGAAGGTCGAGATCGCCGCCAGTTCGATGGTCAGCAGCGCGCCATGCAGAAACAGCGGCCATCGGTCCAGGATCGGGCCGAACTGAAAGACGTAGGACACGCCGCCGACGTTCAGAACACAGGCAGGTCAGGCAGCGGGGCCTTCCGCCATTTCCGCGACAGATCGTCGAGCGAGTTGTCGTTCTTGATATAGTAGAGGAATGTGTTGACCCAGTGGAGAAGGTCTGGGTTTCCGCGCCGCATGCCGATGCCGTAGTGGAAGGCGTGCAGCGGGAATTTCTGCTCGAACTGCTCGCCGGACGCGCTCTTCTTGAGGTACACGTCGCCGAAATCGCCGCCACCCATCGCGTCCACCTGGCCTGACAGCATGGCCTGCGTGGTCGAGGGGTAGTCGTCGAAGCGCAGGATTGTGATGCCGGGCAGCTTCCTGGCTTCCCCGCTCAGCACGATGTCCTCCATGGCGCCGCGCGTGACGGCGACCTTCTTACCGACGAGATCCTTGGCCGAACCGATCTGCTGGCCCTTGGGCGCCAGCAGCACGGAGGACTGCCCGCAATAGGGCATGCTGAACGCGACCTGCTGCGCGCGTTCGGGCGTGATCGAGAAAATCGAGATCACCACATCGACGCGGTTGGTGAGGAGTGCCGGGATGCGGCCGGGCGAGTTCACCGTCACGAACTCGATCGGCACGCTCAGCGACTTCGCCATCATGCGCGCGAGGTCGATGTCGAAGCCCTCGGGCTCCATCGTCGTGCCGAGGGCCGCGTAGGGCGCGGTGGTGGTGTCGATGGCGACGACGAGCTTGCCCTTTTTGATGATCTCGTCGACGTTCTGGGCTGCGGCGGGGCGCGCCCCGGCCATCATTGCCGCGCCGGCGGCGGCAAGTCCGATTGCGGCACGGGCGGCGTTTCTTCTGCTGGCGGCGAACATGTTTCAGTCTCCCTGTTGCGGCCGTTCCGCGCGGCCCTGGTTCAGCCTACATCGAATATCCCGCGATCCATCCGCCATCGACCACCATCGTGTGGCCGTTGACATAGGAATTTTCGGGGTCGGCCAGGAACAAGGCGGCGGCGGCGATCTCGGCCACCTCCGCAGGGCGCCCGAGCGGGATGTGGTCGAGCAGGTTCCGCACCTGCGCGCTGAAGCTGCCGTCCGGGCCGTAGAACAGCTTGCGCGTGCCCTCGGTCAGCGTGGAGCCGGGGGCGATGGCGTTGACCAGCACGCCACGCGGGCCGAATTCCAGCGCCATGGATTTCGTCAGGTGGATCACCCCGGCCTTGGCCGCGACGAACGGGCTTTGCAGGCGCAAGGGGACCAAGCCCACGATGGAGGCGATGTTGACGATGCGGCCCCGGCCTTGTTCCAGCATCGGACGCGAAAGCGCGCGGCTGACCAGGAAGGTGCCGCGCAGGTCGATGTCCACGATGCGGTCCCACTCCTCGGTGGGGAAGGCATCGAGATGGACGCGGTGGGCCATGGTGTTGACGCCCGCGTTGTTGACGAGGATGTCCAGCCTGCCATAGCGGGCGAGGGTCGCCGCCAGGGCCCCGTCGATGGCGCGCGCGTCGCGGATATCCAGCGTGAGGGCCATGGCGTCTGGCAGGCTGGCCGCCACGGATTCCGCGCCGGGGCCGTCGATGTCGGCGACCACGACCATGGCGCCGTTGGCGGCCATGGCGCGGGCGATGGCCTCGCCAATGCCTCTCGCGGCCCCGGTGACGAAGGCGGCCTGACCCGCGAGATCGACGTTCACGGCGCGACCCTCGATGTCGTTATAGTATTATCATGATCGAACCCAAGCTCGACCGCGGCGCCGGCCCGCTCTACCGCCAGGCGGCCGCGCGGCTGCGCGGCGCCATCGCCACGGGAATGCTGCAGGTGGGCACGGCGCTGCCGACCGAGGCGAAACTGGCGGCCGATTTCGGCGTGAGCCTCATCACCGTGCGCCACGCCCTGCGCGATCTGGAGAAGGAGGGGCTGATCCGCAAACGGGCCGCCAAGACGGCGGTGGTCACGGCGGTGGTCGCGGCGGCGCCGATGCCGGTGGTGCGCGACGTCAACAGCTTCGACGACATCGTGGCCGCGACCGAGGGCGCGCGGCTGGAGATCGACTCCTATGCGCCGGCCCGCAGCCGGGACGCGGCGCATGTGTTCGGGATCGCGCTCGATCATATCCGCGCCAACTGCATGCGGCTGCACGGACGGCTGCTGATCGGCGAGCGGCCGGTGACCGAGATCACGATCTTCTTCCCGCCCGAGATCGGGGCGCGGCTGACGCGGGCCGATTTCGACAACGTGGTGGTGTTCCGCACCGTCGAACGCTGCCTGGGCATCCGGCTGTCCGGCGCCCGAATCCGCGTGGCGGCCGTTCTGGCGGATGCGGCCTATGCCAAGCTGATGGATTACGAGGCGGGCGCCGCCACGCTGGTCAGCCACATCCTGTATCTGGATGGGAACGGCAAGCCGGTGGAATACACGATCGCGCGGCACCGGGCGGATATGTACGAGCTGTCGTACAACCTGGCGCGGTGAGGCCACCGCTTCCGTCCCCCGCCCGCAGGGGGCTACCGGATGCGCACATCGTTTGCTTCCGCCTCCCCTTGGTGGGGAGAGGGAAGAATGGATGTTCACGCCAGCACCACGCCGATGGTGCCGCCCATCGGCACCACGGTGCCGGCCTGCGCCACCATCACGCGGAGCCGCCCGGCCGACGGCGCCTCGATTTCCACCACCGCCTTGTCGGTCTCGATCTCGGCCACGATGTCGCCGGCGGCGACCGTGGCGCCGTCCGGATGCAGCCAGCGCACCAGCTTGCCCTCGCTGACGGTGAGGTCGCCGAACGGCATGTTGATCGGCTCGCCATCCACCGGCGCCGCGACGGGCGCTGCTTTCGGCGGCGCCTTGGCGACAGAGGGCGCCGCCCCCGCAGGGCGCGCATCGGTAAGCCCGCCGGTCCATCGCGTGGGGGCTTGCGCCACGCCGGCCAGCACCTGCCGCGCCATCGCCACGATGCGCGCGGTGTCCACCAGCATGGCGCGTTCGAGCGCCGGGCCGAACGGGTGAGTCACGGGTTCGGTGTGCAGGCGGGCGACCGGGGCGTCGAGGTGGTCGAACGCCAGCTCGTTCATCGCCTGGCCGAGTTCCGCGCCCACGCCGAAGCCGGACCAGCCCTCGTCCACCACCAGCAGGCGATGCGTGCGGCGCACGCTGGCGGCCACCGTGTCCACGTCGAGCGGCTGGATGGTGCGCAGATCGATCACCTCGCACGCGATGCCCTCGGCCGCCAGTTCCTCGGCGGCTTCCAGCACGCGATGCACCAGTTGGCCCGCCGAGGCGATGGTGAGGTGGCGGCCGGCGCGGGCGATGCGGGCGAGGCCGAACGGCACGAAATGTTCGCCAACCGGCACCTGACCCTTGCTTGCGAACAGCGCCTTGGGTTCCAGCATGATGACGGGGTCGCCGGCCCGCAGCGCGGTCTTCATCAGCCCCTTGGCGTCGGCCGGCGTGGCGGGCATGGCGACGATGAGGCCGGGGATGTGCGCCCATACCGGATGGTAGGTGCCGCTGTGATGCGGCCCGGTGCTGCGGACCGTGCCGCAGCCGACGCGGATCACCATGGGGGCGGTCATCTGCCCGTTGCTCATGTAGCGCAGCTTGGAGGCCTGCAGCACTATCTGGCCGGCGGCCTCGAACAGGAAGTCGGCGAACATCAAATCCGCCACGGCGCGCACGCCCGTAGCCGACGCGCCGAGTGCGGCGCCGGTGAAGCCGAGTTCGGAGATCGGCGTGTCGATCATGCGGCGTGCGCCGAATTCGGCGAACAGGCCCTTGGTGTGGGCGAATGTGCCGCCGCGCTCGCCGGTGCCTTCGCCGAGGTAGATCAGGTTGGGCTCGTGCCGCATCTCCTCAGCGATGCCGTCGCGCACGGCGTCGAGCCAGCCGGTCTCGACCGTCTCGGGCACGGACGCCGCGCGGGCCGCCGCGCGCGCCTCGGGCGGGTTGAGGGGGTCGGCGTAGACATGGCGGAGCACGGTCGCGGGGTCGGGTTCGGCGCTGGCGCGGGCGAAGTCGATGGCGCCCTGCACCTCGTTGTCGATCTGCCGCTCGATATCCGCCAGCGTGCCTTCGGTGGCAATGCCGAGTTCGTCGATCAGGCGGGCGCGGAAGGTCTTTACCGGGCAGCGCGCGGCCCATGCGTCCACCTCTGCCTGGGTGCGGTAGCTGCCGGTCACGCTGTCGCCCTCGTGGTGGCCCACGGTGCGATAGGTTTTCGCCTCGATCAGCGTCGGCCCCTGCCCGCCCCGCGCGCGCTCGGCGGCGGTGCGCATGGCCTGCCACATGGCGACCACGTCGTTGCCGTCCACCGCCACGCCCGGAATGCCGTAGGCGGCGGCGCGGCTGGCGACCTCCGGGTTGAGGGTCACCGAGGAAAGCGCCGTCGCGGTGGCATACAGGTTGTTCTCGCACACGAACACCACGGGCGCGCGTTGAATGCCGGCGAAGTTCAGCGCCTCGTGGAACGCGCCGTGATTGACCGCGCCGTCGCCGAAGAACGCGACCGCCACGCCATCGGTGCCGCGGAATTTCGCGCTCATGGCGGCCCCCGTGGCGGCGGGCGCACCGGCGCCCACCACGCCGTTGGTGCCGAACAGGCCGCAGCCCCGATCGTAGATATGCATGGTGCCGCCGCGTCCGCCCACGGCACCGCCGGCGCGGCCGTACAGCTCCGCCATCAGCGTGTTGGGCGAGATGCCCTTGGCCAGCGCGTGGCCATGGCCGCGATGGGTGGAGGTGATCCAGTCGGTGGGGCGCAGATGGGCGCACACGCCCACGGCCACCGCCTCCTCGCCGATATACAGGTGCAGGAAGCCGGGCGTCTCGCCCCGGCGGCAGGCGATCTGGGCCGCCGTCTCGAACCGCCGCAGCAGCGTCATCCGCGTGAACAGACGCAGCATGGCCTCGGCGTCCAGCCCTTCGGGGAGCGGCGGGCTGTTGGCGCGCGCGGAGATGGCGTCGTGCGGCATGGTTCCCTCTCTCCGGCCCGATTTGAGGATTGGACACCGGTTGAAGCATTATAATAGCATAACCCTAAGCCGCCGGGATCGGCCGGCGCAAGCGCGATCGCACCGGGTCGCGATGGGGGGATTGCGATGAAGGTCGACCTGACCGGACGGGTGGCGCTGGTCACCGGCGCCGCGCGCGGCATCGGGCGGGCCATCGCCGAATTGCTGGCCGAAAACGCAGCGACCGTGATCGCCACCGACCGCGACCCGGACGGCGCGATGCCGCGCCTCGATGTCACCGACCAGGCAGCCATCGACGCGACCCTGGCGCAAATCCTCGCGCGACACGGGCGGCTGGACATCCTGGTCAACAACGCCGGCATCGGCACCGGCCCGGCGGACCGCCTGGACATCGCCGCCGCCACCGACGCGCATTGGCACCGCGTGCTCGACGTGGACCTCACCGGCGTGTTCCGCATGAGCCGCGCGGCGGCCGCGCCCATGATGGCGGCCAAATCCGGCCGCATCGTCAACATCGCGTCCGTGGTCGGGCTGGTGCCGCTGCGCCTGCAATCGGCCTATGTCGCGGCCAAGGCGGGCGTGGTGAACCTGACCCGCTCCATGGCGCTCGAACTGGGGCCGCACGGCATTCTGGTGAACGCGGTGGCACCGGGCGCCACCGCGACCGACACCTGGCGCGACTGGATCGACGACGCGGCCAACGACCAGCAGGCGCTGCGTGGCCGCCTGCTGTCGCATATCCCGCTGGGCCGCGCGGCGGAACCGCGCGAGATCGCCCAGGCGGTATTGTTCCTGGCCGCCCCCGCGAGTTCGTACGTCACTGGCCATATCCTCACGGTGGATGGCGGCTGGACGGCCGGCTACGCCCGGGATTTCTGAGCCGGCGGCGCGGCGATCGCGCCGCATGGCATGACAGCGGCGCGCGGCCGGCGCACGGTGTCCACCCGAACACGGCGGAAAGAGCGAACATGACATCGGACTGGCGCCAGAACGCCGCCACCGCCTTCCGCTGCGAGAAGCGGCCGGTCGTCGCCAGCGGCGGCATGGTGGTCACGAACCACCCGCTTGCCTCGGCGGCGGGTGCCGAGATGCTCGCCGCCGGCGGCAACGCGATCGACGCCGCCGTCGCCGCCCTGTTCACGCTCACCGTCGTGGAGCCGATGATGGTCGGCGTGCTCGGCGGCGGCGTGGCCCATTTGCGGCTGGCGGACGGCAGCCACGAGGTGATCGACGGTCTCAGCACCGCCCCCGCCGGCGCCACGCCCGACCTGTACGAGACGGTCTCGGACTCGCTGCCCGACTACCAGGAGACGGTGGGGCGGCGGAACCTGATCGGGCCGCTGGCGATGGCGGTGCCGGGCGCGTTGCGGGCGTGGTGCGCGGCCCTGGCGCGGCACGGCACGATCTCGCTGGACGACGCGCTGCAACCCGCGATCCGTCACGCGGCGCGCGGCTTCGCGGTCACCCCGTACCTCGCCGACTGCATCCGCGACGCGGCCGGCGACCTCGCGCGCGACGCGGACCTCGCGGCCACCCTGCTGCCGGGCGGCAGCCCGCCCGAGGCGGGCCACCGGCTATGCCGCGCGGACTACGCCGAGAGCCTGCGGCTGATCGCGCGGACCGGCGCCGACGCGCTCCATGCCGGGCCGCTGGGCGAGGCGCTCGCCGCGCACATGCGCGCCGCCGGGGGCCTGATCACCATGGCGGACCTCGCGGCCTACCGGGTGGCGCTGCGCGCGCCGATCCGCGGCCATTATCGCGGCTTCGAAATTCTCGGCCCCCCGCCGCCGGCCTCGGCCGGCGTGCATATCGCGCAGATGCTCAACATCCTGGAGGGGTTCGACATCGCCGGGTCCGGTTTCGGCTCGGTGGCGAACGTGCACCGCCTGGCCGAAGTGCTGAAGATCGCCTTCGCGGACCGTGCCGTGGCCACGGCCGACCCGGATTTCGTGGACGTGCCCGTCGCGGCGCTGACCGACAAGGACTACGCGGCGCGGCGTTGGGCAGCGATCGACCCGGCGCGGGCGCGGGCCTGGTCGGCCGGTATCGCGCCCCCGGAATCCGCCAACACCACGCACGTGACGACGGCCGACCGCTTCGGCAACGTGGTGGCGAGCACCCAGACCATCAACAGCCTGTTCGGCGCGCGGTTCAGCGTGCCCGGCACGGGGCTGATCGCCAACAACTACATGTACAATTTCGACCCGCACCCCGGCCGGGCGCTGTCGATCGCGCCGGGCAAGCGGGTGTTCACCTCGATGGCGCCGATGATGGGCCTCCGCGACGGGCGGGTCGTGTTCGCCCTCGGCCTTCCCGGCGGCCTGCGCATTTTCGGCGCGGCATTGCAGGCGATCGTCAACCTGATCGACCACGCCATGTCGCCGCAGGAGGCCGTCGAGGCGCCGCGGGTCTGGACGCAGGGCGGGCCGTTGGAACTGGAGGATGCGTTCTCCCACCGCACCCTCCGGGCGCTCCGGGACATGGGCCACGACCCGGCGATGGTGCCCCATGTCGGCGGCGGCATGAACGCGATCGGCTTCGCGCCGGACGGCCGCATGACCGGCGCCGCCTGCTGGCGCGCCGACGGCACCGGCCTTGGCATCGGCGGTGGCCTCGCGCGGCCCGGCGTGCGTTTCTGGCCCGACACGGTGCGGCGCTAAAGCCCGCATAATTCATCACGGTCGATAAAATCCTGATTTTGTCGACTGTGATGGATTATGCGGGTCTGGCAGCGGACCACGTGTCCGATGTTATCCACTAGGTTTTGCGAACGGCACCACGACGCGCACCCCGCCCGCCCAACCGCGACGAACCGAACGGCGCGGCACGGCCCGCTACCCGGACAGGCCATGCACCTTGACCCGGATCAAGGCGGCCAGAATTTCCAGTGTGGGCATCGGCGTGCCGGTCAGCTTCGCCAGTTGCAGCGGGACGTTGTACAGCGCGTCCAACTCCATCGGACGGCGCGCCATCAAATCCTGCAAAATGCTGGGGCGGTGGCCGAGCGCCATGTTCATGCCGACGATGCGCTCCACGTCCAGCACCGTGGCACGGCCGAGCGCCGCGATCAGCGAAGCTGTCTCGGCGAGCACCGCGCGCGACGCCGCGATCAGCGCGGCCTCCGCCTGCGTGGCGCGCACCGGCGTCTCGGTCAGCACGCATAGCGGCCCGGCGCTGAGGTTGAAGGCGAGCTTTTCCCAGATGCGGTCACGGATTTGCGGTTCCAACGTCACCGGCAATCCGCCGGCGCGGAAGGCCTGCTCCAGCATGAAAATCCCCGGCGTGGCGACGCCGTCGGGCGCGCCCAGCACGGTGCCGCGCGATTTCGGGCTGAGCACGCGGACCATTCCGGGCTCGGGAACGGAACTCGCGGGCCAGGCGATGCCGCCCACCGCGCGCCGTAGGCCGATCGCGTTCCATATCACGTCGCCGGGGTCGAGCAGCGGCAGGCGCATTCCGTCCATCGGGCCGCCATGGCCGTGGAAATACCACCACGGCACGCCGTTCGTCAGGAACGCCACCGGGGTGTCGGCGGCCAGCAGCGGCGCGATCGCGCGGGCCACATCCGGCAGCGCCGGCGCCTTCACCGTCACGAGCACGCCGTCCTGCGCGCCGAGTTCGGCCGGGTCTTCGCTCGCGCGCACCTTGACGGTGAACCGCTCGTCCGGCGCCTCCACCGTCAGCCCGTTCGCCCGGATGGCGCGAAGCTGCGCGCCGCGCGCCACCACCGACACGTCCACGCCGCCGCGCGCCATGTAGCCCGCGATGAACCCGCCGATCGCGCCGGCGCCGAAGATGCAGATTTTCACGGTGAACCCTGCGTGCGGCCAGGGCGATGCCGCGGGCCGGCGAGGCGGCTTTTCCGCGGGCCGGCGATGGCGATGGCGGCCGTCACACCCGGTTGGCCCGCACCAGCCTGCCGGGACGCGCGCCGGTGTCTTGGCCTTCCTCGAAGATCGGCACGCCCGCAACGATGGTGGCGCGGTAGCCATCGACGCGCTGGACCAGCCTTTTGCCGCCGGCGGGCAGGTCGAAGATCAGCTCGGGGTGGTGCAGGCGCAGCCGGTCGAGGTCGATCACGTTGATGTCGGCCTTCAGGCCGGGGGCGAGGCGGCCGCGATCGGTGAAGCCGAAATAGGCCGCCGTGTCGTGGGTCTGCTTGCGGACGATCCACTCCAAGGGCAGGCGGGGGCCTCGTGTGCGGTCGCGCACCCAGTGGCTGAGCCCGAAGCTCGGCATGCTGGCGTCGCAGATGATGCCGCAATGGGCGCCGCCGTCGCTCAGCCCCAGCAGCGTGGCGGGGTCGAGCATCATCGCGCGGACCTGTTCGAGGTCGCCGTTGTTGTAGTTCACGGCGGGGAAGAACAGCATCCGGCCGCCGTCGCCGCCAGTGAGGTGGTCATAGGCGAAGGCGGCGGGCGCCTGCCCGGCGGCGCTGGCCATGTGGGCGATGCTGCGCTCCGGCGGCGGCTCGTAGTCGGGCGGGTCGCCCAGCACGAACAGGTTTTCGAACCGCGTGGCGATGGCGCGGCTGAGCGGCGGCAGGCGGGCGAGCAGCGCCTCGCTGTCCGGTTCGGCCAGGATGGCGGCGCGGACGGCCGGGTCGCGCAGCCGCGCCAGCCGTTCGGCGGGGTTCAGGTCCGCCAGCGCCACGAAGCCGGGTTTGGCGGTGAACGGGTTGAGCGTGGTGCGCAGGCCGAGGATGAAGCCGACCTGGCGGCACCCGACCTGTGCCGTGATGGATGCCCCGGCCGCGCGGGCGGCATGGACATGGCCGATCAGCCGGCGCCAGCGTCCCGGATCGGCCGCGCGGTCGGTCAGCAGGAACCAGAGCGGCCGTCCGGTCTCGGCGTGCATCCGGCGCATCCAGGCGAATTCGCCCGCCTCGTCCTCGAAATCGCTCAGCATCCCGAACGTGCCGGTGCCGGCGGCCCCCAGGGCGGACCCGATCCCCAGCAGCTCCCGCTCCTCCGCATGGCGGCCGGGCACGAGGTCGCCGGCCAAGGTCTTGTGCTGATCGCTGCGCGAGGTGGTGAAGCCGAACGCGCCGGCACGCAGCGCGTCCAGCGTGAGCGCCCGCATCTCGGCGATGTCGGCCGGGGTCGCGGCCTCGCGCCGGATGGCGCGCTGGCCCATGACATAGACGCGCAACGGGTGGTGCGGCACCTGGGCGGCCACGTCGATGGTACGGGGCAGCGCCTCCAGCGCGTCGAGATATTCGGGGAAACTCTCCCAGTTCCAGCGCAGCCCCTCCGCCAGCGCGATGCCGGGGATGTCCTCGACGCCCTCCATGAGGTCGATCAGGCCCTGGCGGTCCGGCTTGCGGACGGGGGCGAAGCCGACGCCGCAATTGCCGAACAGCACGGTGGTGGCGCCGTTCCACGATGACGGTGCCAGCACCGGGTCCCACGTCGCCTGACCGTCGTAATGGGTGTGCACGTCCACCCAGCCGGGGGTGACCAGCAGGCCCGCG
Source organism: Rhodospirillales bacterium (assembly GCA_025352565.1). GTDB lineage: Bacteria > Pseudomonadota > Alphaproteobacteria > Acetobacterales > Acetobacteraceae > JANXTF01. Next base: position 77,311 of record JANXTF010000010.1, on the reverse strand, counting down.
GCGCCGATATCCCGCCGCGCGGGGCCGAGCTTGCCGCCGACCGCCGCGATGCGGTCGTTGTCGACCGCGATGTCGCCGGTGAACGCGGGCGCGCCGGTGCCGTCCACGACGGTGCCGCCGCGAATCACGAGGTCGTACATGGGTGAGGCTCCATCAGGGATGAAAGAGCCTTTCATGGACGGGTTGCGCGGGGCAAGGGGGATGGCTCAGGGTTCGTGGCAATTAATCGCTTCAAGATTCGCACAGTCGTATCATACCCGTCTTGGTCGGCGGAGGAGTTCGTACGCGATCCCAACTGATTCAGTTATTTACCAACGGACACTCAGGCGCGAACCCCGGCGGCGGCCTGGCGCTACCGCGGGCGTTCACGCAGCACAATGAAGACGCCGGCGCCAACGATGATGGCGGCGCCGGCCAGCATGGCCGGAGCGGGGATGTCTCCGAAGAACAGAAAGCCAAGCATCGTCGCCCAGACGATCGAAGAGTAGTTGAATGGCGCGACCGCGGAGGCCGGTGCGAGGCGCAGGCCCTGGTTCACGCACCAGAACGCCACCATCGAGACGACCCCGATGACCGCCATCAGCAAAAGCTGAAAGGGGGTCGGCCACACCCAGCCGAAGGCCATGGTGGTCGAGGACAGCAGCAGCAGGGCGGCCATCTGTGTCGCCACCAATACGGTGCTGGGCGTCGAGCGGAGGCGGCGCGTGGCCACCAGGGAAATCGCGTAGAGCACGCTTCCGCACACCGCGACCATGGAAGCTGGCGAGACGGTTTCCCCGGATGGCCGGAGTGCGACGAGCACGCCCGCGAAGCCGGCCAAAACCGCAATCCAACGGCGCCGGCCAACCCGCTCTCGCAGGAAGATCGCCGCGAACGCGGTGACGTAGATCGGGCTTGCGAGGTAGATCGCGGTCGTGTCCGCAAGCGGCGTTCGGGAGATGGCCCAGTAGAAGAAAGCGACTTCGACGGCGGAGCAGCCGATGCGCAAGGCGTGCAGATGGAGTTGCCTGCCCGACCAGAGCGAGGCGATTTCGGCCCGGCCGATGAACAGGCTGGCGAGCGCCAAAGCGACCACACTGCGGATCCAGAGCATTTCGCCCGCGGGTATGTCGACCATGACCCATTTGGCGGCCGCGTTGGTGCCAGAAAACAAGATGGCACTGAGCAGGGTCAGGCCAATGCCGCGCAAACTTGCGTCGCGGGCGGACTTTGCCTCACGGGCAGACCCCGCGTTCGCTGAGATATTCATGACAGAATAAGACTTTACCCGAATCGCTCCCGCAATTCCGCCACCTGCGCCGGTGTCAGCGTCCGCACCGGGAGGCCGCGCAGCAGGAGATGGAGCTTCGCGGTTTCCTCCAACTCCTCGATCGCGCCGGCCGCCGCCGCGAGCGAGGTTCCGGCCACGACCGGCCCGTGATTGGCGAGAAGCACGGCGTGGTGGCGGCCGACCAGGGGCCGGACCGCCTCGGCGAGCCTGCTGTCCCCCGGCGGGAAATACGGCACCAGCGGCAGGCGGCCCACACGCATCACGTAATAGGCGGTGATCGCCGGCAGCACATCGTCAGGGTCCACGTCGGCCAGCACCGACACGGCCACCGAATGCGTCGAATGCAGATGCACCACGGCGCGCGCATCGGCGCGGCCGTCATACATCACGCGATGCAGGAACGCCTCCTTGGTCGGCGGGTCGCCACCGATCAACTGCCCATCCGCGTCGAGGCGGGCGAGGCGGGCGGGGTCGAGGTCGCCCATTGCGACATTGGTCGGCGTCATCAGCCACCCGTCATCCAGCCGCACCGAGATGTTGCCGGAGCTGCCGAAGGTGAGGCCGCGGGCGAACATGCCGCGCCCCAGCCGGCAGATGGCCTCCCGTGCGGCGCTCTCGGCCGGCATCGTTCGGCGGGGCGGCCTAGAGGTCTTTCGTGTCCTTGCCGGCAGGTCGCGTCTCGGGCGAAGCCGGCTCGAACAGCGCCTGCGCCTTTTCCTGCAGGCTGCTGGATTTGCGTACCCGCGACGCGGCCTTTTTGGCGGGTGCCGGAGCCGCGGGCTTGGGCGGGGCGGCGGGCACCGCGCCATAACTCATCTTGAAAACCATTCTAAGTGTTCCCTGTGTGACGCGATCTGGGGGGTGACGCGGTCTGGGTGTTCAGCCGCCGCGTGGCGAACTGCCGAACGCCGGCACTCCGCTCACCGGGGGCACGGATCGAAGATCGCCGCTGCTCAGCATTAAAGGGCCGACCCAGCCCGGCGCCAGAGTCTTGAGCTTCAGCTTGGCGGCCGCATCGATCAGCCCGCGAAACCGGTCGAACGAACGCCGGCGCAAGGCCGTGCTGGACGGACCCGCGAGGCCGGAAACGGCATCCAGCGCCTCCTCGGAGACGGTACACGTGACGCGGCGGATGCCGTCACGCACCTCGAACTGGATGGAGCTGGGCTCGGCAGTCAACCCCAGGCCTGCCGCCCGTGTCATCGCTTCAAGGTCGTGGGCCGGAAGATCACTTACCCGTGCCCTTTGCCGGCAGCGGCTTGGCAGGCCGGGCAACGAGCGACGATGGTGACACCACCGCGAGCTTCGTGGCTTTCGGCTTCTTCGCCTCGCGCGTGCTGCGCTTTTGTCCCTTTGCCATCGGTCGCTCCATCTGGAGCCCGCGAGATCATCAAGCGATGCGCCGTTGTGATACTGGCGCTTTGCGGCACCCGTTACAATCCCGAGGTCGAGATTTCTTCGTGCGCTACTTCGCCAGCATCACGCCCAAAGGTCGGCCGCCAAAGACATGGGCGTGCAAATGCGGCACTTCCTGGCCGCTGTGCTCGCCCATGTTCACCAGCACGCGGTAGCCCGGCGCCTCCAGCTCCAGCTGCCGCGCGACCGCGCCCACCGCGCGCCAGAAGCCGGCGATCTCGGCGTCGGACGCGCCGGCGGTGAAATCGGCCAGTGAGACGTAGCGCCCGCGCGGGATCACCAGCACATGCACGGGCGCCTGGGGCGCGATGTCATGGAAGGCGATCGCCCATTCGTCCTCGAACACGCGCCGGCTCGGGATCTCGCCCCGCAGAATCCTGGCGAAAACATTCTGGTCGTCATAGAGGCCGAGGCCCTTTACCGGCATCGTCGCTTCTCCGCTTACGGTATCTTGGTGGTGCGCAGTCCGAGCAGACTCGGCAGCCTGCGGGCGCGGCTGGCCTTCTCGGCGATTCCGCTGACACCCTCGCGGCGCTGCAACTCGGTCCAGACCTGATCCGGCCGGATGCCCGCGTCCACCCACAGCACCAGCAGATGGTACAGCACGTCCGCACTCTCGGCGACCAGCGCCTCGGGACGGCCGGCAACGGCCTCGATGAGGCATTCGACCGCCTCCTCGCCGAATTTCTGCGCGATCTTGGCGGTGCCCCGCGACAGCAGGCGGGCGGAATGGCTCAGGGCCGGGTTCGCACCGCGGCGGCTTTCCACCACCGTCCACAGCCGATCCAGCACGGTCGGCGAGGCGCCGAGCGCGATCGGCGGGGGCGGCTTGCGCACGGCCGTGGCCTTGGTCGCCTTGACCGACTTCGTGGTCTTCACCGGCTTGGTGGTCTTCACCGGCTTGGAGGTCTTTACCGACTTCGTGGTCTTCACCGACTTCGCCGACTTCAGTGATTTCACCATCTCAGGCGGCCTCCGCCAAGCGCGGCAAGGGCCGTACCGGCAGGCCCGCCTCGTGCAACGCCGCCTTTACCTGGGCGATGGTGAAGGTGCCGAAATGGAACACGCTGGCGGCCAGCAGCCCGGTGGCGCCGGCGCGGGCGCCCTCGATAAAGTGCTCGAGCGTGCCAACGCCGCCCGAGGCGATCACCGGCACGCGCACGGCCGCGCAGGCGGCGCGCAGCAATTCCAGGTCGAAGCCCGCGCCGGTACCGTCACGGTCCATGCTGGTCAGCAGGATTTCCCCGGCGCCGAGTGCCGCCGCCCGGCGGCACCAATCGACCGCATCCATGCCGGTGTCGCGGCGGCCGCCGTGGGTGAACACATGCCAGATCCCGGACGAGACACGCTTTGCGTCCACCGCCACCACCACGCACTGGCTGCCGAATTTGCGCGCGGCCTCGGCGATCAGTTCGGGCCGGGCGACGGCGGCCGAGTTCATGCTGCATTTGTCGGCGCCCGCCAGAAGCAAACGGCGCATGTCCTCGGTGGCACGGATGCCGCCGCCCACGGTCAGCGGCAGGAACACGCGCGCGGCGGTGCGCGACACCACGTCCAGGATGGTGTCGCGGTTCTCGTGGCTGGCGGTGATGTCGAGAAAGGTGAGTTCATCGGCGCCGGCGGCGTCGTACAGCGCCGCCTGCTCCACCGGGTCTCCGGCGTCGCGCAGCGAGACGAAGTTCACGCCCTTGACGACGCGGCCGTCCTTCACGTCCAGGCAGGGGATAACCCGAAGCTTCAGCAATGCACCATCCTCCGGCAGCCTAATTGCGGCGGTTCGGCGCGTCGGCACAAGCGCGTATGTGGCGGATCACTCGGCCAGCAGCGTCAGCGCCTCGGCCGGATCGACGCGACCGTCGTACAGCGCGCGGCCGACGATCACCCCGACGATCCCGGGAGAGGCGGCGGCGGTGCGCCTCAAGGCGCGCAGGTCGCCGAGGCTGCCGACGCCGCCCGAGGCGATGACGGGGATCAGGGTGCCGTCGGCGAGCGATGCGGTGCGTTCGAGGTTGAGGCCGGACAGCATCCCGTCGCGGCCGATATCGGTGAAGATGATGGCGCTGACCCCGGCATCGTCGAAGCGCGCCGCGAGTTCGGTGGCCGACAGGGTGGTGGTCTCGGCCCAGCCTTCGGTGGCGACGAACCCGTCCCGCGCGTCGATGCCCACCGCGATGCGGCCGGGATGCGCGCGGCAGGCCTCGCGCACCAGTTCGGGGTTCTTGGCCGCCGCGCTGCCCAGGATCACGCGGGCGATTCCCGCCGAAAGCCACGCCTCGATGCCCGCCATGTCGCGGATGCCGCCGCCCAGTTGAACCGGCACGCGGACGGCGGCGAGGATCGCGGCGACGGCGGCGCCATTCACCGGGCGGCCGGCGAACGCGCCGTTCAGATCCACCACATGCAGCCAGGCGCAGCCGGCATCCTGCCAGGCGCGCGCCTGGGCGCCGGGGTCGTCGGAATAGACCGTCGCCTGGTCCATCTCGCCGCGCCGCAGGCGCACGCAGGCGCCATCCTTCAGGTCGATCGCGGGATACAGGGTCAATGCGGGCATCAGCCGATCCGTCCTCCGGGTTGCAGCAGCTTGTAGTAATGGATGCCCCGGATGGTCCGGCCGCCGACGCGGGCATAGGCCGGATGGACGCCCCAGCGTATGTAGCCGAGCGACTCGTACAGCGCGATCGCCGGCTGCTGGGTTTCGCGCACGTCGAGGTTCAGCACGTGGTAGCCCAGCGTCCGCGCCCCGTCCTCCACCCGCAAGGTGAGTGCGTGCGCCAGCCCGTGGCCGCGCGCGTAGGGAGCGACGAAGGCGTGCATCATCTGCGCGGCGAAGGCCTGGGCCTCGTTGTTGCGCGGCGGCCGGACCAGCTGCGCCGAGCCCACCACCACCCGGTCGAGCCGGCAGACGAACAGCTCGCGCTCGGGCACCAGCAGCACGCCCTTGAAGTAGCGTTCCAGCGCCACGCGCCCCGGCGGGGCCACCCAGCCGAAGCCGCCGCCGTCGAGGATGGCGTGGTCGGCGGCCTCGCAGATCGCCTTGAGGTCGTCCGCGTCGAGCGACGAGACGCGCTCCACCGACACCCGGCTCTGGCTGAGCGGATCGGCCCCCTCCGGCGTCATGGCGTCCAGCGCAGGAAGTTGCGCAGGATGCGGATGCCGACGTCCTGGCTTTTCTCGACATGGAACTGGGTGCCGGCGCGGTTGCCGGCCACGACCATGGCGACCACGTCGCCGCCGTAATCGGTGGTTGCCAGCACCTCGGCGGGGGCGGCGCCGGCCAGTGCGTAGCTGTGAACGAAATAGGCATGGTCGCCGGGAGCGAGGCCGTCGACCATGGGATGCGCGCGGGAGACAACAAGTTCGTTCCAGCCCATCTGCGGCATGCGGTATTCAGCGGGCCGCTCCATGGCCGCGATCTCGCCCGCGATCCAGCCGAAGCCCTCGGTGATCTCGTGTTCCAGTCCCCGCGCCGCCATCAGCTGCATGCCGACGCAGATGCCGAGGAACGGCACGCCCCTCTCGGTCGCGTCGATCACGGATTGGCGCAGGCCGGGGACGGAAGCCAGCCCGTGGGCGCAATCGGCGAATGCGCCCTGCCCCGGCAGCACGATGCGGTCGGCCCGCGCGATCTCCGCCGGGTCGGCGGTGACCGCGACCGTGGCCGCGATGCCTTCCCGCTCGGCCGCGAGCGCCAGCGCCCGGGCGGCCGAGGCGAGGTTGCCGCTGTTGTAGTCGACGACCGCGATCTTCATCGCAACGCGGCCCGGATTGGGCGCGGGACCGCGACGTTCACAGCGAACCCTTGGTGGACGGGATCGCGTCGCCGATGCGCGGGTCAAGCGCGACGGCGGCGCGCAGCGCCCGCGCCACGGCCTTGAAGCAGGCCTCGGCGACATGGTGCGCGTTGTGCCCCGCCTTCTGAGTCACATGCAGGGTCATGAGCGCGTTGGTGGCCAGCGCCCGGAAGAATTCCTCGAACAGCTCGGTATCCATCTCGCCCACCTTCGCCCGCTCGAAATTCACGGTGAAGGCGAGGAACGGGCGGCCGGAGATGTCGAGGGCGGCCTCGGCCAACGCCTCGTCCATCGGCACCAGCGCATGGCCGAACCGCCGGATGCCGCGCTTGTCGCCCAGCGCGCGGGCGATGGCGGTGCCGAGCACGATGCCGACATCCTCCGTGGTGTGGTGGAAATCAATGTGCAGGTCGCCCTTGGCCGCGACCGTGAGGTCGAACAGGGCGTGGCGGGCGAGCGCGGTCAGCATGTGGTCGAGGAACCCGATCCCGGTCGCGATCTCGGCACGGCCGGTGCCGTCGAGGTTCAGCTCGAGGCGAATGTCGGTCTCGGAGGTGGTGCGCGTCAGTGTGGCAATGCGGGTCATGATGGGCGCAAGGTTAGCGGATTTATCGTTGGGGCGCGAGATCGGGCGTCAACCTGTAGGGTCAGCCCATGGTCCCCGACATCCTGTTCCAGGATTCCCGTTATGTGGTGCTGAACAAGCCGGCGGGCATCCCGGTCCATGCCGGGCCGCGCGGCGGCGTCAGCATGGAGGATTGCTTCCCAACCCTGTCCCGCCGCCGCGACGGGCCGTGGCTGTCGCATCGGCTCGACGCGGACACGGCCGGGTGCCTGGTGGTCGCGCTGCGCAAGACGCCCCTGCTGGAAGCTCAGGCGGCGTTCGCGTCCGCCCGTGTGGAGAAGACCTACTGGGCGGTGGTGCGCGGCCGGCCGGAAGCTGATTCGGGCGTTGTGACGGCCAAGCTGCTGAAGCGCACGGCGCCCGATGGGTGGCGCATGACCGTCGCGCCCAATGGGCAGGATGCCGTCACCGAATGGCATCTGCGCGGCAGCGACGGCTCGACCAGCTGGCTCGAATTGCGGCCCCGCACCGGGCGCACCCACCAGATCCGGGTTCATTGCGCCCAGCTCGGCTGCCCGATCATGGGCGACCCGGTCTATGGCGACGGCGTGGGCCGCCTGATGCTGCTGGCCCGCGCCATCCGCCTGCCCGTGGTGCCCGAACTCACGGCCACCGCACCGGTGCCGGCGCACATGCGGGACGCCATCGCGCGCCTTGGCGGCTGACCGGCTCGCGCCTTGGCGGCTGACCGGCTCGCGCGTCCCGGCTCGTGCGTCAGCGCGCCAGCCACGCTTCGAAACGCACGCTCAGCTTGTCGTAATTGTCGCGCCAGAAGGCGGCGTCGAGCGGCAGGGCGGCGGCGAGATTGGCTGGCGCCGCCGGGTCGATCGCCAGCACATCCGGCGGCAAACCTTCGGCGGCACCTTTGGCCGCCCCGCCGAATGCCACCGCGTTCATCAGCCGGGCCTGGACCTTCGGATCGCCGGCGGCGGCCAGGAATTTGTAAGCATCCGGCAGGTTGGGGCTGCCCTTGACGATGGCCCAGCTCTCGATCTCGCTCAGACCGCCCGCGAATTGAAGGCCGAAATTGCGGCCCTGGACACGGTTCGCCTCCACCACGCGCTCGGCCGACGCACTGGTCATCAGCACCTCGCCGGAGCCGAGGATCGCGGTGGCATCGACCGGCTTCGGCCCCTCGCGCGTCCAGAACACCAGATAGGGCCGCAACTGGTCGAGCTTGCGGAACGCCCGCTCCACGCCGTCAGTGCCGCGCAGCGTGCCATAAATGTCGGCGGGGGCGACCCCATCGGCCAGCAGCGCGATCTCGAGCGTGCCGACCACGCCGCGCCGCAGGCCGCGTTTGCCGGGGTTTTTGGCGATGTCGCCGAAATCCGCCCAGGTCGGGGTCGCCTGGAACTTGTCGCGGTCCCAGGCGAGCACGATGGAGGTCAGGAACGCGCCAGCCCCGCAATCGCTGGCCGCGCGCGGCGGCAGCCGGTCCCGCCCGCCGATGGCGGTCCAGTCCAGCTTCTCCAGGCCGCCTTGGGCACAGGCGGTGAGAAGCTCGGCGCCGTTCAACTGCACCACGTCCCAACTGGCCGGCTCGTCACGCGCGAGGTCGCGGCCGCGGTCGACGATTTCGATCTTGATGCCGCTGGCGGCGGCGAACGGCGTGACGAACGTTTCGACGAGGCCCGCGCGTGCGAACGCGCCGATATCCGGCCGGAGCGCCACCGTCAGGTCGCGCGCCGCCGCGGGGCCGCACGACACCATCGCGGCGAGGCAACCGAGTTTCAGCCAGCGAACCGGAGCGGACCGGCGGATCATGCGAAGCGGAATGGCGCCAGGTCCCAACAACTGATGCCCATGGACAGGCAACGGATGGCGCAAACTAGTCCTGTCCCGTGCGGGGCGGCAACGCGCGGAAGGAAACTCCACTTCATTGCACGACCGCTTCAGGAAGAAAAATCCGACCATGCTCCGCCTGCCATGCCAGGGCGGCCGTTTGGCCGGGGACGAACCCGCCCAAACCCGCGCCCGCCGGCCGCTTTACCACAATCTCCGTGCCGCCCAGGGCGAACCGCAGCCGCGCGTGGTCGCCCAGGAAAACGACCTCGGTCAGCGTCGCGGTCAGCAGGTCGCGTTCCCCCGCGAGGTCCGGCGCCGCGGCGATGCGCTCCGGGCGCACCGACATCACGCAGCGCGCGCCAGGAGCCATGTCCTCGGCCAGCACGCCCTCGATCAGCAACCCGCCATCCAGGCGCATCCGGGCGCAGCCGTCCTCGACCCCTTCGAGCGTGCCGGCGAGCCGGTTGCTCTCGCCCACGAAGCGCGCGACGAAAGCGTTCCTGGGCGCGTCGTACAGCGCAGCCGGCGTGCCGACCTGGCACACCACGCCGCCGGCGAACACCGCGATCCGGTCCGACATGGTCAGCGCCTCCGCCTGATCATGCGTCACATACACGATGGTAACACCCAGCCTGCGGTGCAGGTCGCGGATTTCCAACTGCAATTCCTCCCGCAATTGCCGGTCCAGCGCGCCCAGCGGCTCGTCCATCAGCACCAGACGCGGTCCGAACACCAGCGCGCGGGCCAGCGCGACGCGCTGCTGCTGGCCGCCGGAAAGCTGCGCCGGCATCCGGGCGTCCAGGCCCTCCAGGCGCACCATCTCCAGCGCGCGGGCCACGCGGCCGCGCTGCTCGGCGCGGGCCACGCCGCGCACGCGCAGCGCGAAGGCCACGTTCTCGGCCACGCTCAGATGCGGGAACAGCGCGAAGCTCTGGAACACCACGCCGATATCGCGGCGATGCGGCGGCGTGCGCGAGATGTCGCGGCCTTCCAAAAGAATCGCTCCCGCGTCCGGCCGCTCGAAGCCCGCGAGCATCATCAGCGCTGTCGTCTTTCCGGAACCGGACGGACCCAGCAGCGTTACGAACTCACCCTTGGCGACGTCCAGGTCGAGATCGCGTACCACCGGCTGTCCCCCGTCGAAGCTCTTGCGCACATGGCTGAAGCGCACCAGCGGAACCGGCGCGGCGGCAGGCGGCATCGGGTTTTCTCCTTTAACGCGGCGGGGGCCGTAAACCCGGGCAACCGGGAAAGTGCATTCGCGTTGGACGGCGCAGTTTCAGCAACACAGGAGAGTTGGCAATGGCTTCCGCCTCAGAGACCTTCAACCAGACCACACATGACGCGCGCGACCAGATCAAGCAGCTGCGCGACCAGGTGGACAGCCTGATGCGCGAGCGCGTGACGCCGTTGATCTCCGAGGCCGCCGGCCGCGCCCAGGAATATGGCCGTCAGGCCAGCGACATGGCCTCCGCGCAGGCCGAGCAGCTCTCGGGCCGCGTGCGCGAGATGCCGCTGACGGCCGTGCTGATCGCCGCCGCCGCTGGCTTCCTCATCGGCCGGATCGCTCGCTAGTCATGCGCACCCTCCGTCTGGCGAAGGTCGCCGCTCAGGCGGAGGGTCTGCGCCTCCGCCGGATGGCGCATCGGACGGCCTATCGCGGCGTCTACGGCGCGGTGGCGGCGGTGTTCGCCACGGCCCTTCTCGCGATGGCACATATCGCGCTGTATCTGTGGATGTTCAGCTACATGTCCTCGCTGGCGGCGGTGGGGATCGTGGCGGCGGTCGATCTGGTGCTCCTGGCGATTTTCGGTTTCCTCGCCAGCCGCTCCGCTCCCGACGCCGTCGAACTCGAAGCCACCCGCGTGCGCGACACCGCCCGCGCGCAGCTCACCGACACGCTGACGCTCACGGCGCTCGTGGGTCCGGCGATGCGGATGGCCAGCGTGAGCAAGCTCACCACCCTCGTCATGGGCGCGCTCACCGCCCGCTACCTGATTAACCGGCGCTAGGGCGGCGGCCGGGGTGATCCGGCCGGAGTGATTCGGCCGGGGTTGACCCGGCCGGATCCTTCTTGCTTCTGGCGCTTGCAACCGCCGGAGCGAGCCCTTGAGCGATGTCGAGATTACCCACGAAGGCCGTCTCGGCGTTATCCGGGTCAACCGTCCCAAGGCGCTGAACGCGCTTGACCTCGCCATGATCCGGGTCATCGCGGAGGCACTTCGTGTCTTCGCCGGTACCGCATCGGTCCATTGCGTGATGGTCGAGGGAGAGGGCGACCGCGCGTTTTGCGCGGGCGGCGACATCCGCGCGATCCGGGCGATGGCGTTGGCCGGCGACGCCCATGGAGTCGAGACGTTCTTCGCCGAGGAATACAGCCTCAACGCCGCCATCGCCGCCTACCCCAAGCCGTTTATCTCCCTGGTCGACGGCATCTGCATGGGCGGCGGCATCGGCCTGTCGGTGCATGGCGCCATTCGCGCCACCAGCGAGCACGGCCTGTTCGCCATGCCGGAAACCGCGATCGGCATGTTCCCCGATGTCGGCGCCACCTACGTCCTGCCTCGGCTCCCCGGCGAACTCGGCATGTATCTCGGCCTCACCGGCGCCCGGCTCGCGGGCGCCGACGCGGTCCACGCCGGAATCGCCACGCATTTCGTGCCCCGCGCGGAGATGCCGGCACTGCGGGCGGCCTTGTGTGCCGATGGCGCGGCCGTGGTCGCGGCCTGCGCGCGACCGCTCCCGCCATTCACCCTGGCGCCGCACCGCGCCGCCATCGACCGCTGCTTCGCGGCCGCCAGCGTCGCCGGGATCATGGCGAACCTCGCCGCCGAGGGCACCGCGTGGGCCGCCGAGACGATCGCCACGATGCGGGGCCACTCGCCCACCGCACTGATGTTTTCGTTTGCCGCCATCCGGGCCGGCGGCGCGCGCAGCCTGCCGGACTGCCTCGCAGCCGAACTGGCCCTGACCCGTTCCGTGACCAGGCACCCCGATTTGGCGGAAGGCGTGCGCGCCATGGTGGTGGACAAGGACCGCACGCCGAACTGGACGCCGGCGCGGATCGAGGACGTGGAGACCGGGGCGATCGCGCGGATGTTCTGACCCGGCGATCGGTCGCAGCCGCCGATTTCGTGCTATGTTCGTTCCATGCCGCAGGGGGAGTGTGCCTTGTATACCCAAAGCTTGAACCAGGCCGACACGGCCACCCCGGTCCGCCCGGTCGATTATCCCGAGCAGTCCGCCCGTTTCCAGGCGCGCATCGACGCCGATGACCGCATCGAGGCCAATGACTGGATGCCGGAGGGCTACCGCAAGACGCTGGTGCGCCAGATCAGCCAGCATGCCCATTCCGAGATCGTCGGCATGCTGCCCGAGGGCAACTGGATCACGCGGGCGCCATCGCTTCGCCGCAAGGCCACCCTGCTCGCCAAGGTGCAGGACGAGGCCGGCCACGGCCTGTACCTGTATGCGGCGGCCGAAACGCTGGGCCGCAGCCGCGAGGAGCTGTTCGACGACCTGCTGGCCGGCCGCGCGAGGTACTCGTCGATCTTCAACTATCCGACGCTGACCTGGGCCGATATGGGCGCCGTCGGCTGGCTGGTCGATGGCGCGGCGATCATGAACCAGATCCCGCTGTGCCGTTGCAGCTACGGCCCCTATGCGCGCGCCATGATCCGGGTGTGCAAGGAGGAGAGCTTCCACCAGCGCCAGGGCTACGAGATCATGCTCACGCTGTGTCGGGGCACGCCGGAGCAGAAGGCGATGGCGCAGGATGCGCTCGATCGCTGGTATTGGCCCTGCCTGATGATGTTCGGGCCGCCGGATGGCGACAGCCTGCACAGCGACCAATCGACCGCGTGGAAGATCAAACGGTTCTCCAACGACGAGCTGCGGCAGAAATTCGTCGATGCGACCGTGCCGCAGGCCCAGTATCTCGGCCTCACCTTGCCGGACCCCGATCTGCGCTTCGACCCGGCGGATGGCGGGCATTGGCGGTATGGCGCGATCGACTGGGAGGAATTCCGCCAGGTGCTCTCGGGCAACGGTCCCTGCAACCGCGAGCGCCTCGCCGCGCGGCGCAAGGCGCATGAGGAAGGCGCCTGGGTGCGCGAGGCCGCCGCCGCCTATGCCGCCAGGCAGGCGGTCCACAAGCAAGCGGCCTGATCTTCGGGATAGCCGCCATGACCGACGCCAAGACGCCCAACACCCCACTGTGGGAGGTGTTCATCCGCAGCCGAAACGGGCTCGCGCACAAGCATGTCGGCTCGTTGCATGCGGCCGATGCGGTGCTGGCAATGCAGGCGGCACGCGATCTTTACACGCGGCGCGGCGAGGGGCTGTCGGTCTGGATCGTCGCGTCCAACGCCATTGTCGCGTCCGATCCCGATGAGCGCGGCATGATGTTCGAGCCGTCTTTGTCCAAGCCCTACCGGCATCCCACCTTCTACGACGTGCCGGACGAAGTCGGCCACATGTGATGGCGACCACGTCGATCACGGTGAACGAAACTCCGCTCGTGCTGCACGCGCTGCGCCGCGCGGACGATGCGCTCGTGCTGGGGCACCGCCTGTCCGAGTGGATCGGCCACGGGCCGACGCTGGAGGAGGAGATGGCGCTCGGCAATATCGGGCTCGATCTGCTGGGCCAGGCGCGCTCGCTCTATGCGTTCGCCGCCGAGACCGAGGGCGCCGGGCGTGACGAGGATGCCTACGCCTATCTTCGCGACGCGCCGCAATACCGCAACCTGCTGCTGGTGGAGCAGCCGAACGGCGATTTCGCGCGGACCATGGCGCGCCAGCTTTTCTACTCCGCCTTCGCCGATCCGTATTGGCGCGCGACGATGGCAAGCCCGGTCGAGACGCTCGCCGCCGTCGCGGCCAAATCGGAGAAGGAGAGCGCCTACCATCTGCGTCACGCATCCGAATGGATGATCCGGCTGGGCGATGGCACCGAGGACAGCCATCGCCGCGCCCAGCTTGCGGTCGATGACCTATGGAGCTTCACCGGCGAGTTGTTCGAGGCCGACGCGGCGGATGCGGGCGTGGTCGATCCCGCCGCGATCCGCGCGCGATGGGGGCAGACCATCGCCGAAGTCCTGTCGCGCGCGACGCTCGTCATGCCGCATGGCGGCTGGATGCAGTCCGGCGGGCGGCGCGGCAAACACAGCGAGCATCTCGGCCATCTGCTGGCGCCGCTGCAGCATCTGCAACGCAGCTTTCCGGGGGCGAAATGGTGACCCCGGACGAGTGGCGCGCGCGCGCCATGCGAGCGGTGAGCGAGGTGTGCGACCCGGAAATCCCGGTTCTCACCATCGCCGATCTCGGCGTGCTGCGCGACGTGAGGATGCAAGACGGGCACATCGAGGTCGCGATCACGCCGACCTATTCCGGCTGCCCGGCGATGAGCACGATCCAACTCGATATCGAACTGGCGCTCGAGAAGGCCGGCATCCGGGGCGGCCAGGTGAAGCTCGTGCTGTCGCCTGCCTGGACGACCGATTGGATGACCGAGGCGGGCCGCCAGAAACTGCGCGCATACGGCATCGCGCCACCCACGCGCGGTGGCGGCAGGCGCGGCCTGTTCGGCACGGAGGAGGTGGCGTGCCCGAACTGCCAATCCGCGCGCACCACGAAGCTGTCGGAATTCGGATCGACCTCCTGCAAGGCCCTGTGGCGGTGCGAGGATTGCCGCGAGCCGTTCGACTACTTCAAGTGCCACTGACCGCATCCTGGCCGCCGCACCTCCCCGTTTCCACCGCCTGGCCGTGGCCGAAATCAGGCGCGAAACACCCGATGCGGTTTCGATCACGTTCGATATTCCGCCCGAACTGCGCGCGGATTATGCGTTCGCGGCCGGCCAGTATCTGACGTTGCGCGCCACGCTGGACGGCGAGGAGGTGCGCCGCTCCTACTCGATCTGTTCGGGGCCGGACGACCCGGAGTTGCGCATCGCCGTCAAGCGGGTGGAAAGCGGGCTGTTCTCCGGCTGGGCCAGCACCAGCATCCAGACCGGCGACGTGCTGGACGTGATGACGCCGACCGGCCGTTTCGGCATCATGCACGCGCCCGACGAAGCGCGCGTGCATGTCGCGTTCGCGGCGGGCTCCGGCATCACGCCGATCCTGTCGATCATTCGCGGCATCCTGAGCCGCGAGAAGCGCAGCCGCGTATTTCTGTTCTACGGCAACCGCTCGACCGCCGACATGCTGTTCCAGGGACAATTGGAGGAACTCAAGGACCGCCACATGGGCCGGCTCTCGGTGTTCCATGTGCTGTCGCGCGAACAGCAGGACATTCCGGTCTTGAACGGCCGCCTGGACGCCGCGAAAATCCGCCTGCTGCTCCGCCACATCGTGCCGGCCGACATGGTGGACCACGCGTTCCTGTGCGGACCCAGCGCCATGAGCGACGAGATCGAGGCCACGCTGCTCGAACTCGGCCTGACGCCCGCGCAGATCCATGTCGAACGCTTCGTCTCGGCGCATGACGGCAAGCCGCGTCCGCAATCCATCGCCGCCGTCTCCGCCGAACCGCACGCCATCGCCGCCGTGGTGTTCGACGGCAAGCTGCGCGAGGTTCCGGTGGCCGAGGGCGAGACCGTTCTGGACGCCGCGATCCGCGCCGGGCTCGACCTGCCCTATGCCTGCAAGGGCGGCATGTGCAGCACGTGCCGGGCGCGGCTGGTGGAAGGCGAGGCGGTCATGGCGGTGAATTTCTCGCTCGAAGCGTGGGAGCTTCAGGCAGGCTTCGTGCTCACCTGCCAGGCGCGCCCGACCAGCAGGCGCGTGCTCGTCGACTACGATCAGGTATGAGGCCGCGCCGCGCCGCTCAATCGAACGGGTTCGTCGTCCCGCGGAACTGCAGCCGGATCGGCACGCCCGGCAGATCGAAATTGTCGCGCAGGCTGTTCACCAGATAGCGTTGATAGGATTGCGGCGTCTGCTCCGAGCGGGTGCCGAACGCGATGAACGTCGGCGGCCGGGCCTTGGCCTGCGTCACGTAGCGCAATTTGAGCCGGCGACCGGACACCAGCGGCGGCGGGTGGCGGGCCAGCGCGTCCTCGAACCAGCGGTTCAGCTCGCCAGTGGCGACGCGCTGGTTCCACACCGCATGGACCTTGCGGACGGCGGGCAGCAGGCGGTCCACGCCCTTGCCGGTCAGCGCCGAGAACGTCACCACCGGGATGCCCTTCATCTGGGAGAGGCTGGTCTCCAGCCGGTCCGTCACCTGCTTGCGGGCGGCGTCGCGGTCTGCCACCGCGTCCCATTTGTTGAGCGCGATCACGCAGGCGCGGCCCTCGCGCTCCACCAGACGGGCGATTTGCAGGTCTTGCTCCTCGACGCCCAGCAGCGCGTCGATGCACAGCACCACCACCTCGGCCATCTTGAGCGCCTCGATGCTGGCGCTGACCGACATGCGTTCGAGGTCCTGCTCCACGCGGGCGCGCTTGCGCATGCCGGCGGTGTCCACGATCTCGATCTCACCGAAAGCATCGGAGAAGTGGCTGGCCACCGCGTCCCGCGTGAGGCCCGGCTCGGGGCCGGTGATCATGCGCTCCTCGCCTAGCAGGCGGTTAAGCAGCGTGGATTTGCCGGCGTTGGGGCGGCCAACGATGGCGAGCTTGAGGGGGCGGTTGTGGTCCTCCTCGGGCTCGCGGCCCTCGGCGGGCAGGCGGTCGGCGATCTCGCCCATGAGGTCGGCGAGGCCCTCGCCATGCTCGGCGGAAATGGCGAGCGGCGCGCCAAGGCCGAGCGAGTAGGCTTCCAGCGCGGCATTGGCGCCGGCGCGGCCCTCGGCCTTGTTGGCGATCAGCAGCACCGGGCGGTCCTGCTTGCGGAGCCAGGCAGCGAAATGGCTGTCGGCCGGCGTGATCCCGGCGCGGGCATCGACCACGAACAGCACGAGGTCGGCCTGCGTCACCGCGGCCTCCGACGAGGCGCGCATCCGCCCGTACAGGCTGTCGGGGTCGCTCTCCTCCAGCCCCGCCGTATCGATCAGCCGCACCTGGCGGCCGCGCAGCATGGCCTCGGCCTCCTTGCGGTCGCGGGTGACGCCAGGCGTGTCGGATACCAGGGCGTGGCGGCGGCCCGCCAGCTTGTTGAACAGCGTGGATTTGCCGACATTGGGGCGCCCGGCGATGACGACCGTGGGGAGCATGCTACCGCAGCGCGATCAGGCGACCGTCGTCGGTCACGACATAGGCGGTGTTGTCGGCCACCACCGGGGCCACCGACGCTTTGCCCGAAAGCTTCTGCTGGCCCAGAATCTCGCCCGTGTAGGGGCTGACGGCGATCGCACTTGAATCGCTGCCGCCGAGCAGCAGCCGGTCGCCGGCGAGCACGGGCCCGACCCAGGTGATCGGGTCCCGCTGCTTCTCCGGCCGCTCCCATTTCGGCATCTGGGACGACCACGCGACGCGGCCCTCGGCCACGTCGATCGCCGCCAGAATCTGGTCGTTGGTGAGCACGAACACCCAGTTGCCGGCGACGCACGGCGTTTCGGTCGAGCCGATAAAGCGTTCCCACAGGCGGCGTCCGGAGCGCAGGTCAATCGCGATCATCAGGCCGCCGAGGCCGATCGCCAGCACCACGTTGCCGACGATGACCGGCATGCCGTGGATGGTGGACAGGTCGAGCAGCGAGTTGCGGCCCCGGCTGGAGGCCAGGCTGTCGCTCCAGACCACGGCTCCCGAAACGGCGCGCAGCGCGATCAGGTCGCCCGAGCCGAAACCGCCGATCACGGTGCCTTCCGACACGGCAGGTGCCGGCAGGCCGAGCAGGGAGGTGCTGCCGTTGGGCGCCTGGTAGGACCATAATTTGCGGCCGTCATCGGCGGCGAGCGTGATCAGCTGGTTGTCCAGCGTGGTCACATGGACGCGGCCCTCGGCGATGGTGGGGGCCGAGCGGGCGGCGGTGCCGAGCGATTTGCGCCACTTGATCGCGCCGGTCGCGGCGTCGAGCGCCAGCATCTCGCCGCGCCCGGTCGCGGCGAACACCACGCCGCCGTCGATCGCGACGCCACCGCCGATATTGCTGCTGCGGCTGTCGTCGGCCTGGGTGTCCACCCGCCAGATGCGGCCGCCATTGCGTGTGTCGTACGCGCTCACGGCGCCGTCGCTGTCCATGGCCACCACGCGGCCATCGGCGATCACCGGCTGTGCGAGGATCTTGCGCCGGTAGCCGCCGCCCTCGCCGATGGCCGAACTCCAGGCCTGGGCGAGCGTGTCGCGCAACGTCGGGTGGCCGAAGACATGATCGGGCGTCACGCCGGGCTGCATCGCGTTGGCGCGCTCGGCGGGGCGAGGCAGCGCCACGCGGCCCTTCATCGCGGGGTCGAGCGTCAGCCCCTCGCCTGCGGACATGACCGCGATGCGGGCGCCGGGGATGGGGTCCTTGTGCGTGGTGAACAGATCGTCCAGCGTTTCGCAGCCGGCGAGGGCCAGCGGCATCAGCAGCGCCGCACGGCGGCTTAGTTTCAGCGCCGCACGGCGGCTGAGTTTCATCGCCGCACGGCGGCCCAGCATCATCGCCGCGCGGCGGCCCAGTGTCGTGGTCATCGGTCTATCCACCCAAACGCGAGAGAAGTCCGTTGGCGCGGCCCCGCACGCCATCGGGCGCGGTCGCGTCAGCCGCGAGCCGCTTCAGGAAGTCGCGGGCGCCGGCCTCGTCGCCCTGGCGCAGCGCGAGCAGCGCCTCGCCTTCCTGGGCCAATGAATGCCATGGATTCTCCGGCACCAGCAGCGGCCGCAGCCGCGCCGCGACGGCAGCCGGGTCGCCCTTGTCGATCTGGTGCATCGCCCAGCGCAGGCTGGCCAGATCGCGCAACATCCGATCGGCCGCGTCGTCGCGCGCCACCTGGTCCCACAGCGCCAGCGCGCCGGGCAGGTCCCCGGAATCGGCCTTCAGGGCCGCGAGGCGCAGGCGGGCCAGCGTGGCATAGCCGGCGCTGCTCTCGCCCGCGACTTTCGCGAAGCCCGGTGCCGCCCCCTGGCGGCCGGCCTCGGCGCCGTCGGCGATGGTCATGGCGGCGATATAGTCGGTGGCCACGCGCGCCGCGTCGCGCGCGCGCCAGCCTCGCCACGCCTGGCTCGCCGCCACGCCGACGATCACCACGAGCACGGCGGCGACCATCAGGCCGCCATAGCGCCGCAACAGCCGCCGCGCGCGGTCGGCGCGGAGGTCTTCCTCGACCTCGTCGAAAATGTCAGGCAACCGGGGAACCCTTGAACTTGGAGCGGCGAACCATAGCGGCGGGTCGGGTTCGGAGCAAACGAGTGCGCTCATCCACCGGGCCCATCTCGCGTGAGGCGGTTCGCCCGGCGGGCGCCGGGGCGCTCGGGGATCAGCGGGCGGAACCGCGCGGGCCGGTTCTCGTAAGCCTCCCGCATGGCCCGCGCCTTGGCCCTGGCGCTGGCCTTCGCCCTCGCCTTGGCCCGCGCCGCCCGGCTCACCCGGCGGCGGGGTTTCGGCAGCCGGACGATCTCCGGCATCGGATCGGCCCCGGTCATGTGCAGCAGCGGCCGCAGGATGCGTCCCGCCTGGGGTGCGGCCCGCAGCAGCGCCCGCATCTCCGGATGGTTGAGGATCATGTCCACGATCATTTCCCCACACCCGCCGGCACCCGGCACCAGGTGGGCCAGCCATGCGAAGCCGCGCGGCAATTGGGCCGGCACCCGCTTGCTTTCCACCGTCGCCTCGTTGCCGGGCTGGCGTCTCGCCCGCGCCCGCCGCATCGGCAGGGTGCCCGCCTGCGCCCGCGCCGCCAGGAGAACGAACCGACCGCGCAGCCTCGTCAGCCGCAGCCAGATCAGCGTCATGAGGGGATAGGCGGCGCGCTCCCGGCGAAAGCGGTTGCCCATCAACCGGCCCATCTCGTCGATGATCCGGCTGAACAGCGTGACGGCTTCGGCAGTGGGGACCCGGCGGGACATCGAGGTATTAAAGCCTAGGACAAGGAGCCGCCTCAACTGATCTCTAGGAATACCGTCTGCGCCGGGCTTGAATCCGCACCTGCCGTGCTATACCAGTCCGCGTTGATATCAACCCACCGCCGCCCCCCACCCCGGTGGGCGAGAGTCAATCCCTCCGCGTCCAGGTATTATGAAGCTATGGGCGCGCTGCCATGAGCAGGTAAGAACGCGCGTATCTTCAGATCCGGTCAGATGCGGCGCCGCGGCTAGCTGAAGCTCCTGCGACACGTCGTCATGCGCGGTAAGGGTTCGTTCACCACGGCGCGTTAGGCTGGCGCCATGCACCGGACCCTCGCCTTCAAGGCTCTACTGTTCGTGCCCCTGCTGTTCGGGGCGTGCGGACTTTGGATCGGCCCGGATGAGGGCTTCGCCGCCGCCGATGCCGGGCGTCTCCTGCCCGAAACGCCGCCTTTCTGCACGCGAAGCCTGGCAAATGTGGATTGTTGGGCGAACCCGGCCGCGCTCGCGGACCATCCGCGCGGCGTCGCGGATGGTCCGCTGACGCTCACACCGGCGCAGGAGGCGAACCGGACGCGGCCATGGTGGGCGTGGTGAACGCTGCCGGGGGGTGCAGGCCGCATTCCTTCGCCGCGCCCAATTCCTCCCACCACCAGCGCCCGGCGCGTTCCGGCTCGTCGGGACGGACGGCGCGGGTGCAGGGCGCGCAACCGACCGAGCGATACCCGCGACCCTCCAGCGCGCTGACCGGCATGGCCCGCGCGCCCAGTTCGGCCAGCACGGAGGCGCGGCTCCAGTCGAACAGCGGGTTGATCTTGAGCAGGCCGCGCGCCGCGTCCACTTCCGCGAACGGCACGCCCTCGCGGTCGGGCGACTGCTCGCCGCGCAGGCCGGTGATCCAAGCCGCCACCCCGCTGAGCGCGCGCGCGAGCGGTTCGAGCTTGCGGACATGGCAGCAGGCCCGGCGATTGGCGACCGAGGCGGTGAAGCCGTCGTTGCCATCGCGTGCGACCAGCGCCGCAACCGAGGCAGCCGGGGGCGACAGCGCCGCGATGGTGATGCCGAGATGCCGTTCCGTCAGACGCCACACATCGTGGATTTCCGGGAATAGCCGCCCGGTGTCGAGCGTTACTATCTCTACGCCATCTCCCAGCTCTACGCCGCCGCTCAGTTCGGCGGCAACGCAGGTGAGCAACTGGTCCTCGATGCCGAAGCTGGTGGTCAGACACAGCCGGCCGGGCACGAGATCGCGCACCAGCGCCAGTCGGGCGGCGATGTCGGTCATGGCAAACGCCGCCGCGTTGAGTCCGGCGGCGAGGATCGTCAGAGTGGCGGAATTGTCAAACAACTGCGTTCCAGTGGGTTTAATCGTAAACAGCGCCACCGCAACGTATTATCAGCCGTGAAATTCCACAACATACAAATTTCCAGCGTGGAACAATTTCTAGCCGAACCGTACCAGCCTTCCTTGCGGTGCGCCCAACACCTCGTCGTCGCGCATCGCGACATGCCCGCGGATGATGGTGGCCATCGGCCAGCCGGTGACCTCCACGCCATCGAACGGCGTCCAGCCCGCGGGGGTCGCGATCCAGCGATCCTCGATGCGACGGCGGTGCTTCATGTCCACCAGGGTGAAATCCGCGTCGTACCCGGCGGCGATCCGCCCCTTGCCGACCGCGCCGTACACCCGTGCCGGGCCCGCGCACATCAGGTCCACCATCCGCCCCAGGCTGAGCCGGCCCGCGTTCACATGGTCGAGCATCAGCGGCACCAGCGTCTGCACGCCGGGCAGGCCGGCCGGGCAATCCGGCCACGGCTTCAGCTTGTCGGCGCGGGCATGCGGGGCGTGGTCCGAGCCGATCGTGTCCACCGTGCCGTCGCGCACCGCCGCCCAGGCGGCCTCATAGTGCCGGCGTCCCCGGATCGGCGGGTTCATCACCCCGAAGCCGCCGAGCTTCTCGTACACGTCGGGCGCCCATTGCGTCAGGTGGTTCACCAGCACTTCCGCGGTCGCGAGATCGCGGAAGTCCTTCAGGTAATCCAGTTCCTGCGCGGTCGAGACGTGCAGGATATGCGCCGGCCGGCCGGTGCGCCGGGCCAGCGCCATCAGGCGACGAGTGCCGAGGAAGGCGCATTCCTCGTCGCGCCACTCCATGTGGCTGGCATACGGGTCGCCCAGCTTGAACATCGGCTTGCGCGCGATCAGCCGGTATTCGTCCTCGCTGTGATAGGCGATCCGCCGCCGCCCCGCCCGCATGGCGCGGCCGAGATGCTCGTCATCCTCGATCAGCAGCGACGAGGTGGAGCTTCCCGCGAAGATCTTGATCGCGCAGACGCCGCGCTCCAGCTCCAGATCGGCCAAAGCGGGGATGTTGCCTTTGGTGCCCGCGACATACAGCCCCATGTCGCACCACGCGACGCGCTCCACATATTCGCGCTTCCATTCCAGCCGGGTCGTGTCGGCGATCGCCGGATCGGTGTTCGGCATATCGAACACCGCGCACAGCCCGCCCAGCACGGCGGCCCGGGTGCCTGTGGGTATGCTCTCGATCGCGGGGTCGCCAGGGTCGCGCAGATGGACATGCGGGTCGATCAATCCGGGCAGCACATGCAGGCCGGCCGCGTCGAACACCTGCCCGGCGGTCGCGTCCGCGCCCACGCCGATCGCCGCGATCCGCCCGTCGCGCGCGGCCACGTCCAGCCGCTCGATCCCCCAGGGCAGCACGATGTCGCCACCCCGGATCAGCAGATCGTAATGCGGCATACCAATATCTCTCCTCAGCGCGCGGACAGCGTTGCAAACACGTCGCCCTCGGGGGCCAGCCCCATGATGTGGGTGCGATGCCACAGGGCGTAGAACAACAACACCCAGGCGCCGAAGCCGTTTCGCCGGTGATGCCCCGCCGCGCGGAACAGCGCCGCCACCCGCGCCGGATCGGCGATCTCCGCCACCCCCGGCTGCGCCGCCACCAGCGGACCCAGTCGGGCGCCCCGCTCGGCGATCCAGGCGCCCACCGGCACGGTGAAGCCCTGCTTGCGCGCGAACGGCTCGGCCGCCGGGCAATTGCGCTCCAGCCAGCGCCGCAGCAGATATTTGCCCTGGCCGCCGCGGACCTTGAGGCCGTCCGGCAGCCGGAACGCGGCCGCCGCCACGCCTTTGTCGAGGAACGGCGTGCGGCCCTCGACCGCATGGGCCATCAGGCAGCGGTCGATCTTCAGCAGCAGATCGTGCGGCAGCCAGTCCGCGATGTCGGTCGCCTGGGCGATCTGCAGCCGCGAGCGGCCCGGCATGGCGGCGCGCGCCTCGGCGGCGGCGATGCCGTCGCGCCAGCCGGGCGGCCGCGCGCGGAGCACATCCAGCCGGTCGAAATTGCCGCGCCCGCGCATCACCCGCCCACCCAGCCACCATGGCCGCATGGCGGCGCGATAGCGCCCGTAGCCGGCGAACATCTCGTCGCCGCCCTCGCCGGACAGCACCACCTTCACGTCGATCCGCGCGCGGCGGGCCAGAAACCAGGTGGGGATGATGGCGAAATCGGCCGCCGGGTCGTCCATGCAGGCGACGATCTCGGGCAGATGCTCCCACATCATCGCGGCCGTCACCTCGATGGTCTCGTGCCGCGCGCCGAGCGCATGGGCCACGCGCGCGGCCTGGCCGCGCTCGTCGGCCACGGCCGGCCCCGCGAAGCCGGCCGTGTAGGCCAGCACCGGCGAAGCGTTCAGCCGCGCCATCTGGGTCAGCAGCACGGCGCTGTCCACGCCGCCCGAGAGGAACATGCCGTAGGGCACGTCGCTGCGCTGATGAAAATCGACACTTTCGGTGAGCGCCCGATCGAGCCGCGCCAGCGCCGCGTCCTCGCCGATCTCCTCCGGCCCGCCTTCGGGCAGGGCCGCGATGCGCGACCGCTCCAGCACGCGGCCATCCGCACAGGTCAGCGTCTCACCGGGCAGCACGCGCTGGATGCCTTCGAAGATGGTCTCGGCGCCCGAGGTGAACTGCACCTGGAGCAACTCGTCCCGCGCGGCGGCGCGCAGCTTGCGCGGCGCCAGCCCCGCCGCAAGCAGCGCCTGTGCCTCCGATGCGAAAGCGAGCCCCGACGGCGTGGCGCACACGTACAGCGGCTTGATGCCGAACGGGTCGCGCGCCAGCGTCACGGTGCGGTCGGCGCGCTCGTGGATCGCGATCGCATACATGCCACGCAGATGCTCGGCGAACCTCGCACCGTCGCGTAGCCACAGATGCAGCGGCGGTTCGTTATCGCTGCCGGTGGCGAAGCGCACGCCGGGCAGTTCGGCATATAATTCGCGGTAATTGTAGATCTCCCCGTTGCCCACCAGCGCCGCCGAGGCCGCGAACAGCGGCTGATCGCCGCCGGCCACGTCGATGATGGCGAGCCGGTTGTGCACCAATGCCACCCGCCCGACCACATGATGCCCGCTGCTGTCAGGCCCCCGATGCGCCAGCGCCCGCGCGAGCGCCGCGAGCTGGTCAGGACGGGGGGGAGGCGCATTCGGGGCGGCGATGATGCCGGCGATGCCGCACATCAGCGGCGGTGGGGCGAAAGGAGCATGCGCGCGTGTAACATCGGGGCGGCAGGTTGTCTGCCTCGGCGGTTTCCTGATGACCTTCGACCGTGCGATTGCCTATGGTGACGGATCACCGGAGTGAGAGCCGCGCATGACCATCACCGCGTCGCAGACCGCCAGGCTGGAGGGCAATTCGGGCACCACCGAGTTCGACTTCACCATCGTCAAGACCGGCAAAAACGGAAACGTCAACTGGTCGGTGTCCGGCACGGGTGCCAATCCCGCCACCGCCGCGAACTTCGTCGGCGGGGTGTTCCCGACCGGCAATCTCAGCCTGAATGTCGGCCAGGTCGCCAACATCGCCGTATTCGTGGCGGGCGACACGGTCGCCGCCGCCAATGCCGGCTTCGTGGTCTCGGTGCTGGAGTTCGATATCCCGACCGATATCGGCTTCCACGCCAGCTTCCGGAGCTACCAGGTCACCAACACGATCCTGAACGACGATCCCATCACGGTCGCGGCCGGTGCGGGCACGTCCAGCTTCAGTATCGCGGCCGCCGACGCGGCCAAGGTGGCGGGCTTCGGCGCGACGCCGTACAACTTCACCGTCACCCGCACCGGCGACACCAGCCAGGCCGTGACGCTCGCCTACACCGTCGCCGGCATCGATGGCGCGCCCGCGCCCGCCAACAGCTTCGCCAACCCGAGCGGCAGCGTCAGCTTCGCCGCGGGCGCCACCACCGCCGCCCTGATCGTCAACACCGCGCGGCCATCCAATCGCGGTGCCGAGGCGTTCGCGGTCACGCTCGCGGTGCCGGGCAGCGCCATCACCACCAGCGCCGCAGGCCGCGCCATCGCCTCGCCGGCGCTGGGCGCGCAGGACATCGCGCTGTCGGGCAACCACACCCAGTACGTCATCGCCGCCACGCCGGACGGCCAGACCGTGGTTCAGGACCTCGTGCCGGGCCGCGACGGCACCCAGATCGTCGCCGGCCTCCAGCACGTGGCCTTCGCGGACGGCATCGGCGAGATCGACCCGACCGGCAATGCCGAGATCGTCACGCGCCTGTATCAGGCGGCATTCAACCGCGCGCCCGACCAGGCGGGCCTCGATCTGTTCACAGCAGCAATCTCCAGCGGCGGCATCACCATCTCGGCGCTCGCGGCAAGCTTCGCCACCTCGCCCGAGTTCATCCGCGCGAGCGGCACGCCCGACAACGCGGGGTTCGTGAGCCGCCTCTACCAGAACGTGCTCCATCGCGCGCCCGACGCGGCCGGCGCCCAGAACTTCGTCAACCTGCTCAACAGCGGCGGCACGCGCGGCGACGTGCTGGCGAGCCTCGCGGACAGCCGTGAGAACCGACAGCTTCTGCTGCCCGTCGCGGGCGACCGCAACGATGGCGAGGCCGCCCGGCTCTATCAGGCGGCGTTGAACCGGGCCCCCGACGCGGCGGGCCTCGCCTTGTTCTCGACCGCGCTGTCCAATGGTGCGACGCCGGAGCAGATCGCCCGTGGGTTCGTCGCCTCGGCCGAGTTCACCGCCACCTACGGCCCGGTCACCACGGCCGGTTTCGTGAGCCAACTCTATGCCAACGTGCTGCACCGCGCCCCTGACGCGGCCGGCGCGCAGCTCTATTCGAACGCCCTGGCCAACGGCGCGAGCCGCGAAAGCGTGCTGCTGAGCTTCTCCGACAGCACCGAGAACCGCCTCGCCACCGCGCCGGCCACGCATGACGGCTGGGTGTTCATCGGATAGCGCTTGCCCCTGCCGCGCTTGCCCCTGCCGCGCTTGCCCCTGCCGCGCATGCCCTGCGGCGCATGCCCTACCGCGCGTGCCCGAGCACCTCGGGGTTCACCACGCTCACCGGCGCGCCCGCCGCGTATGCCGCGATCTGGTCGAATATCTCGCTGAACTGCACCTCGAACTCCTCGCGCGTCACGTAGCCGACATGCGGGGTGCAGACCACGTTGTCCATTTCCAGCAACGGGTGGCCGCCCACCAGGGGCTCGGTCTCGAACACGTCCACCGCCGCCAGCCCCGGCCGCCCCGCGCGCAACGCCGCCACCAGCGCGTCCGGCTCGATCAGCCCGGCCCGGCTTGTGTTCACCAGCAGCGCGGTCGGTTTCATGCACGCGAGGTCCGCCGCGGTGACGATGCCGCGCGTGGCGTCGACCAGGCGCACATGCAGGGTGATCACGTCGCATCCGGCGAAGAACGCCGCCTTGTCGGTCGCGACCGCGTGGCCGTCGGCGGCGGCTTGCGCGCGGGTGGCTTCGCGTCCCCAAACCATGATCTTCATGCCGAAGGCCTGGCCGTACCCCGCCACCACGCGCCCGATCCGCCCGTAACCGTAGATGCCGAGCGTCTTGCCGCGCAGCGTGTTGCCGATGGCGGTTTGCCAGCCGCCCGCCTTCATCGCGGCCATCTGGCGCGGAATGCCCCGCATCGCCGCCAGCACCAGCCCCCAGGTGAGTTCCGCCGTGGCGTAGGACGGCGAATCCGCGTGCTGTCCGGAGGACAGGACGATGCCCAGGCGGGTGCAGGCGGCTACGTCGATATGCGGATACACGCTGCGCTGGCTGATCAGGCGCAGCTTGGGCAGCCGCTCCAGCAGGGATGCGGTGACCCTGGTGCGCTCGCGGATCAGCACCAGCGCCTCGGCATCCGCCAGCCGCCGCGCCAGCACGTTCTCGTCCAGCACATGGTCGGTGAACACGCTGACCTCATGGCCCGCCAGCTTGCCGAAGCACCTCAGCGTGCGGAGCGTGTCGCCCCAATCGTCCAGCATGGCGATGCGCATGGTCAGGCCCGCCGCATCAGCAACGCGCGGCCCGCCGGTGTCACCCGCACCAGAGCCTCGTGCCCGGCGCGAACACGCTCGACCAGACCGCGCTCGGTCGCATCCTCCCAGACGGTAAGGCGCGGGCACGAGGTGCGCCACGCCTCCATCACCTCCGCATAGGGCCGGTCGGCTTGCGCGACCCACGCGACCATGTCGTGCACGAGGGATTCGACGGCATCGGACATGGGCTTTCGCTCCCGCATTCGTTCCGCCGGATCATGCCACCGGCGATTCCCGCGCGCCAGTTCGGCGCGGGCGCGGCGGGGCGCAACCTTCGCGCCGCTGGGCCGTAATCGTCCGTTGCCGACGCAGTGGCGGCGCCACATGAAAGTACCCGATTTGAGCCTGCACCCGATCCGTCATGTCGCCCGCGTGATCCGTGTGGCCTTGTTCGCGGCCACGGCCGCGTTGGCGATCCCGCCGCAGGCCCTGGCGGGGCGTGGGGGTGGCCATGGCGGCGAAGGGCGGGGCGGTGGGGAACGGGGCGGCGGGGGTGACGGCGAGGACCATGACCGCGGCCGCCATCTCGGCTGGTACAAGCACGGCGGCCCGGTCTATGCCGCTCCCGAGCCGTATGTGGTGGTGCCCTACACCCGCTACGCTCCAGTTTACCCCTCGACCTACGCGGGTGAATGGGTCGGGCGGCGGGCATGGGGCGGCGGCGGCTACGCGTGGCAAGGCGCCGCGATCGCCGTTGCCGCCGCGTGGGGGGCTGCCTGGGGCCTCGGCTCCAGCTTCGCCTATTATGCGCCGCCGGTCGTGTTCGTGCCGCCTCCGACCTATATCGACCTGCCGCCGATGGTGGGTTCGGTGCCATGGCTCGATGCGCCCGCGCCGTACGCCGAGGCACAAGCCGGCATCGCCGTGCCGGGGCAACCCGATCTGGCCCCCGAGGTGCTGCTGTCGGCTTCCCTGCCGCCGCCCTTGATCATGCTGCCGCCCCGCGAGGTGATGATCGCCGCCGCGCCGCCATCGCTCATCTTCTCCCCGCCGTCCTACGCGCTGTCCGTTTGGCCCGTGTTGGCGTTCGCGCCGCCGTTGCTGTCGGTCGCCGTGCTGCATGACGAATGGTGGACCAGCCGCTACCTCGGGCGGGGCGGGTATTACGCCGGCGGATATTATGCGAGCCCAGGCTATGCCGGCGGATGGTACGCGTCATCCGCAGTGTATGCGGCCTCGGCCGTCGCCGTTGCCGGCTTTGCCGGGGCTGGGTACGCCCGCCACCGCGAGACCTATGTCACGCAGCCCCCCTGGATCGGTTTTCTTCCTGGCCGGGGCCGCCGGTTCGACTTCGAGGACTTTCCGGGACGCGGCCACGGCGAGGGCCATGGCGAAGGCCACGGCGGGGGCCACGGGCACGGCCACTGACACGAAGCGCGATCGCAACGGAGACCATCATGACCTCGTCCACGCTCTACCGCCTTGCCGCCATCCTGCTGGCCGCGTCGCCCTTGCCGGCGTTCGCCCAGGTGGCCGCGCAAACGCCGCTGGCCCCGGCTTCGCCCCTGCTGGCGCAGCCTTCGCCCCTGCTGGCCCCGGCCGCCCCGGCCCCCGCCCCGGTCGCGGTGGCGGCTCCCGCCCCGGTTCCGGTGGCCGCCGCCCCGCCCGCGCAACCCATGTCGCAGGGCCAGCAGGCCGCCGAGCAGCGCATCGCGGGGCTGCAAGCCCAGCTCGCCATCACCCAGGCGCAGGCCGCGCAATGGTACTCGGTGGCACAGATCATGCGCGACAACGCGACCGCCACGGATGCCCTGTTCCGCGAGCGCGCGGCCGGGGTTCCGAGCATGGACGCGACGACCAACCTCGAATCCTACGCCCGTGTCTCCCGCGCCTACGCCGACGGCAATGAGAAACTTGCCGCCGCATTCCAGGCGCTCTACGGCACGTTCTCGCCGGAACAGAAGAAGGCCGCCGACACGATGTTCCGCCAGCAGGCGGCGCAGGGTGCCGCGCGGCCGGCTGCCCGGCGATAAAGCTTGCCGGGCGGGTCCGCCCGGCCCATCTGGCACGGATGACAAAGCTTGCCGTCCTGCCTGATCGTTCGGTGCTCGCTGTGTCGGGCGATGACCGCGTGGCCTTTCTGCAAGGCCTGGTTTCGAACGACGTGGGAGCGGCGGTGCCGGGCGCCGCCGTGTTCGCCGCCATGCTGACGCCGCAGGGCAAGTGGCTGGCCGATTTCCTCATCCTGGCCGACGCGGATCGCCTGCTGCTGGACTGCGAGACCGCACTCGCGCCGATGCTCGCCCAGCGCCTCACCCGCTATCGCCTGCGCGCCAGGGTGGCGGTCGAGCCGACCGCGCTGCGGGTTCATGCCGCGTGGGATGGCAAGCCGCACGCGCCCGGCGCCATCACGGCCCGCGACCCGAGGCTGCCCGAAGCCGGCTGGCGCGTGCTGGCGGAAACCGCGCTCGCCACCAACGCCGATGCCGCCGCGTGGGACGCCCACCGCCTGGCCCTGGGTTTGCCGGATGGCTCGCGCGATCTCGAATCCGACAAGACCGTTTTGCTCGAAGCCGGCTTCGACGAGTTGCATGGCCTGTCCTGGACCAAAGGCTGCTACATGGGCCAGGAGCTCACCGCCCGGACCAAGTACCGCGGCCTGCTCAAGCGCCGCCTGGTCCCCGTGGTCGTCGCGGATGGTTTGCCGCCCTTCGGCACGCCGATTTTGCGGGACGGCACCGAGGTCGGCACCCTCCGCTCGGGTCGCGGCACCCGCGCCATCGCGCAACTCCGGATCGATGCGCTCGACGCCGCCCTCACCTGCGACGGCCGCGAGTTGCGGCCCGCTGTTCCCGGCTGGATGAAACTGCCCGCCGACGCGTGATCCGCCCTGCTGGATGAGCGCTGCATCCACCGTCCGAAAAGGCATCCCGATGGACCTCATCGACAGCCGTGCAGCCCCGGTCCCGTTCGCGGCGTTCGCCGGATCGGGGGTCGCCGGATCGCCGGGCGCCGGGGGGGTCGCTCAGTCCCCGCTCCGCGCGGCGATCACCGCGCATGACCGGGCCAGCGAGCCGCGATGCGTGGCCCGATTGCTGGAGACGGCCATGCTCGCGCCAGCCACGGCGGCCCGCGCGCAGGCCACCGCGCGGGTGCTGGTGGAGGCGCTGCGGGCCAAGGGGCAGCGTGGCGCGGTCGAGGGGCTGGTGCGGGAGTATTCGCTTTCGAGCCAGGAAGGCGTCGCGCTGATGTGCCTTGCCGAGGCGCTGCTCCGGATTCCCGACCAGGCCACGCGCGACGCGCTGATCCGCGACAAGATCGCGACGGGCGACTGGCGTTCCCATGTCGGCCACTCCCCCTCGCTGTTCGTCAACGCCGCCACCTGGGGGCTGGTGGTCACCGGCAAGCTGGTTTCCACCAGCAGCGAGACGGGCCTGTCACGGGCGCTGGCGCGCCTGATCGCGCGCGGCGGCGAGCCGGTGATCCGCCGGGGGGTGGACATGGCAATGCGCATGATGGGCGAGCAGTTCGTCACCGGCCGGACCATCGAGGAGGCGCTGGCCAACAGCCGCCGAATGGAGGCCAAGGGTTTCCGCTACTCGTACGACATGCTCGGCGAGGCCGCGATGACGGCGCCGGACGCCGCCCGTTACTACGCATCCTACGAGCGCGCGATCCATGCCATCGGCACCGCCGCGCGCGGCCGCGGCATCGTCCAGGGGCCGGGCATCTCGATCAAGCTCTCCGCCCTGCACCCGCGCTACGTCCGCGCGCAGCGCGACCGGGTGATGGCCGAATTGCTGCCGCGCCTGACCGCCCTCGCGGAACACGCGCGCGGCCACGATATCGGCCTGAACATCGACGCCGAGGAGGCCGACCGGCTGGATTTGTCGCTCGACCTGCTTGAGGCGCTCTGTCTCGACCCGGCGCTTGCCGGGTGGAACGGCATCGGCTTCGTCGTGCAGGCCTACCAGAAGCGCGCGCCCTTCGTGCTGGACTACCTGATCGACCTCGGCCGCCGTTCTGGCCATCGGCTGATGGTGCGGCTTGTCAAAGGCGCCTACTGGGACAGCGAGATCAAGCGCGCGCAGGTCGACGGGATGGCGGGATTTCAGGTGTTCACCCGCAAGATCCACACCGATGTCTCGTATCTCGCCTGCGCCCGCAAATTGCTGGACGCGCCGGACGCCGTGTTCCCGCAATTCGCCACGCACAACGCCTACAGCGCAGCCGCCATCCACGCGATGGCCGGCGACGATTTCCGGCCCGGTCAATACGAGTTCCAGTGCCTGCATGGCATGGGCGAACCGCTCTACGAGGAGGTGGCGCGGCGCGACGGGCTCGCCCGCCCGTGCCGCATCTACGCGCCGGTCGGCACGCATGAGACGCTGCTCGCCTATCTCGTGCGTCGGCTGCTGGAGAACGGTGCCAATTCCTCCTTCGTCAACCGCATCCAGGACCTCTCCGTTCCGGTCGCGGCTCTGGCGGCCGATCCGGTGGCGCAAGTCGCGGCGGCGCTGCCGATCGGCGCGCCGCATCCCGCCATCGCCTTGCCCCGCGACCTGTTCGGCCCGGATCGCGCGAACTCGGCCGGGCTCGACCTCGCCAACGAACGGAATCTCGCCGCACTGACCCGCAGCCTTTGCGACAGCGCGGCGCGGGACTGGAACGCGGCGCCGATGCTGGCCGACGGCAATGCTGCCGGCACCGGCCAGGAAATCCGCAACCCGGCCGATCGTCGCGACGTGGTCGGTCATGTCGTCGCGGCGGGGCCGGCGGAGGTGGATCGCGCGCTGGCGCACGCCGAAGCCGCCGCGACCACCTGGGCCGCGACGCTCCCCAGCGCCCGCGCCGCCTGCCTGCTGCGCGCGGCCGATCTGTTGGAAACGCGGATGCCCGATCTGCTGGGGCTGATCGTGCGCGAGGCCGGCAAGTCGCTCGCCAACGCCGTCGGCGAAGTGCGCGAGGCGGTCGATTTCCTGCGCTACTACGCGGGCCAAATTGGCGACGGCTTCGCGCCGGACAGCCATCGCCCGCTCGGCACCGTCGTGTGCATATCGCCATGGAATTTTCCGCTCGCGATCTTCACCGGCCAGGTCGCGGCGGCGTTGGCGGCGGGCAATGCGGTGGTCGCCAAACCGGCCGGGGAAACGCCGCTGATCGCGGCCCAGGCGGTCGCCATCCTGCGCGAGGCCGGCATCCCGGCCGCCGCCGTCCAGCTTCTGCCGGGCGGCGGCGAGGTGGGCGCGCGACTGGTCGCGGACCCACGCGCGCGGGGGGTGATGTTCACCGGCTCGACCGAAGTGGCCCGCCTGATCCAGCGGCAACTCGCGTGCCGGCTCGCACCCGACGGCGCGCCGATCCCGCTCATTGCGGAAACCGGCGGTCAGAACGCGCTCGTGGTCGACTCCTCGGCACTCGCGGAGCAGGTGGTGACGGACGTGCTGGTCTCGGCGTTCGACAGCGCCGGGCAGCGATGCTCGGCCCTGCGGGTGCTGTGCGTGCAGGATGATGCCGCGGGCCACATTCTGCCCATGTTGCGTGGCGCGCTGGCGGAACTCTCGGTCGGCAACCCGGATCGGCTGGCGACCGATATCGGCCCGGTCATCTCCAGCGAGGCGCGCGACGGGATCGTCGCGCACATCCAGGCCATGCGCGGCGCCGGGCGGAAGGTGTACCAAACCCCGCTTCCCGACACCTGCGCGCACGGTACGTTCGTGCCGCCCACCATCATCGAGATCGGCAGCCTTTCGGAGCTGACGCGCGAGGTGTTCGGCCCCGTCCTGCATGTATTGCGCTTCCCCCGCGACGCGATGGACGCCGTCGTGGACGCGGTCAACGCCACCGGCTATGGCCTGACCTTCGGCGTTCACAGCCGCATCGACGAGACCATCGCCCGCGTCGCGGGCCGCGCGGACGCCGGCAACATCTACGTCAATCGCAATCTGGTGGGCGCTGTGGTGGGCGTGCAGCCGTTTGGCGGCCATGGCCTGTCCGGCACCGGCCCCAAGGCCGGCGGCCCGCTCTATCTGCGCCGCCTGCTGGCCAGCCGCCCGGCGGCATCCGGCCTGCCGGCCTGTGTGCGTTCGACAGCCGCGGACGCGTGGGCGGCCTGGCTGGACGCGATCGGCGAGGAACCGGCCGCGCGGAACTTCAAACGCGCACTCGCCGTGTCGCCCGTCGGCCGCGCCATGGTGCTGACCGGCCCGACCGGCGAACGCAACGACTACGCCACGACGCCGCGCGGCGCGGTCCTGTGCATCGCCGCGAGCCGTCAGGCCTTGCTCGACCAGATCGGTGCCGCGATCGCCACCGGCAACCGGGCGTTGATTGGCGCCAGGGCGCTCGACGCCGTGCCGCGCACGCTCGCCGCGTTCGTGGTGGAAAATGCCCAGGAGCATGACGCCGCCATCGACGCGGTGCTGTTCGAGGGGGATCGCGCGAGCCTGCTGGCACTCGGCGCCAGGCTCGCGTCACGGCCAGGGCGGATCGTGCCGGTCCATATCGCCGGTCCTGAAGGCGACTACCCGCTCGAGTTCCTGATCCTGGAACGCTCGGTCAGCACCAACACGGCCGCCGCCGGCGGCAATGCCACCCTGATGATGATCGGCTGAAGTCGGTTGAGAAAAATCCGGGCTTGCCTCAGCCCGTTCGGACCCCGGCGAAACCGGCCGCATGGGCGGCGGCCCGAAGATGCAGGTATCCGGCCTTGGCGTAGGTGAGCGGATGCGCCTTCGCCGGGTCCTGCTCGGCCTCCACGATCAGCCAGCCGTCATACCCCGCGTCCGCGATCGGGCGCAGGGCGGCGGCGAAGTCGATGCAGCCGTCTCCCGGCACGGTGAAGACGCCTT
The DNA here is from genome assembly GCA_025352565.1 of Rhodospirillales bacterium. Taxonomy (GTDB): domain Bacteria; phylum Pseudomonadota; class Alphaproteobacteria; order Acetobacterales; family Acetobacteraceae; genus JANXTF01. Next base: position 43,331 of record JANXTF010000010.1, on the reverse strand, counting down.
GCACAACCGAATCGAGGAAGCTCCATCGCTGTTCGCGTGCCCGCGCGAGCAGATCGGGGCGCACGTCCTTGGCATGGACGTGGTTGATGCGATGCGCCCAGCGCCGTGCCACCGCGGCCGGATCTTCGCCCGCGAAGGCGAGATGGCCGGTGTCGAACAGCAGGCCGACGCTGTCGGGCGTGCCGGCGAGCAGGCGGTCGATCTCGGCGGCGGTCTCGATCACGGTTCCCATGTGATGATGGAACGCGATCCGCACGCCCTCACCCGCCATCCAGTCGCCGAGCCGGCCGAGGCGGTCGAGGAACACCGGCCATTCCGCCTCACGCATCACCGGCCGCTCCGCCACCGGCACGCGGCGTTTTCCCTGGACCGTGTCCGACGTCTCGGCAAACACCATCACCGCGCAACCGCACGCGCGCAGAAGGTCGAGATGGGGGCGCATGGCGGCGATTTCGTCGGCCACGTCGCGGTGGCGCAATGCCGCGCCATACCAGCCTGACACGAAGGTGAGTCCGTGCCGCGCGAGCACCGCCTGGAGTGCCGCGGCCCCGGTCGGGAATTTGTTGCCTTTCTCGATGCCGGTGAAGCCAGCCTCGCGCGCCTCCGCCAGACAGGTCTCGAGCGGCGTGTCGCCGCCGAGTTCGGGCATGTCGTCGTTGCTCCAGGCGATCGGGTTGGTGCCGAAGCAGATCGTCATGCCGTTTCTCCCAACGCCTTGACATAGGCCGCCCGCGCTTCGCGCACCTCCGCGCGCGGCGACACCTCGGCCACCGCCACGTCCCACCATGCGCCACCCGCCTCGGTGGTCGCCATGGGATCGGTCTCGATGACGACCACGCTGGTCCGCGCGGCGCCGCGCGCGCGTGTCAGCGCCGCTTCGAGCCCCGCCACATCGGCGACCTGTTCGGCCAGCGCGCCAAGACTGCGCGCGTGCATCGCGAAATCGACCCACGACCCGTCCACCCGCCCGTCCACATCGGCGATCAGATTGTTGAACGACGCGCCGCCGGTGGCACGTTGCAGGCGGTTGATGCAGCCATAGCCGCGGTTGTCGAGCACCACCACAATGAGCTTGCGGCCGAGCATCACCGAGGTCTGCAACTCGGAGTTCATCATCAGGTAGCCGCCGTCGCCCACCATGACGAACACCTCGTCCGCCGGGTGCGCCATCTTGACGCCGAGACCGCCGGCGATCTCGTAGCCCATGCAGGAGAAGCCGTATTCGACGTGATACGTGCCCGGGCTGGATGCGCGCCACAATTTGTGCAACTCGCCCGGCAGCCCGCCCGCCGCGCAGACGACGACATCGTTCGCGCGCGCGGCACGGTTCACCGCGCCGACGATCTGTGCGTCGGTCGGCGGCGCAACGGCGCTCCGCGCGGTCGCGATTTCGACATCGGCGTTCCACGCCGATCCGAGCGCGCGGGTCCGTTCGCGCCACCCGGCCGGGGTTTGGTGATCGCCCAGCATCGCCGTCAGCGCGTCGAGCGTTACCTTCGCGTCGCCCACGAGCGCGACGGCGTTGTGCTTCCCGGCGTCGAACGCCTGGACGTTCAACTGGATCATCCGCGCGCCCCCCGGCAGCAGGGCGCGCGAGCCGGTGATGAAGTCCTGCAGCCTTGTGCCGATGGCAAGGATCGCGTCGGCCTCGCGGGCAAGCGTATTGGCCGCCGTGCCGCCGGTCACCCCGATCGCGCCAACCGCCATGGGATGATCCCACGCCACCGCTCCCTTGCCCGCTTGCGTCTCCGCGACAGGAAAACCGTGAAGCCGCGCGAAACGCTGGAGCGTTTCCGCCGCGTCGGCGTACAGCACGCCGCCGCCCGCCACGATCAGCGGCCGCGCCGCCGCGCGCAGCACGGCCGCGGCGCGCGCGAGTTCATGCGCGTCGGGCGCCGGCCGCCGCGCGCGATGCACGCGCGTCTCGAACAGCCAGTCCGGGAAATCGAACGCCTCGGTCTGCACGTCCTGGCACAGGCTCAGCGTCACTGGCCCGCATTCGGCGGGATCGGTCAGCACGGCGATCGCGCGCGGCAGAGCGGTGAGGAGTTGTTCCGGCCGCGTGATGCGGTCCCAGTAGCGCGACACCGGGCGAAAGCAGTCATTGGCGCTGACGTTGCCGTCGCCCCAATCCTCGACCTGCTGCAACACCGGATCGGGGCGGCGGCTGGCGAACACGTCGCCGGGCAGCAGCAACACCGGCAGGCGGTTGACATGCGCCACCCCGGCCGCCGTCAGCATGTTCATGGCACCCGGCCCGATGGAACTGGTGCAGGCCATCATCTGGCGGCGGTTGCGGGCCTTGGCGAAAGCGATGGCGGCAAGTGCCATCGCCTGCTCGTTATGCGCGCGCAGCGTCGGCAACGTATCGCGCGCCTGATGCAGCGCCTCGCCCATGCCGGCGACGTTGCCATGCCCGAAGATCGCCCAGCAGCCGGCGAACAACGGCAGCTCCACATCGCCGACGATCGTGCGCTGCGCCGCCAGATGGCGCACGAGCGCCTGTGCCGCGGTAAGCCTCATGCCAGTCGCACCGCGCGCCCGCTCTCGGCACTCTCGATCGCGGCGTCAGCCAGCCGCAGCGCCTCGCGGCCTTCCGCGAAGCCCGCGATGGGGGCGGCCCCGGTCTCGACGCAGTCGATGAAGTGGTCGAGTTCGGCGCGATAGGCTTCGGCATAGCGCGCGATAAAGAAGTCCTGCGCCCGATCCCGCGCGTGCGTGGCCCCCGCGCCCCACGCCTCGACAGTGGTGTCGTGGCGGTTATGGGCCTGCAACATGCCGGTGGCGCCGAACACCTCGATACGCTGGTCGTAGCCATAGGCGCAGCGGCGGCTGTTGTTGATGTGGACGAGAGCGCCCGACGCCGCGCGCATGATCAGCATGGCGGCGTCGAAATCGCCCGCCGCGCGGATTTCCGGCGCGATCAGATTGGCTCCCATCGCCCGCATTTCGACGATATCGCCCGCCAGGTACCGTGCCATGTCGAAATCATGGATCGTCATGTCGCGGAACAGCCCGCCCGACACCGCGACATAGGCGGCCGCTGGCGGCGCGGGGTCGCGGCTGGTGATGACGACCTGCTCGACGGCGCCGATCTCGCCCGCGGCGACACGCGCCCGCACGGCGCGGAACGACGGGTCGAAACGGCGGTTGAAACCGATCATCACCAGCGGCTTCAGGTCCGCGATCCGCTGCCAGCACGCATCGACCCGTGCGAGGTCGAGATCGACCGGCTTTTCGCACATTACCGCCTTGCCGGCCTTGACCGACCGCTCGATCAGGTCGGTGTGCGTGTCGGTACTCGACGCGATGAACACGGCACGGATTCGCGGGTTGGCGAGCACCTCCTCGATCGAGCGCGCCGCCGCCGAACCAAGTTCGGCGGCGGTCTCGGCGGCCGCCTGGGAAGCGATGTCGTAACATGCCACGAGGTCGGCGCGGGGATGCGCGCGAACATTGCGGGCGTGCATCCGACCGATACGGCCACATCCGATGACGGCGAAACCGATCATGCTGGTTGTCTCTCCGGTTGGTCAGGCGCAGCGCCGCCCACTGTGGCGCCGCCGGGGGCACCGCCCACTGTGGCGCCGCCGGGGGCGGCGACGATGGTAGCGCCGCCGGGGGCGATGGCAACGCTGATGGCGGTTCCCGGCGGCAGCGGCGCCGCCACGTCACCGTCGATCACGAAAATCTCGCCGGGCACGCCGTCGAGCGCCACCTCGTATTCTATATGGCTGCCGAGATAGGCCGATTTGCGGATGGTGCCGGCGATCTCGTTGGGCTGGGGCGCGCGGGCGAAGATGCGGATGGCCTCGGGGCGTACCGCAAGTTCCGCCAACCCATCCGGCACGTCGCGGTGGGGCAGGCGCAGCGTCATCGTGCCGAGCGTGGCGCGCGCGAAATCGCCATCCCGCGCCACGGTGATCGGGATCAGGTTCGCGTTGCCGATGAAATCGGCGATGAAGCGGCTGCTGGGCTGCTCGTACAGCTGACGCGGCGTGCCGTCCTGCACGATGCGCGCGCGGTGCATGACGATGATCCGGTCCGACACCGCCAGCGCCTCCTCCTGGTCATGCGTCACGTACACGACGGTGAGACGGAGGGATTGTTGCAGCGCACGGATGTCGTCGCGGACGCGGCGGCGCAATTTCGCGTCGAGATTCGAGAGCGGCTCGTCGAACAGCAGAACCTTCGGTTCGAGCACGATCGCGCGTGCCACCGCCACGCGCTGCTGCTGGCCGCCGGAAAGTTCGCTCGGCAGGCGCCGCTCGAAGCCCGACAACCCGACCGCGCCGATCTTGTCGGCGGCCATCGCCTCGGCCGCGCGCCGCTTGCTGCCGCCGGCGCGCAGGCCGTAGCAGACATTGTCCATGACGCTCATGTGCGGGAACAGCGCATAGGACTGGAATACCATGCTGACATCCCGCTCGGCGGCCGAAAGATGCGTGACGTCGGCGCCGCCGATCAGGATGCGCCCCTTGCTCGGCTGCTCCAGCCCCGCGATCAGGCGCAGCGTGCTGGTCTTGCCGCAGCCGGACGGGCCGAGCAGCGTCACCAGCGTTCCGGGCGCGATCGTGAAGCTCACATCGTCGACGGCGGTGACCAGCCCGTACCGCTTGGTGACCGCGTCGAACACGACCGCGTCCGCCATGCCGGTCATGCCGCGACCGCGCGGCGGCCGATGCGGCGCTCGCCGACGAGGGCCTGGATGGCGAGCAGCGCCACGACCATGATCGCGATCAGCACGGCGGAATAGACGATGGCCAGGCCATACTCCCCGTATTCGGCGCGTCCGACGATATAGACGGTGGCGAGGTTGTACTCGCCGCTCACCAGGAAGATAACGGCGCTGACGCTGGTGATGGCGCGCACGAACGCATACACCATCGAGGTCGCGACCGCCGGACGCAACAGCGGCAGGATAACGCGGCGCAGCGTGACGGACGAGCGGGCGCCGAGCGTGAACGACGCCTCGTCGAGCGAGCGGTCGATCTGGCTGAGATTGGCCAGCCCCGCGCGGATGCCGACGGGCATGTTTCGGAAAACAAAGGCGATCACCATGATGAGGCCCGTGCCGGTCAGCTCGATGGGGGCCACGTTGAAGGCGAGAATGTAGCTGACGCCGATGACGGTGCCGGGAATGGCGAAGCTCATCATGGTCAGGAATTCGAACAGCGAGCGGCCCGCGAAAGGCTGCCGGCTCAGCAGGTAGGCGGTCAGGATGCCGAATGCCGCCGTGATCGGCATGGCGAGGGCGGCGACCTCAAGGGTGGTGATGAGCGAGTTCCAGGCGGAGCCGGCGAGGAACCAGCCGTGATCGCCGCGGCCGATGGCGAAGGCGGTGCGGAAATAGGCCAAGGTCGGCGTGTTGTTGGTGCCCACCGCCTCGACGAAGCCGCCGAACAGGATCACGCCATAGACGGCCACGGTGAGCACGATCCAGGGCGCCACGGCCGCGAAGCAGACGCCGCGCAGAACGGGCGGCAGCGTGGCCGGCACGCCGGAATCGCCCTTGCCGGTCACGGTCACGTAGCTGCGCCGTCCGGTCCAGAGGCGTTGCAGCACGAAGGCGCCGAGCGTGAACGCCAGCAGCACGATCGCCAGCACGGCGGCCTGTCCCTGATCGACGGCGGCACCCACGACGGCGAAATAGACGCCGGTCGAGAGCACCCGGAAATTGCCGCCGATCATCATCGGGTTGCCGAAATCGGCCAGGCTCTCGATGAAGCCGATCAGGAAGGCGTTGGCGAGGCCGGGGCGGATCAATGGCCAGGTGACGAGGCGGAAGGTGCGCCAACGCCCCGCGCGCAGCGTCTGGGAAGCCTCCTCCATGCTCGGACTGACGCCTTGCAGCACGCCGAGCAGCACGAGGTACGCGATCGGCGTGAACGCCAGAAGCTGCGCGATGGTGAGTCCGGGCATGCCGTAGATCCAGCGGCTGCGCGGAATGTCGAACCAGTCGCGCAGCAGGTTGCTGACCATGCCGGCGCGGCCGAACAGCAGGATCAGCGCGAGCCCGATGACGAAGGGGGGCGTTATCACGGGCAGCACCGACATGACCCGGAGCAGCGGCTTGAAGCGAACCCGCGTGCGCGCCGAGACGAGCGCGAAGGCGAGGCCGAGCAGCGTGGTCAGCACGCCCACGATCACCGCCTGGGCCAGCGAGTTCCACGCGATGCCGCAGCTTCGCCCGCCCTGGAGGCAGCCGAGGCCCCAGATCGACGGGTCGGTCAGCTTGGCCGCGAAGGCCGCGAGGTCGAGGCGGCCGGCATTGTCCTGGAAGGCGGAGAGGAGGATGCAGCCGACCGGGTAGCCGACGAACACCAGGATCGAGCCCGCGACCAGCCCGATCGCACCCACCGTGAACACGTCGCCCCGGCACCAGCCCCTGAGGGCCAGCCCGTGGGCCGCGAGCATCAGGCAGGCGATGGCGAACGCCAACGCGCCCCATCCGAGGGCCGGCTGGCCGCGTCCGATGGCGAATGCCTCCACGCCGAGCCAGGCGAGCCCGCCCAGACCGGCCGCCACGAGCAGCCAGGGCCGGCCGGTCGAGCAGCAGGCAAGAACCGGTACCGCCAGCATCGGCAGCAGCCAGGCATGGCCGCGCCAGCCATGCACGAGGGCGGACCACGCGGCCGGGCCGCCCTCGATGCCGTACCAAGGCACCAGCGCCAGCGAGACGATGGCGATCAAGGCCCACGCAATGGGGCCGCTTCCGGTGGCGCCCGCCAGGGCTGTGCGCATGTCGCGCCTTAGCCGCCGTTCTTGACCTCCTTGGTCCAGCGCATGAGCAGCCGCCTGCGCGTCTCGGACGAGCCGAATTTCGCGAAATCGTAGTCGATCAGGTTGATCTTGCTGATGTCGGGCGCCTCGGGGGGAACCGGCGTGGCCGTGTTGGACGGGATCTGGTAGCTGCCGGTGCGGCCCGCGATCGCCTGGGCCGCCGGGGTGAGCGCCCATTCGTAGAACTGGCGCGCCTCGTCGGGGTGGCGGGCGCCCTTAATGATGCTCATGGAGCCGATCTCGTAGCCGGTGCCCTCGCAGGGCGACACCACCTTGACCGCCGGATGGTGCTTGGCGCTGTCGATCATGTCGTGCTGGAAGGCGATGCCGACGATCACCTCGCCCTGGCCAACCGCCATGGCGGGCGCGGCGCCGGCACTGGTGTACTGGACGATGTTCCGGTGCAGGCTCTTGAGGTAGTCGAACGCGCGATCCTCGCCCATCAGCTGCACGATGGTCGCGAGCATGGTCCATGCGGTGCCGGACGCGTTGGGGTCGGCCATCTCGACCTCGCCCTTGAACTCGGGCTTGAGCAGATCGGCCCAGCAGGCGGGCGCGGCGAGTTTGCGCTTGGCCAGTTCGTCGGCGTTATAGCCGAAGCCGAGCGCGCCGAGATACAGCCCGACGGTGCGGTTGCCGGACCGCTTCGCCTGATTCTGCGCCCATTCGCGCAGCTGGCTCAGGGCCGGCGATTGATACGGCTCGGTCAGCTGGTCCGACGCCGCCTGCAAATGCGGGTCGCCGGTGCCGCCGTACCAAATGTCGCCGCGTGGATTGTCCTTCTCGGCGCGCAGGCGGGCGTACAATTCGCCGGCGCTCTGGCGGGTCATGTCGACATGCACGCCGCTTTTCTGCTCGAACGCGGTCGCGGCCGCGCGGCACCACTCCTCGTTCACGCCGCAATACACGACGACGTTTCCGGCCGCCCGCGCGGGCGCGGCGTTGAGCACGCCGAGGCCGAACATCGCAAGCAGCGCGCTTCGCGCCAGCCGCCGGCGTCCGCCGCCACGCCCGGGTGATTGCTTCATGGCCGTGTTCCCTCCTGCGCGGCCCGCTTGATGCGGGCTCTATCGCGCGGCGCTCAATTTGACCGAGTTGCGCCGGACCGGCAACCGAATGCCTTCGCTCTATTCCACGCCGACGGCGTGCATCAGGTTGCGTGGCCGGTCCACATCGTGCCCCAAGGCGAGGCCGGTGTGGTAGGCGATCAGCTGCACCGCCATCGCCTGCGCGAACAGGTTGGCGAGGCCCCTGCCCGGCAGCGCCACCACGTCATGCGCCACATGGTGGAAATCGGCGGTGGCGCGTGACTCGACCAGCACGATCACCTGGGCGCCGCGCGCACGCGCTTCCTCGGCATCGACCACGGTGCTGGCCAGGCGCGCATCAGCCTCGGCGCAGACGATGACGGGCATGGCGTCATGCACGAGCGCGATGGCGCCGTGGCGCAGCTGGCCGGCGGCGCAGGCATGGGCGGGGAGCTGGGCGAGTTCGCGCAGCTTCTGGGCGCCGTCGGCGGCGATGGCCGCGCCGCCGCCGCGACCGATCAGCAGGGCCTCATTGGCCTGGGCGAGACGGCAGGCGATGGCGGCGAAACGGGCTTCGGCGGCCTCGGCCAGCGCGGCGGCGACGGGCGCCTCGGCGAGTGCCAGTTCGGCTTCGGCCAGCGCGTCGCCGCTCAGCGTGCCACGGGCGGCGCCGATCCGCTGCCCGAGCCGGAGCAAGGCGAGCAACTGGGCGGAGAAGCTTTTGGTGGCGGCGGGCGCCGCCTCCGGGCCGGCATTGGTGGGCCAGAACAGGGCCGCGCCGTCGGCGAGGCGGCTATGCGGGGCCTCGGTAAGCGCCACGCAGGGCAGGCCCTGGGCGGCAAGCATCTGGCGGGCGAGCACGATGTCGGCCGTCTCGCCGGTGCGGGACACAAGGATGGCGACGCTGCCCTGGCGAGGCGGCGCATCGCGGCCGCAATATTCGGCGGCGCACTCGACGTCGACGGGCAGACCGCTCAGCCGCTCCAGCCAGACGCGCGCGGTCTCGGCGGCACGAAGGGCGCTGCCGACCCCGAGAACAAGCAGACGGTTGGCGGCCGATATCGCGCCGGGCACGGCGCGGTCGCGCAGGGCCGCGTCGGTGCGGACCAGGGCCGCGCGGGTGCCGGCGATGTCGCCGCGCGTGCGATAGACATAGCCTTCCTCCGGCACGACGCGGGCATCGGGCATGACCTTCTGCCAGTGCCGCTCGGTCAGCAGGCCCCCTCGGTCATGGATGCGGACGCCGTCGGGGCGCAGTTCGGCGATGTCGCCGTCCTCGAGCGGGGAGTAGTCCTCGCACAGCCCCCGCAGCGCCCGCGGATCGGAGGCGACGCCGGACCCTGTCTGGTTGCGGGCGACCACGATCGGGCTGCCATGATTGGCGACCAGCAGCACATCCGGCTGGTCCTGGAACAGCACGGCCAGGGAGTAGGCGCCGCGCAGTCGGCCGGTCGCCCAGCGGACGGCTTCCATCGGGGCGGCCCCGCGGGCGCGGGCGGCGGCGATCAGGCGGGGGATCACCTCCCCCTCGGCGTCGTTGTCGGAGGGAGCCATCTCGCGCTGGTTGGCGCCGAGGGCCAGGCGCAGTTCCATCCGGAGTTCGCGCTGGTTCTGGATCAGCCCGTCATGCACCACGGCGACACCGCCCCACACGAAAGGGTCCGCACCCGGCGCCTCGGCGCCGCCGAACGGCGCCCAGCTGCTCTGCGCAATGCCGGCATGGCCGCCCATGGGGGCTGCGTCCAGGCGGTCCAGCGCGGTGTCGAGCCCCGCCGACCGGCCGACCACCTTGCGGATGCCGAAGCCGGGTCCCGCGACGGCGATTCCCGCCGCATCGTGGCCGCGATGTTCCAGGCGGCCCAGCGCCTCGATCAGGTCGCGTGCCACCGGGTAGCCGTCAACCAAGCCTACGATGCCGCTCATGAGCGAAAATCCTCCGAACCTGGAGGACGCAGCGCATGGATCGTGCCACCCGAAAGCGGGTGTTTCAGCAGCCAAACCCGTAGATTTTCGCATTTTGCGAGGCGAAACGCGAATGCGGGTTTCATTCGGCCCGCCATGTTTGCATCTTGCGATAGATGGTCGAGGCACTGACCTCGATCAGCGACGCGGCGCGAACCACGTCGTTGCCGGTGCGGGCCAGAGCCGCCTCGATCAGCCGGCGCTCCATCACCGCCATCGGCATGATCTCGGCGGGCGCGAGCAAGGCGTCCGGCGGTGGCGGGAGGGCCGAGGCGTCGGCACGTTCGGGCTCGGCCTCGGCGCGGTGCGCGAGGGGCGGCAGCATGGCGGCATCGAGGATGTCTCCGTCATGCAGGACCACCGCGTTGCGGATCACGTTCTGCAATTGGCGGACGTTGCCGGGCCAGGCGCATTCCATCAGCGCCTGCTCGGCGTCCGGCGCGAAACCCGTGAAACCGCGGCCTTCCTCGCGGGCGAACTGGGCGAGAAAGTGCCGGGCCAGCCGCATCACGTCGCCATCGCGCGCGCGAAGCGGCGGCAATTCAAGCGGCACCACATACAGGCGGTAGAACAGATCCTCGCGGAAGCGGCCGGCGGCGACCTCGGCGTGCGGATCGCGGTTGGTGGCGCAGACGAAGCGCACATCGACGCGCTCGTCGCCCGAGCCGCCGACGCGGCGGACCATGCCGGTCTGCACGAAGCGCAGCAGCTTGACCTGCATCTCGGGCGGCAACTCGCCGATCTCGTCGAGGAACAGCGTGCCGCCATCGGCCAGGCTGGCGGCGCCCATGCGGTCCGACGTGGCGCCGGTGAAGGCGCCGCGCACATGGCCGAACACCTCGCTTTCGAGCAGGTCGCGCGGGATGGCGCCGCAGTTGAGCGCCACGAAGGCGCGCCCGCCGCGCGGGCTCGCCTTGTGGATGGCCTCGGCCGCGAGTTCCTTGCCGGTGCCGCTCTCGCCGGTGACGAACACGCTGGCCCGGCTCGCGGCGACGCTCTCGATGGTGCGATAGACCGCCTGCATGGCGGGCGAGGCGCCGATGAAGCCGAAGAAGCTGTCGCGGGACAATTGCGCGCGGACGCCGGCGAGTTCCCTCGCCAGCGCCTGTTTTTCCAGCGCGTTGGCGAGGGTGACCGAAAGGCGGGCTTTGGCGTAGGGCTTGACGATGAAATCCACCGCGCCGCCGCGCATCGCCTCGACCGCAATGTTGATCGAGCCGTTGACCGTCACCACGATGATGGCGCCGCCCAGGCCAGCGTCGCGCAGCTGCCGCATGAGCGCGAGGCCGTCATAATCCGGCAGCTGGATATCGAGCAGCACCGCGTCGGGCCGCCATTCCTGGGCCGTTGCCAGGGCGGCGGCGGCGGTGCCGACGATGCGGACCTCGTGACCGAGCGAAGCAAGCAGAACGCGCGCGAGTTCCGCCTGGGTGGGCGTGTCCTCGACCACCAGCACGCGCGTGCTCATGGGAGCTTTGCCACGAAGGCACGGGAGCGGGCGATGGCATCGCGCGCCAGGGCGGCGAGCGCGGCACCGGACATTTCCATGCCGGCCGGGGTCACACGGTCATTGTCCATGGCGAGGCGGGCGGCGTCCTCGAGCGCCGTGGCACCCACCGCCCCCGCCGCGCCGGCCAATTGGTGGGCCACGCGGCAGAACTTCACCGCGTCGGGCGCCTCCGTGGCGTCGTGCAGGAGGCCCACCAGCCGCGCGAGATCCGTCTCGAACACGGCGAGCACGTGCCGCAGATCGGCCGGGTCCAGGTCCCGCGTGAGTTGCAGCGCGAATTGATCGGGCATCTTCACGGCGAATCCTGGGGTGAAGTTGATGATTTGGCCTTCAAATAAGGGCAATTCATGTCGATGATGCGTCATGACGGTGTGACGCTATGTGGTCGGGCTCACATGCGTTGTCATCGCCGGTCACAATCGGTGATCAGTTGGGCTTTGACAGGTGCGGGTGGCGGAAGCTACCGAGGAGCCATGTCCGCATCCCCCCGCCGCGCCACCGCGATCCTGCTTGCTGCCGGCATGGGTTCGCGGATGCACTCGGCATTGCCGAAGGCGGCGCACCCGATCGCCGGCCTGCCGATGCTGTGCCACCTGATCCGGGCGTGCGAGGCGGTGTTCGACCGCATCGTGGTGGTGGTGGGGCCGGGCATGGACCGCGTGACATCGCTGGCCGCGCCTCATTCGGTGGTGGTGCAGCATGAGCGCCTGGGCACGGCGCACGCCGCTTTGCAGGCCGAGGCGTTGTTCGGCGCGGGCGATGTCGCGGTGCTGTATGCCGACAATCCGCTGATCTCGGCGGCCACGCTCCGCCGGCTGTTGGCGCGTGGGCGGGCGGGCGATGCCGGGCTCGCGCTGCTGGCGATGCGGCCGCCCGACGCGCTGAAATATGGCCGGGTGATCGGCGCGGGCGGGTTCGTGGAGCGCATCGTGGAGTTCGCGGACCTGGCCGGCGCCGAGCGGGACGAGGGCCTGTGCAACGCCGGCGTGCTGTGCGCCGACGCGGACCGGATGCGCCAGTGGCTGCGCGCGGTGGGCAACGAGAATGCCGGGCGCGAATTCTACCTGACCGACGTGGTTGCCCTGGCCCGCGCGGACGGCATGCGGGTGGCGGCCGTGGAGGCGCCTTACGCGGAGTTGCGCGGCATCAATTCGCGCGCCGAACTGGCGGAGGCGGAGGCGGTGGTGCAAGCGCGGCTGCGGCTTGCCGCGATGGATGGCGGCGTGTCGATGACGGCACCGGACACGGTGTTCCTGAGCCACGACACGACCCTTGCCGCCGATGTCACCATCGGGCCGAACGTGGTGTTCGGCCTGGGCGTGAGCGTGGCGGCCGGGGCGGAAATCCGCGCGTTCAGCCATCTGGACGGCTGCGAGATCGGGCCGGGCGCCGTGATCGGGCCGTTTGCCCGGCTGCGGCCCGGAACGCAGGTGGGCGCGCGCGCCCATGTCGGCAATTTCGTGGAACTGAAGGCGACGCGGCTCGGCGAGGGTGCCAAGGCCAACCACCTGAGCTACCTGGGCGACGCCGATATCGGTGCCGGCAGCAACATCGGCGCCGGCACCATCACCTGCAACTATGACGGGTTCGCCAAGCACCGCACCACGATCGGGGCCGGCGTGTTCGTCGGCTCGGACGCCGTGCTGGTGGCGCCGGTTTCGCTGGGCGACGGGGCGTTCGTGACCGCCGGCAGCGTCATCACCGAGGACGTGGCGGCGGATGCGATGGCGTTCGGCCGGGCGCGCCAGGTCGCCAGGCCGGGGCGGGGTGCCGCGTTCCGGGCGGCGCATAAGGCGGAGAAAAGCTGATGTGCGGGATCGTGGGCGTGATCGGAAACGGCCCGGCGGCGCCGGTGATTCTGGGTGCGCTGCAACGGCTGGAGTATCGCGGCTACGACAGCGCGGGGATCGCCACGCTGGTGAACGGCCACATCGAGCGGCGGCGGGCGGAGGGCAAGCTGGCCAACCTCGCGGCGTCGCTGGCGCGCACCGCATTGGCGGGCAGCACCGGCATCGGCCATACGCGCTGGGCGACGCATGGGGCGCCGACCGAACGCAACGCGCACCCGCACGGCACCGCGCGCGTGTCGATCGTGCATAACGGCATCATCGAGAACCACGCCGAATTGCGGGCCGAACTGGAACGGGAAGGCCAGGAATTCACCAGCGAGACCGACACCGAGACGGTCGCGCAACTGGTCGATTTCAACCTGCGGCGCGGCATGACGCCGATCGAGGCCGCGGGCGCCGCTTTCGGGCGGCTCCACGGCGCCTATGCGCTGGCCATGGTGTTCGCGGGCCACCCGGAGCTGATGATCGGCGCCCAGTTCGGCGCGCCGCTCGCGGTCGGGTACGGCCAGCACGAGATGTTCCTGGGTTCGGACGCGCTGGCGCTGGCGCCGCTGACGCGGCGTGTGGCCTATCTGCGCGACGGCGACTGGACGGTGGTGACGCGCGAGGGAGCGGCATTCTTCGACGCGGAGGGCGCCGAGGTCACGCGCGAAATCCGGCTTTCGTCGGTGGCGGGCGGCGGCGTGGGCAAGGGCGGCTACCGGCACTTCATGGAGAAGGAGCTGCACGAGCACCCCGCCGTGATCGGCGACACGCTGCACCGGATGGTCGACCCGGCCAGCCGCGCGGTGATGCTGCCGGGGCTCGCGATGGACCCGGCAGCAATCGAGCGCGTCAGCCTGGTCGGCTGCGGCGGAGCCTATTACGCGGCGCTGGCCGGGCGCGGCTGGATCGAGGAAGTGGCGCGCATCCCGGCCGACATCGACGTGGCCAGCGAGTTCCGCTACCGCGCGCCGCCGATGGCGGCCGGCACGCTCGGGGTGCTGGTGTCGCAGTCGGGCGAGACCGCCGACACGCTGGCGGCGCTGAAATACCTGCGCCATGCGGGGACGCCCGTGCTGTCCGTGGTGAACGTCGCCGAGAGCACGATGGCGCGCGAGAGTGACGCCGTGTTGCAGACGGTGGCGGGGCCTGAGATCGCGGTGGCCTCGACCAAGGCGTTCACCGCGCAGCTGACGGTGCTGGCATGTCTGGCACTTGGCATCGGTCGGGCGCGCGGAACGCTGCACGCCGCCCGCGAGGCGGAACTGACGGCGGCGCTGCTGCAGGTGCCGGCGGCCGCGGCGTTGGTGCTGGAGGACACGGCCACGATCCAGCGCGTCGCGGAGCGGCTGATGGTGGCGCGCGACGTGCTGTATCTGGGGCGCGGCACCTGCTTCGCGATCGCGCTGGAGGGTGCGCTGAAGCTGAAGGAGATTTGCTACATTCACGCCGAGGCATATGCGGCCGGCGAGATGAAGCACGGCCCGATCGCGCTGATCGACCGCGACGTCCCGGTGGTGGCGATCGCACCGAGCGGTCCGCTGTTCGAGAAGACCGCAAGCAACCTGCAGGAAGCCGCCGCGCGGGGCGGGCAACTGATCGTGCTCAGCGACGCGGAAGGGGCCGCCAAACTCCGCCGCATCGCGGTCGAGACGATGGTGCTGCCACGGGTGGACCCGTTCGTGGCGCCAATTCTTTACGCCATCGCGGTGCAGATGATCGCGTATCAGGTGGCGGTGCTGAAGGGCACGGACGTGGACCAGCCCCGCAACCTGGCGAAGTCCGTGACAGTGGAATAGGGCTGGGCTGGCCCTACAGGGTTCGCCCTGTCCCGGCACTTGCTTCCCCCCCCACGAGGGGGAAGGGGCAGGCGCCTACACGGGGGGCGTCACGGGCGCTCCGCGTTCAGACATGCGGCAGGAACCACGCCAGCGCCTCGAGACCCGGCGCGTACGAGTTGTTGGTGCGCGACGGGTCGCGGTTGAGCAGGGAGCGCGCGTACATCGGATGGCGCATGCTGCGGACCTCGTGCTCCATCCGCACCAGCTTCTGCCCGGTGTCGAGATCCACGATGTCGAGGAAGCGGTACTGATGCTGGTTGCTCTCCTCGCTCACCAGCCCGCGCTCCAGCAGCAGCCGATGGGGCCCGGAGAAATCCTGCAGCCCGATCTGGACGTGGTTGCCGTCGTATTCGGGCTGGGCGGCGTCGGTCTCGCGGAATACCAGGCTTTCCGCGCGGCCGGCCGCCACATGGGCGAACACGCCGCGCTCGTCCTGCCCGCGATGGGCGTGGGCGCCGAGCATCTCGCGGTAGAAGCGCGCGATCGCCTCGGATGATCCGATCGGCGCGTCCAGTTCCACGTACGGCATCCCGAGCCCGACCGCGCCGAACCTGGGAGAAGGCGCGTGGCAGCGGATGCGGTTGCCCCAGGGCGAGACCACCTCCGTCACGTCGCGTCCGAGGGTGTACGCGAATTCCGTGCCCTTCAGATGCGACGCCACCCCGCGCAGCCGCCGCGCCAGCGCGTCGAGGTCGGGCAGCACAAGCCCGGTCACGCCCCGGATCACCTGCGCCGGGCCAGTGGGCAGATGGAACTGGCACGTACCGACGTTGATCCACATGTTGTCCACGCTCACCATGAGAAACGGATCGCGGGTGAGCCCGAGGCCCGAAACATAGAACAAGGTCGCGAAGCGCTGGTCCGGGACCCGGGTGTTGACGTGGCCGAACTCGACGATGTTGCCGAGATCCTCGGTGGTGCGGTCGAAGGCGGGGACGGCGTCGTTCATGTGTCGCTCCAAACCGGCGCGCGCTTGGCCAGAAAGGCGTCGATGCCCTCCGCCGCGTCGCGGGCCATCATGTTTTCCGTCATGGCCTGGCCGGCCAGACGGTAGGCCGAGGCCACGTCCATATCCGCCTGACGATGGAACAACGCCTTGCCGATTGCGAGCGTCGCGGCGCTTTTGGCCGCGATCGCACCGGCGAGCAGCGCCACCGCGTCATCCAATGCGGCCTCCGGCACCACGCGGTTCACCAGCCCGATCTCGCGCGCCCGCGCGGCGTCGATGAAGTCGCCCGTCAGCAGCATCTCCATCGCCGCCTTGCGGCCGACCGCGCGGGTGAGCGCGACCATGGGCGTCGAGCAAAACAGGCCGATATTGACGCCTGGCGTGGCGAACCGCGCGGTGTCGGCGGCGATGGCGAGGTCGCAACTGGCGACCAACTGGCAGCCCGCCGCCGTCGCCACGCCATGTACCCGCGCGATCACCGGCTTGGACACCGCCTGAATGCGCAGCATCACCTCCGAGCATTGCGCGAACAGCGCCTCCATCGCCCGCCGACCCGAATCCTCTCGCATCTGGCGCAAATCATGCCCGGCGCAGAAGGCGGCACCGGCGCCGGCGATCACGATAACCCGGATTTCGGTCTCGGCCGCCGCCCAATCGAGCGCGGCGCGCAAGGCGGCGAGCAGTTCCACCGACAACGCATTGCGCGACGCGGGCCGGTTCAGCGTCAGCCGCGCCACCCCCGCCGATACGGCGCGGCACACCAATGTCATCGTCCCATCGCCCATACGTCCTCTCGCACGTCCGGAGCCGATGCTCCATCAATCCGGGACGGGAGGAAAGGCCGGAACACCGGCCGTCGGCCTGTCATTCGCGTCGGGTAGCCCGTGACCCGCGCGCTTATGGCCGGCTGGGGTCAGTCGCCCACCGCGCGCAGGAGCGGCTTGGAGCGACGGGCCAGCCGCTCATAGACATGCACGTAGTCCTCGGCCATGCGCCGCGCGGTCCAGCGCTTCTCGAAGCGGGCGCGCACGCCGGCGCGGTCGAGCGAGGCCAGCTTGCCCAGGGCGGCCACCGCCTCGTCCTCGTTGTCCACGATGAAGCCCGTGATGCCGTGGTCCATCACCTCGGGCACCGAACCGCGGCGGAATGCGATCACCGGGCAGCCGCAGGCCATGCTCTCGATCATCACCAGGCCGAACGGCTCGGGCCAGTCGATCGGGAACAGCAGCGCGTGCGCGCCCGAAAGGAAGGCGGGCTTCTGCGCGTCGTTGATCTCGCCGACGAACTCGACGTTGGCGTTGGCGAGCAGCGGCTCGACGCAGCGGTCGAAATAATCCTTGTCGGCGACATCGACCTTGGCCGCGACCTTCAGCTTCATGCCCACCCGGCCGGCGATGCGGATGGCGGCCTCGATGCCTTTCTCGGGCGAGATGCGGCCAAGGAACGCCAGATATTCCTGCGGCCCCGGCTGCGGGGTGAGCAGTTCCTCGGGAATGCCGTGCAGCACCGTTTCGACCCAGCCGAGATTGGGCAGCGGCAGACGCTGGTTGTCGGAGATGGATACCATCGGCACGTCGGGGAACAGGTTATAGACCTCGGCGAACTCGGGCAGGTCGAGCCGTCCATGCACCGTGGTCAGGAACGGGGTGGTCTGGCGGCTGAACAGCGAGGACGGGAAGTAATCCACGTGAAAATGCAGCACGTCGAACTCGTCGGCGCGGCGGCGCACCAGTTCCATCATGCGCATGTAAGACGCGATCCAGTCCTTGATGGTCGGATCGAGCCGCAGCGCGCGCGGCCATACCGCGTCGAGCTTGGCCGAGGTGATGCTGTCGCCGCTGGCGAACAGGGTCACGTCATGGCCCATCGCCACCAGTTCCTCGGTCAGCGCGGAAACCACGCGCTCGGTGCCACCATACAGCTTGGGAGGGACCGCCTCGAAAAGCGGGGCGATTTGGGCGATGCGCATCGGTGCGGACCCTCTTTCTGGCATTCAGACGACGAAGCGCACACTCCGGGAGCCCGGCTGCGGCGCGACGTCATGCTCTAGATGGCGAATGTGGCGAAAACCCGGCGTGGCGGGCCGGTACCGCGCTTTGGTGCGGGCAACCCGATCGCTACACCAAACGATGTGATGAAGATCTTGGTCTTTTCCACGTTTTCAGATGTTTAGGATATCGTGCTGCATCTAATCGGCAACAGGCTGAATTTTCCTGTTGTAATTTTACAACAGAAACCCGCGACCCGTCGGAATGACAGGCTGAGCCGTGGAGAAGCCTCAAATTCCACGATACAGTCCTCCCATCCCGAGGGCTCCCGAGATGCTTATCGCCAGGCCAGCGCCGACCCAGACCGATCGAGGCAGCACCGCTCCGCCGCCGCGCGACGCGAACGTCATCGAATTTCACATGCGCATCCTGCCGCGTCATGTGGCTGTGCTCACGCAATGGCTGCAGGCCGGGCGCTGCATGGGGCTTTGCGACGCGTCGGCGTTTCAATCGGGGCGCGGCGGCGCGGGCGACGGCGTGGAACCGAATACTGACTACGTGCTTATCTGGGTGCGCGAGAACCCCGATCCGGCCTATATGATAGTACCGGCCGGGTCGCATTGGACGGTGTCGGACTGCGTGCGGCAGCAGGCGCTCGGCCGGCTGCGGAGTTTCGACGAGGCGCTGCACTTCATCCGCCCGGTCCTCGGCGCGTCGCGGGCCGCCTGATCGGGGTCGGCCAAGGCAATCGCGGCGGGTATCCCGCCATCGGCAACGGGGAACCGGGACGTGGCAGTAACGACGAAATCGGGCGAAATCCTGGCCGACACGGCCATGGCGCGCCGATCGCAGACCCGCAAGACAGAGCGCGGCGCCAGCCGGCGGTCGATACTGCTCATCCTGCTGCTCGTCATCGTCGCGGCGATGATCGCGGTCATCGTATTCTCGGGGGCGATCCTGCGCCTGCTGCCGGGCCGGGCCACCGCACCGCAGCAGGCGGCCGTCTCCGCCGCGCCACTGCTGAGCTTCGTGTTTCCCCGCAACACCCCGGAGGATCGCATCCTGTTGAGGACCGGCATCAACATCGTGCTGAGCCACCAGGAGACCTTGCCCGACAAGATCGTGCTGCTGCCGCCGCCGGGCGATCTGATCGGCTCGTTCACCTGGACCGTCATTCCTCACCAGGGCTCCCACCACGTGCGCCGCCTGATCGGCGAGACGGAGTGGCAGGGCCGGGTCTACAAGCTGTGTGAGGCGATCGACGACCAGGACACGGGCCAGCCGCGATACGCCGAACGCTACTTCCCGGTAAACAACGGCGGCATCCGGTATCGCATCCCGGAACGGACCGACCCTACCCCGTTCATCACTTTCCTCGAAGCCGCCATCGCCCAGGTGCCGATCGGGCAGCAGCCGGTCGGCAATTCGCCGGTGCAGCCGATCGCCCGGCTGGCCGAACGGCTCATCCCGCTCTGCACAGGTCAGTAACCGGGCCAAAGACGCGCGGGAACAGCCACCCCCGGCAGGCGTTCGGTTCGTGACAACGATCAGGGGGACACCATGTCGGACGCGACAGACACGCCAGGCTCCGGCATCGGCCTCACCATCATCGAGGTGCAGGGCATCTTCCCGAGCGACACGACCTTGCAGAAGGCGGTCGCGCGGCTGACCCAGTCGGGGTTCGACCGGGCTGATCTCAGCCTGCCGGAAGCGACCCCCTCCATCGCCACCGCCACGCCCGAGCAAGGTGCCAGCGCCGTCACCACGGACACCGATATCCGCCAGGTCCGCACCATGGCCACCAGCATGGCCGGCGCGGTGGGTGCGTTGGCCGCCGCGGGTGCCGTGATCGCGACCGGAGGCGCCGCCGCGATCGTGATCGCGGCCGCCGCCGCCGCGGGCGGCGGTGCGGCGCTGCTGGCCAACGCCGGTGGCAACGCGGCGGAAGCGGTGCAGCACGCCGGGCGCGAGGACTCCGCCGCGCGCGGCGAACTCGTGCTGTCGGCGCGCGCGGCCACGCCCGAGCGTCAGGCCGAGGCGATGGCCCTCATGCGCGGCGCGGGCGCCAGCGAGGTCATGACCGTCCAGCTCGAGACGGCGGCGATCACGCGGCCTCCATCTCGCGGATGATGCCGAGCGCCGCCGCAAGCGGATCGGCGGCAGCGACGACCGGGCGAGCGACGACGAGGTAGTCGGCCCCACCCTGGATCGCCTCGGCGGGGGTCGCCGGCCGTTTGTGATCGTCCACCGAGGCACCCGCCGGCCGGATACCGGGGGTGGCGATCAGGAGGTCGTCGCTTCCAGCCTCGGTTCGCAACGCGTTTGGAACGTCGCGCGCGGAGGCGATCAGGCCGTCGCAGCCGCAGGCCACCGCCGCGCGGGCGCGGGCGCGGATCAGCGTCCCGGCATCCACCGCATAGCCCATGCCGCGCAGCCCCTCGGTGTCCAGGCTGGTGAGGACACTGATGGCGAACACTTTCGTCACGACCGAATCGCCCCGGCCGTCAGCGGCCGCGCGGAGGATTTCGTCGTCGCCGTGAACGGTCACGATGCTGACGCCGCGTTCGGTGGCGCGCTGGACGCCGCGCCGCACCGTCTCGCCGATGTCGTACATCTTGGCGTCGAGGAACACGCGCTTGCCGCGTCCGATCAGGTCGCGGTCGATCAGCGCCTCGGCCCCCGGCGCGAACAGCAGCCACAGCCCGACCTTGAAGAACGAGACCACCCCGTCGAGCCGCGCGATCATGTCGCGCGCGGCCGCGATAGTGGGCACGTCGAGGCCGACGATCAGGCGGTCGGACATGGTGGCGGGCACATCGCGCAACGTGGCGTTTCCTCGTTCAGACGAAGCCGACCTTGCCACTCCGCCGCCGGTTCCGCAAAGAGGGGCATGGGTCATCTCCGCATCGCCACCTGGAACATCAACTCGCTGCGCCTGCGCATGCCCTTGCTGGAGCGGCTGGTCGGCGAGTTGAACCCCGACGTGATCTGCCTGCAGGAGACCAAGGTGCCGGACCTGCTGTTTCCCGCGGGCGGCCCCGCCGGGCTCGGCTTCCCGCATGTCAGCTTCCGGGGGATGAAGGGCTATAATGGCGTGGCCATCCTGTCGCGGGTGCCGTTCACGCCGCACGAGCAGGCGCCGGACTGGTGCGAGAAGGGCGACTGCCGGCATTTGGCGGTGACCCTCTCGGTGCCCTCGGGTCCGATCGAGCTGCATGATTTCTACGTGCCGGCCGGTGGCGACATTCCCGATCGCGCGGCCAACGTGAAATTCGCGCACAAGCTCGATTTCGTGGCGGAGGCGACCGCGTGGTTCGCCGGCAACCTCGCCCCGCGCTCAGTGCTGGTCGGGGACCTCAACATCGCGCCGATGGAGCACGATGTGTGGAGCCACAGGCAATTGCTGGACGTGGTGAGCCACACGCCGGTCGAGGTGGCGGCGCTGACCGCCTGGCAGCAGACCGGCTTTATCGACGCGCTGCGGCATTTCGTGCCGGCGGACGAGAAGCTCTATACGTGGTGGTCGTATCGCAACCAGAACTGGCGCGGCTCGAACCGTGGCCGCCGGCTCGACCATGTCTGGATCACGCCGGACCTGCTGCCCAGCCTGCGCGCCCATACCGTGTTGAAGGATGCGCGCGACTGGCCGCAGACGAGCGACCATGTCCCGGTCTGCATCGACCTTTCGGTCTAGCCGGCGGCGGGGTCCAGCCGGTACCCGCCGCCCTCGGTCACCAACAGCCTGGCGTTGGTGGGGTCGGGTTCGATCTTCTGGCGCAGGCGGTAGATATGCGTCTCGAGGGTGTGCGTGGTGACAGCGGCGTTGTAGCCCCACACCTCGTTCAGCAGCACCTGACGCGCCACCGGCCTGGTGCCGGAGCGATACAGGAATTTCAGAATCGCGGCCTCCTTCTCGGTCAGCCGGATGCGGCGGTTGCGCGCGGGCTCCTGCAGAAGCTTGGCCGCCGGGCGGAACGTGTAGGGACCGATGGTGAACACCGCGTCCTCGCTGTTCTCGAAAATACGCAACTGCGCGCGCAGGCGGGCGAGCAGTTCGGCCATGCGGAACGGTTTGGCGATGTAGTCGTTCGCGCCGGAATCGAGCCCGCGCACCACGTCGCTCTCCTCGTCCGAGCCGGTGAGCATGATGATCGGCACCTTGACGCCGTGCTTGCGCAGCCGGGCACAGAGGTCGCGCCCGTCGCCGTCGGGGAGGCCCACGTCGAGGATCAGCGCGTCGAAGCGCGACTCCTTGGCCGTGACCATGGCCTCGGCCTTGCTGGCCGTCTCGGCCTCGCTGGCGGCGAACTCGCCTTCGAACGACAGCTGCTCGGCCAGCGTGGACCGCAACGCCGCGTCGTCGTCGACAATCAGAATGGGGCGCTCGCCCGACATGAAGCCTTCCTCTCTCGCCCCTGCCCCGCTGCGGCGCGGGCGCGAATTCAATTGAGCCAAAACCGCAGCCGGCCGTTGCGCGGCCGGTTCGCCCATACCGAACGCGCCACAACCCGATTCGAAAGGCGCTCCGGTCAGTTTATACACACATTTTTGTGAACGAAGGCGCGACAACCATGTCAAACCGTCCATATGAAGGGCTCGCGGTCATCGAAGATGGCCGATGCCGGCGCGTGCGCCGGCAGTCTTTCAGCCGGAATCCGCCATGACCGATCCGTTCCCCCGCCTTTCCGCCGCCTTGGCGGGCGATGCCGCTTCATCGGCGTTCGACACCGGCCGCGCGGAGAAACTGGCCGTCCGCGCGGTGCATCGCGTGCTCGGCGAACTGCGCCGGGGCACGCCCGTGGTGCTGCAAGGCCCATCGCCGCTGGTGCTCCTTGCCGCGGAGACCGCCGGCGGGGAAGGACTTGCCGAATTCGCCGGCTGCATCGATGGCCCGGCCCTGATTTTGCTCGCTGGCTCGCGCGCGGCCGCCGCCTTGCGCCGCCCGATCGCTTCGGGGGCACACATCGTCGCGGCGCGGCTCCGCACCGCGATCCCGCATGTCGCGATGCTGCATGGCCTCGCGGACCCGATCCTCGCGCAATTGCCACTGGATGAGATCGCGGGCCTCGCCGAAGCGCCGGCGGCGGCGGTCGCCGCGATCGCACTGGCCAAGCTGGCGCGCCTGCTCCCGGCCGTGCTGGCGGCGCCGCTCAAGCCGTCCGCCGCCGCTGGCCTGCTCGCCGTGGCCGAGGCGGACGTGCTGGCCTATCCGACTTCCATCGCGGCGAGCCTGACCCGCGTGGCCGAGGCGAGCGTGCCGTTGGAGGGTGCGCGCGACACGCGCATCGTCGCCTTCCGGGCGGCCGACGCGGGGGTGGAGCACCTCGCCATCCTGATCGGCCGGCCGGAGCAGGCCGAAGGCGCGCCGCTCACCCGCATCCACTCCGAATGCTTCACCGGCGACCTGCTGGGCAGCCTGCGTTGCGATTGCGGGCCGCAGCTGCGCCAGGCGATCGACCGGATGGAGCAGGAAGGCACGGGCATCCTGCTGTATCTGGCGCAGGAGGGCCGCGGCATCGGCATCGCGAGCAAGCTGCGCGCCTACACGCTGCAGGACCAGGGGGCCGACACCGCCGATGCCAACCAGGCACTCGGCTGGCAGGCCGACGAGCGAAATTTCCTGATCGCGGCGCGGATGCTTCAGGAGCTGGGCGTGTCGCGGGTGCGGCTGCTGACCAACAACCCCGACAAGATCGCCGCGCTGGAAGCCTGCGGCATCACGGTCCAGCGCCGGGAGGCCCACGCCATTCCAGCCAACGGGGTGAACGATTTCTACCTCGCCACCAAGGCCGCCCGTTTCGGGCATCTGCTGGGATGACGGCCCCCGGCACGGGTCTTGCTGTGCGACCGCCATGGCACGCATGGGAGGGTGAGGCGATGCTGGACGAGATGTGGGTCGCGCCATGGCAGCCTCTGGGGCAGCAGGGCGCTGGGTCGGAGCAATCCTGGCCGAAGGACGGAAAAATCACATTCGGCGAGGTGCTCCATGCGCTCAACCCGCTGCAACATCTGCCGGTGATCGGCACGATCTACCGGGCGATCACCGGCGACACGATCCCGGCGCCGATGCGCCTGCTGGGCTCTCTGATCGGCGGATTGCTGACCGGCGGCCCGCTGGGCCTGGCGACCGGCGTGATCGGCTGCTTCGTCGAGGAGGCGTTCCACCGGGCGCGGGAGACCCACGCCGAGCCGGAAGCCGCTGCGGTGACGCCCGCGATGGCGGCTTCGGCCTATGCCAAGGCCGACCAGCTTTACGCGTGGAACGGCGTGGGCACGGCATGACCGAAGCCATCGTGTTCGCCAATGGCCACATCGTGCTCGGCGGCCGGCGTTGGCGGGCCGCGCTGGGACGCGCGGGCGTGAGCGACCGCAAGGAGGAGGGCGACGGCGCGACGCCGCTGGGAGTGCTGCCGTTGCGGCGCGTGCTGTATCGCGCCGACCGGCTCGCCATCCCGCCGGCCGCCGTGCCGCGCGAGCCGATCGGTGCGCGCGACGGCTGGTGCGACGACCCGGCCGACGCGGCCTATAACCGCAGCGTGACTTTGCCGCATCCCGGCCGGGCGGAGGAATTATGGCGGGCGGACCCGCTGTACGACCTGGTCGGCGTGCTGGGCTGGAACGACGCGCCGGTGGCGCGTGGCAGGGGCTCGGCCATCTTCCTGCATGTGGCGCACACGGATTACGCACCCACCCAAGGTTGCGTGGCGTTGCTGCTGCCGGATTTGCTGGCCCTGCTGGGTGCGGGATTGACCTTGCTGCGCGTGGTCGCCGAAGACCTGCGGAACTGACAACGCCGCCCCGCCTCCCAGCCGATCCCCGCGGCCGGCCTTACGGCTCCCGCGACATTCCTTTGGACGCCAGCGCATTGAGATAGGCCTCCCAGCGCGGCGCCTGCTCGCGGCCGAGGCGATGCAGGTACTCCCAGGAATAGATGCCGGTGTCGTGGAGGTCGTCGAACAGCAGGCGCACGGCGTAGTGGCCGACCGGCTCCACGCCAATGATGCCCACATGGCGCCGTCCGGGCACCGTTTTCCGCTCGGCGGCCGAATGGCCCTGGACCTCGGCGCTGGGGCTTTCCACGCGGAGGTATTCGGCCGGGAGCGAGAAGCGGGCGCCATCGTCGAACGTCACGTCCAGCCGCTTTTCGGCGCGGATCAGCCGAATCTCGGTCGGAACAGGCCGGTCAGCCATCGAGCGCGCGGGCCTCTTCGGGCAGCATGATCGGAATGCCGTCGCGCACGGGATAGGCGAGCCGGGCCGAGCGGCTGATGAGTTCGTTGGCCGCGCGGTCGTACTCCAATGGCCCCTTGGTGAGCGGGCAGACGAGGATTTCCAGCAGCCTGGGGTCCACCGGGGAGCCGATTGGCGTTTCGGTCATGGCGGGTCCCTCAACTGGCCCGGGGACGCGGCGTGTCGTCGTCCTCCGCGCGCCCGGCTTCGTAGGCATCGATGCGCAGGATCGCCAGCAGCGTCTCGGCGCGGGCGGCGCCGCTGGCCGCTTCCAACAGCGCCTGCTTCGCGGCCGGCTCGAACGGGCAGACCATGCAGAGGGTGAGCACGAGGTCGTCATCCGCCATCCCGTCGATCGCGTCCCAATTGGCGTCGAAGCCGCGCTTGGCGAAGTAGGCGCGCAGGGCCGTCATCAGCGTGGCGCGGTCGATGCCGCCCGCCGAGGCGCCATCCGGCTCGAGATCCCCCAGATAGGGGGCGAGGTCCGCGCGCACCCGACGGTAGCCGTGCAACGGCTCGATCTCGGCCGAGACGGCGAAGCGGATGACGCCGGTGAGCGTCACCAGATAGCGGCCATCCTCGGTCTCGCTGAAAGAGGACAGGCGGCCGATGCAGCCGACCCGGTACAGCGCGGGGCCGGTCGCGGTGGCGGGCTTGGTCGGGTCGGGCTGGATCATGCCCAACACGCGCCCAGCACCCAGCGCGTCCTCGGTCATGGCGCGGTAGCGCGGCTCGAAGAAGTTGAGCGGCAGCTTGCCGTGGGGCAGCAGCAGCGCGCCGGTCAGCGGGAACACCGGAATTGTGTCCGGCAGGCCACGCAGCGGGGCGCTCCCTGACTCCATCACCGGAACAACAACGCCGACAGGCGGCGGCGCGCGGCCATCGCAGCAGGGTCCGTGATGCCCCAGGACTCGAAGAATTTCAACAGCTGCAGCCGGGCACCATCCTCGTTCCAGGCGCGATCCTTGCCGACGATCTCCAGCAGCGCATCGGCCGCGTCGTCCCTCCGTCCCATGGCGTTGAACGCGGTAGCCAGATCGTAGCGGGCCTGATGGTCGAGCGGATCGGCCGCCAGCCGGGCCTCGTAGGTGGAGAGCTTGGCCTTGGCCTCGCGCCCTTCCTCGGCGAGCGCCAGCGCGCTCCGGGCGCCGACGATCTCGGCGTGGGCGGCGAGAGCCGCCGGAACCCCGGCCAGCACCTCGGCCGCCTGCGCCTCGTCACCCAAAGCGAGCGCCGCGCGCGCCAGGCCGCCCCAGGCCTCGGGGTTGTCGGGTTCCTGTTCCAGCACCGCATTGAACAGTTCGGCGGCCTCCTGGTGCTGCCCCTCGGCGGAGGCCATCCGGGCCTCCGCGATCAGGTCGGCGCCGGGCATGGTGCCGCCGGCCCGCTTCAGCAACGCTTCCGCGAACCGCTTCACCTCCGACTCCGGAAGTGCCCCCTGGAACACGTCGGCGATCTGGCCCTGCCAGAACGCGGCGACGGTCGGCACGGACTGCATCGGCAGGCCGAGCTGGGCCAATTGCTGGACCAGCGCACGGTTCTTGTCGATGTCGATCTTGACCAGCTTCAGCCTGCCGCCGGCAGACCGCGTGACCTTTTCCAGCGTCGGCGTCAGCTGCTTGCAGGGCCCGCACCACGTCGCCCAAAAATCCACCAGCACGGGCAGATGGCGCGAGGCCTCGATCACCTCGAGCATGAAGTTGGACTGGTCGCCGTCCATGATGATGTCGTCGTCGCCGATGTCGCGAACGGCGGCCGGAGGCGGCACCGCGCCGGCGACCGGAGCGGGGCGCCGCGCGGGCGCCGCTTGGGGGGGCTTTTGGCCGATCAGGTAGTCCATGGGGGTCCGTCCTCGTCACGTTTGGTCAGCCGGCCATATAAATGTGCCATCCGGCGTTTGGCACAACCCGTGATCGCGACCGTACTTCACGTTCCCGGCCGAACGGCTGCCACGACCGATTGCCCGAAACCCGCGTCTCTGTCAGTTTCGCTGTCATAAGAACAATACGAGGAGACGTTTCGGATGACTCTGGTCCAAATCGGGATCATCGCCTGCGGGCTGATCGCGCTGCTCTACGGTTTCGTTGCCACCAAACAGGTGTTCGCCGCCGACGCCGGCAACGCGCGGATGCAGGAAATTTCCGCCGCCATCCAGGAGGGCGCGCGCGCCTACCTCAACCGCCAATACACCACCATCGGCATCGTGGGCGTCGTCATCCTCGTGCTGCTGACCGCCACATTGGGCCTGCGCGTGGGCGTGGGCTTCGTGATCGGCGCGGTGCTGTCGGGCGTCGCCGGCTAAATCGGCATGAACGTCTCGGTGCGCGCCAATGTCCGCACCGCCCAGGCGGCCCGCCGCGGGCTCGCGGCCGGGCTCGACGTCGCGTTCAAGTCGGGTGCCATCACCGGGATGCTGGTGGTCGGCCTCGGCCTGCTCGGCGTCAGCATCTACTATTTCATCCTGCGCGGGATGAACCAGGGCAACGACCTTCGTCCGGTGCTGGAGGCCATGGTGGGGCTCAGCTTCGGCGCCTCCCTCATTTCGATTTTCGCCCGCCTCGGCGGCGGCATCTTCACCAAGGGCGCCGATGTGGGCGCCGACCTCGTGGGCAAGGTCGAGGCCGGCATTCCCGAGGACGACCCCCGCAACCCCGCCACGATCGCCGACAACGTGGGCGACAACGTGGGCGACTGCGCCGGCATGGCGGCCGACCTGTTCGAGACCTACGCGGTCACCATCGTCGCCACCATGCTGCTCGCCGCGATCTTCTTCGAGGGGGCGCTGCGGGACACGCTGATGATGCTGCCGCTGGCGATCGGCGCCGTCTGCATCATCACCTCGGTGGTCGGCACCTACTTCGTGCGCCTCGGCCCAAGCCAGAACATCATGGGGGCGCTCTACAAGGGCCTCGCCGTCACGGGCGGGCTGTCGGCCATCGCCATCGCGCTGGTGATCGGCACGATGCTTGGCTTCTCCACGCCGCTTGCCCTGGTCGGCGGCGCCACCGTGACCGGCCTGAAACTGTTCGAGTGCGCGCTGGTGGGCCTGGGCGTCACCGGGCTGATCGTATGGATCACCGAATACTACACCTCGACCGAATACCGTCCGGTGCGGAGCATCGCGCAAAGCTCGACCACAGGCCACGGCACCAACGTCATCCAGGGCCTCGCGGTCTCCATGGAATCGACCGCGCTGCCGGTGCTGGTGATCTGCCTCGCGATTATCCTGTCGTACCTCATCGCGGGCCTGTTCGGCATCGCGGTGGCCGCCACCACGATGCTGGCGCTGGCCGGCATGGTGGTCGCACTCGACGCCTACGGCCCGGTGACCGACAACGCGGGCGGCATCGCCGAGATGGCGGATCTGCCGCCAGAGGTTCGCAAGACCACGGATTTGCTGGACGCGGTCGGCAACACGACCAAGGCGGTCACCAAGGGCTATGCGATCGGCTCGGCGGGCCTTGCCTCGCTGGTCCTGTTCGCCGCCTACACCGAGGATCTCACGCACTACTTCCCGAACCTGAAGGTGACGTTCGCCCTGCAGGACCCGTTCGTGGTGGTGGGACTCTTCATCGGCGGCCTGCTGCCCTATCTGTTCGGCGCGATGGGCATGACCGCCGTCGGCCGCGCCGCGGGTGCCGTGGTGGTCGAGGTGCGGCGGCAGTTCCGCGAGATCCCGGGCATCATGGAAGGCACCGCCAAGCCCGATTACGGCCGCGCGGTGGACCTGCTGACCAAGTCCGCGATCCGGGAGATGATCCTGCCGTCGCTGCTGCCGGTGCTCGCACCCGTGGTGCTGTTCTTCGTGATCTCGGCCATCGCGGGCCGGGCGGCGGGCTTCACCTCGCTGGGCGCCATGCTCCTCGGCACCATCGTGACCGGCCTGTTCGTCGCCATCTCGATGACCTCGGGCGGCGGTGCGTGGGACAACGCCAAGAAGTACATCGAGGAAGGCAACCACGGCGGCAAGGGATCGGACGCGCACAAGGCGGCCGTGACCGGGGATACCGTGGGCGACCCCTACAAGGACACCGCCGGCCCGGCGGTGAACCCGATGATCAAGATCACCAACATCGTGGCGTTGCTGCTGTTGGCGATTTTGGCGCAGTGGGGGTAACGGCCAGCCTCGATCCGAAGTCCCTGTTGGATTTTGGGCGGGTGGAATGCGTTTGGCATTCCACCCGCTTGATCCGATCCGCTTAGTTTGATGGCGATTTATCGCTGCAAGATTTGCACAGTCGTATCATCCCGTCCTGGTCGGCGGAGGCCGACCACCCACGACTTTTCGAGACCCGCACCGCAAGTCGTGGATGGTCCGCCTTCGCGGACCATGACGTAGAGGAGTTCGTACGCGATCCCAACCGATTCAGTTATTTACCACCGGACGCCTAGGGATCCGTCTTGCGTCGCTTCACCTGGTCGCGCGCGCGCTTCTTCTCCCGCTCGATCGCTTCCACGATCAGCTTCCTGGCTTCGGCCGCATCCCCCCAGCCGCCGACCTTGACCCATTTGCCCGGTTCAAGGTCTTTGTAATGCTCGAAGAAATGCTGGATCTGCTCGACCGTGATGATCGGCAGATCGGTGTAGTTCTCGACGTTGTCGTACCGCTTGGTCAGCTTGCGCGACGGAACGGCAATGATCTTCTCGTCGCCACCCCCGTCATCCTCCATCTTCAGCACGCCGATGGGCCGCACGTTGATGACCGCGCCCGCGATGATCGGCCGCGTGTTGGCCACCAGCACGTCGATCGGGTCCCCGTCGTCGGACAGGGTATGCGGCACGAACCCGTAATTGCCGGGATAGCGCATCGGCGTGTGCAGGAAGCGATCGACATACAGCGTGCCGGCTTCCTTGTTCATCTCGTACTTGATCGGCTCGCCGCCGATCTGGACCTCGATGATGACGTTGACGTCATCGGGCGGATTATGGCCGATGGCGATGGCATCGATACGCATGGGCGCTCCCTTGAATGGTTGTACCTCTGAGAGGCAGTTGATGAGGAGGTATTGCCGAGCGCGCGCCACTCTGAGCAGCCGCCTTCAAACGCAAGCCCCGATAACCGCATCGCCGAGATCGAGGACGAAATCCTGTCCCATGGCTGCCTCCCGGTGACGCAAGCATGGCATTCCCGGGCGCAACCTTCAATCATCCCACCCGCGTCATCGCCGCCAGCCCCGAGACGCCGCCCGGCCACCAGCTCGCCATCCGTATGATCGGGCCTTGCAGCCAGTTCGCGCGCCCCGCGCGGTACAGCGCCCCGGCCAGCCGCACCGGGCGGCGCACGGCGCGGCGGATGGCGCGCGCATAGTCGTCCGCTCCGCCGCCTTCGATCAGGCACCGCGCCGCCAACGCGCCGCTGTGCAGCGCGATCGTCATGCCGCCGCCGGTGAAGGACGGGATCACCGCCATCTGGTCGCCCAGCCGGAACACCCCCGCCGAGACGCCTTGATGGACATAGCCATAGGGAACCCGCGCGATCGCCAGCGGCCTGGGCCAGGCTTCGGCGCCCGCGAGCCGCCGTCCGAGATGGGCGCATTCGTCCACCAGCCCGGCCACCAGCCCTTCCCAGGTTCCGCCGTCGCGCAGGAAGCGGGTGCGATCGACCAGGAGGCAGAGATTGGCCTCCCCGCCCTCGATCATCTGCAACCCGGCATAGCCGTCGCGGAACAGGATGAGTTCGACGAACCCCTCCAGCGCCGCCGCCTCGGGCGCGACGAGGCGCAGATGGGTCTTGAAGCCGATCAGGTCGGCGGGTTCGCCTGCCTCCCGCCGCACGCCCCTCACATCATGCTTGCCGGTCGCCAGCAGCAGCGTGGGCGCGGCCAGTTCGCCGTGTCCGTCGATATGCAGCACGCCGTCGCCCACCGCGCGGATGGCGTGGCCCCGGAGCACCTTGGCCCCGGCCTGCTCGGCGCGCTCCAGCAGCGCGGCATCCAGCGCCCGGCGCGACAGGCTCAGCGCCGGGAACGGCAATGCCGCCTCCGTCGCCCGCCCGCCGCGCACCAGCCGCATCCGGGTGATCGGGCGCGCGCCGAGGGCCGCCATGTCGATGCCGAGTTCGGCCAGACGATCGAGTCCCGCACCCGCCAGAAACTCGCCGCACATGCGATGCGCGGGTGCGGTCTCGCGCTCCACCACCACCACGCGCCGGCCCGCGCGGGCCAGCAGGCACGACGCCGCGGCACCGGCCGGCCCGCCGCCGGCGACGACGATGTCGTTCACTTCACCCGGCCGACACAGTAGCGGAACGGCATCTCCCAGCGGATATCGGCCGCCAGCCCCGCCTCGGCGAGCAGCCGCTCCCAATCCTCGCGGCGGAACGCGCGGGCGATCGACAGCGGGCCGTCATGCTGGACGAAGCGATGCCAGCCGGCGACGGAGGCGAGCGTGCGAAAGCCGTAATAGGCGACCGCGCTGCGGTGCAGGTCGTTGACGAACCAGCCGCGCGTGGCGGTCGCCTCCATCCATTGCAGAAACGGGACAATCTGCTCGTCGGTCATGTGGTGGGCCACCAGCGAGCTGATGACGAAATTCGGGCGGCGCTCCGCCACCAGGTCGAACACGTCGCCGGTGCGGTAGCCGATCGCCATGTCGGCCGGGGTTTGCGCGCGTGCGGCGAGTTCGCTGCTGGGGTCGAGGTCGATCCCCTCCAGCTCGACGCGCTTGCCGTGCCGCGCGGCCCAGCGCCAGATGGCGCGCAGCATGTCGCCCTCGCCAGAGCCGATATCGAGCACCGAGAATACCTTCGCGGGGCCGACGGCGCGGGCCAGCCAGCGCAGCGTGGGGCCATGGGCGAGGGTCAGGCGGTTGACCGTGGCGAGGTCGCCCAGGCAGCGGGCGAAATCCCCGGCCTCGACCGCCTCGGTCTCCATCCACTCCCGCTCGGAACTGCGCGCCGTGAGGTCGATCACAGCACGCGGAACCTGAACGTCTCGGCGACCATACCCGGACCGAATGCCATCGCCATGCCCTTTCCGGCGCCTGCACGCATGATGCGTTGCAGCACGAACAACACCGTGGCCGACGACATGTTGCCGAAGCGCCGCAGAATTGACCGCGACGGCGCCAAGGCGTCGGCGGCCAGCCCGAGCCCGATCTCGACCGCGTCGAGCACGGTGCGGCCGCCGGCATGGACGGCCCAGTGCGCGAACTCGCCGATCTCGACGCCGCGCAGCAGCCCGTCGGTGTCGTTGCGCGCCCGCTCCTCCCGCAGCACTTGTGCGATGCGGCCGGGGACCTTGCCGGACAGGCGCATGTCGAACCCCTGGTCGCCGATATGCCAAGTGATGAAATCGGCGCTGTCGGGAATGATGGCGCTGCGGAAGTCGTCCAACGCGACGCCTGCCGCGTCCGCCGTCACGAGCGTGGCGGCACAGCCATCGGCGAACAGCAGGAACGACAGCACCGTCTCGAGGTCGGAGGTTTCCTGCATGTGCAGCGAGCAGAGTTCGAGGTTGACCACGAGCACCCGCGAAGCCGGGTCCGCCCGCACCGCCGCGTCGGCGGCGCGCAAGGCGGGGACGGCGGCCGAGCAGCCCATGAAACCGATCACGGAACGCTGGACCGATGGGGACAGACCCAGCGCCCGCGTCAGTTGCAGATCGAGGCCGGGGGCCGAGAAGCCGGTGCAGGAGGCGACGATGACGTGGGTGATGCGGGCCAGTTCGCCCGCGATGCCGAGGTCGGCCACGGCCCGCAAGGCGAGGGCAAGCGCCCAGGCTTCATAGAGCTTCATGCGCGCGCCGGTGGTGGGGAAGGCGCCGCGCCGGAAGAAGCCGCCGCTGTCCACCTCGCCCGCATCGAGCCGGCCGGGCTGGAAATGCGAATAGCGGTGCTCGATGCCGGATCGCTCGGCCATCTTGTCGAACACCGCGCGGGTGCGGTCGTCCCGCAGCAAGGTGCGGGCGAAGGCGACGAACGCGGCATGGACGTCGTGCTCGGGGACCGCGGTGCCGACGCGGTTCACATAGGCGGTCACGCCGCGGCGCTCCGCAGCGCCAGCACGGCGTTGAGGCCGCCGAACGCGAAAGAGTTGGAGAGCGCGGCTTGCGCCGGGGCCACGCGGGCGACGTTGGGCACGCAATCCAGGTCGCATTCCGGGTCGGCTTCGCGAAAACCGATGGTCGGCGGCAGCACGCCGTGGCGCAAGGCCTGCACCGTCACCACCATCTCCAACGCGCCGCACGCCGACATGCAATGTCCCATCATGGATTTACTGGAGGAAGCCGGCGGCGGATGCGCACCGAACACGCGACGCAGGGCGGCCGCCTCCGTGCGGTCGTTCAGCCGCGTGCCGGTGCCGTGGGCGTTGACGTAGCCGATCTCGGACGCGTCGAGCCCGCCATCGGCCAGCGCCGCCGCGATGGCGAAGGCCGCGCCGGCCTCGTCGGGGGCGGTGAGGTCCGCCGCGTCGGCGCTCATGCCGAAGCCGACCAACTCGGCCAGCACGGGGGCGCCGCGCGCGCGGGCGGCGGCGAGCGGCTCCAGCACCAGGATGGCGGCGCCCTCGCCGATGACGAGGCCGGTGCGGTCGCGCGAGAACGGGCGGCAGGCATCCGCACTGAGCACCCGCAGCGCCTCCCAGCCCTTGAACACGCCGACCACCACCGAGGCATCGCCGCCGCCGGCAAGGGCCACGTCCAGCATCCCGGAGCGAACCATGTGGAACGCCTGGCCGATGGCGTGGGCGCTGGAGGCGCAGGCCGAGGCGGTGGCGAAGGTCGGGCCGCGCAGGCCGAATTCCATCGAGATGGCGCTCACGGCGGCACTCGGCATGGCGCGCGGCACCGTCAGCGGCGGCACGCGGCTGGCACCCTCGCCGTAGAAAGCGCGGTAGGCGTCGTCGAAGGTCTGCTGACCGATCGCTGCCCCCAGCACCGCGCCGGCGCGATGGGGGGCGAAGGCGGGCAACGCGGCCATCGCCATGGCCTCGCGCGCGGCCACCAGGGCGAGTTGGGCCGCACGGTCGAGCATCGGCAGGCGGCGCCGGTCGAAATGGACGGCCGGGTCGAACCCGATCACCTCGGCGGCGAGTCTGGCGCTGAGCCGTGCGGTGGGGATGGCGGCGATCGGGCGGATGCCGCACACGCCGTCGCGGGCGGCCGCCCACACCTGCCGGGAATCATGCCCTATGGCGCAGATGGCGCCGATGCCGGTAATCGCGACCCGTCGCATCCCAGGCGGCATTCAGGCGGCAGGCTTCGGACGGTCGACAGGCTTCGGACGGTCGAGGGGGTGGGCGCGGTCGAGGGTCGCCAGCACGTGCGCCACCAGGTCGCCGACCGTGTCGAACTCGCCGGCCCCGCTGCGGTCGGCCGCCACCGGGATCTCGATGTCGTATCTGGTTTCGAGCGCGAACACCGTCTGCACGAGGTCGAGCGAGGGGATGCCGAGGGCTTCGAGGCTGGCGTCGGGCGTCAGCTTGTCGCGCGGCACGCCGGTTTCGGCCGCGACGATGTCGAGGATCTCCGCGGCGCGGGAGTCGTCGAGCATGGTGGGCGCGGCATCGGTCACGGGCAGCTCCTTGGCGGCGAGTGTCAACATATGGGGACGGTCGCGGATTTGCCCGCGCGCGACCGCAGTGGCAATGCCCCGTCGCGTCCGTGGCCGCCGCCCGCGCTTGACGCCGCCCGCGCCGCTCCGCACCGTCACCGCACCCCGAGGAAAGCCCCGCACATGCCTGACCGCGCCGATATCCGCGAGCCGATCGAGAACTGGGCGGTGTGGCGCGACTCCGACGTGTTCATCCGGGTGAGCCGGGAGGGCTTCGAGCGCGGGCCGCAATGGCTTTCGGGGGCATGACAGGAACGCGCGATGGACCTGCCGCTGTCGATCACCGAGCCGCCTTTCGTGCTGATGGCACCCGTCGTGCAGACGGTGCCGCTGGTGTTCGTGTCGGCCCATTCCGGCCGGCGCTATCCCACCGAATTCCTGGCCGCAGCGCGGCTCGACGCACTGACGTTGCGGCGCAGCGAGGACAGCTTCGTGGAGGAGTTGTTCGAGGCCGCCCCCAGCCTGGGCGCGCCGCTGCTGGCCGCGCATTTTCCGCGGGCGTTCTGCGACCCCAACCGCGAGGCATGGGAACTCGATCCGGAGATGTTCGCGGACGCGCTGCCCGAGTGGGTGAACACGACCAGCGCCCGCGTAGGGGCGGGTTTGGGCACCATCGCGCGCATCGTGGGGTCGGGCGAGGCGATCTATCGGGACAAGCTGAGCTTCGCGGATGCTGAGGCACGGGTGCGCGACTGCTGGGAGCCGTTCCATGCCGCCTTGCAGGGCGCCATCGACGCCACGCGCGCGCGTTTCGGGACCTGCCTGCTGATCGACTGCCACTCGATGCCCGGCACCAGCCTGGCCGCCCGCAATCCGGCCGATTTCGTGCTGGGCGACGCGCACGGCACCGCCTGCGCGCCCAGCGCGACGCGCCTGATCGAGCGCGCGCTGGGTGACCTCGGCTATGCGGTGCGGCGCAACGACCCGTATGCCGGCGGCTACATCACCCGCAATTACGGTCGCCCGCGCGAGCATGTGCATGCGCTGCAGATCGAGATCTGCCGCACGCTGTATATGGACGAGTCGCGGATCGAGCGTTCGCGCCGCTTCGCGAGGCTGCGGACGGACATGACGCATTTCATCGGCACGCTGGCCGGCCAGATCGGTTCGCGCGGCCTCGCCTGAGGCAAAAAAGTGGCGGCGTGTTGCCACGCCGCCAAGTTTAGGGAGGAAACGTCCAAGAAGCAGGAAGAGGCCGAAGCCGTCTTGCTGCGATGCACAATCTACGCATGGGAGCGATCCCATGCAAGTGTTTTTTTGCAGTGCAGCATAAATCGGGGTTACGTTTTGTTAATGCGCCCGTGACAGGCTGCGCCATGCACGCTTTTTGGCTGACCCTCGTTTCGGTGTTGCTGTGCCTCGCGGAGCCCGCCTTGGCGGACTCCACGCCGGGTCCGGTGCCGCGAAGTTTCTATCTGTTCGGGCCGCCGATCGGCGTGGCGCCAGCGCGGGCGAGTGCTCCGGCAGGGGCATCGGCCGTGCCTGCCGTGACGGGCCCTGCCGTGACGGGCCCTGCCGTGACGGGCGATGTCTGCCGGCAGGCGGCGCGCGCGGCGGGGCGGGCGGCGGCGGTGCCGGAGGGGATGTTGAGTGCCATCGCCCGGATCGAGAGCGGCCGCGCCGACGGCGCCGGCGGGACGGCGCCATGGCCGTGGTCGATCAACGTCGAAGGCATCGACCACGTCTATGACAGCAAGGCGGAGGCCATCGCGGCGGTGCGGGGCTATCAGGCGCGGGGCGCCCGCTCGATCGACGTGGGCTGCCTCCAGGTCAATCTGTTCCACCACCCGGCGGCGTTCGCGGATCTCGACCAGGCGTTCGACCCGGCGATCAACGCCACCTACGCCGCGCAATTCCTGGTTCGGCTGCGCGATCAGACCGGCAATTGGGACCGCGCGGTTGCCGCCTACCACTCCGGCAACCCCGAATTGGGGGAGCCCTACCGACGCAAGGTGATGGCGGCATTGCCGGAGGAGCAACGGATCGCCGGCACCCCGCCTCCGGCGGCCAGCCTGCCGCCGGGGGCGGTCGCGGGGGCTGCCGGGGCGGTGATGCTGGGCAACAACGCTGCCCAGGGCCGGATGCTGCCGCTGGCCGCCAATGCGGCACCGGGGCGGGATTTGGGCGCCTACCGCCTGGCACCGATCCAGCTGACCGGGCGGACGATGCCGCTCGCGGCGTCCCAGCTTACCGGCGGGATGCGGCGGCCGCCGGCTTAATGTCCGTTGGTAAATAACTGGAATCAGGTGGAATCGCGTGCGAACTCCTCCACGTCGTGGCCGGCCTCCGCCGACCACAACGGGACGATACGACTGTGCGAAACTTGAAGCGATTAATTGCCATCGAACCCTCAGCTTCGTTTGTCACCGCGAGGCAGCGGTTGGCCGAAAGCTACGGCCCCGCGAACTCCGCGCGGATGGCCGCGCCATGGGAGTTAATCGCCGGCACCGGCCCGTATTCGCGCGCGTCGTCGGTCGCGATCGCGGGCGGCGCCGCCATCGAGACAGGGCCGCCGGGCGTCATCACCTCGATGCGGCGCAAGGCGGGGTGGCGGGCGAAATCGGCCACGTTGTTGACGAAGCCGAACGCCGTTTTGGACACGCGCAGCCGGGTGGCGGCTTGCGCGCGGGTCAGGGTCGCGAACATGGCGGCGACATGCGCGTCCACCATCGGCCGGTTGGCCACCCGGATCTGGTTGGTCTCGAAGCCGGGGCGCTGTGGAAGATCCGGCTCCAGCAGGAACAACGTGCAGAATTCCACCCATTCGCGCTCGTTCTGGATGCTGATGAGCACCTCGACGCCATCGGCGGTGGCGAACGCGCCGTAGGGACAGATGGTGAAATGGCTCAGCCCCACGCGCGGCTGCACCAGCCCGGTGCCCTCGAACAACAGCAGCGGCGGGTTCATCCAATCCGCCATGCCGTCGAACAGGCTCACCTGCAACCCCTTGCCCCGCCCGGTTCGGCCCCGCTCGATCAGCGCCTCCAGGATCGCCGCGTGGGCCGCCATGCCGCAGGCGATGTCGCAGGCCGAGACGCCAACGCGCCCAGGCCCCTCGGGGCGGCCGGTGATCGCGGCGAGCCCGCTCTCGGCCTGGACCAGCAGGTCGTACGCCTTCATGTCGGCGTATTCGCCGCTGTCGCCATAGCCCGAGATATCCACGGTGATGAGCGCCGGGTGCAGCGCCCGCAGCGCCTCCGACCCGAAGCCCGCGCGAATGGCGGCGCCCGGGGCCAGGTTTTGGATAAAGATGTCGGCCTGCCCGATGATCCGGTGGAGCAGCGCCGCATCCCCCGGCGCCTTGATGTTGGCGACCAGGCTCTGCTTGCCCCGGTTCAGCCAGACGAAATAGCTCGAAAGCCCGGCCGCCGAGCTGTCGTATGCGCGTGCGAAATCACCCTCCGGCCGCTCCAGCTTGATGACCCGCGCGCCCGCATCGGCGAGGCGGGAGCTGCAATATGGGGCGGCCACCGCCTGCTCGAAGCTGAGCACCAGCAGCCCGTCGAGTGCGCCGGCCATGGGCGTTCAAAAGCTCCGGGGCAGGCCGAGCACATGCTCGGAGATATAGGAGAGCACGAGGTTGGTGCTGATCGGCGCCACTTGGTACAGCCGGTTCTCGCGGTATTTCCGCTCGATGTCGTATTCCTCGGCGAAGCCGAAGCCGCCATGGGTCTGGATGCAGGCCTCGCCCGCCGCCCAGCTGGCCTCGGCGGCCAGCATCTTGGCCATGTTGGCCTCCTCGCCGCAATGCAGCCCGGCGTCGAATTTCCCGATCCCCGCATGGACCAGCAACTCGGCCGCCCGCATCTGGGCGTAGGCGCGCGCGATGGGGAACTGAACGCCCTGGTTCTGGCCGATCGGGCGGCCGAACACCTGGCGGTCGCGCGCGTAGGCCGATGATTTCGCGGTGAACCATTTGGCGTCGCCGATGCATTCGGACGCGATCAGCAGCCGCTCCGCGTTCATGCCGTCGAGGATGTAGCGGAAGCCGCGCCCCTCCGCGCCCACGAGGTTCTCGGCCGGCACCACCATGTTGTCGAAGAACACCTCGCAGGAATTGTGGTTCATCATGGTGCGGATGGGGCGAATGGTGAGGCCGTTGCCGAGGGCCGCCTTCATGTCGACGATGAAGGTGGAGAGGCCCTCGGTCTTCTTCGCCACCTGGTCGCGCGGCGTGGTGCGGGCCAGCAGCAACATCAGGTCCGAGTGTTCGGCGCGGCTGGTCCAGACCTTCTGGCCGTTCACCACATAGGTATCGCCCTCGCGGCGGGCGAAAGTACGCAGGCTGGTGGTGTCGGTCCCGCTGGTCGGCTCGGTGACGCCGAACGCCTGGAGGCGCAGGGCGCCGCTGGCGATCTTGGGCAGATACCGCTGTTTCTGCGCCGCCGAGCCGTGCCGCAGGATGGTGCCCATGATGTACATCTGGGCATGGCAGGCCGCACCGTTGGCGCCACAGGCATGGACGGTTTCCAGGATGGCGGCGGCCGCCGACAGCGGGAGGCCGGAGCCGCCATACTCCTCCGGGATCAGCACGGAGAGGTAGCCCGCCTCGGTGAGCGCGGTCACGAACGCGGTGGGGTAGCCGCGCACCTCGTCCAGCTTGCGCCAGTACTCGCCGGGGAAGCGGGCGCACAGCTTGGCGACCTCGGCGCGGATTTCGTCGTGTGGTCCGGATGTGATCGAGACCGCCTGGTCCATGGCCGCCATGCTCCCGTTGCGAGAACCTGATTACGAATGGGCGGGCCGAGTGGCAAGCCGCTTGCGACCCTCGCCTTCGTCGCGCATTGCCAAAATGGGAGCGCTCACAATTTCCGTCGGGCTTGCATGACGCGCGTGTTATTCATCCGCCATGCCCGCGTCACCCTGGCGCGGATACGCTTCGCCTTGCCGCCCACTCCGCATATTTCGCCCGTTCCGCATATTTCGCCTGGGATCATCGATGCTCGCATACCGGCTCCGGCACCTGCTTCCGATCCTCGCTGCCGCCCTGCTCCCGCACGGGGCAGGGGCGCAGGCGCCCGCCGGTGCGCCGGCCGCCGAGAACCGGCCGCCGGCTGGCGTGCCGGTGCAGACCGCCGTCGTTGCGCGGCGCGACATTCCGATTTTGCTGCGCAATATCGGCGCGGTGCAGGCCTTCCAGTCCGTGCTGGTCCGCGCGCGCGTCGATGGCACGTTGACCAGGATCGTGTTCATCGAGGGCCAGGACGTGAAGCCCGGCGACCAGCTGGCCGAGATCGACCCCCGCCCCTACGCCGCGACGCTCGCGCAGGTGATGGCCAAGAAGGCCGCCGACGAGGCGCAGCTGGCCAACGCGCAGCGCGACCAGGGCCGCTACGCCAGCCTCGCCACCAGCAATTTCGCCTCCCGCCAGCAGCTCGACACCCAGACCGCCCTGGTCGCCCAGTATTCGGCCAACATCAAGGGCGACGAGGCCTCGGTCGCCAATGCGCGCCTGAACCTCGAATTCACCAACATCAAATCGCCCATCGAAGGGCGCACCGGGCTGCGGCTGGTCGATCCGGGCAACCTGATCCATGCCAACGACGTCCAGGGCATCGTCACGATCACGCAGATCCACCCGATCTCGACCATCTTCACGCTGCCGCAGGACACGCTGCCGGCCATCCGCGCGGCCATGGCCAAGGGCAAGCTGCGGGTTCAGGCCTTCACCTCCGACGACAAGACCGAGCTGAGCCAGGGCGAGCTGCTGACCACGGACAACGCGATCGACCCGGCCACCGGCACGATCCGGCTGAAATCGGTGTTTCCCAATGCCGACGACAAATTATGGCCCGGCCAGTTCGTCAACGTGCGGCTGCAACTCGGCACGCTGTCCCAGGTGCTGACCGTGCCCAGCGTCGCGGTGCAGCGGGGTGTCAACGGGCTGTTCGTATTCGCCGTGAAGCCGGACAACACCGCCGCCGTGCAGCCGGTCGAGGTGCAGCAGGATGATGGCGCCTACGCAGTGGTGACCAAGGGGCTCGACGAGGGCGTCCAGGTGGTCACCAATGGCCAGTCGCGCCTGCAGAACGGAACCCGGGTCGCGGCCACGCCGGCCAAGCCCAATAGCTGATTTTTCTCGCCTGACCTCTCTCCCCCGCCGATTACCGACGAGGCTGACCGCCGCATGAGCATCTCGACCCCGTTTATCCGACGCCCCGTGGCGACGTCTCTGCTGATGGCGGCGATCCTGCTGGCGGGCAT
Organism: Rhodospirillales bacterium; assembly: GCA_025352565.1. Classification (GTDB taxonomy): domain Bacteria; phylum Pseudomonadota; class Alphaproteobacteria; order Acetobacterales; family Acetobacteraceae; genus JANXTF01. Next base: position 2,452 of record JANXTF010000010.1, on the reverse strand, counting down.
CGCGGCCTACCCGCTGCTGCCGGTGGCGCCGCTGCCCCGCGTCGATTTCCCGACGATCAACGTGAACGGCAAGTTCCCCGGCGCCAGCCCCGAGACCATGGCGGCCACCGTGGCGCAGCCGCTGGAGCGCCAGTTCGCGCAGATCGCCGGCGTGTCGCAGATGACGTCGGTGAGCGTGCTGGGCCAGACCTCGATCACGGTGCAGTTCGACCTCAACCGCAACATCGACGCGGCGGCACAGGACATCCAGGCGCGCATCAACGCGGCGTCGGGCCAGTTGCCGAAGAACCTGCCGAGCAACCCGAACTACTACAAGGTCAACCCGTCGGACAGCCCGATCCTGATCCTCGCGGTGCAGTCCGACGAACTGCCGATGATCGACGTGAACGAATACGCCGACAGCATCCTGGCCCAGCAGATCAGCCAGGTCACCGGCGTCGCTCAGGTGTTCATCGGCGGCGAGCAGAAGCGCGCGGTCCGCATCCAGGTCGATCCGTCGCGCCTGGCCGCCATGGGCCTCACGCTGGAGGACGCGCGGCTCGCCTTGGTGAACTCGACCACCAACAGCCCGAAGGGCACGGTGGACGGCGAGCGGCGGGTGTTCACCATCTACGCCAACGATCAGCTGACCAAGGCGGATGAATTCAACAACGTCATCCTGTCGTTCCGCGCGGGCGCCCCGATCCGCGTGAAGGACATCGGCGCGGCGATCGACGCGCCGGAGAACGTGCTGAACGGCGGCTATCAGAACCAGCGCAAGGGCGTGCAGCTGATCATCTTCAAGCAGCCGGATGCCAACATCATCGAGACGGTGGACGCCATCAAGGCGCAGCTGCCGCGCCTGATCGCGTCCATTCCGCCATCGGTCCATGTGACCGAGATCATCGACCGCACGCAGACCATCCGCGCCTCGGTGCATGACGTGCAGTTCACCCTGATGCTGTCGGTCGGCCTCGTGGTGATGGTGATCTTCCTGTTTCTGCGCAACGTGTGGGCGACCATCATCCCCAGCGTCACGGTGCCGCTGGCGCTCGTGGGCACGTTCGCCGTGATGTATCTGTTCAATTACTCGCTCGACAACCTCTCGCTCATGGCGCTGACCATCGCGGTGGGCTTCGTCGTGGACGACGCCATCGTCATGCTCGAGAACATCTTCCGCTACATCGAGGACGGCATGAAGCCGATGGATGCCGCGATTCGGGGGGCCGGCGAGATCGGCTTCACCATTATCTCGATCAGCTTGTCGCTGATCGCGGTGTTCATCCCGCTGCTGCTGATGGGCGGCATCGTGGGGCGGCTGTTCCGCGAGTTCGCGATGACGGTCAGCATCGCCGTCGTGGTGTCGGCCTTCGTGTCGCTGACGCTGACGCCCATGATGTGCTCGCGCTTCCTGCGCCACCAGAAAAGCCACGGCCTGTTGTACCGCATCATCGAGGCGTTCTTCACGGGCATGATCGGCTTCTACCGCCGTACGCTCGACATCGCGTTGCGGTTTCAGTTCCTCACCTTGCTGGTGTTTTTCGCGACCCTCGGCGTGACGGTGTTCCTGTTCGTCACGATCCCCAAGGGCTTCTTTCCCGACCAGGACACCGGCGTGCTGATCGGCGTGTCGGAATCAGCCCAGGACGTCTCCTACAAGGAGATGGAGCGGCGCACGCTGGCGCTCGGCAAGGTGCTGCTCGAGGACCCGGCGATCGCCGCCTACTCGGCCAGCATCGGCGCCGGCTCCGGCGGCCAGACCGGCAATAACGGGCGGTTCTTCGTCTCGCTGAAGCCGTTCGGAGAGCGCGACGCCTCGGCGCAACAGATTATCGCGCGGCTGCGGCCCAAGCTCGCCGCCGTCGAGGGCGCACAGCTGTTCCTCCAGGCGGCGCAGGATATCCGCGTGGGCGGACGCATCTCGAAAACGCAATACCAGTACACGCTGCAGGACGCCGACGCGGCCGAATTGTACGACTTCGCCCCCAAGGTGCTGGCGAAATTACGCACTGTGGCCCAGCTGCGCGACCTTGCGACCGACCAGCAATCCGGCGGCACCACGGCCACGCTGACCATCGACCGCGACGCCGCCGCGCGCTTCGGCATCCAGCCGCAGGTGATCGACGACACGCTTTACGATGCCTTCGGACAACGTCAGATCACGCAGTACTTCACGCAGGTGAACTCGTATCACGTGGTGATGGAGGTGCCCTCCGCGATGCTCGGCGAGGTGAGCACGCTGGACAAGCTGTACGTGAAGGCCGCGTCGGGCCAGGCGGTGCCGCTCTCGACCTTCGTGAAGGTGGACACCAACAAGGTGGCGCCGCTGTCCGTGAACCATCAGAGCCAGTTCCCGGCGGTGACGATCTCGTTCAACCTCGCAGCCGGCGCCGCCCTCGGCCAGGCGGTGGACGCGATCAACGCGGTGATGGCGCAAGTGGGCGCGCCCGTGTCGCTGCAAGGTACTTTCCAG
>JANXTF010000007.1 GCA_025352565.1 Rhodospirillales bacterium | reverse complement strand
GGTAGAAGCCGCGCATGGCGAGACGGCATCAGGCGAGCGCGGTGAAGCAGGGCGGGTCCTTCAAGGGACGGCAGTTCACCGCCGAGGTAATCCTCTGGGCGGTCCGCTGGTACCTGATGTTCCCGATCAGCTACCGCGATCTCGAGCTGATGTTGACTGACCGCGGCGTAGACGTGGACCACACCACGATCTTCCGATGGATCCAGACCTATGCGCCGGAGTTGGAGAAGCGGATCCGCCCACACCTGCATCCGAGCAACGGCTCGTGGCGGGTCGACGAGACCTATGTGAAGGTGAAGGGCCGCTGGACCTACCTCTATCGCGCGGTCGACAGCCGCGGCCAGACGATCGACTTCCTGCTCTCGGCCAAACGGGACGCGGCGGCCGCAAAGCGTTTCTTCCGCAAAGCGTTGGGGCAGCTGCACACGGTGAACCCGCGCACCATCACGGTGGACAAGAACCCGGCCTACCCACGCGCGGTGGCGGAGATGAAGGAGGAAGGTGAGCTGTGGCGACGCTCGCGGCTGCGCCAGGTCAAGTACCTCAACAACATAGTGGAACAAGACCACCGCCGCATAAAACGCCTGGTCAGACCGGGGCTCGGCTTCGGCAGCTTCTGGACGGCGCGACGAACCCTGGCAGGATACGAGGTGATGGCGATGGTGAGGAAGGGGCAGTTACGGAGGATTGGCGGAAGAGACATCCAGACCCAGGCGACTTTCGTCGCCGAGCTGTTCGACATCGCTGCCTGATTTGCCTGCTGCCGGAGGCACTCACACCCTACTGCGAACTTTGCAACAGAACCCAATCGCCAATCATTCCTCGCCGCGCACGACGAAACTCTATGACCGCAGGTCAGATGAAATTTCACTCGATGAGGTCGAGAAGATTGTAATCTAGCCGCTACGTTCCTGCTTGTGAGTGAAGTCCAGGTCGGCGCACTCGAAGAAATTTTCAATTTCGTTCATCACGTCGTGCAGCCGCACGAGATCAAGGCCGTTCCTTGGCAAGGCAGGCGTGCTACCGTTCCAGTTCCGGGCGTATCGGAACGCGGTCGAACCGGCATCAACACCAGCAATTTCGCTGATGCACTCGCCAACGGCGATGGCGGCATGGTCCGAGCAGTCATTGCCGAACGCCCTGGCAATCATGAGGAACAACTTCCACAACTCGGGAAGCTTGTGGTTCTTTGTGCCAAGCGCCATCCCAGCAAATGCGCCATGCTCCTCCACAATTGCCTTGAGCGCCAACTCGATGTAATGGCGATAGTTGAAGAGAGCCGGGAAGACCAAGCTGTCCCGGTCATAGCGGTCCGTCAGCGCCCTCTGGACCAGGACGTCACCGGCCTGTTTGTAGCCGCGTAGCAGGCGGAAGCTTCGCTCGTCAGCACCTTCAGCCAAGAACGTGTCGCGGCCCGGGGAGAGCAGCCGGTCCCCGGCTTCTGGCCAACGCTGCGTGAAACGCTCAAAGACAGTGGAACCACAGGTCTGATCGTCAGCCAACCAGTTGCCCCTTCGCGGTCACATTAGCAGCGGAGCGAGCCTCCGAGGTTGCGATCAGGAACGTTGCCATCGTGCCGGCCAGATTGACCGCCAGCTCCGCATGGCGCGTCTGCGGCTTGGCACGCTTCGGGCCTTGACTGTGTGCATCCCCGAGCTTGTTGCGTATGGCGCCAAGTGACTCCACGATCGACTGACAGCTCCCGAGTATCTGCTTGAACACCTGTTCGGTGTGGTCGTCCGGCGCGAGTTTCAGAATTTTCGCCAGACTCTGATAGAGTGCCGGCAAGTCATCTTCGTCTTTGAATTCCTTGCCGGCCTCGTGGATGATCCACTTGCAGGTATCTTCCAGGATTGTGCGGGCAAGTGTGATTGCCGCCCGAGGGTCAGCGAACCGTCGCTTCAACGCCTCCTGCCAGCGCGCATGGATTTCGGTTGGATTGAACGCGGCAAGCGCCCTCCCGATGTCATCATCAGCGGGGGTCGTTCCGTCGGTCACGGACCGCACTGCGAAGCGCGGGCTCCCAGAGACGCGCCCAACCTCCTTGAGCGAGAAGCCATCGGCCGTCAGGTGATGATTGATGCGCTCCGCAAGATCGCATTGATCGGGAGCTTCCCGAGTGAGGGGATCAGTCAGGACCTCCAAAAAGCGGAAGAACTGTCCCTGAGAGCAGTTATAAACACCGAGGGCTTCCAGAACGTCCCGCGTGTCCATGTCGTCGTTCATCCAGAGGTGCCGGTTCAGATGCCCACGCATACCCTGCTCCATGCTGCCTTGCGGCGGGACTGTCGCAAGATTGGGGGTGCGTCGGCCAGTTGGGTATTTTCGCGTCTGTTCTCTGACCGAGGGTGGATGCGTGGCTTGGATGTTGAGGTTGGTGAAGATCGGGACTGAGGGCGAGGGGCCGTGCACGGACGTCATGGAGATCCACCGGCCCGATGATCTCGGCGAAATCGCCAATTTGGGTTTGACCCTGGCCGAAGCGAAGCGGTTGCTTGCGGGCGTTCAACAGGAGATCGTCGCCGCGCAGGCCAGGGAGCACGCTGTTCAGCGGCCGGACTGCTGGCGCTGTAGCGGCGCTTGCCGGGTGAAGGACTACCGGGACCATGCAGTCGCGACGTTGTTCGGCCAGGTCATGGTGCGGCTTCCCCGCTTTCGTTGTGCCGCGTGTGGCGCGATCGAGGGTGGCATCGCCTGGCCAGCGCATTGCCGGTCGACACCGGAGCTGGACCGGCTTCAGGCGCATCTCTGCGCCCTGATGACCTACAGGACGGCTGCTGATTTGCTGGAGCAGATGTTCCCGCTCGACGCGGGAAAGCATCATGCAACCTTGCGCCGCCATACCCTGAAGGTCGGCGAGGCGCTTGGTGAGTGCGCGGCGATCAGGCCGGAAGCAGCAGCGTCGGCGATCGTGGTGACCTTGGATTCGACGTTCATCCGCAGCTGAGGGCAGAGCGTGGGTTGTCAGATAGACAACGCTAAGGGCAAACGAAAGTAGAACGCTTAAATAGCCGGCTGAAGGATGACGGGGGCGTCGGAGCGCGCCGCGGAAGGAATGCGCTCGATCCCCATCCGCTGGACCTCGCGGTAGACGGTCGAGCGCCCCAGTCCGAGCTGGCGCGCCGCCTCGGTCGGCGACAGCCCGGCAGCGACCAGCTTCAAGGCGGTGGCGGCGCGGTCGGCGTCGAGCGGCCGGCGTCCTGGACGCTTGCCTTTGGCGCGCGCGGCAGCGATGCCGTCCTTGGTGCGTTCGGCGATCAGCCGCCGCTCGAAATGCGCGATCGACCCGAACACGTGGAACACCAGCTCCCCCGCTGCCGAGGTGGTGTCGATCTTCTCCTCCAGGCTCAGCAGGGCGATGCCGCGCTCCTTGAGCATGGTGACGGTCGCGAGCAGCTCGGAGAGTGAGCGGCCCAGCCGGTCGAGGCGCACGATGGCCAGCGTGTCGCCCTTACGGGCGTAGGCGAGCAGCTCGGTCAGCCCCGGCCGATCCATCGAGCGGCCGGAGCGCACGTCGGTGAACACCTTGATGGCCCCGGCTTGGGTCAGCCGCATGGACTGGCCGGCGACGTCCTGGTCGCCGGTGGAGACGCGGGCGTAGCCGAGGATGCCGGTCAAGGATGTACTCCGGTTCGTCTCCCAAACGGCCGTTCCCTGGACACAAGCGGGGCCATGCCGAACAGTCCTTCAAACCCATCCAGAGATTACGTCCTCCAAAGCCTCGCCGTCCATGTTCATGATCGACCTTTGCGGGACGGGAGAAGCGCCTTGGCACGCCGGCAAATGCTGACTGACGAGGAACGCTCGGCCCTCTTCGGCTTGCCCAATGATCCCGACGACTTGGCCAGGTTGTTCACTCTGTCGCGGTCCGACCTCGACCTCGTAGTGGAGCGTCGGGGGCCAGCCAACCGGCTCGGGGTGGCCGTGCAGCTCGCATTGCTTCGCCATTCCGGCGTGACCCTCGCAAACCTGGAACCTCCGGCCGAGGTCTTGGCGGCGTGGCTCGCAAGCCAGCTCGCCATCCCGGCGGAGGCCTTTGCCGAATACGCCCTGCGCCCGCAGACCATGACCGATCACGCCCACCAGCTGGCCCGATCGCTGGGCCTGCGTCTGTCCAAAGCGGCAGACCTGCCGCTCATGCTCGAGGCGGCGGCGCGGGCCGCATGGGAGACCGACAGCGGCAAGCCGGTCGTGACGGCCGTCATAGGAGCCCTGCGCTCGGCCGGCGTCATCCTGCCTGCTGCGACCGTGATCGAGCGCGCCGCCATCGCCGGTCGGGCGCGGGCGCGTCAGCGGGCGGCCGCCGCCCTGCTGGAGGGACTGACCGACGCGCAGCTCGCCGGTCTGGAAGGGCTGCTTGTGCCTGATCCGTCGATCGGCATGACGCCGTTCGGCTGGATCAAGGCCATGCCGGTCGCGCCCAAGGCGGACCACGTCGGCGAATTGCTCGAACGGCTGCTTCACGTCCGCAAGCTCGGGTTGCCTCCCGAAGCGGCTGGGCGCGTGCATGAGCAGCGGCTGCGACACTTGGTTCGAGAGGGTCACGCTTCGGACGCCCATCAGCTCGGCCAGTACGCCGGGCACCGGCGTCGCGCCATCCTGGTCGCCACCGTGCTCGACCTGGAAAGCCGCTTGACCGACGCGGCGCTGGACATGGCCGACAAGCTGGTCGGCGGGATGTTCGCCAAGGCGCGCAACGAAACCAAGCGGCGCTATGTCGCCAGCGCCGGCGACGTCGGCCGCCTGATGCGCCTGTTCCATGGCACGATCGAGGCCCTGGTCGCCGCACGGGAAGGCGGGAGCGACGCCTTCGACGTGCTCGACGACGCGGTCGGCTGGCCGAAGCTGCTGAAGGTGCGCGGCGAGGTGCGGGCGCTGGCCGACCAGGCGGTCGAAGACCCGCTGATCCGCGCCGCCGATCGATGGAAGACGCTGCGCAAGTTCGCGCCGGCCTTGATCGAGGCGTTGGCGTTCAAGGCGGCGCGGGCTAACGATCCGATGCTGGCAGCGATCAACCTGCTCCGGGACCTGAACCGGTCCGGCAGGCGCGAGCTGCCGGCCGACACACCCTTGCCGTTCCGCAAGGACTGGCGACGGCTGGTCATGGAGGACGGAAGGCCGAACCGGCGCCTCTACGAGACGGCGGTCCTGGCCACGCTGCGGGACAAGCTTCGATCGGGCGACATCTGGGTCGAGCGCTCGTCCGGCTATCGCCGCTTCGACAGCTACCTGATGCCGGAATCAGAGGTGCCGGCGGCCGCGGCGGCGCTTGGACTGCCGGCCACGGCCGACGAGTGGCTGGCGACGCGCGGTCAAAACCTCGACAGGCGGCTAAAGCGCTTCGCGCGCCGGCTGCGTCGCGGCGATCTGGAGGGCGTCGAGATGCGCGACGGTCGGCTCCACGTCGCCCCGGTCAAGGCCTCCGCGCCGCCCGAGGCGCGCGCCTTCGCCGACGGCATCGAAGGCCTGATGCCGCCCGTCCGCATCACCGAGCTGCTGCACGAGGTCAACCGCGCCACCGGCTTCGCGACGTCCTTCACCAACCTGCGCACCGGCGAGCGATGCGACGACGAGAACGCCCTGCTCGCCGCCATCCTGGCCGACGCCACCAATCTCGGCCTCGGCCGCATGGCCGCCGCCAGCCAGGGCGTCACCCGCGACAAGCTGGTCTG
>JANXTF010000144.1 GCA_025352565.1 Rhodospirillales bacterium | reverse complement strand
ATCCCCACGGTGGTGGACCGTCTGGTGCGGCAGGCGATCAATCAGGTGCTGGAGCCGATCCTCGACCCGACCTTCTCGGTGTCGAGTTTCGGCTTCCGGCCTGGCCGTGGCGCGCACGACGCGCTGCGCCAGGCGAGGGGGTACGTGGCGGACGGCCACGAGATCGTCGTGGACATCGACCTGGAGAAGTTCTTCGACCGGGTCAACCACGACATCCTGATGGCCCGTCTGGCGCGGCGCACCGGCGACATGCAGCGTTGAACCGTGTCGGAAACCGCCTTGGGACGTGGCCCGTACGCCCGGCGGTGTGAGAGGCGGGCGCCGTGAGGCGCCTCCCTACTCGATTTGCAGTGCGGGTCTCGGAAAGTCGTGGATGGTCGGCCTCCGCCGACCATGACGCGGAGGAGTTCGCACGCGGTTCCAGCTGATTCAGTTATTTACCAACGGACACTATTTCAGCGACGCGAGCAGCGCGTCGAGGTCCTGCTCCGTTTCACCGGGACCGGCGGGTGGCGGCTCGGCGCTGAGACTTGCGAGCAGCGCATCCAGATCGCTCTCGGCCGCCTCGGCGGGAGCCGGGGCCGGCGGGGTCGCTCCCAACCCGGCCAGCAGCGCGTCAAGGTCGTCGACCTCCGCCGCCGCCACGGGCGCTGGGGCTGGGGTGGGTGCGGCGACAGGCACGGGTGCCGCTTGCGGCGCGGGCACAATTGCGGGGGGCACAATTGCGGCGGGCGGCGCTGGCGCAGTCGGGGCTGGCGGCGCGCTGGCCGGCTGGGGTTTCGGCTTGATCTCGACCGGCGCCCACCTTCCCGCCAATAATGGGCCGGCGACCGAGGCGAACCCGGCCAGCCGCACCTCCGGCCGGCCCCGCAGGCTCACGACGGGGATCACGCCCGCATTCGCCACTTGGGCCGCCTGGCGTTCGGTGAACAGCCGCTCCGTGCAGGGCAACGCGATCTGATCGCCATCGGCGTCGTGGTACACATAGACCGCGAGGTCTCCCACCACGTTCACGCTGCCGAGCTGCATGGATTTGCCGCCCTTCAGCCAGCTCTCGCTCGCCAACAGCGCCGGGAGCAGCGCCGGATTGCCCCACAGCATTGCGGACAGGCCGCCCTCGCGGGTGAATTCCTCGAAGGCGAACGCATCGATCGGATCGGTCTTCTTGCCATACGGCATCCGCAACAGGAAACGCGGCGTGGCGAGGCCAAGATAGACGGCGGCGGGCAGCGCGCGAAGTTCCGACCAGGCGGACCGGATCAGCGCGTGCCACTCATGGGGCGGCACGCGCGGCGCGTCTGGGCCGATGGCGGCGACGAAAGGCGCCCCGGCGGCCGCCGCAAGCTGGGCCATCCGGCCGAGCAGGTCGGCATGGGGCGGCGCCAATTCGAACCCGTACAGCCCGGCCAGGAACGTGAGAGGCCCCGCCCCCGCATCCGCCGCCGGTTGCTCGATTAGCAGCGAATAGAGCGCGGTATCCCGCAGATCGTCGGTCGCCGCGAGATCGGCCGCCAGTTCCTCGGCGGAGATATCGTACAGCACGACCTGCAGCCGCGCCCCGGTTTCCAGCCGGCGCACCAGCATCTCCACCCCGCGCCACAGCGCCTCGGCGGACTGGAATTCAGGGTGATGCAACACCCGGCGCATGGCGTCCGACAACGCCGCATCCACCCGCGCGACCAGCGCATCCTGCCGGCTATCGGTGGCCGGAACGATGTAAGGGCCGATCATGCGGCGGATCAGGTCTTCCGTCGTGGCCTCCGCCGCCGGGACACGGCCGGTGAGGCGGGCAAAGTCCGACAGCTTGCGGTCGGTGGCGACCGCGCCGCCGCGGGCTCGCCGGGATTGCGGCGGGGGCAGCGGCGCAGCCCCGGCCCAGGACAGGACTTCCTTGGACGCACGGTCGAAGCCGACACGGCTTTGCATGTTCCGCCGCAACGCGCGCAGCTGCTCGAAGAGCGGGAGTGCCTCGACAAGCTGGTCGGGATGGAAGTCGTCCATGCAGGCGATCGGCACCGCGACCGTCTCGCCTCCGTCGCCAAGCGGAAGGCTGATCCGGGGGGCCAGCCGGGCGAGCACGTCGTCCAGATTGTCCACGTCCACGCGCAGGGGCTTGCGCGCGGCCAGGGCGGCGCCGGTCTCCAGCACGCCCTTGCTGGCGCGGCCGGAAAAGTCGCCCAGAACGGCGAGGCGGAACGCCGGACCCTGGGCCGTGCGAGCAACGGCGTCCAGATGGCCGAAGCTCACGTCATACTGCATCGGCGGCGCTCCCACGACGGATCGGGCGATCGTTTCGTGGGAGCATGCTACCGCGAACGGGCCGGTGCAATCCACTTGGGAGACGCTTCAGCGCAACCGCGCGAACGTGTCAGGCTCGCGCGCTTAGGGTTTGATGGTAAATAACTGAGTCAGTTGGTGTCGCGTGCGAACTCCTCCACGTCATGGTCCGCGAAGGCGGACCATCCACGACTTGCGGCGCGGGTCGCGGAAAGTCGAGTAGGGAGGCGCCTCACGACGCCCCCCTCTCACACCACCGGGCGTACGGGCCACGTACCACGCCGGTTTCCGACACGGTTCAACGCTGCATGATGGTCGGCCAGCCGGACCAGTCCAAGAGTGTCGAACCAGTCATTGGGCATGGCCATTTTCGCCTGCTCGGTGTTCGCGAGGCGCCACCAGCCTTTTCCCGAGGATGCCAGTTGCCGTGCCGGCCGCTCCGCCACGCCGCCTTCACGGAGGAAGCCGGCGATGGTGGACGGGCTCTTGCAGTGTTTGAGCCGCACGCAGCGGAGTTTTCGACGCAACCAGCCGTCGAGGTTCAGCAGC
>JANXTF010000141.1 GCA_025352565.1 Rhodospirillales bacterium | reverse complement strand
TCGCCGACCGCATGATCCTGAGCCGCGCGGCAACCCAGGCGGGCGGCGTTGCCGCCCCGCTCGATGTGGCCGCGATGCCCGACGACACGCAGATCTGCGGCTGCAACGGCGTGTGCAAGGGCGCCATCGTCGACACCATCCGCGCCAAGGGCCTCACTTCCTATGAGGAGGTGAAGGCTCACACCAAGGCCTCCGCCTCGTGCGGCACCTGCGCGCCGCTGGTGCGCGAGATCGTCGGCGCCACGCTCGGCATCGACGTGAGCAAGCCCAGCATCCCGACCATCTGCAAATGCACCGCCCGCACGCATGAGGAGGTCCGTGCCGCGATCATCTCCGCGTCCCTCAAGACGCAGGAACAGGTGCGCGCCGCGCTGGGCTGGCAAACCGCCGATGGCTGTGCCGCCTGCCGCCCGGCGCTTAACTACTATCTGCTCTGTGCCTGGCCCGGCGAATACCAGGACGACAGCCGCTCGCGCTTCGTCAACGAGCGGGTCCACGCCAACATCCAGAAGGACGGCACCTACTCCGTCATCCCGCGCCTTTGGGGGGGCACCGCCACGCCGGGCGAACTTGCGGCCATCGCCAACGTCGCCGAGAAGTACAACGTCGCCGAGATCAAGATCACCGGCGGCCAGCGCCTCGGCATCTACGGCATCCGCAAGCAGGATCTGCCCGCCGTCTGGGGCGAGCTGAACGACGCGGGGCTGGTGTCCGGCCACGCCTACGGCAAGTCCCTCCGCACGGTCAAAACCTGCGTCGGCCTCGAATGGTGCCGCTTCGGCACGCAGGATTCGACCACGCTGGGCAAGCGCCTGGAGCGCATGACCTGGGGTAACTGGACGCCGCACAAATTCAAGATGGGCGTCTCGGGCTGCCCGCGGAACTGCGCCGAAGCCTCGATCAAGGACCTCGGGATCATCTGCGTCGAGTCCGGCTACGAGCTGCTGGTCGGCGGCAATGGCGGCATCGAGCTGCGCGGCACCGACAAATTGTGCAGCGTGGCCACCGACGAAGAGGTGCTGGAATATGCCGGCGCGTTCATGCAGCTTTATCGCGAGGAAGCCCGCTACCTCGACCGCACCGCTCCCTGGATCGAGCGCGTCGGCATCGAATACGTGCGCTCCCGCCTTGTGGCCGATGCGGAGGGCCGCCGCGCCCTGCACTGGCGTTTCCTGTTCGCCCAGAGCTTTTTCCAGGACGACCCGTGGGCCGAACGCGCGCGGCATGGTGTCGATGCCCGCGAATTCACCCCTCTCGCCGCATTGAACTGAGCCATGAACCCGATGACGACACTCGGCTGGGTCCAGATCTGCCGCCTCGACGACATCCTTCCCCTTGGCGCCCGCGTGATCCCGGCGGCCAAGGGGGAGATCGCCGTGTTCCGCTGCAGCGACGACAGCGTGTTTGCGTTGCTGAACCGCTGCCCGCACAAGCACGGCCCCCTCTCGGAAGGCATCGTCCACGGCCACCGCGTCGCCTGTCCGCTGCACAACTGGGTGATCGACCTCGAAACCGGCGAGGCCGCCGCCCCCGATATCGGTTGCACCCCGAAGCTCGCCATCCGCGTGGCCGATGGCGCGGTCTGGGTCGACGCGGCGCTAGCCCCGCTCTAGAAAGGCGGATGGATGACCTGCCGCCGAGGGTCGCGACCGACACGCATGATTTCGCGCCCTTTATCCGCACCCTTGGCCGTGGGCCGGGCCGCTCGCGGTCGCTGACGCGCGCGGAGGCACGCCGGGCATTCGGCATGGTACTGCGCGGCGAGGCCGCGCGCGAGCAGGTCGGCGCGCTGCTGATGCTGCTGCGCTATCGCGGCGAGGTCGCCGACGAGATCGTCGGCATGATCGATGCCGCCCGCGCCCATGCCGGCCTGCCTTGGATCTTCGCCCGCAAGGTCGATCTGGACTGGCCCAGCTACGCCGATGGCCGCACGCGCGGCCTGCCCTGGTACCTGCTGGCGGCGTTGCTGCTGGGCCGCTCCGGGCTGCGCGTGGTGATGCACGGCCCGCTCGGCGGTCCCGGCCGCGCCAATCTGATCGACACGTTCGCACTCCTCGGCATCACCCCCGTCACCACGCCAGGGGAAGCCGAAACGGAGCTTGAAACATGCGGGTTCGCGTTCATGGCGCTGGAGGCCTTCAGCCCGGAACTGGCCGCGCTGCTCGCCTTGCGGGGCGTGCTGGGCTTGCGCTCGCCGCTCAACACCGTCGGCCGCCTGCTCGACCCCTGCGACGCCGCCGCCTCGATCGACGGGGTGTTCCATCCTGCCTATATCGAGCTGCACCAGGCTGCGGCGGTCCTGCTGTCCCGCCGCATCGCCGTGCTGAAGGGGGGCGGCGGGGAGGCGGAATGGAGCGGGGCGAAGTCGCTGCTGCTGACCACGGGCGCGGGCGAGCAGGTCTGGCCGGCCCTCGGCGTCGTGGGCAAGCCGGAGAGCCCGGCGCCGGCGGACATGGTCGCGGTATGGCGCGGCGAGCGCACCGACCCGGCGGGCGAAGCGGCGGTGGTCGGCACCGTGGCGGTGGCGTTGCACGCGGTCGGGCGGGGAGGAGACTTCGTGGCCTGTGTCGGGCAGGCTCGGGCGCTGTGGCTGGACCGTGCAAGTTCGCCTGGAAATCGCCAGCCAGGCGCCCCACCGTAAGACCAATCCGCGTTGACCTTAACCCACCGCCGCCCCCCACCCCGGCCCTCCCCACAGAGGGTTACAGGGGGGGAGGGGGGGAAGGCTGCTTCAACCAGATGGGTGAGTGCCGTAGCCCACGGGAGGGAGGGAGGAATTGCCTTGCAGCCGCGTCCGCAACGCCCTCACCACGTCCTCGAACATTGCGGTCGTCAGCCGCCGCGTGGACGTGTTGTAGCGCGACACGTGGTAGCTGTCGGCCAGCACGAGCCCGTCCGGCAATTCGTGCATCGCGCCGTGCGAGAAGCGCACGCGGCTGAGCGGGATGCCGCAGGCTTTCAGCACGGCGGCGTGGGCCAGAACGCCGAGGGCCAGCACGGCGGTGACCGAGGGCAGCGCCTTCAGTTCGGCGGCGAGAAAGCGGTTGCAGGTGGCAACCTCGCGCGGCTCGGGCAAATTCGCCGGAGGTACGCAACGCACAGCATTGACGATTCGGGTTTCATGCAGCGCCAGGCCGTCATCCGCCTCGGCCAGATAGGTGCCGGCCGCGAAGCCGAACTTCAGCAGCGTGGCATAGAGCAGCATCCCGGCATGGTCGCCAGTGAACGGGCGACCCGTGCGGTTGGCGCCCTTCACCCCAGGGGCCATTCCCACCACCAGCAGCTTCGCGTCGTGCGGCCCGAAGCTCGGCACCGGCCCGTTGAACCAGCCCGGATTGGCGGCCCGGTTCGTCTTGCGATATGCGACCAGCCTCGGACACAGCGGGCAGTCATGCGGCGGCGTGTCGATCTCCACCCTATATGGCATCCGGCTCCGCGAACGGCTCGGCGGGTGTCTGGCGCAACGGCGGCCGCGTGGTGCGCGGCTCGGTCTGGCGGCGGGTGAAATCAGCGGCGATGTCAGCCAGTTCCACAAACTGGTCGGCCTGCCGGCGCAATTCGTCGGCGGCCATGGGCGGGCTGGTGCGGATGGACGAGATCACCGACACGCGCACGCCCCGGCGCTGCACCGCCTCGACCAGCCGGCGAAAATCGCTGTCGCCGCTGAACAGGACCGCGTGGTCGATCTTGTCGGCCAGTTCCAACATGTCGATGGCAAGCTCGATATCCATGTTGCCCTTCACGCGCCGGCGTCCCGTGGCATCGGTGAACTCGCGGGCGGGTTTGGTGACGAGCGTGTAGCCGTTATAGGCCAGCCAGTCGGTCAGCGGCTTGAGCGGGGAATACTCCTCGGTCTCCAGCACGGCCGAGTAGTAATAGGCCCGCAGCACATTGGTTTTGCTGCGGAAGTACGTGAGCAGGTTGCGGTAGTCCACGTCGAAGCCGAGATTGCGCGAGGCGGAATAGAGATTGGCGCCGTCGATGAACAAGGCGGTGCGTTCGGTGGGCAGAAAATGCATGAGGCAAGCCTTTCGGGATGCTGGACGGACGAACAGACGGTCCGGGGCATGGCCGTCATAATGTCATTTGAAGGTTGCCGGAAGATGAAAGCCGCATGGACACCATCTTGATCGCGGTCGGCGCCAACCTGCCCGGACCGGATGGGGAGTCGCCGCTCGTCGCTTGCCGTGCGGCCGTCGAGGCCATGCGCGCTCTGCGGGGCCTCCGGGTCATCGCCGTCTCGCGCTGGTATCGCACTTCCCCGGTGCCGCCGTCCGGCCAGCCGGCCTATATCAACGGCATGGTTCGGCTCGCGGGCGAGGCGGACCCCGCCTGGCTGCTCTGCCGCCTCCAGGCCATCGAGCACGCCGCGGGCCGGACGCGGGGGCCCGCCAATGCTGCGCGCACGCTCGACCTCGATATCATCGGCATGGATGATCTGGTGCGCCACGCGCCGGACCCGATTGTGCCGCATCCCCGCGCGCATCTGCGCGATTTCGTGCTCCGCCCGCTGGCCGATGTGGCGCCCGAATGGGTGAATCCGATGCTGCTTGTCTTTCGGTAGGCATTTGCCTATTTTATAGTCCCACCCATTTCCAGACCGAAGAGAGGGCGCACAATGGCTCGCGTCACCGTCGAAGATTGCGTTCAGAAGATCCCCAACCGCTTTGAGCTGGTTCTGCTGGCCGCCCAGCGCGCCCGCAACCTCAGCCGGGGCGAGGAGATGACGATCGACCGGGAGGACGACAAGAACACCGTCGTCGCCCTGCGTGAAATAGCCGACGAGACCATCCCGCTCGAAAAGCTGGAGCAGGATCTGGTGAAGTCCCTGTCCCGCGCCCCTGAGCCCGAGCCCGCCGACGAGGAGGTACTCGACCTGATTCCGACCGACCAGAACATCTTCGGGCTGCAGGATATCAGCGCCGAGGAGGAGGCGGCCGCCCTGTTGGTCGATGGCGAGGAGTTGTCGCCCGAGGCTTTCGAGGCCGCCATCGTGGCTGAGCTTGGCGGCCGCGGTCGCCGATAGAACGCCATGGAGCGCGGCACCGCATACCATTGGCGTGCCGCGCTCATGATGCTGCCTGACGGGCTGGCATCGCCTCCCGTCGCGGGGATCGCCTATGCCGCCGAGGCGGCGGCGCTGATTGCCAAGATCAAGTCCTACGATCCGAAGGCGGACGGCGCCCTGGTCCTGGCCGCGTTCGAGATGGCCGAGCGCGCCCATCGCGGCCAGTTGCGCGATGCGGGCGACCCCTACATCACCCACCCGCTCGCCGTCGCCAGCATCCTGGCGGGCTACCGGCTCGACACCGGCTCGATCATCACCGCGCTGCTGCACGACGTGGTGGAGGATACCTCCGTCAGCCGCGCCGAGGTGGAACGCCGGTTCGGCGCCGAGATCGCGGGCCTGGTGGACGGCGTCACCAAACTGACCAAGCTGGAACTGCGGTCGGACCGTACCAAGCAGGCGGAGAATTTCCGCAAGCTTGTGCTGGCCATGAGCCGCGATATCCGCGTGCTGCTGGTCAAGCTCGCGGACCGCCTGCACAACATGCGGACGCTGTACTTCGTCGACGCGCCTGACCGGCGCCGCCGGATCGCTGCCGAGACCATGGAAATCTACGCGCCGCTGGCCGAACGCATCGGCATGGACTCGCTCAAGACCGAGCTGCAGACCCTTGCTTTCGCCCAGCTTGAGACCGACGCGTTCGAGACCATCCAGGCCCGCCTCAACTTCCTGCGAGGGCAGGGCGCCGACGTAATCGAGGAGGTGGGCGCCGAGCTGAAGCGCGTCTGCGAGGAATCGGGGGTCGAGGTCGAGGAAGTCACCGGGCGCGAAAAATCGCCGTTCTCCATCTGGGAGAAGATGCAGCGCCGCAACGTCCAGTTCGAGCAGCTATCCGACATCATGGCGTTCCGCATCGTGGTGCCGAGCCGGGGCGACTGCTACGCGGCCCTGGGCGCCGTCCACGCCGCCTACCCGGTGATTGCCGGGCGTTTCAAGGACTACATCTCCACCCCCAAGCCGAACGGCTACCAGAGCGTCCATACCGGGGTCACGCTCCGCCAGCCGCGCAACCAGAAGATCGAGGTGCAGATACGCACCGCCGAAATGCATCTGGTGGCGGAGAACGGGGTGGCGTCCCACTGGGTGTACAAGCAGGCCCACGCGGCGGAGCAGGAGGTCACCAAGTTCCGCTGGGTGCAGGATCTGCTGGAAATTCTGGACAACTCGACGCCCGACGAGTTCCTCGAGAACACCAAGCTCGAACTCTACAAGGACGAGGTGTTCTGCTTCACGCCCAAGGGCCAGTTGATCCAGCTGCCGAGAGGTGCGACGCCGATCGACTTCGCCTATGCGGTTCACAGCCAGGTCGGCGATACCTGCGTCGGCGCCAAGGTCAACGGCAAGCTGTTGCCGCTGCGCCATGAGTTGCAGAACGGCGATCAGGTCGAGATCACCACCGCGCGGGGCAACACGCCAAACCCGCAATGGGAACGCTTCGTCGTCACCGGCAAGGCGCGCGCGCGCATTCGTCGCCACGTCCAGCAGCAGCAGCGCCAGGAACAGCGCGACAACGGCCGCGCGGCGCTGGCCAAGGCGTTCCGCCAGGAGGGCGTGGACGGGTCGGAGAAGGCGCTGGAGCCGGCGCTGAAGGCGCTGAAGCAGGCGAGCATCGACGATCTGTATGTCGGCGTGGGCAACGGCAATCTTGGCGTGAAGGAGGTCGTCTCCGCCGCCTATCCGGAACTGCGCCCGGCCTCTCGCGCGCCGCGCATGTTGCCCACCATGGCCCCTCGCGGCACCGCCAGGCCCGGCAGCCGCCACCAACTGCCGATCAGCGGCCTCGTGTCGGGCATGGAGATCCACTACGCCGGGTGTTGCCACCCGATCCCCGGCGACCAGATCGTCGGTATCGTGGCCACCGGCAAAGGCGTCACGATCCACAACAGGCGCTGCCCCACGCTGGAAAGCTTCAGCGCGACCCCGGAACGCTTCATCGACGTGGACTGGGAGCCATGGGCGTTCGAGGAGCAGGCGAAGGGTGAGGGCCCGACCGGCCGCGTCAGCGTCATCGCTGACAACGCGCCTTCGGCGCTCGCCAACATCGCCAACGCCATCTCCAAACAGGAGGGCTCGGTGACCAATTTGAAAATAACCAACCGGCAGGCGGATTTCTTCGAGGTGCTGGTAGATGTGGACGTGCGCGATATCAGCCATCTGCTGCGCGTGATCGCCGGCCTGCGCGGCGCCAGCGGCGTGCATCAGGTCGAGCGGGCGCGGGGATGAGGGTGGTTTGCGCGTCGCCTCCCGCCCGCGGAGCGGAGAGCGAGGCATGATCCTCGGCGTCGGCTCGGACATCTGCGACATCCGCCGCATCGAGCAGGCGATGGAACGCTTCGGCGACCGCTTCCTCGCCCGCGTGTTCACCGCCGACGAGCGCCGCCGCGCGGATCGCCGCAGCGGCACCAACCGCACCGGCACCTACGCCAAGCGCTTCGCCGCCAAGGAGGCCTGCTCCAAGGCGCTCGGCACCGGCTTTCGTCGCGGCGTGTTCATGTCCGATCTGCGGGTGACGAATCTGGCCTCGGGCCAGCCCACCTTGCGGCTGGCCGGCGGGGCGGCCGAGCGCCTGGCGGAACTCGTCCCGGCCGGCATGGCGGCGCGCATCGACCTCACCATGACCGACGAATATCCCTACGCCTACGCCCAGGTGATCATCTCGGCCGAGCCCGCATTTCCGGCGTTTCCTTGACAGCATACCGCGCCCTGGGCTTCATCCGCCCGCGCCAGACCCGCGTCTCCCACAACCCAACGAACTAGGCCCCATCGCATGGCCCGCGCCACCACGGCAAAACACCGAACCGGAGGTCTCGTCGAGAACGTCAAGACCATCTTCTATGCCGGACTGATCGCCATCGGCATCCGCACCGTGGCGTTCGAGCCGTTCAACATCCCGTCGGGCTCGATGATCCCGACGCTGCTGGTGGGCGACTATCTGTTCGTCTCGAAATACAGCTACGGCTATTCGCGCTTCTCGATGCCGTTTTCCCCGAACGTCTTCTCCGGCCGCATCCTTGGCCGCCTGCCGCACCGTGGCGACGTCGCGGTGTTCAAATACCCGCGCGACACCAATGTGGACTACATCAAGCGCATCATCGGCCTGCCCGGCGACCGCGTCCAGGTCACGGGTGGCCAGCTCTACGTCAACAAGGTGCTGGTGCCGCGCACCGATGCGGGACCGTTCGTCGCCGATGACGACGGCCTGCGCGTCCAGCGCGAACGCTACCTGGAATCGCTGCCCAACGGGCCAAAGCACTTTATCCTGAAGGAAACCGACGCGGGCGGCGCCAACAACACCATCGAGTACCTGGTCCCCGAGAACCATGTGTTCGCCATGGGCGACAACCGCGACAACAGCGCCGACAGCCGCTTCGCCGATGGCGTCGGCTTCGTGCCAGTGGAGAATCTCGTCGGCCGCGCCGAGTTCATCTTCCTGTCGGTCGATGCCACGGCGCCATGGTGGCAGATATGGGAATGGCCGTTTGAAATCCGCTGGTCCCGCCTTTTCTCGGGGATCACCTGACCCAGCCCGATCCCGGCCCGGAGGATTTTTTGGGCCATCATTTCGCGCGCCCGGCCCTGCTGCGAGAGGCGATGACGCACCGTTCCGCCGCCCACAAGGTTCGCGGCAAGCGGGTTAAGGGCAGCGGCTCCAACGAGCGGCTGGAATTCGTGGGAGACCGTGTGCTCGGTCTGCTGATGGCCGAGTGGCTGGCCGAACGCTTCCCGCAGGAGCAGGAGGGCGGCCTCGGCCGCCGGCTGGCCCATCTCGTCTCGCAGCCCGTTCTCGCCGCCATCGCCGAGGCGGCCGGCCTGTCGACGGCGCTCTCGGTCGCCGCCAGCGAAAGCCGTGCGGGCGTCCGCAACCGGGCCACCGTGCTGGCCGACGCCATGGAGGCCGCCATCGGCGCGCTGTATTTCGATGGCGGCATCGAGCCCGCCCGCCGCTTCGTGCGACGTGCGTGGGAAGCAGCGATGGTGGCGCAGGCCGAGCCGCCCAAGGACGCGAAAACCGGCCTGCAGGAATGGGCGCAGCGGCGCGGTCTGGATCTGCCGGCCTACCAGGTGGCGGCCCGCGAGGGGCCTCCGCATGATCCAATCTTCGTCATCGCCGTCACCATCGGAGAGCACACCGGCGAAGGCCGCGCCGGCTCCAAGCGCGCGGCGGAACAACTTGCGGCCGAGAGCCTGCTGGGACAATTGAAACCATGACACGATGCGGCTTCGCGGCGATCGTCGGCGCTCCCAACGCGGGCAAATCGACGCTGCTCAACCGGCTGACCGGTGCCAAGCTTTCCATCGTCAGCCCCAAGGCGCAGACCACGCGCTTCCGCGTGCTCGGCATATTGATGCGCGGGGACTGCCAGATATTGCTGGTGGACACGCCCGGCATCTTCAAGCCCAAGCGCAAGCTGGACCGCGCCATGGTCAACGCCGCCTGGACCGGCGCGCAGGATGCCGACCTCGTGCTGATGCTGGTGGACGCCAAGGCGCCGCTGACCGAGTCCACGCGCGCCATCGTGCGGAAAATCTCCCGCCGCGCCTGGCTGGTGCTGAACAAGACCGACCTCGTGCCGCCCGGCAAATTGCTGCCGCTGACCGCCGAACTCACCCAGCTCGCGACGTTCGAGGAGACCTTCATGGTCAGCGCCTCGACCGGCGACGGGCTGGACGTGCTGCTCGACCATCTCGCCGCTGCCATGCCCGAGAGCCCATATTTGTATCCCGAAGACGACCTCACCGACCTGCCGGACCGGCTGCTCGCGGCCGAGCTGGTGCGCGAGCAGATCTTCATGCAGACCCATGAGGAGGTGCCGTACGGCGCCACCGTGGAGACCGAGAGCTTCCAGGAGAAGCCCGACGGCTCGATCCGCGTGGAGGCCACGATCTACGTCGCGCGCAGCGGCCACAAGGCCATCCTTATCGGCGAGGGCGGCCAGCGCATCAAGGAGATCGGCGTCCGCGCCCGCGCGCAACTGGCGCGCCTGCTGGAGCGCAAGGTCCATCTGTTCCTCAACGTGAAGCAGCGGGCCGGCTGGGACGAGGAGGGGGCAAGGTTGCGCGCCATCGGATTGGACGACCATTCATGAGCCAACCGGTCATGAGCCAACCGGTCATGGGCCAGCCATCGGGCCAGCCCGCCATCCGCACGGTGGCGATGCCAGCCGACACCAACTCCAACGGCGACATCTTCGGCGGCTGGCTGCTGGCGCAGATGGACCTCGCGGGCGGCCTGGTCGCGATCCGGCGCGCGAAGGGCCGGGTCGCCACCATCGCGGTCGATGGCATGAAGTTCATCCGCCCCGTGGCGGTGGGCGACGAGGTCTCGCTCTACGCCACGATCCACGAGATCGGCCGCACCTCGATGAAGATTTCCATCGAGGCCTGGAGCCGCAATCGCGACGAGACGCACATGAAGAAGGTGACGGAGGCCATCTTCGTGTTCGTGGCCATCGGCGAGGACCGCCGCCCCCGCGAGGTGCCCCCCGAGTGAGTGACCCCGAGTGAGGGATCCCGATTGGCTGGTTTGGACCCGCGAAATGCAGGCCGTCGCCCAGACCGGGATCGCCTTCGTCCGCGACCCGTACGATCGCGAGCGGTACGAGATGCTGCGCGCCCTGGCGTCCCGCATCATGGCGGCGCACACGGCAACGGATGCGGCACGGATCGACCAGTTATTCGCGGGCGAGACCGGCTATGCCACGCCCAAGATCGACGTGCGCGGCGCCGTGTTCGACGCCGAGGGGCGCATCCTGATGGTGCGCGAGGTGCTCGATGGCGGCCGCTGGACGCTGCCCGGAGGCTGGGCGGATGTGAACCTCACGGCCGCCGAGAACGTGGTGAAGGAGGTGCGCGAGGAAAGCGGCTTCGAGGCGCGCGCCGTCAAGTTGGCCGCGTGCTGGGACCGGGCGCGACAGGGGCACGGGGCGTACGCGTTCAGCAGTTTGAAAATGTTCTTTGTGTGCGAATTGATCGGCGGAGTTGCAAGCACCAGCCTGGAAACTTCCGAGGTGGCGTTTTTCGCGGAGGATGCGCTGCCAGTGGAGTTGTCGACGGGGCGGGTGCTGCCGCATCAGTTGCACCGCATGTTCGCGCATTATCGCGCGCCGCGGATGCCGACGGATTTCGAGTGAGCGTTGGCGAAGCCCCAACGTGTAACGCATACGTGCCGACCCGGAAGAGGATAACGACCGCCTGTCCTGGAAGGCCGCGCCAACTTTGCGCCGACGGGGCTCAACCCCACAATGTCTCAACTCCGTAGGCGGAGAAAACGCGGTCGCGCGTGACCATCACAGCGTTCTCCAGTCGCGATTGGGCCATCAATATTCGGTCGAATGGATCGCGATGCGGTCCGGGCAATGTTCCGGCGAGCAATCCGTGGGCGACCGCCAAAGGTAGCTCGCTGAATCCGGCATCTCGCGTCAACTGTTCGTAATTGGCGAGAACGGGCGCGGCTTCGGGCCACTTTCCGGTTCGGTGCTTGGTGGATATCCCCCAAGCCGTTACCGCGCTTGCGAACACCACATCGGCGTGGGCAATCGCCAGCCGGGTCGAGGCAGGAAGGCGCGGGTCGTTCGCGAACCACCAAAAAAACGCATGGGTGTCCAGCAGGAGCCTCACACTACTCCCACTCCGCGAGCTCCTCGTCGCTCAAAGGCGCGAAGAATTCATCGGGAATGACCAGCCCGGCAAGCTGGCCACCGACGCGCGGCTTGCGTGGCTCGACCGGCACGAGGCGCACCATCGGTTTGCCAGCGCGCGCGATGATGATTTCCTCACCGGCCGCCGCGCGTTCGACCAAGCGCGATAGATTGGTCTTGGCATCATAGATATTGACGACGGCGCTCATGTGACCAACCTACCTGACCAACCTGCCCGCAGTAAGTTTTTTCGACAGGACCCGCGTATGGAATGGGAGGCCCCCGCGATCGTGCTGGATGCCCGCCCCTACGGAGAGGGCGATGCCATCGCGGCCGTGATGACGGAGGCGCAGGGCGTGCATCGCGGCCTCGCGCGGGGCGGGTCGTCGCGGGCGAAAGCCGCCATCTGGCAGGCGGGTAATCTCGTGCAGGTGCGCTGGGTGGCGCGGCTCGCGGACCAACTGGGCAGTTTCACCGGCGAACTGGTGCATCCCACCGTGGCGTTGGCCATGGACGACGCGCTGGCGCTCGCCGCCCTCAGCGCCGCCTGTGCCGTGGCCGAAGGGGCGCTGCCGGAGCGCGCGCCGCATCCGCGCGTGTTCGACGGGCTGCTCTCGCTGGCGGCCCGCGCCACCACGCCCGATCTTGCGGCGCAGATACGTTGGGAGGCGGTGCTGTTGGCCGATCTGGGCTACGGGCTTGATCTCTCCGCCTGCGCCGTCACCGGCGACACGGAGGACCTCGCGTTCGTCTCGCCCAAATCGGGCCGCGCCGTCTCGGCCGCCGGCGCGGGAAGCTGGGCTGCGCGCATGTTGCGCCTGCCCCGATTCCTGCTGGATGGCGGGCCGGGGACGCCGCCCGACTGGCGCGATGGTCTGCGCCTCACCGGGCATTTCCTCGAACGCGACGCCTTCGGCCACCACCATCGCCCGTTGCCGGCGGCACGGATCGCGCTCTATCACCGCGTCTGCGATCTTGCCGAGGAACCCCGCCCCCATGCCTGACGACCTGAGCGGCCTCACGCGCGACACGCTTCTGGTGGACGCGCTCAGCGAGCGTTACCTCGCCTATGCCCTGTCGACCATCATGTCGCGCAGCCTGCCCGATGTGCGCGACGGGCTGAAGCCGGTGCATCGCCGGCTGGTGTTCGCGATGCACCAGCTGCGGCTCGATCCCACGGCCGGGTTCAAGAAATGCGCGCGCATCGTGGGCGACGTGATGGGCAAGTTCCATCCCCACGGCGACGCCTCGATCTACGACGCGATGGTGCGGCTCGCGCAGACCTTCGCCGCACGGTTCCCGCTGGTCGAGGGCCAGGGCAATTTCGGCAACATCGACGGCGATAACGCGGCCGCCATGCGCTACACCGAGGCGCGGCTGACGGAGGTTGCGAAGGCGCTCCTGGCGGGCATCGACGACGATGCGGTGGATTTCCGCGCGACCTATGACGGCGAGGAACACGAGCCGGTCGTGCTGCCCGGCGGCTTCCCGAACCTGCTCGCCAACGGCGCCGCCGGCATCGCGGTTGGCATGGCGACGTCCATTCCGCCGCACAACGCAAGGGAGGTGTGTGCGGCCGCGATCCATTTGGTGCGCCACCCCGACGCCAGCACGGCCGATCTGCTGGCGCACATGCCGGGGCCGGATTTCCCCACCGGCGGCGTGCTGGTCGAGGATCGGGCCTCGCTGCTGGCGGCCTACGAGTCCGGGCGCGGCGGCTTCCGGATGCGGGCGAAATGGGAGGTGGAGCGGGCCAGGCACGGCACCTGGACCATCGTGGTGACCGAGATCCCCTACCAGGTGCAGAAGGCGCGGCTGATCGAGCAGATCGCGCAGCTGCTGGAAGACAAGAAGCTGCCGCTGCTGGCCGATGTGCGCGATGAAAGCACGGATGTCATCCGCATGGTGTTCGAGCCCCGCACGCGCGGCGTCGAGCCGGAGGTGCTGATGGAGACGTTGTTCCGCGCGACCGCGCTCGAAAGCCGCTTCCCGCTCAACATGAACGTGCTGACCGCCGACCGCACGCCGGTCGTGCTGGGGCTGAAGGCGGTGCTGCGGGCGTGGCTCGATCACCGCGAGATCGTGCTGGTGCGGCGCTCCCAGCACCGGCTCGCCGCGATCGAGCGGCGGCTGGAGATCCTGGACGGGTTCCTGGCGGTGTTCCTCAACCTCGACGAGGTAATCCGCATCATCCGCTTCGAGGACGAGCCGAAACCCACGCTGATGGCGACGTTCACGCTGAACGACGTGCAGGCGGAAGCGATCCTGAACATGCGGCTGCGCAGCCTGCGCCGGCTGGAGGAGGTCGAGATACGCAAGGAGCATGCGGCTCTCACCAAGGAACGCGCGGGCATGCAGAAACTGCTGGGCAGCGAAGCGCTGCGATGGGACCGGATCACCGCCGAATTGGGCGAGACACAGGCGAAGTTCGGCAGCGGCCCGTTGGGCGATCGCCGCACGCGGCTGGGCGATGCGCCGGCCGCGATCGAGGTGTCGAGCGAGGCGTTCGTGGAGCGCGAGCCGATCAGCGTCATCCTGTCCGACAAGGGCTGGCTGCGCGCCGTGAAGGGGCATCTCGCGGAAGGCGCCGAGTTGAAGTTCAAGGAGGGCGACAAGCTGCGCCTGATGGTGGCGTGCGAGACCACCGATCGGCTGTGTCTGTTCGGCACGCAAGGCCGCGCCTACACGCTGAAGGCCGGCGACCTGCCGCGTGGCCGGGGCGACGGCCAGCCGGTGCGGCTGATCGCGGAGATGACCAACGAGGACGACGTGCTGGCGCTGTTCGTGCTGCGCGACGGCGTGCGGTATCTGCTCGCATCCAGCGCCGGGCGCGGCTTCCTGGTGAAGTCCGAGGAATTGCTGTCGGACCGGCGCGCGGGCAAGCAGGTGTTGAATTTGCGCCCGGGCGAGGCGGCGGCCTTGTGCGCGTCCGCGAACGGCGACCATGTGGCGGTGATCGGCGACAACAAGAAGTTGCTGGTGTTCCCGCTCGATCAGGTGCCGGAGATGCCGCGCGGGGCAGGGGTGATGCTGCAGAAATACCGCGATGGCGGGATGCGCGATGCCAAGGTGTTCCGCCTCGCCGACGGGCTGACATGGAAGCTCGGCGAGAAGACCCGGACCGAAACCGGGCTGCGGGATTGGCTGGGCGAACGCGCCCAGGCCGGGCGCCTGCCGCCCAACGGGTTCCCGAAGTCAGGAAAGTTCGGATGATCGACGCCGGCGTCCGCCGCGCCATCCTCGACGCGGCCACCAGCCTGCAAGGCGATGCGGTCGCTCTGCTGGCCAGCCTCGTGCGCCACCGCAGCCTGCTCGGCCACGAGCAATCCTGCCTTGCCGCGATGGAGGATGTGTTTCGCGCCCTCGACCTCTCGCCGTGGCGCGTGCCGATCGACGAGTCGGCGCTGCGCGATCATCCGGGCTGGTCGCCCCCGTTGATTTCCTACGCGGGACGGGAGCCGGTGGTCGCGGTCTACCAGCCGCGCGAGAAACGGGGCCGCAGTCTGATGCTGCAAGGCCATGTGGATGTGGTGCCGGAGGGCGCCGAGGACCTCTGGACCACGCCGCCGTTCGAGCCATCGATCCGCGACGGACGCATGTAAGGCAGGGGCGCGGCCGACATGAAGGCTGGCGTCGTGGCATACGTGACCGCCTTCCGCGCGCTGAAGCTCGCCGGATTGCAGCCGGCCGCCGAGGTGCAGATGGCGGCCGTGATCGAGGAGGAATGCACCGGCAATGGGGCGCTCGCCGTGATGCAATCGCTCCGGGCGCCCGATGCCTGCCTGATCCCCGAGCCTGGCCCCGGCTTTCCGGCCCTCTACACCGCCGAGGTCGGCGTGGTGTGGCCTGGGTGATCGTGACCGGGCGGCCGGTGCATGTTCGCGACATGCATTCGGGCGTGAACGCCATCGAGGCGGCCGCGGCCATCGCGGCGCGGTTCAAGGACTACGAGACCGAGATGAACCGGGGCGAGCGCCGCCATCCGGCGTTCGCCGCCGACAACCACCCGATCAACGTCAATCTCGGCACGTTCGAGGGCGGCGAGTGGAACAGTTCGGTGGCCACCCGCGCGAAGATCGGCCTGCGCGTCGGCGTGATGCCGGGGCGTTCATGCCGCGAGGTGGCGCGCGAGATCGAGGCGCTGGTGGCCGAGGCCGCCGCGGGGCTGCGCGGCGCCCAGGCGCGGGTGGAGTTCAAGGGCTTCATGGCCGATGGCTGTACCTTCCCCGCCGACCAGCCGATTTCGCGCGCCGTCAGCGCCGCGCACAAACTGGTCACCGGGGAGGAACTGCGTCCCTACAACGCGCTGGGCCTGACCGACGCGCGGCACTACCGGCTGTATCAGGGCACCCAGGCGACCTGCTACGGCCCCGACAGCGACAACATCCACGGCATCGACGAGAGCGTCGGACTGGCCTCGCTGCATGACGTGACGCAGGCGATCGCTTTGACGATTGCGGAGTGGTGCGGCGTGGAACCCGCGCCGTCATCGCGAGGAGCGTAGCGACGCGGCTCCCTTGGGTTGTCACGCCGCCAAGAGTTACCCCGCCGTCTCGGGCACCAGTACCTGCGTCGTCCGTTCACCCTGGATCTCACCGTCCGTCAGCATCCGCCAAGTGCCGGACACCAGGATTTCACTGGGCCGGAAGCGCGCCTTGTAGGCCATCTTGCGGCTCTCGGGCACCCAATAGCCGAGATACACGTAAGGCAGCCCGAGTGCCTTCGCGCGATCGATCAGCCACAGGATGGTGTAGGTTCCCAGCGAACGCCGCTCCAGGCCGGGGGCGAAATACGAATAGACCGCCGACAAGCCATCGCCCAGGCGATCGGCGAGACAGGCGCCCACCAGGCGTTCGTCGGGGTCGCGGAACTCGACCATGAAGGTCTCGATCGGCGTGTCCTCGACCATGGCGCGGTAGTCGTAGAAACTCATGGTCGCCATGTCGCCATCGAGGTGGCGGATCTTCTGGTAACGCTGGAACAACTGGAACTGCTCGGCGGTGGCGCGCGCCGGCGTCTCGAACGCCTCGACGGTCAGGTTGGCCCGCGCGATGCGCTTCAGCGTGCGGTCGGGCTGGAACGTGGCCGTCGGAATGCGGATCGGCACGCAGGCGCCGCAGCCCGGACACACGGGCGCATAGGCGATGTTGTGGCTGCGGCGGAAGCCGGCGCGCGAAAGGCGGTCATGCAGGGCTTCCGCGTCCGGCCCGGTGATCTCGGTGACCACCTTGCGCTCCACCCGGCCAGCGACATACGGGCAAGGCAAGGGCGCCGTGGTGTAGAAGAACTGCGGTCGGCGCGGCGGCTTGTAGCTCATGCGGTTCGCTGGATCACGCGTTGATCAAGTCGCCATGTTCCAGGCTCCCGCCGGCGCAGTCAACGCTCGGGCGCGAACAACGATGGTGCCGGCCGCCATGTCGTGCAGCGTCCGCTTGCGTGGCGTGACGAGCGCCACGGCCAGCCAGACGGCGCCAAGCGCCAGCGTGAGGTAGAGGCCGCCGCTCGCCACGAGTGCCTGGAAGCTGCTGACCGGGCCGAGATCCTCCTCGCGCCGCACCACGAGGCCCATGAAGGCCTGGCCGGGCGTGGCGGCCGAGGGGGCGGCCACGAACAGCCAGTGATACAGCACCGGAACGGCCGGCAACACGGCGAACAGCGCGAAGCCGAGGCCGAGCGTCAAGACGCCGAGCACCGCGAAGCACGCCCACAGCGCCGCACAGATGACCGCGATGATCGCCGCGTCGATCAACCACGCGAGCACGCGGCGGCGCAGCACGCCCTGCGTGAGCGACACGTCCGGAATGAAGCCGTTAAAGGCGGCGGGCTGGGCGGTCATGGAGCGGTTCCCCGTGGCGCGAGTGAGATGGGTGGCGCGAGTGAGATGGGTGGCGTGAGCGAGATGGGCGGCGTGAGCAGGATATAGGCATCCACCCGCACCGATGCAGGCCCCAGCGAGACGGTTTCGCCATTCCGCCAGCGCGTGACGAAATTGCGCGCGAGGTCGCTTGTTACATGGCCCGACTGTCCCGGTGCGACCACGAAACGGCTGCGGTCGAGGTGGGCGAGATCGTACACGCCGCGGTACGATGCGCCATGCACGGCCTCCAGGGTGCGCGATGCCAGGCCGCCCCGGTCGATGGTGGTGTCGTCGCCGGGAGCGGCGATGCGCGCCGCGACGAGCGGGCCGATGAAGGGTATCGCCCGCAGCAGGGGATGGGCGAACACCGCCTGATGCGTGTCGCCCCAGTGCCATGCGGCCGGGTCATCGCCGAGGCGCGCGGCAAGCTCCCGCACCGACTCGTCCAATGTTTGCGCCAGGATCGCGTCGCAATCGCCGCCGCAAATCCCGGCCGCGAGCGCGTGCGTGACGGTTTCGGGCCAGGGAGCGGCGGCGAAACGGGTGTTTGGGGGCACGCCGGCGCGGGCGAGGAGGGCCAAATAGAGCCGCTCCATCCAGGCGTTGAAGATCAGCGGCTGCGGCGCGTCGATCGCCATGCGCCCGTCCCACGCGGCGAGCAGGGCCAGCGCGCGGCGGCCCGGTTCGGTCGATGCCGCCACGTCCTTCAGCCGCGGCAGCAGGTCGCGCGCGGCGAGGCTGGTGGCGTCGATCTGCATGGCGGCGAATTCGGCGACGTCGTGTTTCGGTTTGGCGTCCAGGAGTTCGCGGATGCGGCGCGCCCGCCAGTCGCCGTAGAAATCGCGGCCCATGAACACGGGGAAGTCGGGCGGCGCCACGCGCTCGTTGGCGTTGACCAGCCGGCCGCTGGCGGGCGCGAC
Source organism: Rhodospirillales bacterium (assembly GCA_025352565.1). Lineage (GTDB taxonomy): Bacteria > Pseudomonadota > Alphaproteobacteria > Acetobacterales > Acetobacteraceae > JANXTF01. The sequence goes on along the minus strand of JANXTF010000141.1, from coordinate 18,914 downwards.
GACATGCGGCAACTGGTCGCCGGAGGCAAACCCGGTCCAGTCATGCGCGCCGTCGGCACCCCCGACCGGACGCGCGCCGTCGCCCGCCCGGCGGATCGGCACGCGGCCGGTGACGAACAGGCCGATGCCGTTTGCGTCCGCCGCCAGCAGGTTCTGGGCGGGCGCCGTGATGATCCCGGCCGCGCGCCCGGCTTCGGCCACGCTGGCGGCGCGGTCGAGCGCCAGCAGCCCGGCGGCGGCGGTGTCGCCGGGGGCGAGGTTGGCCATGGCGACCGCCAGGATCGGCCCGCGCGGTGCGACGATGTCGCTGACCACCGGCCCGTGGCGCGTCTCGCGCACGGCCAGCAGCTCGTCTTCGGCGCCGCGCACGCGGATGCGCTCGGTGCGGGTGGCGAAGGTCTTTGGCCCGTCGGGCGTGGCGTAATGGTCCGCGTCGATCGGGGTTTCGACGAACACGTCCTGCACGTCGGCGCCCGTCGTGGTGAAGGTCCAGGCGATGTGGCCGTTATGGCCGATCACCAGAAACGGCACGCCGGGTGCGGTGGCGCCCGCGAGCACGTGGCCGGGCCATTCCAGCCGCGCCAGATACCAGATGCCGGGCAGCGAGAAGCCCAGATGCGGATCGCCGGCCAGCAGCGGCGCGCCGGTGGCGCTGTGGGCGCCATCGACCGCCCACTCGTTGCTGGCCATGCCCGGCAGGGTGAACGGCGCGGGGAAAGCCGGCAGCGCCTCGGCCAGCCGCGCGGCGGCGGCGGCGAGCGAGGGGTCGGGGTCGGCCAGGCTTGCCTCGGGACGGCCGCCCGGCTGGTTGGGCCACAGGGCGTCGATCGCCTCGGGCGAAAGGGTCGCGGCCAAACCCTGCCGCGCCAGTTCCTCGCGGTAATTGCCGGACAGATAAAGGCCCATGGTTTTGGCCCAGAGCAGGCAATCCACCGCCTGCCATGGCCGGGGCCTGCCGAACGCCACGAACTCCTCGGCGGCGAACCGACCGCGCGCGTCGATCCAGGCGTTCACGCCCCGCGTGTAGGCGTCCAGCATCGCCCGCGTGCCGGGGTCGAGCGCCGCGAGATCGGCTTCCGCGCTCCGCCGCACGCCCAGTGTGCGCATCAGGCGGTCGATCGGCAGCGTGATGCCGCCGGCCAGTTCCGACAATTCGCCCGAGGCCGAGCGGCGCATCAGCTCCATCTGGAACAGCCGCTCGCGGGCGTGCAGGTATCCCAGCGCCGTGACGGCATCGGACTCGGACTCCGCATGGACGCGGGGGATGCCATCCTGGTCGATGTCGATGGACACGTCGGCAAAAAGTCCCGGAATCGCGTCCTGGCGGTTGCCACCGGGCAGCGTGAGCCAGACGAGGCCGCTGACGGCGGTGCCGATCACCAGCAGAAGGCAGGCCGCAACGGCGAGGAACCAGCGGACAACGAGAAATGTGCGGCGCATGATGCCGACGTAGCCGAGCCGGGACTGCTTGGCCCTGAACCGGTTGTTCACTAATCTGTGAGCAGGTGGTCCGCATCGGTCGCGCCGTTCGATTGGAGAGTTGACATGCAACCGCCCAGGATCGTTCTCCGCAGTCCCGGATGGCTGGCCGAATTCACCAGCTTTATCATGCGCGGCAACGTGGTGGACCTCGCGGTCGGCATCATCATCGGCGCCGCCTTCACCGGCATCGTCGGCTCGCTCGTGAAGGACATCTTCACCCCGCTCATCGGCCTGCTGCTCGGCGGCATCGACTTCACCAACATCTTCATAACGTTGAAAGGCCCGGCGCTGCCGACGCTGGAGGCGGCCAAGACGGCTGGCGCGGTCACCATCAATGTCGGCGTGTTCCTGAACGCGGTGATCCAGTTCGTGATCGTCGGTTTCGCGGTGTTCTGGATGGTGAAATTGTTGAGCAGGCTCTACCGTCGGAAGGAGCCGGAGGCCGCGCCCGTTCTGCCCACCGCGTCCGAAGTGCTGCTGACCGAAATCCGCGATCTGCTTGCGGTGCGGACCGAGACGACACGACTGGTCTAGCGTCCGACCCAGGGCGCATCGAACCCAGGGGCGCATCCAACCTTTGGGGCGCAGCCGGCCCTGGGCGCAAGGGAGATGAAGGCGATGCGGAAATTCCGTTGGGCGATTCTGCTTGGATGGCTTCTGCTGTCAGTCTCGACCGGCGGCATTTCCGCTTTCGCGGACGAGTTCGCCCCTCCGGGCCTCGCGTCCGACAGCAGCGTTTATGCCGCGACGCTGACGAGGCGGTTCCCGGCGGGCGCCACGCCGCAGGCCAAGCGGACAGCCGAGCAGCAGGCGGCGGCGGCGCTGGCCAAAAAGGATTTCGCCGCCTCCTCCCTGGCGCTCGAACAGCGCTTGTCCATGGGCCAGCCCTCGGCCCAGTTGTGGACCGACCTCGCCAACGCCTATCTGCGCCGCATCCCGCAAGACGCGCAGAAGGCGCTGTTCGCGGCCTGGCTCGGCTTCGGTGCCTCCGATGCCGGCGATCCGGAGGTGGCACCGTTGCTGCTCCTGGCCGAGGCGTTCCGTACGCTCGGCCGTCCCGCGCAGGCGGCCGAGACGCTGGAGCAGGTGATCCAGCGCGCACCGGACAACGCCGCCTACAAGCTGCTGCTGGCCGACGCCCAGAAGGCCACCGGCCTCGTGGTGCGCCGCGTGCGCCAGGAAGCCGAGGCCGACCCTCCGCGCGCCTGCGTGCAATTCTCGATCGCGCCGCAGCGCCGCAGCGACTTCAACGCGCAGGACTGGGTGCGGCTCGATCCTCCGGTGCCGGAGGCCGCGGTCACCCGCGAGGCGGACCAGATTTGTGTCTCGGGCCTGCCCTCGGGCGCCACCACCCGCATCATCCTGCGGGCCGGGCTGCCGGGCGAGCAGGGACTTTCGCTGGCTCGCGAAACGGCGCTTTCGGTCGCGATGCCCAACCGCAAGCCGAGCATCGCTCTGGACAGCCGCATGTTCATCCTGCCGCGCGGGCAAATTCCGGCGCTGGGAGTGTCCACCGTCAACCTCTCGGCGGTGAAACTGCGCCTGCTGCGGCTGAGCGAGCGCAGCGTGGCCGAATTCCTACGCGACGCGAAGCTTGGCCAGACGGTGGAGACCTACGCGGCTGACCGAATCGCGGAGACGATGGGCAGCGTGGTGTGGGAAGGCCGCGCCGACATTCCGCGCTGGCAGCCGAACAAGACCGCCCGCACATCGCTGCCGGTGCCGGACGCGCTGGCCAATGCGGGTGCCGGGCTCTACGCGCTTCAGATAAGGCCCGGCGACGGCACCAATGCCGATTCCGCCGGCGCCGTGCAGATGATCCTGCGTACCGATCTCGCCCCGACCATCTGGCGCGGGCACGACGGGCTCACGGTGCAGGTGCGCCGCTATTCCGATGCGAAAACCCGCCCCGGCGTGCGGATGCGGCTGATCGCGACCAACAACGATATCCTCGCCGAGACCAGCACCGACGATCTGGGCGTCGTCCGGTTCGCCCTGGCGCTGCTGCACGGGGAAGGGCCGCTGGCTCCGGCGCTGGTGCAGGCTTTTGGCGCGGACGGGGATTTTGCCACCGTCGATCTGAACCTGCCGGCGTTCGACCTGTCGGATCGTGGCGTGCAGGGCGCGGCCCATCCCGGACCGCTCGACAGCTTCGTCTGGCTCGATCGCGGCATCTACCGCCCCGGCGAGACCGTGCAGGTGATGGCGCTGCTGCGCGACGATGCCGGGCGGCCGGTGGATTTCCCGGCGCAGTTGCGCGTGAAGCGGCCGAACGGCCAGGTGTTCCTGCAGACTACGCCGGCGCGTGGGCCGGATGGCGCGATCTATCTGCCGGTTCAGCTCTCCGCGGGCGCCGCCTCGGGCACCTGGACGGTGGAGATCCGTTCGGACCCGAAGGCCGACCCGATCGGTGCCACGCAGTTCCGGGTGGACGCCTTCGTGCCGGACCGCATGGCGGTGGATATCGGCACGCCGCCCGCCATGCTGGTCGTGGGCCAGACGGCCGTGCTGCCGGTCGCCGCGCGGTTTCTCTATGGGGCGCCGGGCAGCGATCTGTCGGGCAAGGGAACGCTCCGCCTCGTGGTCGATCCGAATCCGTTCGCGGCGCTCGCCGGCTACCGGATCGGGCTCGTGGGAGAGACCTACGCGCCGGTGAGCCAGGATATCGAGCTGCCGAACACCGACGCGCAGGGCAAGTCGGCGCTCAAGCTGCTGATCGCGGCAGCGCCCGATACCACCCGTCCGCTCAAGGCCGAAATCGAGGTGGAGGTGAGCGACCCCTCGGGCCATGGCTCCAAGGGCGCCATCAGCATTCCCGTGCGCGGCGCAAACCCAAGCATCGGCATCAAGCCGCTGTTCCCCGACGACGCGGTGGACGCCGATGCCACGGCTGCCTTCGATCTGGCCGCTGTCGCTCCGGGCGGCGCGCGGACGGAGTTGCGGGCGCGGCTGCGGCTGGTGCGCGAGCGGCCGGACTGGCGCATGGTGGCGCGTGAAGGGCGGGCGAGCTACGAGATCGTGTATCGCGACGAGCCGCTGGAAACGCGGGACGTTGTCATCCCGGCGGGCACGCCGCTGCGTTTCGCCAAGGCGCTGCCGTTCGGCCGCTACCGGATCGAGGCGGTGCAGTCGAACGGCCTGGCCGCGACCTCGTATCGCTTCCGCGCCGGCTGGACCGCCGGCAGCGACAACCCCGACATCCCCGACCGCGTCGACGTCTCGACCGCGCAGCGCGCGATGGTGGCGGGGCAGAGCGCGCGCATCCATATTGCCGCCCCCTTCGCGGGCGAGGCGACGCTGCTGGTGCTGTCGGATCGCGTGCATTCGCTGCGGACGCTGAGCGTGCCGGAGGGCGGCACCGATGTGGACGTGCCGGTAGATGCCTCCTGGGGGCCGGGCGCCTACGTGGCCGTGCATGTGTTCCGGGGCGGAACCGGGGCGGCCGGATCGCGCCCCAACCGGGCCGTGGGGCTCACCTGGGTCGGTATCGATCCCGCCGCGCGCGTGCTGGCGGTGTCGATCGAGGCGGCGGAGAAATACGCGCCGCGGGCGGCGGCCGTGATCCCGGTGCATGTGGCGGCGGGCGCCTGGGTGAGCCTCGCGGCCGTGGACGAGGGCATATTGCGGCTGACGCGCTTCTTGTCGCCCGATCCGGGGCCGCATTTCCTCGGCCGCCGCAAGCTGGGGCTGGATATCCGCGACGATTGGGGCCGGCTGATCGCGCCCGCCGATGGCGAGGCGACCCTGCTGCGCCAGGGCGGCGACGATGGCGGCTTCGCGCTGCCGGACACGCCCACCCGCACCGTCACTCTGTTCACGCCGCCGATGCAGGCAGGGCCGGATGGCGTGGCGCGGGTGAAGCTCGACCTGCCGGACTTCAACGGCCAGGTGCGCCTGATGGCGGTCGCGTGGTCGGGTTCCGGCATCGGCGCCGCCAACGCCGACATCCTGGTGCGCGACCCGCTGGTGGCCGAGCCGCTGCTGCCGCGCTTTCTCGCACCCGGCGACGAGACGCGGCTGGCCGTGCTGCTGCAGAACGTCGATCTGCCGCTCGGCAATGCCAGCGTCGTGGTCAGCGTGGATGGTCCGCTGGCGCTTGTGGGCGAGGGACGAATGAGTGCCATGCTGGCGCCGGGCGAGCGGGCGCTGCCGGCAACCACCCTGCGCGCCACCGGAGCCGGCAGGGGCGTGGTGCATCTCGATATCGCCGACGGCCCGTTCCGGCTGCGGCGCGACACCGCGATTACCGTGCGGCCGTCGCGCGGGGCGGTCAGCATGGTTTCGGCCGGCGAGTTGGCGCCGGGAGCGGAGATCGCGCTGGCGCCGCCGATCGCGCTGTTCGTGCCAGGCACCTGGCGCGCCGAGGCCGTGTTCGGGGCACCCGTGCGCTACGACGCGCAGGCGATGATCCAGGCGTTGGCGGACTACCCGCTGTCATGCCTCGAACAGACCGCCAGCCGGGGCCTGCCGTTGGCGGCCATGCCGGCCGCCGTGGCCACCGCCGGGCAGCAGGCCAGCCTGCAGGCCGCCGTCGCCTCAGTGCTCGACCGTCAGCGTTACGATGGCGGGTTCGCGCTGTGGAGCGCCAACGGTGCGGCGGAGCAATGGCTGTCGGCCTACGCCATGGACTTCCTGTGGCGCGCGAAGGCCGCTGGCGCCGCCGTGCCGGATCAGGCGATGACGGACGGGCTGAAATTCATCGGCGACGCGGCCAACGGCGATAATGAAAGCCCCGAGGACACCGCAGCCCAGGCCTATCGCCTCTATGTCCTGGCCGAAGCCGGCCGCGGCCGGCCCGGCGCCGTGCGGGTTTTGGCGCAGGACCTCGCCAGGCTGCCGACGCCGCTTGCCCGCGCGCAGATCGCGGCGGCACTCGCCATGGCGCACGACCAGCCCGGCGCCGAAGCCGCCTTCGCCCAGGCGTTGCGTGCTCCCGAGCGACGCTGGTGGCAGGTGGATTACGGCTCCACGCTGCGCGATCAGGCGGCCATGGCGGTGCTGCTGAAGGAGAGCGGACTGGCGCCGGCCCTGCTGACCCGGCTCATCGGCACGCTGCCGGGGGCCGAATTGCAGGCCGCTGCCATAAACACCCAGGAACAGGCCTGGACCGCCGCCGCATCCGAGGTGCTGGGCCGCGACGGGCGGCCGCCCAATGTCAGCGTGAACGGCCGCGCGCTGCCCAAGGGGGTGGTGCAGCGCATGGCCCTCGATGGCCCGGCGACCGCGCGCAACAATGGCGACCGGCCGGTATGGCGCAGCGTGTCGGTGTCCGGCGTGACAATCCAGGCCCCGCCGGCGGCGCGCAACCTGATGCGGATTCGCCGCAATTTCATGGCGTTGGACGGCACACCGCTCAATCTGGAGCAACTGCGCCAGAGCACCGTGTTCGTGCTGCTGCTGGAGGGCCGCATCGACGACGATACCGATCGCCGCGCCGTGCTGCTGCAAGGCCTGCCCGCCGGTTGGGAGATCGCCGGACGCTTCGGCGAGGGCGACGCACCCGGTTTGCCATGGCTCGGCAAACTGACCGCAACCGAAGCCCAGCCCGCCGCCGACGATCGGTTCGCGGCCGTGCTCGGCCTGTCCAAGGCGCAGCCGGAATTCCGCGTCGCGGTGCGGCTGCGCGCGGTAACGCCGGGCGATTACGAATTGCCGGGGGCGGAATTGTCCGACATGTACGCGCCCGGCGTGTTCGCCCGGCAGGGTGCGAACCGGATCAAGGTGTTGCCGTCGCAAAACTGATGGTGTCCCGGCGTCTCGTATCGCCTTGTCGTCTCGTGCTGGCTTTCGGTGGCCTCCTCGCGATCGCGATCGCGATCGTGGCGGCGGCGGTGGGGCTGGATCGGGCCTATCCGCTCGACCTCTCCCGCCTCGTCAACATGGGCTCGGAAATCCTCGACCGTGACGGCCGGCTGGTCGCGGTGCGGCCCGCCCCCGGCGGCATCTGGCGGTTGCGCGCCGAGGCCGCCGACATGGCGTCCGTGCTGCTGGAAACCTTGGTCGCCACCGAGGATCGTCATTTTTGGCACCATCCCGGCGTGAACCCGTTCGCCCTGCTGCGCGCCGCATGGCAGGATGTCCGCGCCGGCCACGTGGTGTCCGGCGGCTCCACCCTCACGATGCAGGCGGCGCGCCTGCTGGAACCGCGCCCGCGCAATATCCGCTCCAAGCTGATCGAACTGGCCCGTGCCTTCCAGCTGGAAGCGCATCTCTCGAAGCGCGAAATCCTCGGCATCTGGCTCACGCTCGCGCCTTACGGTGGCAACCTCGAAGGCGTCCGCGCCGGATCGCTGGCTTGGTTCGCCACCTCGCCGCGCCACCTTGAGCCCGCCCAGGCGGCCCTTCTGGTCGCCATCCCCCGCCGCCCGGAGGCCCTCCGGCCCGACCGCCACGCCGACCGCGCGCGAACTCTGCGCGACCGCATCCTCGGCTTCGATGGCGGCGATATTCCGCTCGCCCGCTTGGCGCTGCCACGCCACGCACCCCAGCAAATCGTCGCCTTGCCGCATCGCCCCCGCGTCAGAACCACGCTCGACCTGCCGCTCCAGATCGCCCTCGAACGCCTCGCCGCCGAACGCGCCCAGAGTCTGCCGGATCGCGTTTCGCTGGCTATAATGGTGGCCGATGCCGCCAGCCACGAAATCCGCGCCATCGTCTCCGGCGCCATCGTCTCCGGCGCGACCGTTTCCAGCGCCGGGGCTGGCGGCGAAGGCAAAGGCGGCGCGCTCGACCTCACCCAGGCGGTGCGCTCGCCAGGGTCGGCCCTGAAGCCGTTCATCTACGCCATGGCCTTCCAAGACGGCGTCGCCGGGCCAGACACGCCGATGGACGACGTGCCGCATCGCTTCGGCGCCTATGCGCCCGAGGATTTCGACCGCGCCTTCGCGGGCTCGGTCACCGCCGCAGAGGCCCTGCGCCGCTCGCTCAACGTGCCCGCCGTCATGCTGCTCGACCGCGTCGGCCCGCAACGATTCGCGACCACGCTGCGGGCGGCTGGCGTCCGCCTGCGGATGCGTCCGGGCGCCGTCGCCTCCCTGCCGCTCGCCCTCGGCGGCGCCGGCATCACGCTACGCGAACTCACCGGCCTCTATTCCGGGCTCGCCACCAACGGCGCGGCATCGCCCCTGCGCCTGTTGGCCGAACCGGCCCCCGATCCGCTCGCCTTCCTGTCCGCGAGATCGGCCGCGACCGTCGCCGACATCCTCACCCAGCCCTTCCCCGAAGGCGGCCCGGCGGGCGTCGCCTGGAAGACTGGCACCAGCTGGGCCGGGCGCGACGCCTGGGCGGTGGGCTTCGATGCGCGTCATGTGGTCGGTGTCTGGGTCGGCCGCCCCGACGGCACGCCGATCCCCGGCGCGACCGGCCGCGGCCTCGCCTTGCCGCTGCTCGCCCGCGTGTTCGGCCTGCTTCCGGCCGCCCCGCGAACGCCGCCGCCGACCGCCGCCAAAAGCCAGGTCGCCGCCCGCGCGACCGACACGCTGCGCCTGCTGTTCCCCCCGCCGGACGCGGTGCTCAGCGGCGACGGCCCGGTCACGATCCGCGCCATGGGCGGCCAGCGCCCGCTCACCTTCCTGATCGACGGCGCGCCCGTCCCGGCCGATCCGGCACGGCGCGAGGCCGCATGGACCCCGCCCGCGCCCGGCTTCTACCGGGTGACGATCCTGGACGCGACCGGCGGCAGCGCCCGCGCCCGCATCCGCGTCAGGTAGCCGCCTCCGAGGGCACTAATTTGGGGCACTAATTTGGGGCACCAATTTGGCCGGCCCCTGGTTTTCCGCGATCGGACCTCGCGGTCTCCGACGTGGCGACGGGGTCACTCCCCCGAAAGCTCCCGCCGCCGCCGCTCCAACTCCTCGGTGTAGCGCCGCAGCGCATGCTGCTCGGTCAGCAGGCCGATCACCCGCCGTGTCTCGCGCGTGTCCACCACCGCCAGCCCGTCGCTCTCGGCCTGCTCGAACATCGCGACGGCCTCCTTGATCGTCATTTGCGGCAGCAGCACGTCGTTGCGATCGTGCAGGATCTCGCCGATCTTCTCGGCCACCGTGTCCTGGCTGTGCGCCTCCGACACCTGGGCGATGCCGGCGTAGCGCCCCGCCTCGTCCACCACCACCACGCGGGCCGTCGAACTCAGTGGAAAATCGCGCCGGAACGCCGCCAGCGGCGTGTCCGCCCGCACGGTGCGCACCTCGCGCCGCATCATCCGGCCCACCGTGAGGTTGCGCATCCAGCCGATATCCACCGCGCTGCGGATTGCCTCGCCGCGCAGATGGAAGCGCCAGGTCGCGAACGAGTAGCCGAAGGTGCGCCGCACCGTGATCGCCGAAATGACCGAGGTCGCCACCACCGCCACCGTCAGCGGCAGGCTGCCGGTGCTTTCCAACGCCAGGAAACTCATGGTCAGCGGCCCGCCCACCACCGCCACCGCCAGCCCGCTCATCCCCACCAGCGCGCACACCACGGGCGGGATGGTGGCCACCGCCGACAACGTCGCGAGCCCGGCCGCGAACAGCTTGCCCAACAATGCGCCCAGGAACAGCGAGGCGAAGAACAATCCGCCCCGGAAGCCCGAGCCGATCGAGATGGCCGACGCCACCGATTTCAGCACGATCAGCACCGCGATGTGCTGCAACGTGTAGGGGGAATCCAGCCCCACCTGAAGCGCGGCATGGCCCGAGGACAGCACCTGCGGCGAGATCAGCGCCAGCAGCCCGACCGCCAGCCCGCCGATGGCCGGCCGTCCCCAATTCGGCACCTTGCTGCGGCGGAACAGGTCCTCGGTCAGCGTCACGCCCCGCATGATGGCGATGCCGCCGCCAGCGCAGATCACGCCCAGCAGCAAAATCGGCACGTAGTCGGTGGGCGAGATCGCGGTCGGCACGCGGATGTTGAACCCGTACTCCTCCGGGATCAAAATTCGCACGACGGACACCGCCATGATCGCCGACACCAGCACCGGCGCCAGCGTCGCCAGCGTGTAGGTGCCGATCACCAGCTCGAACGCATAGAAGGCGCCGGTCAGCGGCGCGTTGAAGGCGGCGGCGATGGCGCCCGCCGCCCCGCAACCCACCAGAAGGCGCAAATCGTTGCGCCGCACCCGGAAGCTGCGTCCGAGCCGCGAGGCGAACGCGGCGCCGATCTGCGTATAGCCCGCCTCCAGTCCGATCGAGGCCCCCACGCCGTTCGACAATATCGTCTGCGCCACCACCGTCAGGCTGTCGGTGACCGACATGCGCCCGCCATAGAGTGCGTTCGCCTCGATCGGATCGACCGCGCGGCGCGGCCACCATTTCGCCACCGCCCACCCAAGGCCGCCGACGGCGAGCCCGCCAAGACACGGCACCAGCACGGTGCGGATCCGGTCCACCTCCACCAGCCCGCTGAGCCGCTCGGTGCTGGGGATGGCGAAGAGGATCCGATGCATGAACTGCGTGATCCAGCCCATTGCCGTCACGCACAGGCCGGCCGCCACGCCCACCAGGGCGGCGAGACCCACCAGCCATATCTCGTCCGCGCGGACGAGCGCCCGCAATGTCTGCGGCGCATGAAGGAGCCACGCGCTCACCGGATTTCGCACACGCATGCGCCACCAGCCGGCGCCATCCGCCAGACGTTGCATGAAGCCCACACGCTGCGCCGCAGGTATGCCTGCGGCGTCCGCTTCCACAGGAGCGGCCCTGCTGCCCAGAAAACCCGCCATACTCGTCCAGCCAATGCAGCCCCGGAGACGAAGCAACCACAATTGCGGCGGCAATTTGCCCGAGACGCTGACCGTTACATTCATGGGCCGGTTGGGAGGGGGAATCAATCGCGGAGCTTGAACCCGAATCGGCAATTGTTGAGCGGGACAAGACGCGGAACCGGCTTGCCGCCGCGTATTCTCAATCCGATGACGCGGGCTGGAATTCGTGGGTGGCGCGGGCGTCAGCCATGTCCCCGCTCCCGCCGCGTCGCCTCCAGGTCATCCGCCACGAACGCACGCACCACCTCCTCCAGCCCCTCATGCGCGGCGAACCCCAGTGCCCGCCCGCGCGTCGGCACGAACGAAGCCGGCCACGCGCCGACGATCCCCGCGACCACCGCGTCCGCCGCCGCGCGCACCAGCGCCGACGCGCCGGGTGAAACCGCGTCCAGCGCCGCCAGCATCTCGCCCACCGTCACGCTCAACCCGGGCGGCGTGACGCTGCGGTCCAGCCCTAGCGGGGTCCCGTCGATCACGGCCGCCTGCAGCAGCCAATCCACCGCCCGGCGCGGGCTCGCCACCCACACCGCGAAATCGCGCGGCACCGGCAGCGTCGTCTCCAGGCCGAGCAGCGGCTCGCGGATGATGGCGGAGACGAAGCTGCTTGCCGCCTTGTTGGGCCGGCCGGGCCGCACGACGATGGTGGGCAGCCGCAGCGTCACCGCGTCGAGGAAGCCCCGGCGCGAGGCGTCGGCCAGGATGAGTTCCGCCGCCGCCTTCTGCGCGCCGTAGCTGTTCGCCGGCACCTGCCGCGCATCATCCTCGAGCCGCGCGCTCTGTCCGCCGCTGAAGCTGGCCACGCTGCTGGTGAACACCAGACGGGGAGGGCGCGCCAGCTTGCGGCAGGCGTCGATCACCGCGTCCGTGCCGCGCGAATTCACCCGCCTTCCCAGTTCGTAGTCGGCCTCGGCGGCGGCACTCACCACGGCGGCCAGATGGAACACGATGTCGCACCCCTCTGGAATGGCCGAGGCGGGCAAATCGGCGAGGTCGCCGGCCACCGGATGCACCGGGAAACCCGCCGCCGGAACCGCGGGCGCCGCGAGGTCGAACAGCGTGAGCGCGGTGATGCGCCGCCCGTCCGGCAGGCCCTCGCGCGCCAGCCGCTTCGCCAGTTTCTGGCCGAGGAAGCCCCCGGCCCCCAGGATCGTGACGCGCATGAGGTTTCCTCCCAGAGCGAAACTGGCTACGCACAGGCGGCCAGCGCGGCCGATGCCGCCACATCACGGGAGCAAGAATGCCGGCCGCCGACAAGGTGCGATGGAGCGAACTGGTGCGCGGCGGCAATGCAGCGCGCGCCGGCGTGGTGGGCGGCGGCATGGCGATGCACGCGCTCAACACCTTCATCGTGACCACCATCCTGCCCACCATCGTGCGCGACATCGGCGGCCTCGAATACCTCGCCTGGAACACCACGCTCTACGTGGCGGCGTCGCTGCTCGGCGGCGCCTGCTGCTCGCGCGCCCAGGCGCGGATTGGCCCGCGGGCGCTGTATCGCGTGGCACTTGGCCTGTTCGCGCTCGGCACGCTGGTCTGTGCGCTCGCGCCTTCCATGGCCGTGCTGCTGGCCGGCCGCTTCATCCAGGGCCTCGGCGCCGGCACGCTGTCCGGCCTGTCGTTCAGCCTGGTCCGCATCCTGTTCCCGCCCCGCCTCTGGCCGCGCGCCATCGCGATCGTCTCGACCGTCTGGGGCGTCGCCACCCTGATCGGCCCGGCGGTGGGTGGCGTGTTCGCCGAATACGGCGCCTGGCGCGCCGCGTTCTGGACGCTGCTCGCGGTCACGCCGCTGTTCGCCCTGCTGGTGGAACGCTGCCTCGTCCGCCAGGCCGCCCAGCCGTCGCGCGTGGCGACCCCGCTCCCGGTGGCGAGCCTCGCCTTGCTGCTGGCCAGCGTCATGGCGGTCTCGCTCGCCAGCACCGCCGGAAGTCCGGCCGCGAACGCTGCCTGCGTGGCCGGCGCGGTTGCCCTGTTCGCCTGGTTCGTCCACCGCGAGCGGGACGGCGGGGCGCGGCTGATGCCGTCCGGCGCGTGCGACCCGCGCACGCCCATCGGCGCCATCTTCGCCGCGCAATTCCTGCTGCTGATGGGCATGACCACCGAAATCTTCGTGCCGTACTTCCTGCAAACCCTGCACGCGATGACGCCGCTGCACGCCGGTTACCTGTCGGCGATGATGTCGGCCGGCTGGGCGCTGGGTTCGATCGGCTGCTCCGGCGCCTCCGAACGCGGCTCGCGCGCGGCGATGACGGCGGGGCCGCTGGTCGAGGCGTGCGGGCTCGCCGGATTGTGGCTGCTGATGCCGCTGGCGGGCGGCGGCGTCGTTGTGGGCGGGCTTGGCGTGGCCCTGTTCCTGACTGGACTCGGCATCGGTCTCGGCTGGCCGCATCTTTGCGCGCGGGTCTATCGCTTCGCCCAGGATGCCGAGCGCGACCTCGCCTCGGCCTCGCTCACCGTGATCGTCATGATCGGCAACGCCTTCGGCTCGGCCATCGTGGGGCTGGTCACCAACATGGCGGGCGTCACCGCGCCGGGCGGCGTCGCGGGCGCCGCCCATGCCTCGGCGTGGCTGTATGGCCTGTTCATGCTGGCGCCGGCGCTGGCGCTGGCGCCGGTCGCCCGCATCCGTCATTTCTCCCGCACCCAGGCCGCCGCATGACCCCGCCTTTCCGCCTCGTCCCGAACGCCCATCAAGGCACCCCCGGCCTCGTCGTTCTCCCAGCCTCCGGCTTCCGGCGCGCGAAGGCCGAGATCACCTCGTGGCCGGATTACGCGCCGACGCCGTTGCGCGACCTGCCGATCCCTGGCCTCGCAGCCGTCCGCATCAAGGACGAATCCGGCCGCTTCGGCCTGGGCAGCTTCAAGGCTCTCGGCGGCGCCTACGCGGTCGGCCGCCTGATGTCCGCGCGCGCCGACCCCGCCAGCGAGATCACGGTGGCCAGCGCGACCGACGGCAATCATGGCCGCGCTGTCGCCTGGGGGGCACGCCGCTTCGGCGCCGGCTGCGTCATCTTCGTCCACGAGAGCGTGAGCCAGAACCGCATCGACGCCATCGCCCGCCACGGCGCCGAAATCCGCCGCGTCCCCGGCACCTATGACGACGCGGTGCGCCACGCCGAAGCGACCGCGGCACAGGAAGGCTGGCAGGTCGTCAGCGACACCTCCTGGCCCGGCTACACCTTGGTGCCCATCGACATCATGCAGGGCTACCGCCTGATGGCCGACGAGGCGGCGGACCAATGGGCCGGCGATCCTCCGACCCACGTCTTCATTCAGGCCGGCGTCGGCGGCGTCGCGGCCTCCGTGTCGGTCCAGATGCGCGCCCGCTTCACCCCGCACCCGAAGCTGATCGTGGTCGAGCCCGACCGCGCCGCCTGCCTGCTCGCCAGCCACCTCGCCGGCATGCTCACTGCCATCGGCGGCCCCCTCGACACCATCATGGCGGGCCTGGCCTGCGGCGAGCCCAGCCTGCTCGCCTGGCAGGAACTTGCCCGCGCCGCCAGCGCCTTCATGGCGATCCCGGACGAAGTCATCCCGCCCGCCATGCGCGAACTCGCTGCTCTCGGCATCGTGTCAGGCGAATCGGGCGCGGCCGGTTTTGCCGCGCTGCGCCTCGCCAACCTGCCCCCCGACAGCCGCGTGCTGCTGTTCAACACCGAAGGCGCCACCGACCCGGAGGTTTATACGGGGATTGTGGGTGGGGATGCGGGAGTAGCGGACGCACGCCGATTAATCGAACTGAGTTCTCAGAACTCAGTTCGTCCTTAACTCAACCTAGTGGATGACACCTGACACAAGAGTCCCGCGAGGGATTCCCGCCGGCCGCGCGGCATGCGAGTCTGCGGCATGCGCACCGGTGTCTCTCTCAAGCTCAGTTCCTCCGACCATGGCCGTCTTGCCGCGGTCGCGGCAGATCGGAACAGTCCGCAAAAGCACGTCTGGCGCGCCCAGATCGTGCTCTTGTCCGCCCAGGGTAGCGGAACGACCGAAATCATGCGCGCGACCGGCAAGGCCGAGACCTGCGTCTGGCGCTGGCAGCAGCGCTTCATGGAAGCGGGCACGGACGGGTTGCTGATCGACAAGACTCGCCCGTCGCGCATTCCGCCGCTTGGCGACGCGATCATCGAGCGCGTGGTGGCGCTGACGCTGACGGAGCCGCCGGGCGAGGTCACGCACTGGACGGCGGCGGCCGTCGCCGCGGCATGCGGGATCAGCGTCAGTTCGGTGCATCGCATCTGGCGACGCCACGATCTGCGTCCTCATCAGATACGGCAGTTCAAGCTGTCCAACGATCCGCGGTTCGCGGCGAAAGTACGCGACATCGTGGGCCTCTACGTCAATCCGCCGGAGCATGCCATCGTGCTGTCCTTGGACGAAAAAAGTCAAATCCAAGCGCTCGACCGCACCCAACCCGGCCTTCCGCTCAAAAAAGGGCGCTGCGGCACCATGACCCACGACTATAAGAGGAACGGCACGACCACATTGTTTGCTGCCTTCAACGTGCTCGAAGGCAGCGTCATCGGCCGGTGCATGCAGCGCCACACCCACCAGGAGTTCATCCGCTTCCTGAACGTCGTCGAGAACCAGGTTCCAGCAAGCAAGCAGGTCCATGTCGTGCTCGACAACTATGCGACCCACAAGCATCCAAAGGTCATCGAGTGGCTCGGGCGGCATGAGCGCTTCACCTTCCACTTCACGCCGGCCTCGGCCTCGTGGATCAACGCTGTCGAGGGCTTTTTCGCCAAGCTGACCAACCGCCGGCTCAAGCGCGGCGTGTTCCACTCCATCGTCGCTCTCCAGGCCGCCATCAACCGCTTCGTCAAGCAGGCCAATGAAAACCCCAAGCCCTTCCGCTGGACCAAGGATCCCGACGAGATCATCGCCGCCGTCAGGCGTGGACACCAAGTGTTAGATTCGCACCACTAGCTCCTGCACCTCTCGCACGTCGCGGACGATTGCCAGCCAATCCGCGAAGGCGTCGAAGCCCCATTGGTTCTTCGCGAGGTTGCAAGCCAGATGGGTTAGCTGCGTATTCGCGTCGTCATAGGCGATGTTGCTGCTGTCGATCCGATCGGCGGACACCGTTAGCATCTTATGCGCGGTCTGCTTCAGCGGCCCGCCGCACAGGGCGCATTTTCCCTTCTGGTCGGCCGTCCACTTCCGGATGATCAACGCCACCAGGTCGCTCTGGTTGGGTGCTATCCGCATCGGCTTCTGGTGGAGAACCTGCTCGCCGCCTGCTTTCACGCGCGCCTCGATCAGGGCCGCCATCCGTGCGGCTTCCTGCTTGATGGTCCTCTCAACCGACTTCGAGATGGATTCCATCAGGCGCATGTATCGCTGGACAGGTTCGGTCAGGTGCAGCTCAATCCGCCGCACCGAGAGGGCCGTGACGGCTTCCCGTTCCTCCCCTACTGCCTCGATCACGTTTCCCCGGTGCTGAATGGCGGCGAAGGAGGCATAGGTGGCCGGGGTAACCACGCGGGCCTCGGGATAGGGCGGCCCGGTCATCACCGCCGCGTCCAGGACGGCCATCGAATACGGCCAGGCGTCCTCTCCAAACTCCGCAACCGTTTCGAGCCATTGATCCTCCGGAATGATCTTCCGCGTCTCAAGGATTTGGGTCGGCTCGATCGACACAGCCGATATGATCCGGCTCCTGTGATCAGGGTTCTTCGTCATCTTCGGATTTGTGGTGCCGACGTAAATCACGATGTCCCGGCCGGGCCGGAAGTCAGCCCTCAACCGCTGTCCGACGTTCTTTCTCGTGTAGGAAAAGCACGGCCAGTTATCCCCAATAGGGCCGAACTCGCTCTTCATGAACACCCGGCCGCCGGGGTCCATCATATCCGATACCAGCACGCCCGCGCTCCTCGCCGTTGCAGGAAGCATACTCGCCCGTGTATGCGCCGGAGACAAACTCCCTCACTGAAGCGGCCGGTTTGTCCGGATTCGCCGGAGTAAAACTCCATCAGTGAAGCTCTGTGCGTAGGTCGCAGCGGGCTGGGGAATGAAGCTCGTGGATCTGTATGGTCGGGTTCGCTACGCGGTCCGGATCGAGGGCATCAACAGCCGAGAGGCGGCGCGGCGCTTTGGCATTGACCCTCGGACGGTGGCGAAGATGCTGTCGTTTTCGGTGCCCCCCGGCTATCGCCGCAGCCAGCCGCTGGTGCGTCCCAAACTGGACGCCTTTGTCGGGATCATTGATCGAATATTGCAGGAGGATCACGACCGGCCGGCAAAGCAACGGCATACGTCCAAGCGGATCTTCGAGCGCCTGCGCGACGAGCAGGGCTACGCCGGCGGGGTGACGATCGTGAAGGACTATGTCCTGGCGCAGCGCCAGCGGCAGCGCGAGGTGTTCGTGCCGCTGCGGCACGATCCCGGACATGCGCAGGCGGATTTCGGCGAGGCGCTCGCAGTGATCGGCGGGGTGGAACGCAAGATCCACTTCTTCACCATGGACCTGCCGCACAGTGACGCCGGTTTTGTGCAGGGCTATCCGGCGGAGACGACGGAAGCATTCTGCGCGGCGCACGTGGCGGCGTTCGCATTGTTTGGCGGCGTGCCGGCGTCGATCCTTTATGACAACACCAAGTTGGCGGTGGCTCGCATTCTGGGCGACGGCACCCGGCAGCGGACGCGGGTGTTCAGCGAGTTGCAGTCGCACTACCTGTTCGCCGATCGGTTCGGCCGCCCCGGCAGGGGCAACGACAAGGGCAAGGTAGAAGGCCTGGTCGGGCTGATCCGGCGCAACTTCCTGGTGCCGGTGCCGGTGCCGCATGCTGCGAGCTTTGCCGCGCTGAACGAGCGGCTGCTGGCAGATTGTCGGCGCCGGCTTGCGAGATCCTGCGTGGCCACCGGGTGACGATCGGCGCGCGGCTGACACGGGACCAGGCCTGCTTCCACGATCTGCCGCCGGCGCCCTACGACGCCTGCGACAAACAGCCCGGCCGGGTGAGTTCGCTGTCCCTGGTGCGCTACCGCAGCACCGACTACTCGGTGCCGACCGCCTACGGCCATCGTGAGGTGCTGATCCGCGGCTATGTCGACAGCGTGGTGATCTCCGCCGGCGCCGACATCATCGCTCGCCATCCCCGCTCCTATGAGCGCGAGGACTTTGTGTTCGACCCACTGCACTACCTGGCGCTGCTGGAGCGCAAGATCGGCGCGCTCGACCAGGCGGCACCGCTGGCCGGCTGGAACCTGCCGGAGGCGTTCACGACGCTGCGCCGCCTGCTGGAGGCGCGCATGGGCAAACAGGGCAAGCGCGAGTTCGTGCAGATGCTGCGGTTGCTGGAGGTGTTCGAGATCGACGATGTCGCGGCCGGCGTGGCCGCCGCCATCGACCGCGGCGCCATCGGCTTCGACGCGGTCAAGCATCTGGTGCTGTGCCGAATAGAACGTCGGCCGGCGAGACTGGACATGACGGTGTATCCCTTCCTGCCACGCGCCCAGGTGGCGGTCACCTCGGCGCGGAGCTAACTGGACCTGCTCACCGGGGCAACGTCATGACCGACACCGGGGCGGGAACGCCGCAGGTCCTGATCGCGCATCACCTGAAGGCGCTGAAGCTGCCGACCTTCCTGCGCGAGCATGACAAGCTAGTGGTCCAAACCTGACGCTCGCTACCCGAGCGTCAGGGAATTTGGCCGATAAAATCAAAGCTAGTGGATAGAATCTGACGGATGCATCC
>JANXTF010000138.1 GCA_025352565.1 Rhodospirillales bacterium | reverse complement strand
CGCCCGGTTCATCCTGCTGTTCCTGCAAAGCGAAGCGGTGAAGTCGGGCAGCCGGGAGATCGAGCTGGGCCGCTCGATGCGGGTCTGGCTCGGCAACATGGGGCTCTCGATCGGGGGCACGACCTATCGGCTCGTCAACGAGCAGGCCCGGCGAATTTCAGGCTGCTCGCTGACCTTCTACACCGGGCGCGATAACAAGGAGATCATGCGGCGTGGCGGCTTCGTGGACGGCTCGATCACGATGGCCGACGTGCTGAGCGAGCAGCCAGGCCTGTGGCAGGAGCGCGTTCTGCTCAACGAGGAGTTCTACCGAGCGCTGCGCGACCATCCGGTGCCCTTGAGCGAGGCGGCGCTCCGGGCCATCGGGCCGAGAAGCATGGTCATCGACATCTACATCTGGCTGGCCTACCGGCTGCACGCCATCAAGGGCGACATCGAGATCTCGTGGCCTGCTCTGTCGGCCCAGTTCGGCGCCGGCTATGGGCGGATGAGAGACTTCCGGGTGGGCTTCCTGGCCGGGCTGGAACTGGCCCTGGCGGTGTATCCGGAAGCGCGGGTGGCCGTGGAGGAACAGGGCATCGTGCTGCGTCCCTCCCGGCCGGCGATCGGCAAGCAGTAGCAGTGTGGAGTCTGGTCGCGCCCATTGACGCTTCCATGAAGCCAGCTCTGGTGAGTCTTACCAAAAGTCCGTAACTGTTAAACTTGACTGGAAGACACCTTGACGTGACATCCGTCAGATGGAAGGTTGATGTCATGCTGTCGCCCTTTCGCAATTTGGACGCGTCCCGTTCCGAACGACGCCGGGTTCCAAGCCGGTGGACGGTCGACAGCGCTTTAAAATGGCTCGACACGTCGAAGGCCTCCCAAGAGACCGGCCTGTTCGCTTCGGCGCCGTCGTCCTGTCTGGGCGGCAGAGAATGCGAAGCAACAGCACCCAAAGTAGAGTTGGTGTGGTATCGAATGCTAGAGCCGACATGAACGGCACGTCCTCCGGCGATCGGAGATCCGCCCTGCTCGACTTGCGTGAACGAGCGATCCCCCGCCTGCGCGGGGACCCAAGGATGTCCAGCGATGAACCTGCTGACCGAAGCCGTGGTGCGCTGTGTCGATCGAGGTGGGCGGGAGACGCGCGCCACGTTGCCGGGCGTGCTGGCGCTCCTCGCGCAGGACGGGATCATGACCTTCTCCGCGCTGCGGACCCATCAGCGGCATGCGTGGCACGCCTTCCTGTGCCAGATCGCGTGCCTGTCGATGGTGCGGGCAGGTGCCGGGGAGCCCTGGACGGAGGAGGCAGAGTGGCGCGAGGCGTTGCGCGGGCTGGCGCCCGGCCACCCCGATGACGCGCCGTGGTGCCTGGTGACGCCGCCGGACCGGCCGGCGCTGTTGCAGCCGCCGGTTCCGGACGGGATCGGCGCGCTCAGAAACCAGGTCGATACGCCGGACGCGCTCGACATGCTGGTCACCTCGCGCAACCACGACCTCAAGCGCGCGGTGATGAGCGATGCGGCGCCGGACGACTGGCTGTTCGCGCTGGTGTCGCTGCAGACGATGGAGGGGTTTCTCGGCGCCGGGAACTACGGCATCAGCCGGATGAACGGCGGCTTCGGGAGCCGGCCGGCGCTGGGCATCGCCCCGGCGGGAGGGCCGGGCGCGCATTGGCGGCGCGACACGCGGCGGCTGCTCGCGCTGCGCGGCACGACCGCGTCCAGCAGGCACTATGCGGCACGCGACGGGTTGGCGCTGCTGTGGCTGGAGCCGTGGGACGGCACGACGTCGCTGCGCGTCGAGCGGCTGGACGAGTTCTATGTCGAGATCTGCCGCCGGGTCCGGCTGGTCGATGACGGCGGGCACCTCTCCGCGCGGGTCGGCGGGTCGCGGGCAGGGCGTGTCGAGACGACCCCCGGCGGCCTGACCGGCGACCCCTGGGCACCGGTCGTCCCCGACAAGGACGGGCTCAAGGTGCTCACCATGCCGGCGGGCGGCTTCACCTATCGCCGCATGGTCGGGCTGATCTGGCCCGAGAACGGCGTTCCCGCCCCGCTGCAACGGATCGACGCAAGCGATGACACTGCGGGTCTGGTTCTGGTCGCCCGCGCGCTCGTGCGCGGCCAGGGCAAGACCGAGGGATACCACGAGCGGCACGTGCCGGTGTCGCAGTTCATCAAGCGCATGACCACGACCGCGACCGACCCGGCGGCCGAGGCGGCGGCGCGCCGCGTTCGGCTGGCCGGCGCGATGGGGCGGGTGCTGAAGCAGGCGCTGCTGGCCTTGTTCCAGGGCGGTCCGGACAAGATCGACGAGCGGGACAAAGATGCGAACCGCAAGGCGCAGCGTTTCCTGGACAGGCTCGACGACGGCATCGACCGCGAGTTCTTCGCCGAGCTCGGGCGCGAGGTCGAGGCCGGCGAAATCGACCCCGAAAGCGGGGAGGCGGTGCTGCGGGACTGGGTGCACCACCTGCTGCGCCGTGCAGAGGCCGTGCTGGCGGACGCGGACAAGTCGGCCCCGAAGGCGTCGCGGCGGCGGCTGCGCGCGCGCGTGGCCTCGCAGGCGGTGCTGCACGGGTTCGCGCGCCGCAACCAGGAACTGCAACCCTATCTGCTGCGGGAGACCAAGGATGCCGCCTGACGCACCAACGGAGGCTGCGCCGAGGATTGGGCAGCGGCTGCGTTCCATCGCGACCCTGCTGAACCCCGAGATCATGGGCACCGGCCCACTGGCGATGCTGCGGCGGATCGACCCGTCCGGCATCCCGCCGGAGCCGGCGCTGCACAGGCTGCTGGCCCGTTCGGTCGATGATGCGGCCGGCACCGAGGAGATGCTGAGCTGGACCATGCT
This sequence comes from Rhodospirillales bacterium, assembly GCA_025352565.1. Lineage (GTDB taxonomy): Bacteria > Pseudomonadota > Alphaproteobacteria > Acetobacterales > Acetobacteraceae > JANXTF01. The sequence goes on along the minus strand of JANXTF010000138.1, from coordinate 4,392 downwards.
GATCCATGCCATGGCGCTGGCGGCACCCGATCGGATCGGGTTCGGGCTTGGCCTGGGCCGCCCGCTGTTCACGGCGGGCTACAAGGAAGGGCGCATGACCCGGCTGCTGGAGGCGCGGCGCGACGAGCTGGCGCTGCTGGTGCCGCGCGCGGTGCGCTTCCTGCTCGCGCACGGCGAAAGGCTCGATCCGGACGCACTCGCCGCGTTCGTGCTGGGCGTGCGGGGAGGCGGGGAGCGCGCCGAGACGAGCCGCACGGCGCTCGCCCGCGATTATTACCGCGCGGAACGCGACGCCAGGAATTCCCTCGCTCCTACGCCTTCGCCGGCTCCCCCGTCATCCCCTGCTCAAGGAGCACCGTCATGAGCCGCTTCCTCCAGATCCACACGCTCGCGTCGTATCCCGGCGTGCTGCTCAACCGTGACGATGCCGGGCTGGCCAAGCGGCTGCCCTATGGCGGGGTGTCCCGCATCCGCGTCTCCTCGCAATGCCTCAAGCGGCACTGGCGCAAGACGGAGGACGAATGGGCGCTGTCCGCCCTGGGCGCGCCGATGGCCGAGCGCAGCCGCGAGGCGATCGAGCGGGGAGTGATGCCGCATCTCGGGACCCTGGCGCCGGACATGGAGGAAGCGATTCGGGACAGCCTGATCGCCAGCCTGTACGGAACCAAGGGCGCCAACGAGAAGAGCAGCCGGCAGGCGCTGCTGCTCGGCCGCGTCGAACTCGAGTATCTCGCCCGGCTGGCGACCGAAGCGGCCGCCACCGGCACCCCGGCGGCCGCCAAGAAGCTGCTGGCCGAGCGGTTCGCGCGTGGCGACGGCAAGGCGAACCTCAAGGCGCTCACCGCCGGCGCCACCCTGCCCGCCGGGCTGGAAAGCGCCCTGTTCGGACGCATGGTGACGTCCGACCCGTCGGCCAACACCGAGGCGGCGATCCATGTCGCGCACGCCTTCACCGTGCATGCGGAGGAGAGCGAGAGCGACTATTTCACCGTGGTCGACGACCTCACGCGCGAGGCGGGGGAGGCAGGCAGCGCCGGGCTGTTCGAGACCGAGCTGACCTCCGGGCTGTTCTACGGCTACGTGGTGATCGACGGGCCGGGCCTGCGAGACAATCTGGGCGGCGACGCGGCGCTGGCCGCCGGCGTGGTGCGCAACCTGACCCACCTCATCGCCACCGTCTCGCCCGGCGCCAAGCGGGGTTCCACGGCGCCATACGCCTATGCCGACCTCATGCTGATCGAGGCCGGGGAGCGCCAGCCCCGCTCGCTCGCCGGCGCGTTCCGCCGCCCCGTCCCGGAAGCGGGCGACGTGCTGGTGGAGGCCTGTGCGCGGCTCACGACGCAGCTCGCGGCCCTCGACCGCTGCTATGGCGGCGGGGAGCGCCGGGCCGGCCTGTGCACGGCCCCGGGCGGGCTGGGGGATGTCGCGGCGATGGACCTCGACGCTCTGGCCGACTGGGCCGGCGCGGCGCTGGCGGCCTGACATGGCGCCCTACCTGCTGATGGTGCTGGAGGCCCCGCTGCTGTCATTCGGGCGGGAGATGGTCGATGCGCGGGGGCCGGTCAGCGACTTTCCCGGCGCCTCGCTGCTGACCGGCCTGCTGGCCAATGCGCTGGGCTGGCGGCGGGAGGAGCGGGCGCGGCACGACCGGTTGCAGGCACGGCTGCGCTTCGCCGCCCGCCGCGACCGCGCGGGACCGCGCCTGGAGGAGTTCCAGACGGCGCAGCTGGCAGCCGACGACATCGGCTGGACCACACGGGGCGTCCCCGAGCGGCGCGCCGGCGGCGCCGCCACCTACAATTCCCCGCATATCCGCTACCGGCAGTTCGACACCGACGCCAGCGTCGCGGTGGCGCTGCGGCTCGACCCCGAAAACGAGGACCCCGATGTGGCGGCGCTGGCGGCGGCGCTGGAGCATCCGGCCCGGCCGCTGTTCCTGGGGCGCAAGGCCTGCCTGCCGGCACGCCCCGTGCTGGCCGGGACCGTCATGGCCGAGACCTTGCTGGCGGCGCTGGCCGCGATCCCGCCCTGCCAGGACGCCGAACCCGCGCCGCGCGTGCTGCTGTCGCCCGGGGAAGGCTTTGGGGAGGGTTCTGCCGGCGCGGAGATGGTCCTGGTCGCGGACCTGCGGGACTGGCGGTCGGGGGTGCATGGCGGGCAACGCCCGATGCGGGTCTTTCGCCAGCCTCCGGCGGGACCCACGGGGATGGCAGCCGGCGGGGAGGCCGGCCCGGCGTGACCCTGCACATGATCCAGATGGAGCCCGACCTCGGCCGGCTGATGCGCTGGGCAACCGGGCAGAACCTGCTGCCGGCGCGGGGCGAGGCGGATACCGGCTACGTCCTGCATGCGGCCCTGGCGGCGGCCTTCGCCACGCTGGCCCCCAAGCCGTTCGCGCTCGACCTGCGGCGGCATGCGGTGCTGCTGGGCTACGCCGCCGCCGATGGGGCCGCGCTGCGGTCGCAGGCCGCGAGCTTCGCGGCCCCGGACGTCCATGAGTTGCTCGGGGTGGAGGGCCTTGCCAGCAAGCCGATGCCGCCGCTGTTCGCCGCCGGCACGCGGCTCGGCTTCGCGGTGCTGGCGCGCCCGACCCAGCGCACCGACCGCGACGGCGACCGCGACCGCATCGTGGAGAAGGATGCGCTGCTGTTGGCGCCGCCTGGCTCGGACCGGGGTACGGTCTATGCGGACTGGCTGACCCGCAGGCTGCAAGCGGGCGGCGCGCGGCCAATTCGCGTGGTGCTCGAGAGCTTTCGGCTGAGCCGCGTCCGCCGCCGGGACGCGGAGCGCCGGCTGCGGGATTCGCTGTTCCCCGAGGCGGATTTCAGCGGAACGCTCGAGGTCGCCGATCCGGCTGGATTCGCGGCCCTGCTTGCCCGCGGCATCGGCCGCCACCGGGCGTTCGGCTTCGGCATGCTGCTGCTGCGGCCGAGTTGACAGGCCGGTTGAGCTGACAGCCAGGGCCGACATGGGAGGGGGCCGGAGGTGCTGAAGGGACGCCTGGGGCTGGAAACGGCTCGGCTGCCGCATGCCGACCGGCATGGGCTGCTATGGCTCGACCGTGGCCAGCTTTCGGTGGAGGACGGGTGCCTGCGCTTCGTCGCCGCCGGCAGCGACACGGTGCCGGCGGGCGACTGGCGCATCCCGCACCAGGCGATCTCGCTGATCCTGCTCGGCCCCGGCGGTGCCGTGACCCACGACGCGCTGCGCCTGCTGGCGCGCCACGGCACCGGCCTGGCGGCGATCGGGGAGGGCGGCGTGCGCTTCTATACCGCGTCGCCGCTGCTGGCCGACCATTCCACCCTGGCGCGCGCGCAGGCGCTGGCCTGGGCGGACCCTGCGGCACGGATCGCGGTGGCGCGCCGGATGTATGCCTGGCGGCTGGGCGAGGTGCTGCCGCACCGCGACATCGCCGTGCTGCGCGGCATCGAGGGCGCGCGGATGAAGGAGGCGTACCGGATCGCCGCCGATAAGAACGGCATCCGCTGGGCGGGGCGGCATTACGACCGGGCGAACCCCGGCGCGTCGGACCTGCCCAACCAGGCGCTCAACCACGCCGCGAGTGCCACGGAAGCCGCCGCCGCGATCGCGGTGGCGGCGACGGCGACCATCCCCCAGCTTGGTTTCGTCCATGAGGACAGCGGCCAGAGCTTCGTGCTCGACGTGGCCGACCTGTGCCGCGACACCGTGACGATCGCCTGCGCGTTCCGCGCGGTGCATCTGGCCGAGCGCCGGCCGGGCGAGAACCTGGAGCGGCTGGTACGCCGCATGGTGGCCGAACGGTTGCGGCGGGATGCGGTGATCCCGGGGCTGATCGACCGCATCAAGGCGATGTTCGCGGCGCCAGCGCCAGAGCTTTCGGCGCCAGAGCTTTCGGCGCCAGAGCTTTCGGTGCCCGAGCTTTCGGCGCCGGAGGCCTCGGGGCGGGAGGGGTAGCGGCGGTGCCGATGACGGTGGTGGTGGTCCGCGACGTGGCCGACCGGTATCGCGGCTTCCTGGCCTCGATCATGCCGGAGGTGGCTCCGGGCGTGTTCGTCTCGCCCGATCTGACGCGCGGCGTGCGCGAGCGCGTCTGGACCGTGGTATCCGGCTGGTGGGACGGCTGGCCGGGCGGCTCGATCGTGATGACCTGGCGCGATGACACCGCGCCCGGCCGTCTGGGCCTGGCGCTGCTGGGCCTGCCGCGGCGGGAGCTGCGCGAGCTGGACGGGGCGCTGTTGGTGCGGCGTGACTAGGCGATCTTTGACACTGTGAAGACGATACAATAGGTTAGCTGGCAGAGGCTCCCCCGCCTGCGCGGGGATCGACCCACCACGAGGATGCGCTTGCCGGCGTTGTGCAGGGCTCCCCCGCCTGCGCGGGGATCGACCCCGATCCTGCGCGCCTTACCCA
>JANXTF010000115.1 GCA_025352565.1 Rhodospirillales bacterium | reverse complement strand
TCCGCATCTGGGCACTGACTGCGTAGGGTCCGTTGGCGAAATCCTTGAACGGCACTTTCGGAAATCTATCGCGGAACGATTCCTGAAACGCCTTTTGATCGGCAGCGGGATTGGTCGCGTCGTTGTTGGGCGCGGGCGCCGCGCCGCTGAGCATCGCAACCGACAGGATCAGTGCTGCTGCTCCGGGAAGCGGCCGCCGAACAGTCATGCGATTTTCGCAGTGACCGTATCGGTCTTGCCGAGATTGTCGATCCAGGTCACGGTCAGCGGGTCGCCTTTGGCTCCGCCGTCGAACGAGAACTTGATGTAGGGATCCTTCGAGACGGCTGGTCCCCAATCCGCCGTAAGGACAGTTTTGCCGCCGAATTCGAATTTGACGGTCTCGATGTGGTGCGGCGGAATAACCGCGCCGTTTGCATCCTTGACGAAGCCGCTGTCCATCGGATGCTGGATCAGTGCCTGGACGTCGGTCGTCTTGCCGTTCGCCTGTGCGCGCACGCGAATAGTCGATGCCATTGCTTAATTCCCTGATCCGAGTTTCAGCCGCCGCAGCCGCCGAGCGTGACTTTCACTTCTTTCGAAGCCGAGTAGAGCTTGCCGTCAGCCTCGACGATGACGATCACGTTGCTCGTTTTCGCCATCTTCAGGCGGCAGCCGATCGAGGGCAGCGTTCCGGCGGCTAATTTATAGGACGCCGCCAGCGCCGAGGGGTTTTCCGGCACCAGGATGCTTATCGCCGTGACGCCCGCGAGCGTGGAGCTGACAGACACCGGAACGACCGCGCCGTTCTCGGCGATCTCGGGAACCTCGAGCGTGATCTTGTCGGATGCTTCGAAGGGCTTGCCGTAGAGCAATTTGACGGCATCGGCCTCTGACTTCTGTTTGAACGCCTCCTCGGGCCAACCGGGAGCTGTGTCGGCGAACGCTTTTCCTGGCATCGCGGCGGCGGCGAGCAGGGCCAGGATGCGGAGCGTGGCGCGGCGCGTGGGGTGGTCGGCCAGACTGCGTTGGTCAAATCGGGTTTGCATGGATGCGGTCCCTTGCGGCTACAGCGTGTAGAGAAAGTCGATGATCTGTTCGATCTCGTTCGCATCCAGGATGAGGTTGCGGCCGAACGGCGGCATTATCGTCTGCGGGTTCCGGGCCTCTTCGTTGGTCAGAATGGCCACGAGGTCGGCGCGGTTTGGAAAGCGTGCCTTCATGTCATTCAGTTCAGGCCCGACATTGCTCGGCACATCGCCGCCGCGCATCGTATGGCAGGCAAGGCAGTTGCCCTTGCTGCGGTCGAATGCGACCGCTTCTCCGGGAGAAGGCGTTTTGCCCTGGGCGGCGACGCGAACAGACATCGAGGCGAACACGGCGATAAAAGCCGTCGTGACAATGGCTGTCCGGCACAGGATGCGGGTCATTGCGGCATCGCCGTGTCCAGCGGCCCGGTCGTGCGAGGTGTCAGGGTCTTGCCTTCCGCCGTCTGGGCAATTTTCACGTCCGCCGCGGGGCGGCAGTTCGTCATGCAGGCGGTATCATGCGTGTCCGGCCGCGGGTCTGTCCAGTTGAAGCCTTCGCTGTTCGGCATCTTCACTTTTGGCAGCGACTCGCGGTCCGCGACGAAATCGTCTTCGACAAGACCGTTCAGGTTGAGAACATAGGCGGTCACCGCATAGACCTGATCCGGCGGCAGAACGTGCGGAGCGGGATATGGCATCGCGCGGTTGATATAGTCGAATAACGTCGTGGCGAACGGCCAGTATGTCTGAACGGTCTGCTCCGGGCGGTCCCCCGTCAGCTTACCTTCCCCGGCGATCCGCGGGTACCGCCCGACACCTTCGCCGAACGTGCCGTGACAGGACGCGCAGATATTCGCGTAGAGATCGTCGCCGTCCTTCACCGATCCACTGCCCGCAGGCAGGCCCTGGCCGTCCGGACGCACGGCGATCGCCCATCCTTCGATCTGTGCGGCGGTCGGCGGCGTCCCGAGGCCGAGGCGCGGCGGTTCGGCCGCCAGAGCGGCATACATCGGAACGCCGACGGCCGCGGCGCCGATGACAGTGAGGCTACGCCAGCTGGACATTGAACACGCTCCCGTCCGGCTTGACCTGCCACGTCTGGATCGAATTGTTGTTGTAGACCGCGTTGGTGCCGCGCACCGCCCGTAGCTCGGTGAGCGTCGGCTGCACGAAACCCGTTTCGTCCATCGCGCGCGACTGGAGAAGTGCCGGACTGCCGTCCCAGCGCCATTCCATGGTGAATTTCGTCAGCGCCTTGGGCAGCACCGGACCGTGCAGCCGCGCCGTGGTCCAGTTGATGCCGCCGTCCAGGCTGACATCGACCTGCTTGATCTGGCCGAGACCTGACCAGGCCAGGCCCCGAATTTCATAGATCCCAGGGTCTCTCGCGGGCATCTCGGGGCAGGGGAAGGTGATCACCGATTTCGCATAGATCGGCCAGGTAAAGCCCCGGGCTTTGCCGTCAGGCATCAGCTCGGTGTATTTCGAGGTTTCCTCCCGCGTGTACCAGGGGGCGTCGCCGATCTGGAGCCTGCGGAGCCACTTGATGTTCACGTTGCCCTGCCATCCCGGGACCACGAGCCGCACCGGGTAACCCTGTTCGGGCCGCAGAGCCTCGCCGTTCTGCGCGTAAACGAGGAGCACGTCGTCCAGCATCTTCTCGAGCGGAATCGAGCGGGCCATGTGCGCACCATCGGCGCCCTCCGCGAGAACCCATTTCCCGCCGGGCTTGATGCCGGTCTCGGCGAAAATCGTCGAGAGCTTCACCCCGGTCCATTCCGCGCAGCCGATCATGCCGTGCGTGTACTGGAGAGAGTTCAGCTGCGGCGCGCGCCACTCCATGCCGCCGTTGGCCGGGCACTCGATGAAGTGGATCCGCGACTCGCTGGGAAAACGCTTGATGTCCTCCATCGTGAACATCAGCGGGCGCTCAACCATCCCGTGGACCATCAGACGGTGCTGGACCGGGTCAACGGCTGGGCGGCCCGCATGGTAGCGTTCGAAGAAGACGCCGCTCGGCGTGATGATGCCTTGCTGATGCTGGAGCGGCGTGAAGCTGATCGACGATTCCGCGTTCGCGGTCAGCCATGGTACGTTACGGCGGATGACATCCTTCTCGAAACGCGAAGGCGTCCCGTAAACCCGGTCCCCGATCCCCGGACCCAGCGACAGCGACCAGTCGGGATCCGCTGGCGGCGACGGATCGGCGGCACGTGCGCGATGCGATGCCGCGACGGCTGCGATGCCCGTGCCGAGGCCTGCCCGCAGCAACGACCTGCGACCGGGCGGCAATGTTGCAGCGCACAGGTTATCAGTTGGCGGTTCAACCATAAGGTTGGTCCGTCCCGTTCGGTCTTATTCTACGGCGCACCTTAGACGCCGATCAACAACCCAGTCGCTGCGCCTTCAGTCCGCTGCGGCTTTCGCCATCCCGCGATCGGTTTCGTCCTCTTCCATGCCTTGAAGATACACGACCTCCTCAACCTCGGCACCCAGCATCCGCCAATTCGCCATCTTGGGCACGATGCCCTGGTAGGACCGGAGCTTCGCCTGCGGCAGATGCGGCACCACTTGGCCGATCGTCCCTGCCCCCTGCTCGAACCGCGTCAGCGCGTCCAGCATCACGCGGCGGAACTGGATCACCGCGATATCGCTGGCGCCGAGACGCTCGGAGGAGCGGTCGGCGATGCGGCCCATCGACTCCCACATCGCGATGTCCTGATTGGGTATGCCGGGCAGGCCGGTGAAGTCGCCTTCCTTCATCTTGGCGCGGTCCTGCAGGTAGTTGTTGGCCGCGTTGCGCAGGATCGGCTGGAAGTCGCTGTTCACGTGGATGCCGGGCTCCACAACGCAGAATTTCCGCCACGCGTCCTGGGAGATCATCGTATCGGCGTAGCCCCAGGCGATGAAGTGGAAATAGCAGCTGGTGTCGTCGCGCGGCACGATGACGCTGGCGATGTTGTACGAGCTGTTCGGCGGGATCAACGCCGTGAACGGCGCGACGAAGGTGGTGATGCGGACGTAGTCGTTGTCTTTCGCGTTCATGATCGGGCGACGGATGGCGGCGTAGCGCATGCCGTAATTCGTTACCTGCACCTGGATGCGCGGGTTCCTGTCGGTGGACGGCCGGGTCCAGGTGGCGCCCGATGCTTCCGCCGTGTTGGTGCGCGCGGGCTTCATGTCCGACGAGTGCAGGCTGGAACTGTGGGCGGAGTCGATCTGCCCCTCCATCACCTGCGCCCAGTTGCACGGCAGTTCGATCCGCACGACGGACACCTTGGCGTCCGGCGTCGGCGCCCAGGCAGGGGGCTCGAACGCCGGCATCTCGGCTGCCGGTCCCATGTAGACCCAC
>JANXTF010000132.1 GCA_025352565.1 Rhodospirillales bacterium | reverse complement strand
CACGGCCGGCAGCAGCATGGCGTTGGACAGGCCATGCGGGACGTGGAAATGCGCGCCGATCGGCCGGCTCATGCCATGCACCAGCGCCACCGACGAGTTGCTGAAGGCGAGGCCAGCCAGGGTGGCGCCCAGCATCATCGCCTCGCGCGCGGCCAGGTTGTCCGGCTCGTGATAGACGGCGCGCAGATTGGGGCCGATCAGCCGCATGGCCCGCTCCGCAAACATGTCGGATACGGGGTTGGCCCGCTTGCTGACATAGGCCTCCAGCGCGTGGGTGAAGCTGTCGATGCCGGTGTCGGCCGTGGTGCGCGGCGGCACGGTCAGCGTCAGTTCGTAGTCCACGATGGCGGCCAGCGGCAGGGCGCCCAGGCCGGCGATGAGCATCTTCTCATCATTGGCCGTGTCGGTGACGATGGTGAAGCGGGTGGCCTCGCTGCCGGTGCCGGCGGTGGTGGGGATGCAGATGATGGGCGCCGCCGCGCGGTCCGCCGCATGCGGTGCCTTCTGGCCGCGGATATGGCCGTCGGTCGCGGCCAAAATCGCAATGGCCTTGGCGGTGTCCATCGGGCTGCCGCCGCCGAAGCCGATCAGACAGTCATAATCGCCGGCGGCGAAGGCGGCCACGCCGGCCGCGACGACGATGTCGGTCGGGTCGGGCACGGTGTCCGCGAACACCGCGGCCGCAATGCCGGCGGCGCGCATCGGGGCCAGACACTTTTCGATGGTGCCGGAGCTGACCATCCAGGGATCGGTCACCACCAGCGGGCGGGACAGGCCGTGGCTGGCCAGTACCTCCGCCAGCCGGGCGACGGTGCCGCCACCCACCAGGATGCTGCGGGGGGCGAATACGGTGTGGGTCATGCGTCTCTCTCCGCGGCGGCCCCGATGCTTCGCGCCGAAGCAGCGTCTGCGTAGCGGGCCAGCCTTCGGGTCGCAGTCTCGCTCAAGGCTCCGGCATAGGCCATGTCCATGGCCGGTAATTCTCGGTGGTGATGGCAGGCGATGCCATCCAGCAGCGGTGGGTCGTTGCGCCGGCAGATTTCGGTGGCATGCGGGCAACGGGTGTGGAAGCGGCAGCCCGGCGGCGGGTTGGCCGCGCTGGGCAGATCACCGCCCAGCGGCCGCAGCATGCCGCGCCGCGCCGGGTCGGGGTGTGGAATCGCCGCCAGCAGGGCGCGGGTGTAGGGGTGGCGCGGGTTGGCGAAGAGGCTGCGCTTGTCGGCCAGTTCGACGATGCGGCCGAGGTACATGACCGCCACCCGATCGGCCAGGTGCTTCACCACGCCCAGGTCATGGGCGATGAACAGGGTGGCGAGCCCAAGCCGGCGTTGCAGGTCACGCAGCAGGTTGATCACCTGCGCCTGGATGGTGACGTCGAGCGCCGAGACGGGTTCATCGCAGACCAGCAGTTCAGGCCCCGCCGCCAGCGCGCGGGCGATGCCGATGCGCTGGCGCTGGCCGCCGGAGAATTCATGCGGGTAGCGCTCGGCATGGAAGGGTGCCAGGCCGACCAGGCCCAGCAGTTCCCGCATTCGGGCGCGCTGTTCGGCGGCGCTGCCCAACCCGTGCACTTGCATCGGTTCGAGGATGGTGTCGCCCACCCGCAGGCGCGGGTTGAGGCTGGCATAGGGGTCCTGGAAGACCACGCCGGTGCGGCGGCGGAAGGGCTTGAGGCGGCCCGGCGGCAGGCGGGTGATGTCCTCGCCGTCGAAGCGGATGGTGCCGCCGGTGGGTTCGATCAGCCGCAGGACGAGACGCGCGGTGGTGGACTTGCCGCAGCCGGATTCGCCGACCAGGGCGAGGGTCTCGCCGCGCGCGATGTGCAGCGACACGCCGTCGACGGCGCGGACCGGGCCGTAATGCTTGGTGAGGTTTTCGGCCTGCAGGATCATCCGCCGTGCCCAGCCGCGGCGCGACAATCGCGCGGCGACTGCGCGGGGAAAAGTGCGCGACAATCGCGCGGCGATTGCGCGGGAGAAAGTGTGCGACAATCGCGCGGCGATTGCGCGGGGATCACAGCGGCGCCCGGATGCAGGCGGCCTGGTGGCCGGGCGCGCCCACGCCAAGCACCCCACTCGACACTTCCCGCAGCGGCGGCGGCGCCACCTCGCAGGCCGTCACCGCAAAGGGGCAGCGCGGCGTGAAGCGGCAGCCCGGTGGCCAGGCGTGCGGCGGCGGCACGGTGCCCTCGATGGCCGTCAACCGCTCCCGGTCCAGGTCGAGCCGCGGGATCGAGCCGAGCAGGCCCAGCGTGTAGGGGTGCTGCGGGTCGTCGAACAGATTTTTCGCGGGCGCCCGCTCGACGATCTTTCCGGCGTACATGACGGCCACCTCATCGGCCATTTCGGCGATCACACCGAGGTCGTGGGTGATGAGGATGAGGCCCATCCCGGTTTCGGCCTGGAGCTCGCGCAGCAGCGCCAGGATCTGCGCCTGCACGGTGACGTCGAGCGCGGTGGTGGGCTCGTCGGCGATCAGGAGTTTGGGTTTGCAGGCGATGGCCATGGCGATCATCACCCGCTGCCGCATGCCGCCGGAGAGCTGGTGCGGAAACTTGTCCATGGCAGCCGCGGCATCGGGAATGCGCACGCGGCCAAGGGCTGCGATGGCGGTGGCCCGCGCATCGGTCGCCGCGCCGTGCGCGCGCAGCGCCTCGATGATCTGGAAGCCCACGGTGTGCACGGGGTTGAGCGAGGTCATCGGCTCCTGGAAGATCATCGCGATCTCGCGGCCGCGCAGCGCGCGCATGGCGCGGGCGGGGAGAGCGAGCAGGTCCTGGCCATCGAAGCCGATGCGGCCCTCGGTGACGCGGCCGGGTTGCGCCAGCAGTCGCATGATGGAGAGCGACAACACCGATTTGCCGCAACCTGATTCGCCCACGATACCCAGCGTGCGGCCGGCTTCGATCGATATGGACACGCCGTCCACAACCCGCGTCCGGCCAAACGAAACCGCCAGGTGTTCGACCGTCAAAAGCAATCCGGCTGCTTTCCCGCAGAAAGAAAAGAAGGGGGTCCGGGGGAATTCATTCCCCTGGCTACAGCCACTTGAAGGTAGGCGGCGCAATCTTGTCCACCGGCCGGTGCGCCCAATCCTGCTCCGTGGCGCGGCCGACGATGCGTTTCTGCGCCTCGGCCAGGTTGGCCGCCGCCCCGCGGAAATCCATCGTCAGTACCTCGCCGTCGCCCACGACTTTTTCGCCCTCGATGTACACATCCTTCACCGCCCGGTCGCCGGCGGCGTAGATCAGGCTGCGCACCGGATCGTGGTTGGGCTGCATACGCGGGTGGGTGGCGTCCACCACCACGAAATCGGCGCGGCAGCCAGGCGCCAGGCGGCCGATGTCGTCGCGGCCCAGCGCCCGCGCGCCGCCGATGGTGGCGGCGTCGAACACATCCGTCGTGCTCATCGTGCGCGGGTCGCCCGCCTGGGTGCGCGCCAGATACGCCACCAGGCGCATCTCATCGAGCATGTTGTGCGGATAGGTGTCGGTGCCGACGCCCAGGTTCACACCGCCGCGCTTGTAGCGGCCAAAATCCTTCATGGTGATGCCGCGGCGGGCGAAGACAGTGGGGCAGTGCGCCACCGTGGTGCCGGTATCGGCCAGGATCGCCAGGTCGTTCTTAGTGTGCCAGGGCGTCGAGGGATGGTCGTCGAGGAAGATGCCGTGGCCGATAACGGCGCGTTCGTCGAGCAGCCCCATCTCGTGCAGCCACTGGATGGGGGTGAAGCCGTGCCGGCGGGTGATCTCGTGGAACTCGACCACGGATTGCGCGGCGTGGATTTGCCAGGAGAGGCCGCGCGCGCGCGCCTCGGCCCGCGAATCCCGCAGCAGCCCCGGCGCGCAGGTGTCGATCTGCGCCGGGCAGGCCATGCCGAAGAGGCGGCCCGACGGGTGTTGTTCGGCGCGCTGAATGAGGGTGAATGCCTCTTCCATGGCCTTCTCGCCGGCCTTCTCGTCCCACTCATATTCGACGACGTGGCCATTCTTGGTGAACCAGCGGGCAGAGCGGAACATGGGCGCGATGCAGACCCGCATCCCTGCCTCGGCAAGGAGGTCGAGCCAGCCGGGATGGGCGATGGACAGGTCGGCCAAGGTGGTGACGCCTGACAGCAGCAGTTCGGACAGCGCCACGCGCACGCAGTCGGGGATGGCCGCTGAATCACTGCGGAAGATCGGCATGTATTCGTAAAGCGAGGAATTGTAGAGGCCGGGGGAGCCGATCTCGTCGATCAGGCCCTTGTTCATCGGCTCGGAGGTCGGGTGGGAGTGGATGTTCACCAGGCCGGGCATCACCAGCATGCCCTTGCCGGAGATGATCGTGTCGGCCGGGCCGTCATAGCCGCGGCCGACGAAGGTGAGCGCGCCGTCGCGGAAGGCGACGCTGCCGCCCGGCATGTAGGCGTGGCGCTTCTCGGAGGCATCCCAGGCGACAACGAGGTCGGCGTCGCGGATCAGGGTGGTCGTCATCAGCGCACCCTCAGATCCAGCCCGCGATACAGCCCGATGCCGTACAGCCCATGCGCCCGCGCGCCCTCCACCCGCCGCGTGCTGAACACGTTCAGCTGGGACCGCGCCAGCGTCAGCCACGGCGCCTCCTCCGCCAGCCGGCGTTGCAGCAGCGCCAGCACCTCGGCCCGCCGCGCCGGGTCGGTCGCGCTGCGCGCCTCGGCCAACCAGGCGTCGGTCTGCGGGTCGTTCCAGTTCATCCGGTTCGGCGTCGGCCGTGTCGCGCTGTTCCAGTACAGGCTCAGCGCATCCCCGGCCGAGACGTAGGGGTAGCTCAGGAAGAAGGCGTCGAACTCCTGCGTCGCCAGCCGCCCCCAGGCCACCGTCGCGTCGTAGAACTGGATGCGCATCTCGATGCCGACCTGGCGCAGCCCCTGCTGCATGATCTCGGCACTGCGCTGGTTGGACAGGGTGTTGATGCCGTAGGTCAGGAAGCTGGCACGCACGCCGTTGCGGACGCGGACACCGTCCGGCCCCGGCACCCAGCCGGCCTCATCCAGAGTGCGGCGCGCCGCCGCGGGGTCATACGCCGGTACCATCGCGTCGGATTGCGCGTCGTAATCCAGCGCGCGCGGGTTGACGATGTTGCGGGCGACCTCGGCATGGCCCGACCACACCGCGCGCACCAGCCCGGCGCGGTCCACCGCCTGATGCGTGGCGCGGCGGATGGCGGGGTCGTTCGCCACCGGCCGGTCGATCTTCCAGCCGAAGAAGAAATCCCAGAAGTAGTTCGGCTGGTTCGATACCGTCAGCGTCGGCACTCGCCGCATCGTGTCCCAGAACGCTTCCGGAATGTATTGCGTGACATCCGCCTGGCCCGCCTGAATGGCGGCGACGCGCGACGCGGCTTCCGGGATCACCCGCCACACGATGCGCTCGACATGCGCGGGGCCTGGGTTCTGCAGCACCGGCGGGCCCCAGCGATAGGTCGGGTGGCGGGTCAGCACCATCTCGTTCCGCGGCGTCCAGCTGCCCCAGCAAAAGGGGCCGGTGCCGTTGAAGCCCTGCACACCGAAATTGTCGCCCAGCCGCTCCACCGTCGCCTGATCGACGACCGAACCGAAATACATGGTGAGCTGGGAGAGCAGCTCAGAATACGGGGTATTCAGTTCGTAGATCAGCGTGTGCGGACCTTCGGCGCGCACTTCCTTCACATCACCGGCGCGCCAGGCGACGGGCGAAGTGACGCGCGGCGTCGTGCGGCCAATCCAGCGGTTGATGGAATAGGCCATGTCGGCCGCGGTGAACGGCTTGCCGTCGCAGAAGGTGACGTCGCTCCGCAGATGGAAGGTGTAGGTGCGGCCATCGGGCGAGACCTCCCATCGTTCAGCGAGGCCCGGACGGATGGTGCGCATGTCGTAATCCATGCTGACCAGCGTGTCGGACATCATGGTCAACACCTCGCCGGCGCCAAGCGCGGTCGAGCGGTGCGGATCATACCGGTCGGCATCGATCTCGCGCATGATGGTGACCTGGTTGCGTGGCTGGGTCTGGGCCAGCGCGGGGTGCGCCAGCCCAAGGCCGACTGCCAGGGCGATGAGGACGGCGTGACGCGGCATGTCGGCTCTCCTGAAATCCGCGGACATCGTCATCGAAATCCGCAGGGCCGCCAAGCCGTGACCCCGTCTAGAATGCGCGCCCGAAAATGATCTTGCCCACCCAACGATCAGAGACCGCCGTCAGGCCGCGGCCCACGCCCAGATTGATGTCCAGGCCCCGGAACTGGAAGTCGGTCACGGCGAAGACCTGGTGCGCCTGGCGCCGCGCCCGCACGAAGCCACCAAGCGGTCCGAGATCGGAATAGGTCTCAACGCCCAGCTGCCACCCCGGCCGGACCTCATAGGCCACCCGCGTCGCGGGCACGAAGCTGTTGCCCTGCCGTCCGCCCAACCCCAGATCCACGATGGGGTTGACGATCACCTCCCATCGGCCACGCCGCGTGCCGATGATGGGCCGTAGCTCCAGATTCCAGCGGCTGCGGGAAAAGCGTGGCGACTGCCACGAAAGTTCGGTGTTCAGGCCCACCAGCCAGCCTCGCTCGGCGGCGCCCGGTATCGTCAGCAAGGCACGCAGCTTGCCGCCACCCAGGAACAGTCGGTCCTGCCGGATGGCGAAAGGGGCATAGGCGCCGAGTTCGAGCCAGGGCGTGGCGCCAACCGCCAGCTCGGGCGTGCCGTTGAACGCCCGGTCGTTGATCAGCGCCCCCGGATAGTCGGGCCGTCGTGCCCGGAAGCCATAATTCAGATGCTGTTCCAGGCTCCAC